>CAVYAC010000096.1:0-34358 GCA_963766065.1 uncultured Verrucomicrobiae bacterium
GGCACCTTCCCCGTTCGGATTATCTGATCCGCTCTGGCTGGTGGTCTGCCTTGTGATACCCGTGGGATTGCCGTTTCTGGTCGTGTTGGCTACTGCCCCTGTTGTTGCAAAAGTGGTTTGCCAGCACCGAGCATCCGCACGCGCATGATGTGTATTTCCTCTATGGCGCCAGCAACATCGGCTCGATGGTCGGGCTGCTGGGCTACATTGCTTTCCTCGAACCGACCTTTCTCCTGAAACAACAGGCCTGGCCCTGGACGTTGTTCTACGGGGGGCTTGCCGTGCTGATCATCGGTTGCGCGTTGGTTCTGTGGCGCTCGCAAGCCATCGGCGGTGCTGGCGAGAATTGCGGCGAAGAACCCCGTCGCGCCCGAAGAACATGCCGTTGACCGGAACATCCAACCGCGCGACCGCCATAACGCTTACGCGACGGCTGCACTGGGTGTTTCTGGCCGCGGTGCCGTCGAGTTTGATGTTGGGAGTGACCATGTACCTGACGACGGACGTGGCGCCGTTCCCGCTGTTTTGGGCCCTGCTGTTGGCACTGTATCTGCTCACATTCATACTCGTCTTCGCGCGGAAGCCGGTGGAATTCCACCTCCCGCGATGGGCCGCGTGCTCTGCCTGCCCGCGGTGGTGCTGACCGTCACGTTTATCGTTGAGGCAACGGAACCTGCCCTGCTGTTCGTCGTCATGTATTCTGTGGGTATTTTGGACGGCGGCCATGATCTGCCATGCGGGATTGGCGCGGGGACCGACCGCCGGGGAAAGAGTATTTGACCGAGTTCTATCTGTGCCTGTCTTTGGGAGGAGTTCTTGGCGGACTGTTCAACGTATTGATTGCGCCGCTGGTTTTCAAGTCTGTGCTGGAATATCCACTGGCAATCATCGTCGCCTGTTCCATCCGGCCGTCTGGGGACACCTCTTCGCAACCGCCACGCTTCCGTTGGGCAGACGTGATTTGGGCGGTGGGCATTGGCGCAGCGACGATGGCATTGATCGCCATGACCCGGGCCCTTTGAAGCCAATCCAGGTCACCTGAATACGCTCTGGACCTTCGGCATCCCCGCGCTCTTGTCGTATCGATTTGTGAAACAGCCGATCCGCTTCAGCCTGTCCTGGGAGCCATGCTTGTGGCCGGTTGCCTCGGGTACGTCGGAACGCACGGACGCGTGCTGCTGACGGAGCGCAACTTCTTCGGCGTCCTGCGAGTCACCGAGGATGCCCAGGGCAAATTCCATCAGCTGGTACACGGCAACACGCTTCACGGTTGACAAAGCCTCGACCCCGCGCGCCAATCCGAGCCGCTGGCGTATTACCACACGAGCGGCCCCATCGGACGCGTGTTTGACATGTTCACTCAACTCCGTGACGAGTCCCGCACCGACGTGGCGGTCGTCGGCTTGGGAGCCGGAGCCATGGCCTGCTATGCTCGCCCCAACCAGAACTGGACATTCTACGAAATCGATCCGGCCGTTGAACGCATCGCCCGCGACACGAATTGTTTTACGTTTCTTAAGCTCAG
This sequence comes from uncultured Verrucomicrobiae bacterium, assembly GCA_963766065.1. Lineage (GTDB taxonomy): Bacteria > Verrucomicrobiota > Verrucomicrobiia > Palsa-1439 > Palsa-1439 > Palsa-1439. The sequence continues at coordinate 1,526 of CAVYAC010000096.1, forward strand.
CCTCGCCAAAAAACTTGATGTCGTTCTCGGGGACGCCCGATTGCGCCTAAAAGACGCGCCCGATCATCACTACAACCTGATTGCCGTGGATGCGTTCAGCTCCGACGCGATTCCCGTTCATTTGGCCACGCGGGAAGCGTTTCGTCTCGACCGGAGAAGCTTGCCCAGAACGGGATTCTGGCATTCCACATGACCAATCGTCGCCTCAATCTGGAACCCGCGATGGGCAATCTGGCCCATGATGCTGGCCTGGTCGCGCTGTACGACAGGGATTTGTCGCCGGCTCCCCGGGAAAGAATCCTCCGAATGGTCGCCATGGCCCGGCGGACGGAGGACCTGAAGGCGCTACCCGCAGCCCGTGAGTGAAGCTGCTGCCGCCGGAACCAAACGCCAGAGTCTGGACGGATGATTTCTCCAACATCCTCAGCGTCCTCCGCTGGCGCTGAGAGCGCCCAACAAAACTTGACTTTGATCGTAGCCGCACCCTTTAGGGTGCGTGAAAACCAGATTACCTGCGCAGGCTAAAGCCTGCGGCTGCTGGTTTTGTTAGGGGCTCTAAGCCTGCCAGCCAATACGATCCTGACCTGCCGTAACAGAATTGGCGGCCCCAACGGGATTCGAACCCGTGTGACCTTTTTCCAATCACGGCTTCCATAAGTCCTTGCAAATACGGCATTGCATGACACGCTTGACACGGGTGAGTGTTGGCACTACTGTTGGCACTATGGCTACTCTATTCAAGCGAGCGCGATCCCCTTACTGGCAGGTTGCCTACTTCACCTCTGACGGGGCGCGCCACTACAAGTCCACCAAGTTCAAGGATAAGAAGCAGGCTCAGGAGTTCGCGGGCACGTTGGAAAAGGCAAATGGCCTCGCTGCGACGGGAAGACTGACGCCAGCGGCAGCGCGCGAGCTTGTCGCGTCAGCCGTCTCTGGCATCTACGCCGTGGCAAATCAGGAAGACATGCCACGCCAAAGCGTGCGGCAGTGGCTCACGTCTTGGCTGGACACGAAGCAGGTTGAATCACAGCCGACAACTCTCGTGCGCTACAGGGGCATCGTGGAGCGATTCCTAGCCTTCCTTGGGGCGAAGGCGGATAAGGACATCGTTTCCATCACGCCCGCCGAAGTGGGGCGCTTCCGTGATCGAATGGCGAAAGAGCTTTCCCGCAACTCCGCAAACTTGGGTGTGAAAGTGTTGCGCGCTGCTCTCAACGGCGCTGCCAAGCAGGGGCTAATCACAAGCAACCCCGCCGCTGTCGTGGACAAACTGAAGGTACGCGGCGAGTCCAAGCGTCGGCCCTTCACAGCGGCAGAGCTTCGCCGCGTGCTGCAAGCGTGTGGTGACACCGATTGGCGCGGCATGGTGCTCTTTGGCATCTACACGGGCGCGCGTCTTGGCGACATTGCGCGGCTGACATGGCGCGCGGTGGATTTGCAGACAAAGGAAGTCGCCTTCACCACGGGCAAGACGGGACGGCGGATGATTCTCCCCCTCGCCAAGCCTTTGCGTGACTACCTCGAAAGCCTGCCGTCCACGGAAAATCCAGACGCACCAATCTTCCAGCAAGCATCAGCGTCAGCGAAGTGGACGGGAACACTGAGCAACGGATTTTACGAAGTGCTCGTGTCGGCTGGCCTTGCAGAGCCACGCACGAAGCAAAGCACGGGCAAGGGCCGCAACGCGAGCCGTCCAGTTGGCGAATTGAGTTTCCACAGCCTACGGCACTCCGCGACGACGTTCCTGAAAGCAGCGGGTGTGTCAGACGCACTGGCACGGGAAATCATCGGCCACGACAGCGCGGCAATATCGCGCGGCTACACCCACCGAGCACCGAAGATTTGCGGACGGCGATGGACAAACTGCCAGACATCACGAAGGCCGCGAAGTGAGAATGGCCGACGCGGGCGGTCAACTCGCGTACAAGACTTTGCTCGCTACCCGCGCAGAAGCGGAGAAACTACTTCGCGCTGGCCTTCGCAACGGTGCGGCGCGCGAACGCGACTTTCGAGAGTTTGAGCGACTGAATGAGCTTCGTTGTGATGATGGCAGCGAGGCCGTCAAACGTATCTTGGGAGAATCCCGAAAAGTGGTTGCCGCTCGCGATGCGTTACGATCCGAGTTGGGCGGCTGTCAGACCCGCTGCTTGCCGACTTACTGGCACGACTCTATTTCGTTGCACACCACGGCAAGAAGGGAACGCTGGCGACGCGAGCAAACCAGCTTCTCAGACGGCTGACGCCATCACACCCAAGAGGCGCAAGTCCGAACCTTCGGCCTGAGATCGTGGCGCGCGCCTTCCGTGAAGAATTGAAGCGCATCAAAACGGCACTGACGCCTGTAGTCCAAGATTTCATCCGTAACGAGTTGAAGGGATTCAAGCTCGATACTCCCAAAGACCAAGAGATTGCCTTCGCTCTCGTCGCGCACGCCACGCGGCGCTACCTGCACCTGAGTTTGAAGGGAGTGAAGCCGCGCTTCAAGGCTGTGACCACAGACGACGTGCGGGAAGTTCACCACGGGATGCGGAAGGCGCGCACCTACGCAGTGCACTGCACAGCGGAGCACTTCGGGGTTTCAGATCGGAGAGTCCAGCGGATAGTCACCGACTCTCGGTAGCTGCATTCTTGCCAGCTTCCGACTTGTTTCCGAACACTGAGCCGCAGTGTTCCTGTGCATCCCCTTCCGCTCGACTACACCCTTGGTTCACGGTGATACGCATGACAACCAAGAAAGCGCGTACTGTGGGCGCGGAAAAAACCACAGCGCCAGTGGAAGCGGCTGTGTGTGCTCCCGTCCCGCCTGAGTTCGGTCGCATCCCCGACGTGCAGCGCATTTTTGGGCTGAAACGTGGCTACATCTACCTGCTGATAAACGCGGGCAAGATCAAGAGCGTGTGCCTTCGTAAGCGTGGTGCGAAAACGGGCGTGCGGCTGATTCACCTGCAAAGTGTCCGTGACTTCCTCTCTGCCAAGCTGGAAGGCGGCGCGGCGTAAGATCGTGAGTGCCGAATCCGCCCGCCCAGAGAGTGAGTGCGTCCAACCGTGAAGATGCCGTTCTGCAAATTCTTTCCCCGCGACTGGCTCTCAGATTTTCAACTGCGCGGTTGTAGTCTCGCAGCGCGGGGACTGTGGGCAGATATGCTCTGCCTAATGGCAATGAGTGACAGGCGCGGCTACTTAGAGGAAAACCGCAAGCCTATGTTGCCCGCACAACTGGCGCGACGCATCGGCGCGAAGTTGGCTGAAGTGAAACGCCTGCTCGCCATGCTGGAACAAGCAGGTGTTTTCTCGCGCGATGACAAGGGCGTGATCTACTCGCGCCGCATGGTGGATGATGAGCGCCGCACAGTGGAGGCCCGACGCTGGGGAAACAGGGCGGCAACCCGAAGCTGACTGGCGAGGGCATAACGCCACCATTAACCCCGAAGGATAACCCTATCCTTAATCCAGACAACGGCGCAGCAGGGTTAAACTCAGAATCCAGAATCCAAAAACCAGACCCCAGAAGATTGGACACACACACAGCGCGCAACGGCGCGCCCGTGATTCCAACTCTTGAAGTCGTGAAAGAGGAAGCGGAGCGCAGCGGCTTACCTGACGGGGAAGCGGAGCGGTTTTTCCACTACTGGGAAGCGCGGGATTGGAAGGACAAGGCGGGCAAACCGCTGACGAAATGGCAAAGCGTGTTGCGGACGTGGACACCGAAGGGCAACGCCCGTCGATCCTCAGCGCACAATGCCAGCGCCGCGATAACAGCGCCACGGCAACCTTCAACTTGGGAATTGAAGACACAACTTGACGCCACAGAAATTGAGTTGAAGCGGGCTGGCAGAGGACGCCCCAGCCAATACTCCGACGAACAGGAACACGCCAAATGGCACAAGACTCCCCAAGGCCAGCAATACGTTAAGCTCCGCAAGCGACGCGACGATCTACGGGCTAAACTGACAGGTGCGTAAATTGGCAACGGGTACGAGTCTTGGCGCGGTTACACCAACTGAAAGGGCGATATGGCTATCCGAGCCAATCAAACACCTGACGGATGCCCAGCTTAGAGCCCCATTGTCGCCCTCGCGGAAAAGTATCGGCCCCGAAGTCGAGTAACGGCGGGATGCTACACGGGTATGGTAGCGGCAGGATAATTACTTTTTAGTCAACTTATTTCCTTGCCAAAGCAGGGTCATAGTTTCACCTCGCTGCCAATCCACAGGCAGGCAACGCCTCCGACGAACAAACCGACAGTTGCCCGGTCAACGTACTGCGATCCGTGCAGGGCAAAACTCCAAGCGCCCATACAGGCAAAAAAGAGCATCGTCCAGCCGATACAATAGAGGACGATTCGGAGTGCTCGTTTATTTGGATTCGAACTCTTATCTCGACCTGCCTACCTCGCGCAAGCGTCGCGACGGCGAAGCTCTTGCCAGCGTAAACGCCAACTCCGCGCTTCTCCCAATTGGCAACCGAAGCGACGAACGAGAGGGTGTTGCGACTTCATGGACGATGCTTGCGACCGCGAGAGCGAGAACCGCTAGACATCATGTTGAAAATCTCCAAAGCGCAGACCAGACCCATCAGTACCGAAATCAATAATGAATATCCAAAAATCGTATCTGAAAGCCCAGCCAAATCGGGATACATAAGATGATTGAGTATCCTCGCGCCCGGTCGGACGATGACGTAGAAAAAGAACGCTGGAACCCTGCGAGTGACGCAAAAAATACGATTGCCTTGCTTTTCATACCTGGCTGGAATCTAGCAAAACGCTGATTACTCGACAGCCGGATCGACCAGAAGTCACTTGCAAGCCCCGCGTTCGAAACGTACTCAAAAGGCATCGTGAAATAACGGAATGACCCCACGAATCTCCCCAAGAATTGCGGACGATAAACCGCTGCGTCGCCGTATCGTATCCAACCAAAATAACTGCGTGACCGCCGACCACGGATTCGGTGGGAGCGGGCAAATCGACGACTCCGCTACTCGCAACCATCTGGCTCTCGAAAGAGTCATAAACCGTGAATCCGAAAACAACGGGGAAGCCGTAGGCGAGGCATCCGCGAATCGAACGACTGTCCTGCGGGACTCTCAGATCAAAGGTCAGCTTCCGCGGGTGTGAGCGCCCCACCATGCGGCCTCAGCACTTCGTTGACAAGAGATCGAAAGCCCTGTCGTCCAACTGGCATTGTGAGGGCATCCTGCAAAATTGCCCTCACGTCGGCCAAGATGCCGCGAACCAATTCCAGGTTAAGGCGGCAACCATTGCAACGCGCCTTTTCCGCCAGCGTGTGCAAGTCTGCATCGGAGAGTGGCACCCAGTCTCGAATCGCGGCAATCGCTTCCTCGAATGGCACACGCGCGATTTGAGAAGCATCCTTTGGGTGATCGTTGGGTAGGGATGGCACGACATCACCCCTTCTTTCTGACGCCGTACCGAACCGATACCGCCAGCGCCCAACGTAGAATCATTTGACGTAGCTCCAATCAATGTCGGCCTCGCGAGGGCGAATCGGGCCAATCGGACGAATTCCAGAAGGATAATCTCTGGCGCTACCTGTGGCGACCAACTCGCCGTTATGCCATGCAAAATAATACGGCTGGAATCCAGTGTATCCGCCGTAACCATTCTTGGCGTTGACCTGTACTTCGCTCACCCATACGAGAATCGGCTCCATGCCGAGAAAGTGGCTCTGAATCGCCGATCCCCTGAGCGCGACAAAATTGAACCTTGCGCTTTCTGGGTCTCTTAGACTGCGAAGGATGATGTCCTTTTCTGTGTCCTGATAGTTCGCGAGCGGCTGTGGGCCGTAGCCAGTTTCGGATGCGTTTCTAAGTATCTGATTCTCCCTCGATTGGTAGACCACACCGCAACCACAAAGCGACAGGACTGCCGACGCCACAATGACGATCCTCAATGCTCTTTTCATGGACAGGCTCCGTTGGCCGTTCGCTACGGAAGCCGTCACAAAAAAGGAGCGCACCTACTCACGCTCCAGAGAAGGCACTTGGATGCCCAAAGAGGAACGCTTTCAGCACGCCCCAGCGCGGGGCGTACCTCCAAGCGCCGTCCTCTTTGCAGAAGTTCCAAGTTTCTCTCTGGACAGCCACCGAAGCTACGCGGAATGATTTTGGGTTACTGGCTCTCGATAATTCTCCTTACCTTGCTGAATCGGCCAGAGGCTACCACGCTCGACAGGACGAAGCAAGCCCGCCTTGGCGACGTGGACGCGCACCAGCGGCCATCGTCGCGTGAACGCGGGCCGTCGCAGCGGTCTTGCCGACAGTGCCACAGTCGGCAAAACGCCTTTGCCCTATTTTGCCCTAACGGGCTGAAAACCGCTGAAAACTCACGGAATGACAGAAGTGGCGAACATCCAGAAAAGCCCATAATTATTGGCTGGAATCGCTCTTTTGTGAACGGGGAAAGGCTCCCGATTGGAATGTCTAGGTTCGAGTCCTAGCGAGGCAGCCAATTTTTTTGCCTAGGACGGCTGGCGCTTGGACCAAGTTGACCCTCCCGAGGACACAAGAGATTCCGCTTTATTTTGCTTCTACGACACATCTATCACGCACTTTCACGTTCTTTCAGGTGGAGGGACAGATAGATGAAAGGACGACATCGAGGCGAAATAGGCAGAGTTCACACGTACATGCCACCACGGAGCCAAACGTGGTGGATTCGATACACGATTAACGGCGTGCAACACCACCGGAATACGGGCCACACGGATGAGGCACAAGCCCTGGTCTTTGCGGCAAACACGGCACGGCCGGTTGGGCTTGGCCCAACGCTGCGGAAACGCCGATACCTGCGGCGGACCTCCCAAAGCTGCGACCGTTGGGAAATGCTGCGATCATGCTTCCCTGGCAACGGCCCGCGCCTCTTGGAAATTCGCCACGGTGGCTTGCAGCGGCTCGAAACAGAGCGAAGTCACATAAGCCGCCTGAAGGAACCACAGCTTTTCCGCGGTGGATTCTCTAGGGTGATTTCCCACTCGAAAATAGGGAACCCAGTAAGTTCAGGCTTTCCGTGAATGCCATTAGTGTCTGGTGTGATGAAGAACACCCGGACATCGGCAGGCATGCTCGACAGGTTCCTGCCCCCGCTCGACAGGCGTACGCCGGAAGCGAGACGAACACGGGCGACGCTATTCGAGGCAGATGGGTGGAAAAAAGATACAGATGCGTGAACATGTCATAGATATTTCCACTGAGGTCTTCCACGTGCTGCAACAACAGGCCCCGGGATATGTATCGTGGGGTGAGGAGAAGCCCGGCTCGACGCAGAAGATTCTGGTGCGCGAGGATGTGTACTCAGAGTTCATCGATCGGGCCATCGCACATCGACAAACGCTCGATCAGGTTATCCGCGAAGCCTGTACGAGGCGGCGCAATGATTGATGGACACGTTCATGTGATTGCTGGGTTGGCTGTCTGTTCGCGCGCAGCGGACGTTTGGACGACACACCTCGTCACGCCAACACTGAAGCTCGAAGCAAATCCCATCGCCCGTCGTTTCGGCTGGAAATTGGCTCTCCTGACAATTCTTGTTGGACTTGTAGCGTATGCGTCGCCGCACACTCCGAACAGTGTTTTTTGCTTCCGTTCCCCCGCTGGCGGCGCTCGTCTTTAGATGCGCTTCCCATTGAGGCAGGAAGTCGAGCCGGTTCGAGCCGCCGCTTCCCGCCGCCAGTTCTCCGCCGCAGTTCCCGTTCGACCGGCAACTGCCAGTATAAAAAGCGGGCGGGAGACTCTGCCCCAGACAATGGGGCGAACACCCTATCGCGGTTGACGGTCTTTCGGCTTATTTTGCTCTCATAAACACTCAACAATACAGGAGAGACATGATAAACAGGTTCATTATATTCACATTCGCGATCAGTAGCTTGCTGCTGGTCGGCTGCAATGAACAGCAAGGCCCCGGAACCGCGCCCGGTCCCGCCGTCAACGCTTCGTACTCCTATGAGTATTACCCTGATGCGGAAGTGTATTTTCAACCCCAAGGTCAGGTCTATTATTGGTCGGAAGGCGGGACGTGGCGTTCGGGGGCAAGTGTCCCGCAGAACATCGTGTTGGGTTCACATGTGACGGTCAATCTCGATTCATCTGAGCCGTTCAAGCACCATGATGAAGTGAAGGCGAAATACCCCCGTCAGAACCAGGCGGAAGAGACCAAGAAATAGTAACGGCCCGACCCAAGCCCGCGCCGCTGAGGCTGGCATTATGACATCACGCCATTTCACCTGCGCCGCCGTGGTATGCCTCGTGGCATCGGCGGGATGTTCGACGGTGCCGCCGTTGATCCCGTTCTTCGGCAGGCAGTCAAGGATTCGCGACGAGGGATACAGTATCTTATATACTCTCGCGTCCGAACAGAGCAACGTGGGCAAGATCCTGATCATCAAGAGCGCCAGCACGAAGGTGTCGGCTGAGATCAAGCAGATTGCGGAGGTATTCAGCCAGGCAAAGAAGCAATTGGATGAATTCGCGAAGGAGGATCGCTCGCTGAATTACAAGATGTCTCATCTGCCGTCCATGGAGGAAAGGACGCGTGCGGCCATCGCGTTGACGACCACGAAGGACCTGCTGTTTTCCAGTGGGAAGACATTTGAATTGCGATTGTTGCTGACACAAGTACAAGCGTTGGATTATGCGTCGCATCTGGCCGATCAATTGGCGGACCAGGATGGGAACCCGAAGCGCAAAGAGTTCCTGACGCAATTCGCCAAGCAATGCGTGCAGCACCACAAAGAAGTGGTTCGACCTGCTGGCGTCGCGCTAGGAACACCACGCACCGCTTCCAGCTTCGATGATATGATTACGGATGGCGCATCCGCCCGATCAAAAGGAGTTCTACCCGGTGTCGAGGGATGTCAATTCGCCTGCGGTTGATCAGTCGAATGACATCGAGCCGTTGAAGCAGTGATACGCCGTATACGGCTGACGCACGTATTGAGGAACGTAGGGTTATACCCCATAGCTTACGGCCGGCCCATCGCGTAGCATCACTGTAGAACGGGATGGCAAATGAGTTGCCATCACAATCGAAAGGAAAACTATGTACCTTCTATTCGCACCCTTGTTGGCCAACTTTTACTATATTGGCGGAGGCGGGGCCGGTCTGCTTCTCGTGATCGTTGTTGTGGTGCTCTTGGTCCGCTAACGGACGTGGCTTGTGAAGTTTTAGGACGCCGGGCGGCGCGATTTCGCCTGCCGTGCTGCTGTTGACGGCGAAGTGAACGTGGCCGTAACGCCCGGGAATAATATTATGGGAATCTCACTAAAGCCGCAGCATCTGAAGCGCTACAAGGACATCGCCTTTTTGCTGATCAAGTATGGGCGCGCCGACATGCTGGCCAATACTGGCTTGCACGAAACTCTCGGAATTGAGCCGTTTGACAAAGCGTTGGCACCCGAGCCTCGCGCCGATGAATTGGCGCGGGATTTGGAGAAGATGGGGCCGACCTTCATCAAGCTCGGCCAGCTCCTGTCCACACGGGCGGATTTTCTTCCCCCCGCTTACATTCAGGCGTTAACCCGCCTGCAAGACAACATCGGCCCCTTCCCATTCGAGGAAATAGACGCCATTGTCTCCCATGAGTTGGGCGTGCGAATCTCGAAGGCGTTCTCCGACTTTGACCCCAAACCTCTCGCGGCGGCGTCGTTGGGACAGGTCCACCGCGCATGGTTGCGGGATGGCCGGGCGGTGGTGGTCAAGGTGCAGCGACCCGGTATTCGCGAGATCATCGCCGAGGATTTGGACGCCCTGGAAGACATCGCCGGGTTTCTCGACAAGCACACGGAGTGGGGAAAACGCTACCGGTTCGTTGAAATGCTGGAAGAGCTTCGCCGGAGTTTATGGCGGGAATTGGACTATCGTCAGGAAGCGCGCAACCTCCTCACGCTGAATGTCAATCTCAAGAGTTTCCACCGGATCGTCGTGCCCATGGCGATCGAGGACTTCACCACCTCGCGGGTGTTGACGATGGAGTATATCACCGGCAAAAAAATCACGGCACTGAGCCCGTTAGCGCGCATGGAATTGATGGGCGCGGAACTGGCCGAGGAGCTGTTTCAGGCCTATCTGCAACAAATCCTCGTTCAACGGTTTTTTTCACGCCGATCCGCACCCCGGCAACGTCTTCATCACCGACGATCACCGGGTGGCGCTGCTGGATCTGGGAATGACCGGGCAGATCGCCCCGCGCTTGCAGGAGAATCTATTGCAATTGCTACTCGCCGTGAGTGAAGGCCGCAGTGATGCCGCCGCCACCGTCGCCATCAAGATTGGTGAGGTCACCGAGCAGTTTCAGGAGACCTCCTTTCGCAACCGAATCGCCGCCCTGGTGGGCGCACAGCAGGCTGCGACCCTGGAACAGATGCAGGTGGGCCGCGTCGTCCTGGAAATTACCCAGGCATCGGGGGAGAGTGGATTGCGATTGCCAGCCGAATTGACCATGTTGGGCAAGACATTGCTGAATCTCGATCTGGTCGGTCGGACACTGGATCCGCAGTTTGATCCCAACGCCTCGATTCGACGCAACGGCGCAAAACTGCTCCAGGAGCGGTTATGGAAGGCTCTCTCACCGGGCAACCTGTTCGGCGGCATACTCGAACTAAAAGACCTGCTCATGCGATTGCCCGGCCGCGTGAATCAAATCCTGGATGTCGTGGCGCGCAATGACCTGAAGGTCAAGGTGGATGCCATTGACGAGATGGTCCTGATCGAGGGGATGCAAAAGGTCGCCAACCGAATCACCATTGGGCTGATCCTGGCGGCCTTGATCGTCGGCGCAGCCCTGATGATGCGGATCGATTCTTCGTTCCATTTGTTTGGGTATCCGGGCCTGGCGATTCTCTGTTTTATGGGCGCGGGCGGCGGCGGTTTAATCCTGGTCATCAGCATTCTGATGCACGATCGATCTTCGAAGAAGTAAGCGCACGAGTGCGGTCGAAAGTGGTGTCAACATGACTCGTGAATTGAACGCATGGTAAAATTCTCACACGGCTGGACACTTCATTCCAAGAAAGGCTGGACTCCTGTGAGGTCAAAATACTCATCTACCGTCGCTGCTCGAGATTGGATCGGCCATACGCAGGCGACCGGCGCGAAATGCTGTTTCGGTTCAGCGGACGGTCGCCAACAACCACAACGGCGGTGTGGTCCCGATGCAGTTGACGAATCGTACCGTTGCGCCTTGACTTTCATCCGGCGGCATGGCGGTGATAGGAGTTGAGCAACCCGCCGAGGCGGTTCCGTCTTCACCACAGCCCGTTCTTGCTGAAAGGGGCGAGCGTCGGGAAACGGAAGGGCATTGTCGATCCCCTGATGATAGCGTTCGGCGTGATCGCGCGCCAAGTACTCCCGGACCACATGCTGCAAGGAGCTATCGCCGAAGAGGACGAACCGCTCCGCAAACGCATTCAGGTTCGGGGAGTGCGGCGGGAGTTTCACGACCGCGATCCCGGCGGCGTTCAGAATCCCGTGAAAAGAGTGAGTGTATTTCGCATCGCGGTCGCGGATCGCTGATTCTCACGCCGCCAAGTCCTTCTCAAGATGCCCCACCGAAAGTGGCCTGCTCTGCCAATGGATTGCCTTGAGCAAAACAACTGCACTATTCGATTTTTTTAACACAGCCTCCCGCAAACCCCGATAGTAGAAGTACGTCGATGTCCCATCCGCATTAATTCCCCGTCTCGGATACCCCTCCTTCGTGTACAACACAACAAGGTCGTTGGCCTTCACTTTTTTATCAGGGAACCAGAACGTTCCTCTGACTCTCCCCGTCGCCTTCCCCTCATCCGTTGCCCCTGTATGAAGCAGCAAGTAGAACCCGATATTATCCTCCTTCAGCACGGTAAACACGACCCGTTCTCTTTCCAAATCACCCGCGTGTTCAATTTCCTCAATTACTAGATTCATTGCAGACCATCTCATGGGGACGCGGGCCGATTGCGTACCGCGCGGAAGGCAGATTCATCTTCGAAGATCCAACGCCAAGTACACGACCAACGCGAGCCAGAATCCGCCACCCAGCAGCAACCACGCTCGGAACAGCGAGTTCTCTCGTTGTTCCAATTCTTGTGACCTCATCCCAGTTCCTTTCCACTGTGTAACGGCGGGGCAGTTGGTGTGCCAACAGGTGACGATACCGAGGGCGCGATCTCCGCACGCACGCAAAACTCGGCGCATCAACCGATTGCTGAGACAACGGGATTCCAGTGCGTCTCAGGAGGCGGCAACTGAGTGTCCAGCCTGTTGAACACATGTGTTCAGAGTGTCAATATCCACCGGCACAGCATCAACCCCAGCGGGCGGTCAGGGAGTGTTCTCGACGGCCACCGCACCCACCAGCGGGGCAACTGCCGCGCCGACAAGCATCGCCTTGAAAACCAACAAACTGAAGACTTCTGGCTTGACATGCGTTTCAGGGGTGTGTATTTGGGAGATGGTGACGTAGTTTGGTTGAAGCAGTTGAGCGTTTCGGGCCTTGGGCCACAAAGAAGGCGAGGCGTGGGATGATACACCGAAGAAAACGGCAGTTGACGCTGGGCGACGCGATCCAGGTGGTCGCACAGTTCTCGCGGGACAATCATGAAATCACTCTTGTCGTCGCCGACTTGATCAACCGAGGACTGGTCAAGTTGCAAGGTCCGTACAAACACACCAGGGTTGTTCGTACGAATCACTAACCAGTGCGGCGGTGGAGATTTTCAGTCACGGAAGTTGAGTCTTAACTCTTTCCGTTTCTTTGACCCTGTTGCGTCGGTGCCATCAGACGCCACCCGACCGAATCCATGGCGATGGTTCGCCCCTGTTCGCCCTTATCCGCGCCAAGCTGCGACAATCCGGGACAATCTGCGCCCAAATCTTGTGAGCGCAGTTGTGAGCACGCCTCAAATTCGGTCAAGCCGGTATTGAAAAACATCCGGGTTCGAGTCCTGGCGAGGCAGCCAATTTGGGCTTCGTGCCTCACCGTGAGTGTCTTGGCGGCAAAGGTCGGTTTGTTCCGCTATTTGCGGAAAGTCTCCGTCATCCACACTTGACCGCCTCAATGGACCGGGCGCGCCCGCCCGGACGAAAAGCACAACGCCCAAGCCGACGAGGGACACCCCGTCAACCCATTTCCGGGGCGGGGGCGGGTGGCAGTTTCGCCGACTCCATCGCATTTGGCCGAACAGACATCATGTCGCCAACTTCTTCAGCACTCCCGCAAGATACGCATACTGGTCACGCGAGTTATACCCGTGAGCCGAGATCCGCAGGCAGCGTCGTTCGGGATCGCCCCACCGGGCAACCGGGACCTCAATGGCATGTTCGTCGAACAGTTTGGTCTGCAGGGGATCGGCCCCGATTGCCGTGATCGGCAGGCGTTGAAATGGTGGCGGCAACGGTATGGCTGCCATCGACCCCAGCATCTCTTCCGGACAAGGAGGTTCAATGCCAAGGGATTCGCACAGTATGCGTCGGCCCTCGACGGCCAACGCACGGTTGCGGTTCATCAACTCCGATAGACCACCGTGTAACAGACCACCGCACCAGTCGATGGCAGTTCCAACGGAGAGCCATGCGGTCGGGTCGATGGTCCCGATCCAGTCGAACCCGGTGTGAAGGGCGTTGCGGCCGGGACGAGGCGTGTTGTAACCGTGGCTGATCGTGGTCGGCTGAATCCGCTCCTGGCGGTCGGGTCGCACATACAGGAAGCCAGCCCCTTTGGGAGAGCACAGCCACTTGTGGCAGTTGCCGGTGTAGTAGGCCGGACGCAGAGCGTCGAGATCAACGGGCAACATTCCGGGCGCGTGGGCACCGTCAACGAGGACGTCGATCCCGCGGTCCTCAAGGGCGCGGATGATCTTCTCGATGGGGTACACCATGGCAGTCGGGCTGGTGACGTGGTCGATCATGGCGAGCCGGGTGCGCTCGCCGGCACGGGACAGGATCGCTTCGACGACCGGCGCTTCGTCGCGCAGGGGAAACGGCGCTTGGGCAACCACAACCTTGGCTCCGGCCCTTTCCGCTACAGCCCTCAGCGCGTTGCGACAGGCGTTGTAGTCCTGGTTGGTCGTCAGGATCTCGTCGCCCGGCGGAATTCCAGGGATCGCACCACGGCATTCACTCCGGTCGTCGCGTTCGGAACGAACGCAAGATTGTCCGTGGCCGTGTTGAGCAGGCGGGCGAGTCTGCTGCGGGAGGCATCGAGCAGCGTCTCCAGTTCGCGGGTCAGGAACCGCACCGGCTCCGTCTCCATTCGCATGCGGTACCGGCCCTGCGACTCCAGTACCTCACGTGGGCAGGCACCGAACGAACCGTGGTTTAGAAACACCACGGCAGGATCGAGCAACCAGTGGACGGCAAGCTCCGAAGGGGCGGGGAGATTTCCGATGTCCATCCGATCAACTCTTCATCGCCGTAACAGCGAAGAATTTGAACCGTATCGGCCAGATCGCTACTTCTTCTGCGCCGCCTTGAGTGCCCTCCATCGGGCCCGCTGGGCGGCGGCGATCCTCTCTCGTGCCGCTGCGGAAAAATGGGGTTTACGTCTGATTCCTGCGGTCGCGGCGACCGATTCGCCTTCAAGTGACGTTAACGCCTTGATTGCCAGATCAAGTTTTTCGAGTTCGAGTTCGGCACGCTTTCGCTGTGCGTGCAACTGATGGACAACCCGGGTCATTGTTAACATGGTTCCTCCTGACGTTGTTGAATAGTTAATTACCACTCGCCGATTGCAAACAGGGTAGCAATCTCACCAAGGGAGTACAACTGTTTCTCGTGAGGTCGGGATGGTAACTGTCATGCAGTCGCACCGGCTGCGTCGCCGTTATTGGCTCCACCACCTGATGCAATGTGACCCCTGATGCACCGTACAACCCCGCGTGCCGACTTCGAGGAAGATTTCGTCGATGGTTGATGAAAATGCAATCCTCCCAATGGCCGCATTCATTCGAACCCGGCGGGGATTGTCCACTTTATCGTTGCTCCTGCGGTTGCCTGGTATAGAGTAAGCGGCAGCAGGTAGAAGACGGTCACAGTGATTGGTTGATTGTCAGACGAGCGTTTGCTCGGTGACAATCTAAAACCGAACCATCGGGAACCCCACTGAGAACTCCTACCGCAGCAGAAAGAGATCATGGCAACGAAACTATACGTGGGCAACCTCTCATTCAATACGACCGAAGCCCAGATTCACGACCTGTTCAAGGCGTCGGGCAATGTCGTCAGTTGCACCCTCATCATGGACAAGGCCACCGGTAAATCCAAGGGATTTGCCTTTGTGGAGATGGGCTCGGAAGCAGAAGCCGCCAAAGCGACGACGGATTGCAATGGCAAGGAACTGGATGGTCGGGCACTGAAAGTCAACGAAGCCAAGCCCCGTGAAGAACGACCACGAGGCGGTTTCGGGGGCGGCGGCGGACGCTGATAGTCCTCGTGGTGGGCAGCGGCGGGCTCTGCCGGCAAGCTGACCGCTTATTCTGAAAGCGTGGTTGACCGAGAGAGGCTTGGGGGGCGTACCGGGACAGTTTGTCACCAGGCTTCGTTTGCCAGAATTGGGTTCGTTTTGAGGGGTCCGGAGCCCGTCCGCTTACAAAATGTGGGTCGAAACAACGCGTTTCGGCGACCTGTCAAGGGTTGTGCGATGATCCGAGTGACGCGGCATTGACTGTGGCGGGGCCGATTTCGACCCCAGCGCCATGTCCGGCCAAAGATGTAGCCTGCCCTCGACGGCCAATTCTCCAGTAAGCCTCTCGCCGGTCCGTAGGGCATCGAGCGCGTATTTACACAAACTTTCGGGTAAGTCGAAGACCTCGGTATCCAAATTTGACGCCGAGTTCTTGTGCGTGCAGGGCGATCCCGCAGCGCCCATCCCCCCGACTACTTCGAGTTGCAGCACGCGGACCACGTGGCGCCCGGAAGTCCTGCAACCTAATCTTTTTGACCCCGCGAGATCAACCATGGTCAACGTGGGCCAAATTCGGCTGAGTTTTACCGGAGCAGGCCCCGATGCTGTGTGATCCAGGCCTTTGCCTCGCGATAGTTGGGGCAAAGCTGTTCGACCAATCGCCAAAACCGCTGGGAATGGTTGTGCTCGCGGACGTGCGCCAGCTCATGCAGGATGACATAATCCCTGACGGCGTCCGGCATTTGAATCAACCGCCAGTTGAGCGAGATGGTGTCTCGACAGGAACATGAGCCCCATCGGGATCGCTGGTTGCGGATGGTGACGCGATGGACGGTTACGGTGTGCTGTCGAGCCAACGCCAACGTCCGGACCGTCAACTCGCTGGTAGCCAGCTTGCGGAGATGGCGCTCAATTGCCGGGCGGAGATTGGCGGCGTGGCGAACGTGCAACCACTGGTCGCCAAATTGAACAAGATGACCGTCACGATTTGGGCTGACGGTGAATTGGACTTTCTCGCCGCGATACAGAATTTCCGTTTCCTGCTGCCAGGTGGCTGAGTGGGTCGGGTTTTCTTGCTGTTTCTGAAGTTGTTTGAGGATCCAGTCAGCATTCCGGTCAGCGAAGGCCCGGGCTTCCTTGATGGAACCAACTCGGGGAACAGTTGCCCGGACGGAGCCGTCAGGCTGGAGGCGGATAATGTAGCGCCGTGCTCGGCGATTGCGGGCAAATTGGATGGGGACAATTTGGGAGCCAATTTGTAAGGCGTCCTTGATCCGTCCGCCCTCCGTAAGCGGGGCGAGAAGGAAGTCCATTTGCATGCGATGAGTAAATCAGGACGGATGGTTTTTGGCAACAACCGCTGGGTTTACGTCAAGGGGGAAACCCATCGCCGACAGGGGCCCCAAGGAGTTCTTTGGTGGTGGGTAGTGGCTGCGTAGAACAGTTCACTGATGCTACCGTCAAGATCCCGCAGAGGCGAGCAGCCTCAACTCCCAAGCTCCGTGATGCGCTTGTCCTTGCGAATGTATGCGGAAAAACCCCTGCGGGTCGCGGCCACACCACATTGTCCATCCTTGCGAACCGCCAGAACGGCGACCATGGTTTTTGCAGTTTCTGGTTTGCGGCGGATCATGAAACTGATGACTCCGTCACAGGCCGTTTGGGCACTGGCTCCGCGCCGCATGGCTTCAACCACTCGACTGGTCACGCTAAAGCGCAGGATTTCTTCGCCGAGGCCTGTTGCAACCGCCGCGCCTGCTTGATCGTCCGCATATAGCCCTGCGCCGATGATTGGTGAATCACCCACCCGCCCCGGCAACTTCCACGGCAGCCCGCTCGTTGAGCAGGCGACAACGGCATGCCCTTTTTGCCAACCGATCACGCCAACCGTATCGTGCCCGCAGCCCGAGGCATCTGGCGAAGCCTGATTCCGCTTCCATTCACGCCATAGGCGTGTCGATTCCCGGGTCAGCAGTCGTTGTGGTCGGAACCCTTGCTCGCAAGCAAAGCCTTCGGCTCCCTTGCCCACCAGAAGCACATGCGGGGTTTTCTCCATCACCTTTCGGGCCACTGAAACGGCTGGCAGAATACCTCGCAGGGCCGCAACTCCTCCGGCCCGGAGGTGTCCGCCCTCCATCCACGCAGCATCCAGTTCAACTTGGCCAGAACTGTTTGGCAACCCGCCGCGACCGACCGAATGAACCTGCCGATTCATTTCCACGGCGATCACCGCCTGCTCGACGGAATCCATCAGGAGTTGCTCTGCTGAAATGGGTGGACGATTTCGCTCACGGCCCCCAGGTCCACGTTGATGGCTTGCCCAATGACGCCAGGCCTGGTTGACAGCGATCCGTCCAAACCACCACGTAGCAGCAAAAAGCGTTTGCATTGTCATCCATCTTACTGCCTCGCGGGTGAACATGTATAGAGTTGCCCTGTTCGTTCTCGGCGAACACAGGCGGCGAGGAAGTTTATTTCAGCGTACCCCGCATGGTCTAACAACCCGTCACCCATTCCCGAACGATATCCTCAACACTCTCACGCCCACACGCCAGCAATCCTGGTCTGGCAGAACTTGCACTTTCCGTCGGCGATGTCCAGTCGCGTGACGACGAAGATGTCGCGTTCGACAATGGCCCGATGGCAATTGGGGCAGAACGTCGTCTCGGCATCCGGCAACCCGCGGACATTCCCCACATAGGCGTAACGCAGACCCGCCCGGCGCGCGATGTCGCGGGCCGCCACCAGCGTGTCCACCGGCGTCGGCGGCAGGTGCTCGAGTTTATGCGCCGGGTGAAAACGCGAGAAATGGAGCGGGTGATCCGGCCCGATGTTACTGACCAGCCAATCGCACATGCGTTTGATCGTATCCAGGTTGTCTGTGTACGTCGGCACCACGAGGTTGATGACCTCGAACCACACACCCAGTTGCTTTAACGTGACCAGCGTGTCGAGAATCGGCTGAAGGTGGCCGGAGTCGAGCCGCTGGTAGACATCGTCATCGAACCCCTTGAGGTTGACATGCGCGGCGTCGAGGTGCACGGCAAGGTCGCGGAGCGGCGCCTCGTTGATGAAGCCGCAGGTGACGAAGATGTTCTTGAGACTGTGCGCATGGGCGATGTGAGCTGTATCGGACATGTACTCGTAGTAGTCGGTCGGCTCGGAATAGGTGTAGGCAATCGATGGGCACCGCAGGGCTTCCGCCACGGCCACGACGTTTTCCGGCGAACATGGTCAACCGCTGCAGGTCATCCATGTTGAGTGATGCTGGCAACGGCGGGCGCAGTCGTAGCGACGGACCGGTCGGATCCTTGGTCTCTTCCGGTTGTTTCTGCGAGATCTCCCAGTTCTGGCAATTCAGACAGCGGAAACCACAGCCGGACGTGGCCAGCGAGAAAGCCGTCGTGCCCGGATGAAAATGGAACAGCGGCTTTTTCTCAACCGGATCAACGTGAAAAGTGCATGGGTTGGCGTAGGCCATCGTGTACAGCGTCCCGCCCCGATTGACCTTGTTTCGGCAATGGCTGCGGTCGCCGGGCGCGAGGATGCAGTTGTTGGGGCACAACTTGCACTGCACATTGTTGCCGAGTTGGAGGTAGTGCGCGGCTTCCTTCACCCACCCACGCTGCTGCCAGAGCGTCCAAACCTCATCACTCGGTCCACCGCCCCGGAACACGCCGGTGAGCGCGATCTCCTCGCGAGCCTGCCGGAACAGGTACCACGCCACCCCGCCAACACCAGCGGCACACGCCAGCCCGGTGACACCGTAACGGATCGCTTCCCGCCGCGTCATGGGTCGCTGCGGCGCGCCCAACAGTGCGGCGTCAAGTCCGTCCTCTCTCTCCGGCCCCATCGATTTCACCACCGGATCCATCGCTTCCTTCGCATCGCGAGGTAAATGCCGCCCAGCGCGTGCAGCCCAAACATCACCAGCAGCGGCACATGCAGCAGGCGGTGAATCGTGAGCGCCGTCTTCGGGTCGGCCCAACCGCCGAGCGGGAGCTGGCCGCTCATCACATACCCCGTGATGAAATAGGTTAACACCAATGCCAGCAGAAACCAACTCGTAAGGCGCAGCGTCTTGATGACGATGTAGCCCACCCGAATTCGCCGGCGGCGCGTGTTCATCGAAAATCCCCCGCCAACAGCCACACCGCGCTCACGGCATTCAAGCCGCCCGCCAACAGACACGTCGCCGTCACCCCCAGAAGCGGGATCAATAGCGTGCTGGCCAGCAGTGCGCCGAGGCACGCACCCGTGAAGTCCGCGGTGTACAACCTCGATGCCGTGCCGGCCACATCGCGGAAAATCGTCCGCGTCGCCAGGGGAAACTCCATGCCGACCATGGACGCCAACACCAGCGTGAGCAGGGCGATCGCCGCCCGGACGATCGGCACGGGAGCGTGCTCGAGCGATTTCAATCCCGCCGGGAGTATCGCCGCGAGCAGCGCGATCCCCAGGGCCAGTCCCGCCAACGGAATACGGTTGCTGATGGGTCGATACCGCGTTGCCGCGAATGCCCCCACCGCCAGGCCGGCCATGAACAGCGTGATGATAACGCCAACTTGACGATACACGGAGCCGCACAGCATTTGGAAGCCGAGGAGCAGCACAACCTCCAACGCCGAAGCGGCAAAGCCGGACGCGAAAATCGCAAACGGCACGGCCCGTGTCCGCACAAGGTACGCCGCGAAGCCGCAGACCAACACGATCGCCCACAGGCCGTAGCGCTCACGGAACTGGCTCATCCAATGCATGAGGTGATGGTAGTATAACACCGGGTTGAAATCGGTGTTCACCGTCGCCGTCGCCGCCGTGGCTCGTTGCATGTCCGCCAGCCGGTCGGGCGTCAACACCGCGCTGAGATAATGCCGGTTCACCAGGCGCGTTGACACGCCCGACTGCTCGATGCGCGCGGAAATGTCTGCGTAGAGTTCGCCGTCCGAGGCCAGGAAGAATACCCGCCCCCGGGAATCACGAGTTGGTGGCGAAACGTCCGCTGCAAGGTCGCGGATGCCGAGGCCAATACGCGCGCCAGTTCGGGGCTGACGAAGTTTTCATAGTGGCCCAGCGAGAAGGCGAACACACCCCCCGGCGCGAGCACCCGCTTCACCTCGTCAAAGAACTCGGAAGTGAAGAACCGGTTGATTTGCGACGTGGACGGCGGCGGCATATCCACGATCACCACGTCAAATGTCTCGCGCGTGCGTTTCACGAACAACCGGCCGTCGGTATTCAACACCCGGATCCGCGGGTCGGCGAGGCTTTCCGGCAGGAAACGGCGGCCCACCGTGATGATCAGGGGATCGAGTTCCACGTACGTCACCTCCGCGACGCCGTACTTGAGAATCTCACGCGCCGTCCCGGACACGCCGCCGGCAATCAGCAAGACACGTTGGGCGCGGGGTCGTTGGGACATCGGGTAATGCACGGTTTCCTCGACCTCCTCGATGTTATGCGTTGCAATCACCGGCACGCCGTTCTCGATGAAGTTCAACTGGCCGGCGGATTCGGTCACGACCAGTTTACCGTAGGGCGAGTTGCCGCGAAACACCAAGCGCTGGCCGGGAAACAGTCGCGCGGTGGAGGCGCCGTCCACGTCCATCGCGATCAACACTACCACCAATCCCGTGGCCATGATACCCGCCGCTCCCACCACCCAGTATTGCCGTTCATGCCAGGCGAGCCACCCGGCAACCAGGAGACAGACAAGCGCCGGGCAGGCTCAGGAGCGCGAAGTGGTCGAGCCGCCGCACCAGGACATAGGTAAACAACGCTCCGCCGAGAACGCTGCCGACACTGTCCGTAACGTACACGGTACCGATGGCGCCCCGGCCCTGGGGCGTCGCGAGCGCGCCGCAGGCCAGCGTCAGCATATAGCCGGACACAATGCAGAACGGCGCCAGCCACAGGAAGCTCGCCGTCACCGTCTCGGAAAGTCCAATGGTTGCGCCTCGGACAAAAACCACGTTGCGCAGTTCGCGCAGCGTGAACACCTGCGCCAACGGCAGGAGAGCGACGAACAGGAGCAGAAGCGCCAGTGTGCGTTGGGGGTGGCGCACGCAACCAGCCGTCCGTCCGAGCCAGGAGCCAAGCCCCGTCAACAACAGCCAGTTGCCGAGGATTACGCCAAGGGCCAGTTCATTGCCGCTGAACACGCACAGCATCTCGCGCATGAGCGCCAGTTGCGTCATCGTCGCCATGACGCTCAGCGTGCCGACGGCGAGCCCCACGCGGCGGTTCACTTCTCTGATTCCTTGAAGGATTCCACGTGGTAGATGAACACCTGCGTACCCGGCGCGCGCCAGTCGCCCGCGGCTGCGCCCGCCTTGAGCGCAAGCGTGTCCAGAAACTGCGTCTTGTCCGGTATCTCCTCCCAAACCTGCGGCAGGTACGTCGCCGTTCGGTCGTCCATCCGCAGGACGACACCGTCGCGATGTGGCTGCAATTTGGCGAGCAAGTCTTCGGGCGAGCTGAACGCCAGTGGCTCCGGCATTGTGAGCACGCTGATTTCAATGTTGACCTTGTCGAGTTCGTCCTGGCCGAACCGGACGGAATCGCGGGTCGCGCGTTGCCGCGTTTAGGGAGTTGTCCATCACCGCCTTGTAGAGCGGTTCCTGGGGCTGGATGTGGCCGATGCACCCGCGCAGGCGACCATGTTCGGTGAGCGTGACGAAGCACCCCTTCACTTCCGCGAACTTCGGCGGAAAGGCGTTGGTCTTCACTTCCGGCAGTTTATCGTTGGTGACGACCTCCGAGAGGCTCTGTCGGGCCAGCCGCAGCAGTTGTTCCCGCTCTTCGCGGCTGAATGCCTGCAGCTTTGGAGAGTAAAACGCGATGGCGGCGTAACCGACAACGCTGTCCTTCCGTCCCGCCGTGTCGCCGCTGTTACGAGCGTCGAGCAATGTGGCTTTCCAGCCTTTTGACCGTGCCAGTGAAAGCAACGTCAACACGCCGGTCTTGCCGCACGCCTCCTCGGCCTTCATCCGCTCAACATCAAGGTCGCAGATGGCGGACACGCAACGCGCATCCTTCTCGCGCGCGATGTCATACGGGTAGTAGTGACTCAGGTCCGTGCTGACGACCAGCAGCGTCTTGTTGTCGAGACGGTCCGCCAACGCCTGCGCAAGTCTCTCGGGGTCAACCTCGCCGGTAATGATCGAGACGACCGAGAAATTCGTCAGCGTCTTCTGCAGGAATGGCACTTCCACTTCCGCCGAATGCTCCCACGTCTCCGGAGTATCCCCACCGAACTCCGGCTCCGGATGCGAGGCGCGCTTCGACCACGGAGGACGCTGCACCAGACACTTCGGTTCGAGCACAAACGGTTCGGTGCTCGCCCATTGTTTGGCCTTTGCCGAGACAGGCACGAGCCCGAGTGGCGTGCGATACACGTCCGCGGCGATCACGGACGCGCCCCGAAACAACGCATAGTGACTCGGCGCCAGGATGACGACGGTTTCGTAGGTGTGCCCTGCCAGCAGCCGGTAGGCTTCGGCGGCGACCAGGCCGGAAAACTCGTAACCAGCGTGCGGACACAAGATGGCGCGCAACTCGCCGTCCATCACCCGCGGTCTCGCGCCCGCCAGAAGCGCGTCGAGCGTCTGCGAGAGTTGTGCGGCATCCCGTGGATAGAACAACCCGGCGACGGCCGGTTCTCTCACGACCAGTGCTGGCTTGGGACTCTCAGACGATCCGGTCGCGTTACTACCGGATTGCGCAGAATGTTGAATGTTGGTCACGACCGAGCCGGCGCTCAGACCGACCGCTTCCACCGGGGACGCGACCGCGATGATCGTCAGGATCGAGGCCACAAAGCGGATGGCACGGCAGAAGGACCCAGGCAAAGTGTACGGCTCACGGACGCGCGGCATGTTCATTTCCGATCAACTCCCACGCGACCCGAAGGCGTTTGCGCCGACCGCACACGCCCACCGACTTGCCAGAATTTTCGCCCCGTGCCCGACCCCGGTCAAGTCGGAAATCTAGTTAAAATCAGGGCGGCAGAGGGTTGCCCCTGGTTTCTGGAGCGAACGGCAAGATCAAAAGCCCACCAAGATAGATCACGGCCACCGCGCTGGCGGCGCGGCCAAAGCTACCCAGCACTGTGACAAGACAACCCGTCAAGAAGGGGGCGGTCAACGCCAGCGCCCGTCCAACGTTGAAACAAAAGCCCGCGCCGGTCGCGCGAATCCGCGTCGGATACAATTCCGGCAGGTAAATCGGAAAACCGCTGAAGATCCCGTTGTTGAAAAACCCCAACAACGGCAACAACAGCAGCACGTGGACGTAGGATCGCGGTGTCAGAAACGTGATGGGCAGCATCACCAGGCTACCCACGCACATCAACGCGAATACCGGGCGTCTCCCGAGGCGGTCGGCCAGCGGACCGAAACTCAGATAACCGAATACCGCTCCAACGTTGAGCACCATCGTCGCGTAGCTGACCCGGCCCGTGAGTTCCGAGGGACTCAAATCTCGGATATCGGGCAACGCGCGGATGAGCGTCGGCGTCCAATTCGTCGCCCCCCACAGGCCAAACACGGCCACAAACGCCAGCCCCGACCCGACCATGGTGGAGCGCACCAGCCCCGGCGCGAACAAATCAGCCAGTTTTTGTCGGCCCCGAGTGGGAGACTGTCGTTCCTCGGCGCGGGCCTTGATCCATCGTTCCGGCTCCTTGACCCGCAGGCGCACGAGGAGCGCCACGACCGCCGGCGCGATGCCGACCACAAACACCGGCCGCCACCCGTGGTCGCGCAGGAGCAGGGCGATAATTGCCGCCACCAGGAATCCCGTGGCCCAGGCCGACTGCAGAAGACCCGCGGCTTGGGCCCGCTTTTCTTCGGGAAATACTTCCGCCACGAGTGACGCGCCGGCGGCCCACTCGCCACCGATGCCCAACGCCGTCAGGAACCGAAACAGCGCCAGTTCCCACCAGGTCCGCGACAGGGCCGCCATGCCCGTGAACACCGCATAAATCAGGATCGTAAAAATCAGTACCTTGGTCCGTCCGAAATTGTCCGCAGCGACGCCAAAGAGGACGCCCCCGATGGCCCAACCGATCAAGAAAACGGAGAAGACGACCCCGCCGTACCAGCCGATGACGTTGGCACTGACGGGTCCGGCTCCGGACGTGCGCAACAGGTCGTGAAGTGCCGGCTGCATGACCAGCGCGTAGATCGTCGCGTCCATCGAGTCGAACACCCACCCGAGCCACGCCACGAACAGCACCAGCCATTGGTAGCGCGTGACGCCGTCACGCCACGAAGTGAGTCTCACAAGGCTGGACTCTAACTTCCGCGACGAGAAGCTTCAATATCGATTCGTCGAGTCTGCCGGGGCCAGACCCGGGAGCACCATCCCGTGCGGAGCCTGCAGGAGTGGCGTCACAAAATGGGCGTGACTCATGGAGATGGAACCGGAAAGCCTTCTGACGACTCAATGGTCGTTCGTAAGCGCCGCAATCACCCGGTGCCCCCCGCGTCTTCCGCCAGCCGGCAGCGGGTTCTTGATGTACGCCCGCTGGCAGGGGCGGCAGAGGTCGAACTGGAAATCGACATACACGTCCTGCATCAACTCCTCCTCGGTCATCCCCTCGCAACGGTCATCCCCTCGCAACGCTTCAGGATTTCCTCAATGTCGTTCGTGTGGTCTCGGGCCATGTCCTCGAAGTTGACGTTCAGGGGATCATAGGCCGCATAGACCTGGATCTTGGCGATGTACCGCAGGGCGGCGTCCTCGATCACCTGGCCACAGCGGTCGCATAGACGAGTTGGCATGGGGCTATCTCCTACGTTGAAATCATTCCCACTTCCAAAACCTTGTGTACCACGGAGCGGGTGGTTCGAGCAGGAGAAAATCCATACGAACGATTTGCCTTTTCGGAATTCAGGCTTAGGTTTGGTTGCGTAGACAGGAAGCCCCATGGCGTGGCGGCAAACAGCTTCATCAAGGAGGAGGTGCGTGATGAATGTGAGTTGCCCGACAGAGGATCGAATTCGTCAACGTGCCCGCCATTGGAGGCGGAGGTCACGAAACCCATTCACATCGGCAGGGGAAGTGCTCGCCACTCTCTTCCTGGTTTCGTGCCTGGCTTGTCAGGCCGCCGACCGGGCATCATGGTACGGCGAAAAGCATCGCGGGTTACTGATGGCCAATGGTCAACGGTTCGATCCCGACAAGCTCACGGCGGCCTCGTGGTTTTACGATCTCGGCACGAAGGTCGTTGTGACGCACGAGAACCGAAGCGTGATCGTAACAATCACGGATCGCGGGCCAGCGAAACGCCTGCTCGGGGAGGGGCTCAAGATCGACCTGAGTCGGGCCGCCTTCGCGAAACTGGCCGACCCCGATCTCGGCCTCATTAACGTCACTGTAAGAAAGCAAAGCGGGACAGGCCCGTTCGGCAGATAATTATCGATGATGCTCGAAGGATATGGCATGAAAACGACTGTAGGTTTGTGGATTGATCATCGGAAGGCAGTGATCGCGATCGTCTCGGCTGAAGGGGAAGAGACACTGGAGATCCGATCGAACGTGGAACGACAGCCGGGACGTTTTGTGGGTGTCCGTTCGACGACCCCCTACGAAGCACAACAGGTTCAAGCGGATGATACTCACGAGAGGGAGTTTACAGGCCATCTCAACCAGTATTACGCGGAGGTGATTGCGGCAATTCGTGATGCCGAATCCATCCTGATCTTTGGTCCTGGTGAGGCCAAGGGTGAACTCAAGAAGCGTCTCGATCACGCCAGGCCCAGGGGACACATCATCGCCATGGAAACGGTCGACAAGATGACGGATCGCCAGGTCGCGGCGAAAGTCCGCGAATACTTTCATAAAGCGGCTCCGACCATCGAATCGACGTAAATTGAGGGAGAAAAGCCCGCCCTTGGGAATGGGTCGAAGGTCCGAAATCGAGAGTTGTGCCTCGACTCTCCGCCCGACTTTCACCAGATACGAGGATCAACTGTTTTGCTTGCATCGCGAGCCAACGAGGGTTGGACGTCCCGATCCGATCGGGACGAGCCATGGATCTGTGAGCCCCGGGCGGATACATAAGAAACTTTGCTCTGTTGAAATCCTGCTAGAAATGAGGATGGTATGGGCGGGGGTGGGAACCCATGCCGGATCAAACGTTGTTAGTGATGGCGCAACGCGCCTACCAGTTGGCGCATCGGGCGATGCCGGATTATGCCAGCAAGTTCTCCAAGAGAACGTTCACACAGCCGCAACTGGTGGCCGGCCTGATGCTGAAGGCGTACTTAGGGTTTACCTGTCGGGAAATGGAAGCGTGGTTGGTCGCCACCGATCGTGTCGCGCACGTGTTGCGGCTGGGACGGGCACCGGATCCCTCGACACTGTGTTGGTTCTTCCAGCACAAGGTGGAGGCGCCACTGCTGGACCGATTGCTGCAGTTGTCGTTGCGGCCGTTGGGACGAGAAGCGGCACGCCAGCGAGTCGTGGCCCTCGACAGCACCGGTTTCACAACCGAGCGCTGTTCGCGTTACTACCGGTGGCGGCGTGGGCCCAGCCGTCTGCGAGGCTGGCCGAAATGGGCCTTGGCGGAGTGGGAGCGACCCCAACTGATCTGTGCCCAACGCGCTCACGCCGGTCCCTGTCGTGACTTGGATGAATTGCCGCCACTGGCACACGCGGCCCAACAGGCCCTGCCGTACCGCCGACTCTTGGGGGATGCCGGGTTCGACAGCGAGTCTAACCACTGGTACTGCCGGGAGTGGCTCGGCGTGGAAAGCATCATCGCCCCGTTTCCGAGGCGCGGGTGCCCGCCGCGCACCCGCTGGCGGCAACTGTTGTATCAGAACTTTCCACAACAGCTCTATCGTCAACGCTGGAAAGTCGAAACCGTGATCTCCGTGGTCAAACGCAAGTTCGGGGAAACCCTTCGCTCGCGCACCGAACCACGGCAATACCGCGAACTGCTGTTGGTGGGAGTCGTCTACAACGTGTACCGTCGGGTGGTGCTGTCCTTCTTTGTCTGGATTGCCGCACCGGCCATACCCTCTGCAGAAGAGGATTTCAACAGAGCAAAGGAACTTATGTGTCATGGTGTGGCATCGGAGTTCGGGGGGCGCCACGTGGGAGCGGGGACGAAAACAAGAAGACAGGGGAGACCGGAGGGGCCAAATCGGGCAATTCGTACAGGGCGGACGGTGCTGGCATGATATGAAGTCTATCGATATATCATGGTATGGCGGCGGAGGTTGGGGGACGTTAAGTGAAGGGGACGGAATTTGGAACACAGGGGAAAATGGAGGGGCCAAATCGGGCAAGGCGTCTGAGGCGGGCGAGCCGGGCGTGGCAAAGTCTGGTCCGTGAATTGTGAGGCGGTGGGCAGGTCGGCGATTGGGTGGTGAATGGAACTGACGACGGGGCGTTCTCCATGGCCATCCAGCACCACCTTGAATGTCAATAGTCAAGGGGCTGTTGCCCAAATGCTCCGAACACCACAAGAGGGTCCACGTTTGTATTCTGACACCCCGAGTTTCCCAAGAAATCGAGGGCTCCAGACCGAGAAAGAGAACTAAAAACCACAATTCAGCGATTTGGGCAACAGCCCCTCAATGACTGACCCCCTTGCCAACGGTTCACTCGACGAAGCCATCCGTGCCCCGAACCCGTGGAGTTGGACAAACCCAAAACCCTGTTGCAAGATTGAGAACAGCCTTGGAGAACACAACTCTTGGCTCGAAAGAGAGTGGTCCGGTCACCGGGGACCTGGCGCGCATTAAAACCACTGGGGAAGTTCTGAATTCTGCTTGCCTTGTGGAAGGCGGCTGTGGTACAAGACTCCTTGTGGCGAGAGGGGGGTGCACTCTCCGTTGGTCGGTTTCGGTCGCAGGACGGGAGAAATGTGTGAAAGTAAGCCGAACAAAGGAGACTGTCGCCCGTTCGATTGTTGCCGGGCTGGTCGTCCTTTTCAGCTTGAGTTCAGCGGTATCTGCACAAATCTGGCAACAGATCAAGACCGTCTTTGTGATTCCGCTGGAAAACCACGATTGGGTGCAGGGATGCCCGACGTGCAGTCCGGAGCAACTTCTTGGCAATCCCGCCGCGCCTTACATCAACAGCCTGGTCACGCCCGGCAACTCGAACGCGGTGCAGGTTTCCTACGCCACGAAGTATTACAGCGTCAATATAACAGGCGAGCATCCATCCGAACCGAATTACGTCTGGTCGGAAGCCGGGACGGACTTCGGGGTTCATACGGACAACGACCCGAGCACGGGTTCGGGCAACCTGTTTACCTGTCAGCATCTCTGCGGCCAGTTGACCGCGGCGGGCATTGCCTGGAAAAGTTACCAGGAAGACCTGGAATACACCTCGAAGGCGACCGTCAGCGAGTCGGGAACGCGTTCGAGTGGCACCAATATCTACAACGGCTCAAAACTATATGCGTATGCCGTGAAGCACAATCCGATGGAGTTCTTTACCGACACGACGAATAAGAACGTCTATACGATGACGCAGTTTTGGACGGACCTCACCAACAATGCGATTGGCCGTTACAACTGGATTACGCCAGACTTGTACAACGAGATGCACAGCTATTTAGGCAGCTTTACCTATCATGGTGTCCAATACTCTGGCGATCAGGCTGCCATCGCCGAAGGGGACAACTGCCTGTCCATCATCATTCCGAAAATCACGAATTCGGCTGCGTATAAGGACCACGGCGTCATCATCATCTGGACCGACGAAACCGAAAGCACCGATGACACAAACACCACGCTGCCTTACATCATTATTTCGCCGCTGGCCAAGGGCAACGCCTACGCCAGCACCCTGCCCTACAACCATTCCTCGGATCTCAAAACGATGGATGAAATCTTCGGGCTGGCTTACCAGACCAATGCGATTCCCACCAGCGAGCTGGATGCTCAAGACACGGGCTACGACTATGTTGACGGAAGAAGCGCCACCATCTATGACCTGAGCGACATGTTCCAGCCGGGGTGCACGCCACCGGCGACGCCAACGGCCAGCAACAATGGCCCGATCTGCTCTGGCAGCGAACTGGACCTGAGCACGCCGACCGTGACCGGGGCCACCTACAGTTGGACCGGGCCCAACAGCTTTAATTCGACCCAGCAGAACCCGTCGATTGCCATCGCGACGACGGCGGCCAGTGGTATATACAGCGTGACAGTGACGGTGAACAATTGCCCGTCTCGCAGCCGGCACCACCACCGCCACGGTCAACGCCATCCCGGCGACGCCAACGGCCAGCAACAATGGCCCGATCTGCTCTGGCAGCGAACTGGACCTGAGCACGCCGACCGTGGCCGGTGGCACCTACAGTTGGACCGGGCCGAACGGTTTTACGTGACCCAGCAGAACCCCTCGATTGCCACCGCGACCCCGGCCGCCAGTGGTACCTACAGCGTGACAGTGACGACGGTGAACGGCTGTCCGTCCGCAGGGGGCACCACCACCGCCACGGTCAACGCCATCCCGGCGACGCCAACGGCCAGCAACAATGGCCCGATCTGCTCTGGCAGCGAACTGGACCTGAGCACGCCGACCGTGGCCGGTGGCACCTACAGTTGGACCGGGCCGAACGGTTTTACGTCAACCCAACAGAATCCCTCGATTGCCACCGCGACGACGGCGGCCAGCGGTACCTACAGCGTGACAGTGACGGTGAACGGTTGCCCGTCCGCCGCCGGGTCGACGATCGCAACGGTCAATCCGGCGCCAGACGCGCCGACCGCGGGGAACAACGGTCCGATTCTGGCGGGCAATACATTGAATCTGACCGCCAGCACCGTGAGCGGGGCCACCTACAGTTGGACCGGCCCGAACGGATTCACGTCAACCCAGCAGAACCCGTCGATTTCGAACGCCATGTCCGCAGCGAGCGGAACGTATAACGTCACGGTCACAGACACCAATGGCTGCACATCTGCCGCCGGGTCAACGACCGCGGTGGTTACGGCGCCGCAGATCACGTCGATCAGCGCACAAGGTAGCGACATCCTCATCACATGGACGACCACCGGCGGGACGACCAACGCCGTGGAGGCAACACTTGGCAACCCCGGCTACAACACGAACTTCTTCAATATCAGCGGATCGATGTTCATCCTCGGCAGCGGGGACACGAGCACCAATTACTGGGATTACGGCGCCGTGACCAACTCGCCCGCGAAGTTCTACCGCGTGCTGCAGGTGCCGTAAAGAGGACGAATTTAGGGGCGCAGTCGCATTGAAGTTGTCAGAGCGGGCGACACTGTGTCACGGTGTGGATGCGAACGCAACCGCCCTCCAGCGTCATGGCTGAGCCATCAGAAACCAATCGTTCGGTGCCACCGGGAGATTTTGAGCGTCTCCTGCGGGCGATCATAGAACGGTCGGTGAAACATCGCTTTGCCGCCGTCTTGATTGCGGCGGTGATTGTTGTTTGGGGAATCTGGTCCGCCTCTCGTCTCTCCCTGGATGTCACGCCCGACATTAGCAACGTACAGGTGCAGGTGCTTACTCCTGTTCCCAATCTATCGCCCACGGAAATCGAATCGTCCGTGACCCGCCCAATTGAACTGGAGACGTTCGGGCTTCCCGGCTTGGAGCAAGTTCGCTCCCTCACGCGGTTTGGCATTTCTCAGGTCCGCCTGATTTTTTCCGATGGCACCGATCTCTATCAAGCGCGGCAAATGGTGACCGAGCGACTGGCCCATGCGGTCGATAAACTCCCCCGCGGACTCTCACCGAAGCTGGCCCCGCCAAGCTCGGGCCTCGGCGAAGTGTTCACGTATGCGCTGGCTTTCAAGCCCAACAGCGCTCCGTCTACCAACTCGGTGGAGGCAAGGCTGCGGCGATTGAAACTGGTTCAGGAATTCGTGGTCAAGCCTTGTCTGAAATCTGTCAAGGGTGTTGCGGAGGTGAACACGACGGGTGGCTACGACCAACAAATGCTTGTCGAAGTGGACCCGGCCACCCTGACTCCGCCTGACTCGGCTCAGCTTGGCTTGGACCTTAGCGATATCGCAAACATTGTGGAACGGAACGTGGCCATTGGGGGCGGCGCACTGGTCGAACGGGATGGACAGCAGTTCATTATTCGCTCCCGGTCGCGGGCGCAGACCATTACGGAATTGAACAACCTTTGTATCAAGCTCACGTGGACGCTGTTGGGCCCTCCGTTGAGCAGCGTGGCCACGGTCGGCCTCGGCTCGAATATTCGACTCGGCGCCGCCACGCTCAACGGCGAGGAGGCCGTGCTGGGCACGGCGATGATGTTGTCGGGGGAAAACGCGCGCACGGTCGCGCGATCCTTCCGCCGTGCCCTGGCCGAAGCCCAGAGCCGGCTGCCGCCAGACATGGAGCTTCTGCCGCTCTACGATCGGGCCGAACTTGTTGATGTTGTCATTAACACCGTGGGACACAATCTCGCCTTGGCCGGTGGGTTGGTGCTGGCCGTGTTGCTCCTTTTCCTTCGCAGTTGGCGGGCGGCATCCCCGCCAGAATCTGGCCGTAGCAGGCCGCATAGGCGGCGTTGCCGCCCTTATAGCCCGGCGGGCCGATGAGGTAGGGATTGCTCTGGTACGCCGTCGGGGCGGCGTTCCCGAACAGGTTGACGACGTCGACGATCGCCGTGAGGCGCGGCGTGATGTCGCCTTCCAGATGGACGTTCACGAAAATCTCCGGCGGCGAGCGCAGCGTGTTCGGATCGTTGCCTTCGTTCGTGCCGAGGTTGCCGATATACGGATTCGACGCCGCGTTGAATGGCTGCGACGGGTTTGCCAAAAAGTAGTAGTTGGCCCCGGGATTCACGTAGTTGTCGTTCGGCACCTGAATCGGCTTGCCCGTGGCGGGGTCGAATACCCAGACCATCTTTCCGTTACCGTACGGGTAGCCGGTCGAATACGAGAGCGACGGCGTGAAACGCAGCCGCTTCGACGCATCGGCAAACTCGTACAGAGAACCGCCGTGAAATCCGGTTGGTAGCCGACGGGGAAGAGGTGATTCGCGGCGATCGCAGGCGCGTTGAGGTCGTTGAAAGCGAATTGCGACGCGCTGGAAGAAAAAGCGCGAACCAGGTTACTGTCGAGCGCGAAGCCGCCGTTCCTCAGATGCAGCTCCAATCCGTTCGCGCGCAGCTCCCCGACGTTCGTCGGCACGCCAACCCCGTCGGGGTTCAGGCCGGCCGCGACCGCGGAGCGGAAATTGAATCGGCGAAACGTCGATCAGATTCTTCTCGAATTTCTGGTAGTACGTCAAACGAAACTGCGTCCGCCCGCCGCCTTCGAACGAGTAGGTGAAGTCGTCGGCCGTCTCCGGCGCCAGCGGCACGAAAGGGGCGGGATTCCCGTTTTGATCGACGTTCGCCGAATCCGTGCGATCCGCTTCCAGGGGGGCCGGCGCCACTGTGATGCGATAGCAATACGTCTTAACCAAGGTACCACAAAGCC
>CAVYAC010000097.1:0-20677 GCA_963766065.1 uncultured Verrucomicrobiae bacterium
GTACCAGCAAAGGTTGTGGGTTCAAATCCCGCCGGCGGTACCACTTTACACCTGACCGCATGTTTTCAGCACTTAAACACCGATAGACAAAGGCGTTAGTTGGGGTTCTAATTGCTCCCGATCGCTCCACCTCCCATCCGCACGGGTTTAGAACCCCCAGGAATTTGCGGCGGTTTCCGGGTGTCATCTTCGTGTACACTGTCGCGGCATTCGTCAAAACCTTGCTCGCCATCCGCAACGCACCTTCCAAATCCAAGTCGTCGGTTTGAGCATCGGCTAGTGCAACCCGCGCTGCCGCCAATTGCTGCTCCAAGCCAGCGCGGTGCTGGTCGTATCGCTCGCGGTCGATGGCCCGCTCGTAGATGTACGCGTTCTCAAGTCTCGTCAACTTCCCCTCGATCTCCCGAATGGCCGTGGTATGACGCTCAGTGCTGGACCTCGCGATGTCTTGCCGTGAATTCCATCGCTGCGTGACAACATGCGAGACCATCCGCATGACTCCTGGCGTGGGTTGCCATTCAAGCAAATGTTTCTGGAAGGTTTCCTCGACCTTCCCTTTTGGCACGGTCACCCGGTTGCCGCACTGCTTGTTGTGACAGCCGTAGTATCCAAACTTCCCACCAAGCCGTCCGGTCGCAAAGTAGCCTGTCATGGTATGACCGCAGCTACCGCACCGCAGAGCGCCGCGCAGCGGTAGATCAGCGCGGTCGCGAACGTGCCTCTTGGGTCGGTTGGGGCGGCGGTCGTCGGCCACGAGCTGCACCCGGTCGAACAACTCTTGAGACACGATCCGCTCGAAATTCCCCTGGACCCTGAGTCCCCATTTCTCCACGACAATCCAGCCAGCATAGATCGGTCGGCGCAGCATCTTCGAGAAGTCATGCAACGTGAGCTTGGCCCCTTCCGCCGTTGTCAGCCCCATGCTCGTGACCTTGTTCAACACGTCCTGCTTGCTGTGAAGCCCCGTCGCGTACAGTCGGAAAGCTTCCTCGATCAACGGCGCGTGTTTCGGGTCATGCACGAGTGTTGCCTCACTGCGGTCGTTGCGAGCATTGTGAAATCCAAGGGGTGCTGGGAAAGGCCAACGGCCCTTCTCCACTGCCGCCCTCATGCCCGCCTTGCAGCGGTCAGCCCGTTGCTCGTTGTCCAATTGGTTCGCACCGGCCAGCATGGTCTGGATAAACCGTCCAGCCGGCGTGTCTTCAAGACGCTCCTGCACACTGTGCAGACGAATCCCGGAGCCGCCCAGGGTGAACGTCACGTTGAGATGGTCGCGGGCATCGCGGGCGAAGCGGTTGGTGTGATAGACCACGACCGCGCCGATCTTGCCCTTGTTGCTGGCGCAATAATCCAGCATGGCCTGAAACTCGGGCCGGGCCGTAGTCTTGGCGGATTCGCCGCGCTCCTCAAAGATCCGGTCAACGGCGAATCCGTTCCGCTGGCAGTAGGCTTGACACTCGCGGCGTTGCAGTTCAAGCGACAGGTTCTTGGTCTGCTCGTCGGTGGAAACTCGCGTGTAAACAACGGCTTTCATTTTACTGCCCTCCCCTTCTTCTTCATGCCTTTTGCGATTCTCACGGCTCGCCTGAACACGACTAGCATAAGTAATTTCCCAGTCAACCATTATGCGGCGCGGTCGATCAGATTTCCTGGCCGGTGGGCACTGCGGCGATGCTCGCTGATGTAGGTGTCGATGATGATGTCGGCCAGCCCTTCCACAAGAGCCACCA
Source organism: uncultured Verrucomicrobiae bacterium (assembly GCA_963766065.1). GTDB lineage: Bacteria > Verrucomicrobiota > Verrucomicrobiia > Palsa-1439 > Palsa-1439 > Palsa-1439. Next base: position 1,731 of record CAVYAC010000097.1, read on the forward strand.
AGTCCTCAACCTGGGCATCGGTCATCCCAACGGCCTCGTCTCCGAGCAGCTCTCGGGCTTGTTGGACGGTCAGTGTCATCGGCCGGTTCCAGTGCCGCGAATGTGACAGTTCGGTTGCATCGCGGGGCCACGTTAGCACGCCAAAAATCGAGATTTGGTGGTGCGCCAAGGTCGGGTGTTGCAGGGTATATCCCCCGGTTTATAGCTTTGGCTATGCTTGCGCAAAATTCTCACTTTTTTGCTGGACAGGTTTTGGAAGCGCCGTCCGGGCCTGTCGCCGGAAGCGAACTGCCCGCGCGTGAAGTCCTAGGGGCCAGGCCGTTGGCGCAGCGAGCACCGTCAAGCTGCGCCAGCGGTGGAGCGCAGCGGAGCGAGAACAGCTTGACGGACGCAGCGAGCCGTACAATCGTCTGGCATCGTTTCACGAGCAGTCGATGATCGATGAGGTCGAATCATTCGACCAGAGGTAACACGAAGGCATCACTGGCGCGTGTAGCTGCTGCACCGGACTTCGGGCGGTCGGTGCGGCGTGCTGACCGGTGTCCAGGCAGATTTCCGCTTTCCGGCTGTCGGTGGCGTGCAATGCAAAGCCACGGACAGCACGGTGGGGATGCACTTGTTCGGAGCGAAGCAGGCGCGTTACGGGCATGTCGCTTGCCAATCCAGCAACGCGCCATGACGGGAACGGGCCTGCAAGCAATGAACCGGCGAGTCAGCGGCGAAGATTGCAGCGCGGCTGCGTGCAACATGCCGTCAGCCATTCGACTTTTCTTCCGACAGTCGAGCGGTGTTCGCTCGTCAGTCCATGATGTGGCCACGCGTTGTTCACCGATCAGGCCAGTCTGGCAGCCATCGAACAGCTTCGTCGCCTCCTGAGGCGGGGTAAGTGTCTAGGTTGAAATTTGGTTTTTCTGCCGCAGCATTAGCCCTGCCAAGATGGTCACTTTGGCGTGGCGGAAGACAGGCATATCCCGGCGACAAGTGCGCCAATGTGGGGATCGACTGGACCTTCCGTGTTGCCAGTGGCTCAGGGTAGCCGGCGTCCACACCCTGACAGCGTTTTGCACGTCCAGCCGCCCTTGCTCAAATTACCTGTTACACTGCGAGTATTGTCTGCGTCAACAGCGTTACCACTCGCGATACTGCTGCGCTACATCCTGCGGAACAAGACACGAACCACCGCTGCACCATTCGCTTTCCAGTCATGCAACAGGATGTGGAACATTGCTGAGCGAAGAATTTCCAGCGACTTAACACGCACTTTACAATGAATGATCCAGTGCAGTGTCAATTGTCTGCCAAAACTTCTAAGCTCGGCTTAAAGGTCAGCGCGTCTCCTGTAAAATGCGCTGATCGGATGGCGCACCATTGGCAACTGCAGAGTGGCAGCTCGTACGCACACTCGGAGTAGGGGCAACGCAGTACATCGAAATGCACGATCTCGTGACCACCGCGGAATCCGATTTTCGCACCACAATCTGGTATACGCGTCGTGCCGGAATAGTTGTGCCGGGCAGCGTGTACCGCTACAAGAACAACGCATCCCTCACTCAGTCGATCACGTGCAGAACACGCGGTGTCCATTCATTCATCGGCCACGGTATCGCGCAATGCATTCGATTCTCCAATTCCGCGCAGTCGCTGCTCAAGCAAATGTGCACAGAAGTGCGCACCGGGATGCCCACCGTATGCGGCTGGGTTACAGAGCGGACGCTCTACCCCGAACGGAAAAGTTCGGTTTCTTTGCACGCCAACATTCGAGGCGCATCCGAGAGCTTGAAGACTGTTGAACGGAGTTGACTTTGTTCAACACGATTCAATCATCAGCCAGCAATCCCCGACGACCAGATAACGGGAAACCGCTCCGGTGATCGCTCTCCCCTTTACGGATATTTGTCCTTGTTCCGCTGCCACCATTGCTGCCACACCCGAATCTTGTCCTGGGCGGAAAAATTTGTTGTGGGCGGAGCATTCGTTACCATCTGACTCAGTGCATCAGCCGCCATTTCCGCGTAGGACACGTAGCGCACATCGGTTGGCTTCTGGGGCGGGTGCGTCGTGTCCGTGAGAAACGAAGCGATCTCGCGAACGGTTGAGCGGTTGGCAATATAGGCCAACCTCGCGAAGGCCTTCGAGCGAACGGAGACCTCCAGTTCTTGTTCTGCCAGATGATTCGTTTGTGCCGTGAACGCGGCGGACTCCTTCGGCGAGAGCAATTCGGTCACGATCTCGTCCAAAATACGGCGATCACCGCTTTTCGCGGAGAGCAACCACACATCCTCGATACCTGCCTTGACATCGTCGGGCACGTTGAGCGTCTCAGGGGGCTTGGACCGGTCGAGAACCAGGACTGACACGCCCCGATTCGTGTTGCTCTGGCTCTGAGCGAAAGCGCCTGCGGAGAAACTAAAGACCACCAGCACGGCACCCGCCCCAGCAGAGAGGGCTTGGAAACTGCAACGTGTCGCTGTCACGGATACTTGTCCTTGTTCTGCTCCCACCATTTCTTCCACGCCGCCAGGTGTTCTTCAGGGGTGGCAGTAGGCCCCTGCCCGGGATGTTCCTCCACCCACTTCTCAAACGCTTCTTGCTCCGCTCTGGTATCGCCGGATTTCACCTTGTCCACCACCGGGGCATTCTCCAAACCCATCCGCTCCAGAGTCAAAACCGCCATGTCGGACGGAGCCTGACGAGCAATGTGTTGCGAAACTGGAGGGGGTCGGTTGGTGTCATCCAATTCCGACACAATCGTTCGCACCGTGGATTTATCGTGGATGTAGAGAAGGCTCCGTAGCGCGCTGATCTTGGTTAAATATTCGGCTGACTTTGGGTCGCGTTGCTCCCTACTCCTGTAATAAGCGTAGAGGTCGGTGTTGGTAGTATCAGTCAACTGTTTTACAAATAAATCCACGTATTGCTTCACTCCCAATCTAGCCAACGCCTTCTGTGCAATAGTGTCATCGGGAAACTTCTCCAATGCCGGAATCAGGTCGTACCTGTCGTGATTCGCTGCTTCGATGAAAGCGTCGCCATCTCCGCGCGCCACGCGTTGTTCGAGTGTTTCTGTTTGGGCTTGGCTGACCTGACAAATCGTGCGGGAAGTCCAAATCGCGATTACCGCGACTACATTCAATATGACCCTCAATGATCGCTTCATACTTTGTCGCCTCCTGTCCGTGGCGATGACCGTTATTTTGCTGCGTTGTTAACTGCTTCCCATTCCCTTTGAATCAGCCGACATGGGTTGCTGGCCGATTCGTTATACCACATGAGTTGATCCGGGAAACCTGGCACAGCGCCCTCTATGATGCCGATGCCGCCTGTATCAGGAAGCCTTGCCAGGGAGTGACCCAGTTCGTGCGCCGTCAAATTGACGCTGCTGCTCGGATGCACGTCCTGAATGAAAGTTACCTGCTCGTCGAAATACGTGAATCCCGAGGCCTGCTGTATACCCTCGGTTTCGTTGGTCATGGCATGGACGTAATACACATTGAGGGCATTGGTCCCGCTGATATGCGCGGCGTTGTAAATGATCTGCACTTCGCCCGCAAACGCAAAGAGGTTCCAATCCAGGGCGAAATTATGGTTCGTATCATACGCGACAGTAATGTTCTGCACCGGCAACACAGTAAATGACACGTTGACCTGCTGGCCATAAACCGAAGCGAGGTACGATTGCACTGCGGCCTGCGTGGGCACGTTGGTCGGCGCTGTACTTGGTTCTCCCATCGCCGTCACGGCCCAGAGCGCGACCGTCACATTGGTTTGGTTGTGAAAGATGTCGATGTTTACCTGTGAGCAAGTGGTCGTGAATGTATTCTGTGCGCCGTAGCCGAGCACGACAAGTTGGTTAGTAGTGATAGTGTTGCCCGTCGCCAGACCCGCGACCGAGACCAACTGCGTCACGCTTGCCGCAGTAGATGGGGAAGCCGTGGCGGTAGTCGAGTTGGTCGTTTGGAAAAGAATCTGGCCGACGACGTTCGTCGGATTGATAATGACAGTGAGCGTGTTGGTGCCCCCCTGAGGCACTGAGAGCGCGGGCAGGGCTCCACGCGTCAATAGCGGTGTCTCATTATCGAAACCCGCGCACACTTCGGAGTTCGTCGGAGTGGTCTGCGCGAGCGTGAAGCCCCACGGACCATCCGGTGGGGCCAAATCGCCAAACCCGAATTGAATCTGATTGAGCGGCGTGGCGTTCAGGTCGGGGATGATGACGCCTTTCGTGGGTAGCGGCACAAAGAACACCAGAAACGGCGGGTAACCCGGTCCACCCAAATACTGCCATTGAAGGTCAACATGGTCGCCGATATGGTTGTTGTTTATCACCACCCCACAGGGCCGCGTGTACGGTTGGTTGATCCATCGCGGATCAGCAAAACCGTCGATGTACATCTGAAATTGACTGGCAAAGTAATAGTCCCAGAAAACCGTGTTCCAAGACAGATCGGGCGTGGTCGGGTCGGAGGAGGGACCGGGTAGCAGCCCGCTTCCCGCAGGTACAAGTGGCCCGTCGCTGATTCCATCCCCAGCCGTGTCGGGATTGTGCGGGTCGGTGTTTTGGTTGTATTCTTGGAGATTATTCACGCCATCGCCATCGGGGTCCAGCAACGCCTGATTCACAATCAGACTCAGGCCGTGCTTGATTTCCCAATCGTCCTGCATGCCGGAACCCAGGGAATCTGTATACTCATTTGCCCCGATGTCAAAGCGGCCGGTCAGCGGGCGAGGGTTGCCATACAAGTCGCGTTGTTCAATGGGTAGCGATGTGCCCGCGCCGACGACCGGGGAATTAGTTTGCAGGCGGTAGTTGCGGAAGAGCATATTCACCAAAATCGGGTCGATGGACAGATTGTGCGCACCCGCCGTGACAAATTCGTTACTGCCAAACGTCGAGTAATCCGCGTTGGCGAAATACAGGTCAATTGCGTCAAAGCCGTTGCTCCAGATGATGGAGTTACGCACATTGGGAGCGCCAGAACCCCCGGTCACCGCTCCCAAGGTTGTGTCCAGCGTCGTGTTGCTGACGATGGTACAGTTCCAAATCTCGACGCCGTTTGCATCGTAGATCCCGCCGACCTCGCCCACATCCTTCGACACCACCGTATTGTAAATCATCGAATTCGTCGCCGCCTGAATATAGATGCCGCCAGCTTCCGTGTCCCCACCCCCGTTCTTCTCAATGATGCAGTTGGAAATGTAGATCGGCCCGTTGTTTGTCGAGGCCGCGTAAATCCCGCCGCCGTAAATTCCTTGCCCGCCACGGATGGTGAACCCATTGATGCGAGCCCGCGCCACGCCATTAAACTCCACGGTCGGCGCGGGGGTCGAGGTAAAATCACCCAGTTCTTCATTCGGCAGACCCAGCGAGTCGATGATGTGGCTTTCGGGGTCGGTTGATAGCGACCAATTGCTGTTGGCACCATAGATATACAGATACAGACGGGAACTCACCAGAGCGCCGTTTGTAGGATTATACTGCAAATTGCTCACCGTCTCGTAGTTCGTGCCCGGTCGCACAAGAATCGCCAGATTCGATGTGACCGGCACCGAACTTTCGATTGCATCCTGAATGTTTTGGAACGGATTGGCCTGTGTACCATCGTAAGTGCCGTTGGTATTTGTGACATCAACATACACCGTGATCGGGTCGCTGGGATTGGTCGGGTTGGCTCCCATCATAAAGTCGTCGAGAACAGTGTACCCGTTGCCGTCCACGTCGTTGGTGGCGAGGCCGGGATCAACGGATTGAGGCCGTACTGCAAGTCCCATTCATCTGACAATCCATCGCCAGCCCAGTCACTGGTCGGCGTCGGCTCGATTCTGAGAATCTTGTAGAATCGCTGGAGATTGGTCACGCCTGTGTCAGCCCACTGGCTGATCCCTGAGAGACTGCCCCACATGCCCGCGCGAGTTTGGTATTGGCTGTTGGTGCTGAGAGGCTGGTCCGTGCTGAATACCCCGAACGCAAAGTTCGTGCAGGTCGGTTTCCATGCGAGCGTCACGCTATTGGTGACACGCGTAATACTCAGGATGCTGAAAGGCTGCGCCGGATTGGTAATGAGACAGGTCTGTCCATGTACCTCCCGAAATGATGCCAAAAGCGCAACCAGAGGAATCACCCAAGTTCGTATCGTCATGCTCGCCTCTCTTCGCAGTTCTACTCCGAACGGATTCGCGGCAAGGCCACAGACCAAAGGGGCGCACACCCAACGCACCCCTGGTAGAGGCACCGCGAAGCGCCCGCTGCAAGAGTAACGCCGAGCGGCGCCCGCGTGGGGCGCGCACTCGGTCGGTCTTGCAGCAGATAAATTCGCGGTTTTCTACCAAAACCGTAGCCAAGCTACGCTATATGTTTATTTGTATCTTACACGTCTGACATTCGGTTCGTCTTCTACGTCGCGTTACTTTCTGTGAGAAAATTCCTTCGCCAGCACAGGTCGTGATCTTGGCTGAGCATTCCTTGGCAGCCTGCCAGTGGGGAAGCGCATTCCGTAGATAGTTCTCCTGCTCAACCATACGGCTTGCTGGCTACCTCGCTCTAAATCAGTGACTTCAATAATCATCCGATCCCCATGCTTCATCACCGGCTTCAGTGTTGGAGGGCGTCGCGGCAAGCCATCTCTCCGCAACCAACTCGCCTCTTTTCAGATGAGGCTGCTAGCAAATCCGTTTGCCATTTACAAGAAAAATCGTGAAAATTTTCACAAACTCAAGACCGTGGTGACTCCTGGCCGATTGCGCAACCGAACAGCGGTCGGCCGGCTCGTGCTGTACAAGGCGTTCCGCGCTTCGCTGTGGTCTGCCTTGACAGCGCCGCCCGCCCGCTGTGTCGGGCTTGTAGGGTTTGGCGTTCGCGAACCCGTGCCCGGCTCGGACCAGAAGCAACATGATCGATTGTGAATAACCACCATGAAAGAGCACTTGGTTCCACAGAAAACATCTTGACGGTGCTCACTCCGCCCGGAATTCTGCTCCTACGTTTTGCGTGCGCGGAGTTGGCGCGTGATAGGTTGCGTTGTCGGTGACTTTGATGCCTCCAGGAAGAAAGTCTTCAGCGGCATCGCGTCCACCGGTGTTCGCCCGCGTCCCTGTGCCTTTTTAAGCCCCGATTCGTCGCGTGGATGGGACCCAAGCTTCGCAGCGATCAGGAATCGTGCTCGGCGCCACGGCAGGGGGCAAGGCGGGGCACTGCGGAGATTCTCGGCAAGAAAGATCGGGATGTGGCCGTCGTAGGATTGTGGCCGGTGGCGGATATTGCGATTGCCGCCTGCGAACACGATTTCCCCTCACGATCAAATACCTTTAGAAACGGGACGAAAGCTCGACATCTACGCCCGGTTTGCTAGGCTTTCGCAGTTGTGAAGAGCGCGCTGGCAAGAGAAAGAGATTCTAACCGGCTCGCCTCCATCGCTCGGCGCGTTTGCTGGTGGCAGTCGGCTGATGCAACGCTTGAAAACACACCGCGCTTTCTCTGCCAAGTCATGGTGTTCGGAACGTGGGATGACGTTTGTTTTGTCCTCGATCATTATGGGGAAGCCACATTCCGCGAAGCATTACGATCCGCCCCGCCCGGCCTCTTTGACAATCGTTCCTGGCATTACTGGCACCACCGGCTGCACCTTCTCCCTGTTCCCCCCTTGCCCCAGCGTTCCATCCCGGCATGAGGCCGGGTCTCGAACATTTCTCTGTCGCGCACGAAGGCTTGTGACCAGCGATTTCGCCAGCAAGCATCCAGCGGTCTATGTTGGTAACAACGCCACTACCGCTGGATCTGCTGCGAACACCTCGTGTAACTTCCACAGTTCGCGGAGCCAGTCGATCAAGCCGTCGAGGGTTCTAACTTGCTCACCTCGGGCGTACCACTTACAGACGCGCTATTTCCAATCGCTGTGGAATCGCCGTTGAAACCGCGTGGCCGAAACGCAAAGAACCACCCCGCCTCCGCCCGCGATGTCAGGCCCCGGTAGTGCATGTCGAGGATACGAATGTCGCGATTCCCAAGCAACGCGGCCCTCTTGATGATGTCCCCAGTCAACGCATCATGTTACCCGGGTGAATCTTCGTTTTACTTCAGCGCTCGCAAACAGGGGCCCGCATTGGTCGAGACACCTGTCCCTGGCCATCCCTCTGGCTCACCACCCTCCGTGTGTCCCGTCGATGGCCCACCCCGATTTACAGCGCACGAAGGCGAATGCGGTTTAAGACGATTGACTTCGCGGCAGGGATCCACTATAAACAATGCGAGGCTACGCGGTTTCTCACCCCGTCCGCGCTGCACTGCTCGGTATGCAGTTGAGCCACGAGGGGGGCATTGCCCTGCTCGTGGACGGAAAGGACGTCTGTCATGCCTGCGACCACTGTAGCTCAACCTGTCGAATCCCTCCGCACGCTGCCGGGTGACGACATGCGCCAGATCATGTGGCGCTTTGCGGATCGATTTGACCTCCAAATGCTCGTCCAATCCGCGCGGCGCGTGGCCCGCGGTCCCGTGGCCCGCATGGTCGCCGAGGGTGGCCGCAATTCCCACGAGTGGACGAAGCAAAAAGCGGAGCTGCTGCATTTGTTCGACGAGGCCGGGCTTACGGCTGTCTTCATGGACCCGGAACAGGGCGGTTTTATTGAAGGTCCGAAGAACCTGGCGCTGGCGCTGCTCGCGTTTGAACTGTCGTGGGTGGACGGCGGGGCGGCGACCTGCAGCATGGCCGGCAACCTCGCTCTCGCGCCCATTCACGGGCGGGGCACACCGCAGCAGCGAGACACCTACATGCGTCGCGCCTGCCCATCCAAGCCGGGCGAAGACCGTCAGATCGGTCGCGGCGCATTCGCGCTCACCGAGCCGTTGCCGTACGTCGGTGTTGAAACCGGACTTCTCAGCGGCAAAGTCCGGATTGCCGCCTGGGAAAAGGGAAAGGACCCGATCCTGCAGGTCGAAAAACGCGGCCGCTTCATCACCAACATGGGCTTTGCCAACTTCGTGACCGCCGCCGTCGATTCCGCGGATGACCGGATCAAGGGCAGTTGCATGGTGATCCTCGAAGAAACCGACGCCGGCGTTTTTGACCGCGGTATTCCGACGCGCAAACTCGTGCATCAGCTTTCATCGACCCGCGACCCGGTGTTCAATCTTCGCGTTCCCGCCAGTCGCATCATCGGCGGCTACAGAATCAAGGACGGCGCGATCGTCCCCAATTTCTCCCACGGCGAAATCATCGAAGCCGTGTTCCGCCGCACGCGCGTGACGGTGGGGCTGATGACCGCCGCCAAGTTGCTCTCGGCGGTCGAACCGGTGATCCGGTACCAGCGCGGCCGGTTCCGCGGGGGTGATGCCGCCGCCCCGGGCTCCCCGCGCTACGAGTTCGGATTGCAGATGAAAGAGGATGCATTGCACCGACTGGTGGACGTCTGGGCCACAGGCGAAGCCGCCGCTTCGCTGGGCTTTGCCGCCGCGCGACTGTTCGACGAACTCGATCCGTTGGAGATAAAAAAGGAGGAGATTTTTGCGGCCCGCAAGATCGAGAGAGGGCGCGCGCAATTCCGCGCGATGATGGGACTCGAAAAGGACGCGCTCGAGTATTTGCGGTTGTCGAATCTCTCCGAAGACCGCCGCGCCGTCTCGCACTACAACGTCTTGCACGCGGATCCGCTGCTGCAATTTGCCGTCCTCGATTCGCTGGCAAATGTGTTGTGTCCCGCCGTGAAACTGTGGAACACAGGCCACGGCGCGAACATGATGCGCGAAGCGGTTAGCTTGATGGGCGGGTACGGCATCACGGAGGATTGCCCGGGATTCCTCGGTCACAAGTGGATGGATGCGCAATTGGAAGCCACGTACGAAGGCCCCGAGGCCGTCCAACGGCGACAGCTTTCGATTACGATGACGAGCAAGTTGTTCCTCGCCCAATTTCGGAGTTGGATCAACGACATGCGCGAGGTCGCCTCCCGGCGTCCGGGACGGGCGCCTGCACACTGGCCACCGCCATGCAGTTGTGGTTGTGGTCATTGGAACATCTCCAGAAGGCCACGGACGCCGATGGCCGCGATCTGTATCACGGGAATCGCCAGGGAGTGACATTCCCGCTCACGGATGCGCTCTGCTGGTTGTTGGCGGCGCGGTACATGATTCTCGACGTGCTCGAGCTCGAAGCGAAGGGTCCCGAGAATCCAGTGGTTGCGGAGGGTCTGCCGGGGCGATTGAGTTTCATGACCGATCTCTGCCACGTCCAGTCAACACGGGCCGCCGGCGAAGTCGGCCGCATCTGCGCCGAGCTCGTGTTCGGCTACAACCGTCACCCGGCCTGGGATAACGCCGCCTGCGCCGCGTGTTATGCCGCCGATGACCTTGACGTGCTGGAAGGCATTATTCCCGGCATCGCCAGCGGTGCTCGCGGCTTCAGCGACGTGACGGAAACCGGCCAGGATCACCCGACAAAGGCCGGTCCCTGCGTGCAGTTCGACGGTTACGAGACGTTCGCCCGCTTGCGCGTGAAATTGGATGGGTGTCTCACCGGCTCCCGCCTCGCGAAGGACCGCGCGGCGGAAGCGCTCACCAAGGTGATGATTCCCGGAGGCACTGGATTATCCCGTGTGAGACTGATCCATCCACATAGCCTGGCAGCCACGTTGGACGAAGTGGAGGAAGCGTTCTTCTTGGGACGCCCCCTGACGGCGGTTCAACGGCAGCAAGTCGCCCGGTGGATCGCCGTGCGTCAGGGTTTGCCGGGTTCCTACGCGGGCATGTTTGCGCCCGGTCGCCGGGATTGGGACGGCATCGCGGTTTTCACAGGCGAGTCGATCGCCACTCGCGCGGGCGTGTCACATATCCTCGGCGAAGAGGCCTGCCGCGCGTTGATTCGGCTCGGCGGCACTCAGGCATCCATCCGCAACGGACTGGCACTTGCAACGAAAGGGATGTTGAACCGGCTGCAAGATTCGGGTGTCAGCTCGAAATCTGTCGGCGGGATGTATTGCTGCGGTATTTGCTCCGTGGCCATGTGGCGGCATTTGATGGTTGGTGGACTTTCGGAGCCGCAACGCCGGCTGGTTGCCGGGATGAAAGAATTGAAGGCCCACCGCGATGGTCGCGGTCGATGGCGGCGGTTCCCGTTCTGGTACACACTCCTGGCGCTGGGCGAGCTTGACCTGCCCGGCGCACGCACGGAAATGCGCTACGCAGCGCCCGGCTGTGAACGCTATCTCCGACGCGCACGCCGTAACGGCAAGTACACACAGCGTCGCCGCCTGGTGGCCGAGCGAATCCTTGGAAAATGCTGATGCCAACCATGTCCTTCCTGACCACCTCACACAACCGTTGATTAACCAACAAAGGAAACCATAACCAATGAGACGACTGTTCCTGGTTGCTTTTCTATGCAGCGCCGTTGCCATCTGGGTCACACCCGCGAGAGCCTATGACGAACCAGCGGTGAACCTGGGGTTCACCAGCTTCCTCGACGGAGGTCCGCCGGCGGGGCCGGGCCTTTATTACACGGAGTACTTGCAGTGGTATTACGCGCAGCGATTTATCGACGCACCCGCGGCCCTGGGCAAGTTGGACAGGTTGAACGCGTGGATCGCCTTGCAGCAGTTGATCTACCAGTCCAACCAGAAGGTTCTCTTGGACGGCAAATGGGGGCTGGACCTGATTCAGCCGTTCGTGGCGTTCGACCTCAAGTCTCAGAATTCCCTCCCGACGGAAAGCGGCCCGGGCGATCTATTGGTTGGCCCGTACCTGCAGTGGGACCCGATCATGGGCAAGAATGGCCCGGTGTTCATGCATCGGTTTGAACTTCAGACGATTGTGCCGACCGGCAGGTGTGATCATGACGCGCTGCTCAATGCCGGCAGCAACTTCGTCTCCCTCGATCCCTACTGGGCCGCGACGTGGTTTGTTCTCCCGCAGTGGACGATGTCATGGCGCTTTCACTATTTGTGGAATGACCAGAATGACAATCCGTCGCCTCAGTTCAACACCGAGCAACCGGGCCAGGCCATCCATGCGAATTTCGCCACCGAATACGAGGTGGTGCCCCATCATTTGCGGGTGGGCTTGAACGGCTACTTCTTCGAGCAGATCACCGACAGCAGGGCTAACGGCTCGGATGTAGCGGGTCACGAACAGGTGGTGGCGCTTGGCCCGGGCCTGGTCTGGCACATCTCGCAGAACGACCATGTGTTCTTTGATGCCTATTACGAGTTTGCCGCGGAGCATCGACCCGAAGGCCAGCGCTACAACCTCCGCTGGGTGCACCATTTCTAGACCATGGGCTTACCGATCCGATGAGTAACCAAAGCGTGGAACAATCAGCAGCGCCCGTCAACCGCCAGACGATGGATGTGGACATCGTGTGCGTCGGGTTTGGGCCGGCAACCGGCGGGTTTCTAACAACCGTGTCTCGCGAGTTGACAAGCGCGGACGGTACGCCAAAGCCGGAAAGCTCGGTGATGCCCGGCGCGCCCCCACAAATCATCTGTTACGAGCGCGCGGACGATATAGGATTCAGCGTGTCGGGTGTTGTGACAAGGGCGCGCGGTATTCGACAGACGTTCCCGGATCTTGACCCGTCCCAGATTCCCATGTGCGCGCCGGTCAAGCACGAGAAGGTGCTTTATCTTCTCGACCCCGTCGGTGCGAGTTGACGGTCAGCCACCCTGCGGACAGTGGACACGTTGATTCGCGCGTTTAAGAGCTTTTTGCCGGTCGAGAATAGCGCCATCGAGTTGCCCTATATTCCGCCCTATCTGCAGAAACGTGGCGGATTGGTCATGTCCCTCGGACAGTTCAATCAATGGGTCGGCGCCCAATTGATGAACACCGGTGCGGTGCAGATCTGGCCCGGCACACCCGTCGCCAAACCCCTGATTGAAAACAACGCTGTCACCGGGGTCCGACTTGCCGATCAGGGAACGGACAAATCGGGTTCTCCCGAAGCGGGCTTCCTGCCGGGCATGGATGTCCGTGCCGCGCTGACGGTGGTTGGCGATGGTCCCGTCGGTCCCATCGGACGGCAGATCGATCAGCATTTCGGCCTGCCCCAGGGCCATCACCAGCGCGATTGGGCGGTCGGCATGAAATTCGTGGTCAATCTGCCGGAGAATTGTCCGCTCGAAGCGGGCACGGTATTGCATACGCTTGGCTATCCGGAACCGGAGATCTTCGGGTTCCTGTACGTTTATCCCGACCGCATCGCGTCCCTCGGCATCTTCGTGCCATCCTGGTTCGAAAGCCCGGTGCGCACAGCCTATCGTTATCTGCAACATTGGATGCTGCATCCCTGGCTGTGGCGCTACCTCAACGGCGGGACGCTGCGTTCCTGGGGCGCCAAGACGCTGGGTGAATCCGGCCGGCGCGGCGAACCGCATCTTGTCGGTGACGGCTACGCGCGTATTGGCGAAGGTTCGGGCAGCACGAACGTCCTCACCGGTAGCGGGGTGGACGAGGCGTGGGCCACAGGTGTCCAGCTCGGCGAGGCCGTGTTGGAGCTGTTCGAACAACACAAGCCGTTCACGAAAGAGAATCTCGAGGCGACCTATGTGAAACGGCGACGCGCCAGTTGGGTGGAAGCCGAAGGTCGCGTGGCCGAACGCGCGCGGGATGGTTTTCACCGGGGCGTTGTCACAGGCCTCATCGGTATGGCATTGACGGGCGCAACGAATGGCCGACTCGCCGCGCCCGTGGAGCCGCGCTCTCCCTCGGAGCATACGCCGCCATTGGAGAAATACTACAAGGACCGAATTCCCCTCTCGGAAATCGTGAGACTCCGCCAGGAATGTGCCGCCAAGGGCGTCAGTATCCACAACGCGCTCATGGACCGCGCAGGTTGGCCCGCGATCCCGTACGATGGCAAATTGCTCGTCTCGCACCAGGACGCTTTGTTGATCGGCGGAAAGGTGCAGGCTCCGGCCGGATACGCGGATCACGTCGTATTTCTGTACCCGGAACTCTGCGAGAAATGCGGCATAAAAATTTGCATCGAGATTTGCAGCGGCCAGGCGATCACACCGGGTGGAACGGAGCCCCGGGATTGACCGGGAGAAATGCGTCCACTGCGGCGCGTGCATCTGGAACTGCACCACCCCCCATCCCGCCGACCCCGAGCGCGGCCTGATCGAGTTCCGCGCCGGAGCGGGTGGACTGCACTCCGCTGAGAATTGATGAACGCCTCGGTCATACTGGCTCATCCCGCGCCGGGAAGTTTCAACCGCGCCATTGCTGACACCGCCGTACAAGCGTTGCGCGGTGCCGGACACCGCGTCGTGTTTCACGACCTGTACCAGGAACAATTCCCGCCGCTGTTTTCTGCGGCCGAAATCCAAGAGAACGCGGATTTGGATCCGGCGGTCGCCCGTCATTGCGCAGAAATCACCTCCGCCGATGGCATCATCATCGTCCATCCCAACTGGTGGGGGATGCCCCCGGCGATTCTCAAGGGTTGGATCGACCGCGTCTTGCGGCCCGGAATCGCTTACCGCTTCGTCGCCAACGACAAGGGTGAGGGCGTTCCGCTGGGCCTGCTCAAGGCCCGAACAGCCATCGTCTTCAATACCGCCAATACGCCGGAGGAACGCGAGCACGAAGTGTTTGGCGACCCGTTGGACGCGCTTTGGAAGAAATGCGTGTTTGACCTGTGCGGCGTGCGCACCGTGCATCGCCGCACGTTTTCCGTGATCGTCACGAGTGCCGTCCAGCAACGCGTTGCCTGGCTGCGCGAAGTTAGCACCACCGTCGCGCGGTGTTTTCCCGCCGACGCCCGACCGACCGAGGTGTCGAAATAGGACTTGCCGAGGTACACCGGAAATGCTAGCCCAAACAAACTGCAAGAGACGCACCGCTCTTACGCATCTTGCGCCCCGTTGCAACCAGTGTGAGGAACTGCGTTTATGAGCATAGCCTATCAAATTGTCGTTTGCGGAAGTATTGTGCCCGACCCGCTGCAAACGTTGGAACCCGTGCCGGGCGCGACCGGGCCAACGTTGAAAAATGAAATGATGTTGCCCGCCGTGCTGGATCCCTGGGCTTGGCACGCGCTATTCGAAGCGGCGCACCTGGCGAAAACCGCGCCGGGCAGCAAGGTGTGGCTCGTCAGCCTCGGCCCGAAAGCCAAACTCCAGCAAGTGATGATGACCGTCGCCCAGAAGGCGCCATTTGAGTTGATCGCAATCGACGGCTCCGCCAGCGGGTTTACCGAGGCGTCCGAAGTGGCGGCGGCGTTGGCGGGCGCCATCCCGGCGATTCCCGGGTTCGATCTGTCGCGATTGCTGCTCTTCGGTGGCTGGGAATCCGCTTCGCGGGGTTCGAGCGCGACGATGCAAATCGTTGGCGAGCTGCTCGGGATCGTGAACCAGTTCCAGGGTGTGGACAAACTTACCATCGGCGCGGATGGCTCCATCGAGGTACTCGAGCGGATTGAGGGAGGCAAACATCAGGTCTCCATTTGCGTCGGTCCGCCCGCGGTGTTTGGATGGGCCACCGGCAACCTGCCCGAGCCGCCGAATAATCCCCAGGTCGGCATGGCGAACATGCGCGGCATCATGCCCGCCCTGCAAAAGGCCGGGACCAACAAGGTGGGCGCGGCGGGCGTCACCTTTGCCAGCGTGGCGCTGCCGAAACAGCGTCGTGACACGAAAATCGTGAAAGATCTCAGCACCGACGAAATCGCTCGGGACATCGTTTCCTGGGTCACGAACGCCTGACGCGAAAGGAAAAGTATAACCGTGGACACAGTCTTGATTTTGATGCATGTGGAAAGAGACGCCGTGCCGGCCAGGTCGGCGCTGGAGGCGTTGGGCGCAGCCAGGGACGTTGCCGAAGCGTGCGGAGGGAACCTGGCCGTTGGTCTCATCGGCGAAGCTCTTCAGGCTGCCGCGAATCACATCGCCGGGTGCGGAGCATCCCGGTTCCTTGGAGTCGAGGGCGCCGAGTTCAGCCCGTCCCGATACGGTAGCGACATTGCCGCAGCCGAAGCGATCTGCCGGACTGCGAACCCGACAATTGTGATCGCTCCGGCAACCTCTCGCTGGAACCGGGTCATTGCGGGTTTGGCACATCGTCTCGGTGGGCGCGCGGATACGCATGTGACGGACCTCGTCGCCGCGAAAGATGGGGTGACGATCACGCGTTGGTATTACCGCCAGCGCATGGAGGCGGTACTGCAACGCACGCACCGCCCTTGGTTTATTGCACTGGAGGCCGGCTGTCATGCACCCTGGAAAGGCAACGCTGGCACCGCAAAAATCGAGCTTCTCACCGCGTCCGTGCCCGAGGCCGGAAAACGCACAACTGTTACGGGCGTGAAAGCCCCCTCGTCGGGCCAGCAAACGATCCGTCCGGACGCCGAACTGTTGTTCGTTGCCGGTGCCGGTTTGGACCAAGAAGCAATCCGACGGTCAAACCCATGCGCCCGAAGCCGAAAGCTTGATCCGCGGATTTCTCCAGCTCACCAACGCCTCGCTCGGCAGCAGCAAATCCCTCGTGGACCTCAGCAAGGACGGGCAGACGGTGCTGACTCTGATGACTCACCTGAACCAGATCGGCCAAACGGGCGCGACCCCGCGCCATCTCAAGGGCCTCTCGACCTGTTGTCACGGGGAAGAACCGCATGCCGTGGGCTGGCGTTTCATCACCGAGCGCCGCGCGGTGAACCTCGATCCCAACTGCGGTTGGGCGCGCGGCAAAACCGACGTGCTGTACGTGGCGGACGCGTTCGAAGTGATGCGCAAAGTCAACGCGCTCCTCGCGGCAAGGCAGGCCTAACATGCATGCCCCGAGAAAGTGTGATTTGAGCCAGACCGACGTGTTGGTCACAACACAGGAGCCATCGCAACTGATTCTGGGCGAAAAGACATCCCCAAACCGGATTGAGAAACCATGAACCCACTGATTTATTCTGCACTGGTCGTTTTGTACGTCGCGGTGATGTTGGCCGTCGGATATTGGTGCATGAAACGCACCAATAACGTCGGTGATTTCTTCCTGGGCGGGCGCAAGCTCGGACCCTGGATGAGCGCGTTCGCGTACGGCACCACCTATTTCTCGGCAGTGCTGTTCATCGGCTACGCCGGCCGGCTGGGCTGGGGTTTCGGCATCCAGACAATGTGGATCGTGCTCGGGAACACATTCATCGGCACGCTCCTGGCCTGGTGGGTCCTCGCCGGACGCACGCGGGAAATGACCGCCCGGCTCAATGCGCTCACCATGCCCGAATTCCTCCGGGCGCGGTACGACAGCATGCCGTTGCAGATTGTCGGCGCTCTCGTTGTTTTCGTCTTTCTGGTGCCGTATTCGGCTTCGGTGTACATGGGACTCGGTTATCTTTTCCAGAAAACGCTAGGCCTGCAGTATAATCAGGCGCTTATCTTTCTTGCCGCATTGACGGGCGTCTATCTCGTCATGGGCGGCTACTTTGCCGTCGCGATCAGCGACTTCATCCGGGGCATCGTCGAGTTCCTGGGTGTTGCCATCATGGTCCTCTTGCTGACGGGCATGAAAGGGGGACTCGGGGCGAGCTTTGCCGCATTGCTGGATCCGAAATACACGCCGGCCCTTCACGCGCCGCCGCCGCCCACGGGGCCTCCTTTTCCCGGCTGGGTGACACTGTGGTCGCTCGTGCTGATCACGAGTTTCGGCCCGTGGGCCCTGCCGCAGATGGTGCAGAAGTTTTATTCCATCCGGAGCAAGGCCGACGTGAAACGCGCCATGCTCATCGCCACGGTCTTTGCTCTGTTCATGTCCTTCGGCGCCTACTACAGCGGCGCGCTGACGCATTTGTTCTTCGCGAACCCGAAGACCGACCTCGCGCCGATCGTCGATGCCGTCACCAAAAAGCCGAACCTCGACCTGCTCATGCCGTTCTTCATCACAACCTATGTCCCGACATGGTTGGTGCTGATCATTCTGCTGATGGTGTTTTCGGCGTCGATGTCCAGCCTCTCGTCGCTGGTGCTGGTGAGCAGTTCGGCCATCGCCATCGACATCTATGGCGCCTCCGTCAAACGCGAGGAGAAGCAGCAGCAAATCATGCGGTTGATGCGCGTGCTCTGCGCCGTGTTCGTGGCGCTCTCGCTCCTGATCGCGGTGAGCAGGGTGGACGTGATCGTCAACCTGATGGTGATCGCCTGGAGCGCGTTGAGCGGCGCGTTCCTGGCGCCCTATCTGTACGGCCTTTTCTGGCGGCGGGCGACCAAAGCCGGCGCCTATGCCAGCATGATTTCGGGAGTCGGCACGGCTGTCGGCTTGTTCTACTTGTGGGGCAAACCCCACATTCCCGTGTCGGGCGCGATCGCGATGTTCGTGCCACTGCTGGTGATGCCGGTGGTCAGCCTTCTCACATCGCCGCCCGACGAGGCACATCTGGCGAAATGTTTCCCCCCTGTGAAAGAAAAGTAATCGACCAACGCAAACCCCAGAACCACGGTTCCAAACCAACAAAAGGATGAACGAGCGATGAGAATCAAAACCCTCCCGTTAACGGCGGCCTTACTGGCGTTCGCGTTTATCGTGACCACCGCACCGGCCCAAACGACGGTTACGGCAAAGGTGGCAAACGCTTCCAGCGCGACGCCATCAGCAATCTGGAAATTTGACGAGTTCGCCAAACTAGGTCAAGAGCCCCCCGGTTATCAGCTCAATTGGGGCGGCGATTTGCGCGTGCGCAACGAATATTTCAACAATGCGTTGAGCCTGACCTCGGACCCCCACTTCAGTCCGCTGTTTGGTCCCGTGCACAAACAGGAGGTACTCCGTTTCCGCAGCCGGGTTTGGGCCACCTTATTCCCGACCAACGACATATCGCTAACCGTCCGCCTGACCGCCGAACCACGGGAGTTCTTGAAACAATCGACCTACGACACGTTCTTCGATAGCTCGGGCATGCAGTGGCGCTACGGGATTTTCGACAATCTCTACCTGCGCTGGAAGAGTCCGTTCGGCACCCCATCGACCTTGACGTTCG
>CAVYAC010000098.1:0-31111 GCA_963766065.1 uncultured Verrucomicrobiae bacterium
TGTTAGAGAATTGTCAGTTGGGCAGGAGTTGGTAAAGAACAAGGGCTCAACCCAAACCGAGCAAGGAATGGAGTCGAGCCCATGTCAGAGACCTATGCGGTCTCCATATCGGTCAGCCTGACGGTACGGGGACGGTTCACCAACGTCAAGCATTTGGAGGAAGCGGTGCAGCAGCAAGTTCAACAAGCCGCGCAACAGTTCTATGCCCAAGCCGTGGCGGCCTACCAGCGGCAGTGGCTGGCGGCGCATCGGGAGCGCTATCAATCGGTGCGCTGGCGCCAGCGGCAATTACTAAGCCCGTGGGGCGAGCTGGCGCTGCCGGTGCTGATGGTGCGGGAGCGCGGTCGGTCTCGAGGCGGCTATCACAGCTTGGGCAAGGTGCTCTGGCGCGGCAAAGCCACGCGGTTGTTAAGCCCGCAGGTGGAACGGCAGGCCTTGGAAGCCGCCACGGGGCAGAATTACCGACCGGCGGCGCGCCAGTTGAGCCAGCGCTGCGGGGCGCGGGTGTCGCACTGGGCGGTGTGGCGATGCGTCCAGTATTACGGGGCCGAACTCCAGGACCAACTGCAGCGGGACTGGTGGCCGGACCCGCCGCGTAAGGTGGCGGCGGAGGTGGTGGTGACCGAGGTGGACTCGACGTGGTTGAAGTGGCAGCGGCGGGGGTGCGGCCACGAGGGGCCGCAGCATTTCCTCATGCATTTGGGGCTGCATTACACGGGCCGCAGCCGCCGCCTGGATCAGCGGGGTCGTACCGACGTGAGCCTGGACCAGAAGACCTGGTTGGTGGGCACGGGCAGCCTCGGTGAGTTCGGCACGCGCCTGCGCCGCCACCGTGACCGACACTATCCGGCAGGGCCGGGGTCCCGCTCCCTGACGGTGCTGCTGAGCGATGGCGACGAGGGACTGAAGTGGGTGCGGGAACGCGAATTCCCCGAGACACTGTGGCTGCTGGATCGCTGGCACATCGGCCAGAAGGTGCGCGAGTTTGTCGGCCCGGATCAGGCCGCGTGGCGCTCGATCATGGCGGCGGTGTATGCCCACGACAGCGAAGCGGCCTTGGAGGCGCTGCGGTCCATGGAACCGGCCTCCGACGACCCGCGCCGCGAGGGCTTCCACGAACTCTTCGGCTATCTGCTGGGCCATCGGGACGGCATCGATGCCTTCGGTCAGATCCCCAAGCGCTACCGTCAGCGCCACGGGTGCCTCGGCCCGGTGGTGCGGGCGGGCAGCGGCGCGGTCGAGAAGAACGTCGAGGTGCACATCAACCGTCGCTTCAAACGCCAAGGGCGCGGCTGGAATCCGGTGCGCGCCGACCGCCTGGCCCAATTACGCTGGCTGCAGCAGGACCACAGAAACTGGAATCACTGGTGGAACAACGTCTGCCTCACCACCACGAAAATAAACCCGGGTTGGCCCACCACTGACAATTGACAAACAGTACCCCGTTTGGCTCGCCAAACCAAATGCCCTTGACTCCGTATGACCAATCTGGGAAAAGTCCAATGGTGATGGATCGGGTACGCAATACTTTGTTGATCTTTGTGCTGGTGGCGGGAACCGGCGCGCACTGGGGCGCGTTGCAATCCGTGGCGTGGACGCGGATGCTCGCGGAGAACCTTCGCACGGCGTCCTTTGCCGACGCCGTCATGCGAACGTTTGACGGGCAACACCCGTGTTCGCTTTGCAAGGTCATCGCAAGCGCGAAGAAATCCGAGAAGTGCATGGAATTTCCCCAACCGGTGATAAAGCTCGAATTTCCCCTCACGACGCGATCATTGCTGTTGGTTGCACCCACACGTTTTCAACTCGTGCCAATCGGCAACGAGTTTGTTGAGTCTCTCTCCCGACAGCCACCGACGCCCCCACCGCGCGCGACCAGCGCCTAAAACTGTTGTCGTGTCGTTGCCTGTGGTGTGTTATGGCCCAGGCATGGCTTCCACGCTGTAAACTGAGGGCCGCGTATTGCGGTATCTCGCAACTTTAAATTTAAAAATGAAGAACACAAATATTTCGATGTCGGTTGTCACGCAGATGAACAAACGGAAGCCAAGCTTCCGCGCAGTGAATAAGGCGCTTGGTTTGGCATTGTCGTTAGGGGTAGTTCTGGCACCGAGTGTTGGATGGGCTTGCGCGTGTGGATGCGGTGTTTTCGACGTGGGCACAGGCTTGATGCTTCCCCAAGGCGCGGAAGGAATGGCTTATGTCAATTATGACTACCAGGATCAGCATCAGAATTGGCATGGGACCTCGCCGGCGCCAGGAGGCGATAATGAAGACAAGGAAATACGCACCCACTTCGTTACCGCCGGTTACCAACAGATGTTCGACCGGAGTTGGGGTTTTCAGGTCGAGGTGCCGTATGACGATCGATATTTTAAGACGACCGGTGGGCCCAACAGTGGCCCCACTCCCGGCCAATACCTCGAATCAGCGGACTGGGCCACTCTTGGCGACATTCGAGTCGAAGGCATCTACACGGGGTTTTCACCGGACATGTCAACCGGTATCAACTTTGGTTTCAAGTTGCCGACAGGCAGTTATACCTATAATGACGCGTTTGGCGATGTCAACCGCGACTCGGAAATCGGTACCGGCAGCACCGATATCCTTCTCGGTAGTTACCACCGGGGGAATCTGCCGGGCGACGCGGGTTTCACTTGGTTCGCACAGGCGCTGCTGGACCAGCCGATCATTACACGAAATCAGTACGCTCCGGGAACCGAACTCGACACAGCCGCTGGTATCTATTATAAGGGTTGGTTGGCCCGGAGCGCACGCATCACGCCCTTGTTCCAAGTAATCGCTTCCGAACGCACCAGCGACCACGGTGCCGAGTCCGCCCACCCCGTGGCCTCCGGCTACCAGCGGATCATGGTTTCTCCCGGCGTCGAGGTGAACATGCATCCGGTGAGCTTCTATGCCGACGTCGAAGTGCCCCTGTTCCTCGACTTCCGTGGCGACCAGTTGGTCGCGCGGTGGCTCCTGAAATCCTATTTGAGCTACCACTTCTAGGCGGCCCACGCCGTTTCTCGAACGGGGAAGGCTCGACGTGCATCGCCACGTCGAGCCTCCGCGCGGCACCGGAACCTTTCGGCGGAGACATGGCTATTCGCCCCGGACCCCTGACGAACCGCCCCTCAACGAGCCGGGTTGAAATGGCTCGATGTGAATCGCCACATCGAGCACGCGAGGGATTCTCTCACGAATCGCATCCTTGACGGTGTGCGACAATTCATGTGCCACTGCCACGGACAACGTGCCGTCCACTTCAATGTGCATGTCCAGCCAGTATTCGTACCCCATCTTGCGGGCGAAACACTTCTCCACATCCTTCACACCATTGACCTGCAACGCGATCGAGCGTGCCAACCCGACGATGTCTTCTTTCGGGGCGGCGTCCATCAACTCATCCAGCGCGGGCCGCAGCAGCCGCAGGCCATTGAATGCGATGATGACCGCGGCAAACATGGCCGCCCAATCGTCCGCCGACCGGTAGCGGTCGCCGCCCACCAGCGCGATGCTGATGCCGAAAGCCGCCGCTGCAGAGGTAATCGCATCGCTGCGGTGATGCCACGCATCGGCCTTCACAGCGCCGCTTTCGACTTCTTCGCCCACGCGCCCGACGATTCGAAAGAGTCCCTCTTTGATAAGCACGACACCGAGCAGCACGATCAACGTGTACGGCGCCGGCGCGTGACGTGGCGTCTGAATCTCCCGTACCGAGCGGACAACGATCAGCAGCGCCGCCCCCAACAGCATCACTGATACGGCTGCCGTGGCAATGGCTTCGGCTTTCCCGTGTCCGTACGGATGATCCGTGTCGGCCGGTTTCTCGGCAACGACAACCGCGCGCCAGACGATGACCGAGCTGGCAGCATCGGCCATGGATTCGATGGCGTCGGCGATCAGCGCGTAGGACCTGCCAAAGATCCCCGCCAGCAACTTGACGACCGACAGCACGACGTTTACGAAAAACCCCAGCACGGTTGCCCGGACACTGCGCTGAAGGCGGGTGGATTTCACGATCGGTGTTGGACGCACTCGACCGCCGGCTGCGTCCTCGCTCTTTGTCGGGTTCTGCTCATTCGGCCCCGCCGGCGTTGTGTTCTACCGTCGCTTCGCCAACAACGCCAGGATCGCCTTCTGCGCGTGCAACCGGTTCTCGGCCTGATCGAAGATCGTCTTCCGATTCGCGTCAAACACGTCCGCAGTGATCTCCTTGCCCACGTAAGCCGGAAGGCAATGCATCACCAACGCCCCTGGCTTGGCTTGCTTCAACACGGTCGCATTGACCTGATACGGCGCGAGAATCTTCAATCGCTCCGTCGCTTCGGCTTCCCTTCCCATCGACACCCACACATCGGTATAGAGCACATCGGCGTTCTTCGCGGCTTCGTTGACGTTCTCGGTCACGTGAATGTTGCCCCCGGCCCGTTTGACCCACTCGGCACCGGGCTGAAACCCTTTCGGAGCTGCCACCCACATCTCCATCCCTGTCTTGGCCGCGCCAAAGAGCCAGGAGTTGCACACGTTGCACGCGCCATCACCGAAAAACACGACCTTCTTGCCCTTCACAGCGCCCAGTTTTTCCACGACCGTGAGCAGGTCCGCCAATATCTGGCAGGGATGCTCGTCGTCCGTAAGTGCGTTGATGACGGGAATCGTGCCCGCCTCCGCGAATTGCTCGATATCTCGTTGCGCATAGGTTCGGATCACGACGCCATGAACGTACCGGGACAATGTCCGGGCGGTGTCCGCAACCGTCTCACCACGACCCATTTGGATGTCATTCGTGGAAAGATACAGTGATGTGCCGCCAAGTTCGCCGATGCCCACCTCGAAACTGACGCGCGTGCGGGTGCTGGCCTTGTTGAAAATGAGCGCCCACGTCTGTCCTTTCAACGGCTGTTTCTGGCGCGCTTTGCCGCGGCCTTTCTTGAACTCTTTCGCAAGCTTCAGGATGTCCGCAATCTCGCGACCACTCAGCTGCTCAACTGTAAGTAAATGATTCATGATGTATCGACCTGCCGATCGTGTCACAGATGCCGGCCACTAATCCCGCTGCGCCGGTATTTTCCTTCTTCGACCTGTTCCAGCCAGCGATTGAGCCGTGCCGCGATCTGCTCTGGCGTCTCCTTCATTAACGCCCAGCGCACCGTGACCGTGATGCCTTCGTCGCTGATATCCTCGACGAACAGGCTGTTCGGTTCCATGTACTGGTTCCACGACATCAAAAAATGCTCTGACGGTTTCTGTTCCCACGCGAAGCGCAGCCGCTTTTCCTGCGTCGTCCCGATGGGCAATACGCGCTCGACATCCACCACTTCGACACAGTTGCCGACTTTGCCGTCCATGTTAACTTGCTCCGCTATCACCGAATGCCCGTCCTATTTTCTCGACCGCCTCGTCTACATCAGCCCGCGTGATGTTCAACGGCGGCAGAAAGCGCACCACATTTTTCCCTGCCGCCACGCCGATCAACCCGTGCTCCGCGAGTTTCAGCACGGCCGGACGCGCCTCCAGCGTCACCTCGACGCCGATCATCAACCCGATCCCGCGCACCTCGCGAACGGTCGGGCATTGTGCCGCGAGTGCCCGCAGCTTGCCAATAAAATACTCGCCCATGTCGCGGGCGTTGCCCAGCAACCCATCGCGCTCGAGTGTATCCAGCACTGCCAGCGCGACGGAACACGCCAGCGGAGTCCCGCCGAATGTCGTGCCGTGCGTGCCGGGACCCAGGACATCTCCATAAGGACCTCGGGCCCAAATCGCCGCAATCGGGAACCCGCCTCCCAGCCCCTTCGCCCACGAGATGGCATCGGGCTGAACGTCCGTCGTGATCGCCCGGAATCCCAAAAACTCGCCCGTTCGTCCCATGCCACATTGGACTTCGTCGAACATCAGCAGCAGTTGATGCTCGTCGCAAAGCCGTCGCAGTCCTCGCAGGAATTCCGCTGTCGCCGCCAGAATCCCGCTCTCACCCTGAATCGGCTCCAGAAGAATGGCCACGGTTTTCGGCGTGACGGCCTTGGCGACCGCGTCAAGATCGTTAAACGGCACATGGCGGAACCCTTCCACGGGCGGCTCAAAGCCATGTTTCACCTTCTCCTGGCCCGTGGCGCTGATCCCGGCCAGCGTGCGACCGTGAAAACTGTTCTGGAACGTCAGAATCTCGTAACGACCCCCGTGTTCGTTGCCGAACTTGCGGGCAATCTTGAACAACGCCTCGTTGGCCTCGGCGCCACTGTTGCAGAAAAAACATTTCCCCTCGATACCAACCAATTCAACGAGGCGTTTCGCCAGCAGGCCCTGTGGTTCGGTGTAATAGAGATTGGAAGCGTGCACCAGCACATTGGCTTGCTTCGCCAAGATTCCCGCCAGGGCGGAGTGTCCAAGCAGATTCACGGCGATACCGCCGCCGAAATCGAGGTATTCCTTGCCGTCGGCATCCCACACGCGCGCGCCCTTGCCGCGGACGAACACGTGCGGATACCGCGCGTAACTCGGCACCACGTACTTCTCAAACAATCCTATGATTTCGGTTCGATTCATGGCCCGCGCATAATGCGAACTGCTCGTGAAGGTTGCAAGGGTTTTTGCTGGTCGGCAAAGCTCGTTCATTACTCTGCGTCACCTTCCACGTAAATTGGGTTCGTTTTTGGCTTCGTTTTGGTAACTTTTCCACACCGGCTTGACCGGGAAAATTCGGGTTCGTTTTGCAACCCCTCCCCCCTCGGCATCTGGTTGTACTTGTTGTGCGCCGGTCTTTCACCCCAAATCCTTTTCGGGGCTGACCGCGCTCACAAAGCTGACCGCAGGTCTCCATTCGTGCCCAAAACACTGCCCCCAACCCCAGAACGAAGCCAAACGAAGCCAAGTGTCATTCTGACCCACTCGGTGACACAACCTGCTCCCCGTCAAGCACCTCCGCGAATGACAACGCTCCGGAAAATTGGCTTCGTTTTGCAAAAAAGCACTTCGTATCATCCCCCTCCCATCACAATATCGATTAATAAATTTCATCAACCCACAATTTTATCGACACAAGATACCACTGTCAATTCCCAATCTCGGGAACTCCAAGCGGACGGTGAGCAGCGGGAGAAGGTTGGGGGGCTTCCCGCGATTTCCCAACCGCGCTGTGGTACCAGCCGCTGCCTCCCCTCCGTGTCACTAGACCGCGACACGTATCCCCATAACACCCGCGCCGAAATGGAACGAACGGAAAAACGTTCACCACGCTCGTCGGACAATGTTCGCTCAGAGTGCCTCGCCGAATACAACGGCCATGATTACGAAGGCTAAAGCGACAAGGAAAGCAGCCCAGCAACAAAAGCCGACAATAAAGATAACCAAACGTCTTCCAATGGAGGCGGAACGCGCCACCAATGGACTCAGACCCATCAGAGCGGCGCTCCCAAGAACCAATGACCAATCAACCCAACCAGGAACTGCATGGAAAATCAGTCTCGATCCGATAAAGAGTGGAACGAAAGCAAGCGCCGGGGAGAGCAGTAACATCAATCTTCCAAGGAATGCAGTCTTCATTAAGGCGAATACTGCTCACTTCACAATTTCCGTCCCGATGCCCTTATCCGTGAAAATCTCCAGAAGAATGGAATGGGGAATGCGACCGTCCACGAAATGCACACGACGCACGCCCGCGTGCACCGCTTCCACGGCGCTATCCACTTTCGGGATCATTCCCTTGTCGACTACCCCTTCGCGCTTGAGATCA
This sequence comes from uncultured Verrucomicrobiae bacterium, assembly GCA_963766065.1. GTDB lineage: Bacteria > Verrucomicrobiota > Verrucomicrobiia > Palsa-1439 > Palsa-1439 > Palsa-1439. The sequence continues at coordinate 7,739 of CAVYAC010000098.1, forward strand.
AGCACTTCGCTGACGTGCAGGCTCGATATCAGCGTTTTGGGATTGCGGGGGTCACGCATGAGGCCCGCCACGTCACTCATGAACACGAGCCGGCGCGCGCCGACGGCCATTGCCAGCTTGGCCGCCGCCACATCGGCGTTGATATTGTAGGCGTGCCCGTCCTCGCCAAGCCCGATCGGACTGATCACGGGCGTCACCTGGGCCCGCAGGCATTTGCGCACGGCTTCTGTCGAGACGTTCGTAACCTCACCGACGTAACCGAGGTCCACACCGTCCTTCACGAGCTTGCGGCACTGGAAGACATCCTTTCCAGAGAAGCTACGCGCTTTCCCGCCAAACTTCTGGATCATCTCCACGATGTCGCGGTTGATCACGTTTGCCAGCACATCTTCGACAATCTCCATCGATTTCCCGTCGGTCACGCGCATGCCCTGGACGAATTGGGCGGTAATGCCGGCCTTTCCCATCGCCGTGGTAATCGCCTTGCCGCCGCCGTGGACAACCACGGGGTTGACGCCCACGGCTTCGAGAAAGACAACGTCCGCCGCGACGCCCTCGCGCACCTTCGCGTCCGGTGAATCCATGAAGCTGCCACCGTATTTGACGACGAATATTGAACTGCGGAACCGTTGAATGTACGGCAGCGCCTCGAGCAGCACGTCGGCTTTCTTGATGAGATCATCCATCGCCGTACAGGCCTATTCGCCTTTGTTCAGCTCGACATACTTTTCGGTCAAATCACAGGTGTGCATCGTGCAATGGCCGCGACCGAGGTGCAGGTGGATGTCGATGCTGAATGTCGGTTGCGCGACAATCTTCTTGAGCTTTGCGAGCGGCGTGTGTGCTGGCATACCACCCCGAACCGCAGGCAGCCCTTCGTACGCGATGTCCACAAGGTCGGCATCAATCCGCGCGCGTGAATATCCAAGCGCGTCCAGAATGCGGCCCCAATTCGGGTCACCGCCGCACCAGCTCGTCTTGACCAGTACCGAGTTTGCGACGGCGCGCGCGGCAATCTCCGCGTCGCGTTCGGTGGCCGCGCCGCAAATGTTGATTGTGACAAACTTCGAAACCCCTTCGCCATCCCGCACGATCATTTTGGCGAGTTCGAGGCACACAAAGTCGAGCGCGGCCTGGAATTTCGCCAGCGGCGGTTTGCCCGCCATGCCGTTCGCGAGGACGATCACCGTGTCATTCGTGCTCGTATCGCCGTTGACCGTGATCCGGTTGAAGGATTGGTTTACAGCATGCGTGAGCGCCCGTTGCAACACGGCGCGAGGCATCGCGGCATCGGTGGTGATGAAACTGAGCATCGTGGCCATGCTCGGCTGGATCATACCCGCACCCTTGGCAATGCCGCCAATGCGACACGTCTTGCCTCCGGCTTTGAATTGCACCGCGACTTCTTTCGGAAATGTGTCGGTGGTCATGATCGCCTGCGCGGCCGATGCACCCCCCTGTCGCACCAGGCTGCCGAGACACTGCTTGATGCCCCCTTCCACCTTGACGATGGGGAGGTTCACGCCGATGCGGCCCGTCGAGCAGACAAGGACATGGTGTTCCGCGCAACCGAGGCGGCGCGCGACGGCGCAGGCCATGGCGCGGGCGTGAATTGGTCCGTCGCTCGTGCAGGCATTGGCATTGCCGCTGTTGGCCACGATGGCGCAAGCCTTGCCGGATTTCACATGCTCCATGCTGAGTTTTACCGGCGCGGCCTTGACCTGATTCGTGGTAAACGTTGCCGCCGCCGTCGCCGGCGTGTCGGAAACGATCAGCGCCACGTCCTTCTTTCCGTTGGACTTGATGCCAGCCGCTACGCCTGCCGCGCGAAACCCACGCGGCGCCGTGACCGATCCACTAATTCGGGTGAAGAAAGTCTTCATCAAAGAAGTCCTGTCGTTTCGTCGTAACCGCACACGAGATTCAAGCATTGCACGGCCTGGCCGGCAGCGCCCTTGGTAAGGTTGTCAATGGCGCTGACCACGATCAGTCGGTTGGTGCGCGGATCGACGCGCACGGAGATGTCGCAGAAGTTTGTCGCTTCGACATTCTTCGTGTCGGGAAGCGATGGCGTCACGCGCACGAACGTCTCATCTTTGTAAAAGTCACGGTACGTGGCCAGCGCATCCTCTGCCTTTTTTGCAAGGGACAGATACATCGTGCTGATGATGCCCCGATTGAGCGGAATCAGGTGCGGCGTAAAGGAGATCGTCACATTCCCTCCAGCCAAGGACGACAGCTCTTGTTCGATCTCGCTCAAGTGCCGGTGTTTCGGGACGCTGTACGCCCGCGCGCTTTCGTTGCATTCCGTGAACAGATACTCGTCCGCGACCTTCCGTCCCGCGCCGCTGACGCCACTCAGGCTGGTGACGATGATGCCATCTGATTTGACCAGGCCACTCTTCAGTGCGGGCGCGATGCCGAGAATGATGCTCGTGGGATAACACCCGGGGCATGCCACGAGCTTGGCGTTCCGAATCTTCTCCCGATGGATTTCCGGCAACCCGTACACGGACTGCTTCAACAAATCCGGCGCCGGATGCTCGTGCTCGTAAAACTCTTTGTAAATCGCGGCTGATTTGAGCCGAAAATCGGCTGACAAATCCAGCACTTTGATTCCCTTTTGCAAGAGGGCCGGGGCAAACTCGGCGGCCACACCGTGCGGCAACGCAAGGAAGACGGCGTCGGCGTCGATCCGGTTCACATCCGGCTCGGTAAACGCGGCGCTGACCTGTCCTCGAAATCGCGGGAACACTTCGGCCACGGCTTTCCCGGCGTATTGCCGCGAAGTAAACTGGGTAATCTCGACATGCGGGTGGCGCAACAGCCATCGGATCAGTTCCTGACCCGAATAGCCGCTGGCCCCGACGATGGCCGCTTTGGTTTTTTTCATGACACGATGGCTTGCGTGTTTCCGCAAAAGCAACGAGCCCCGAATATGAAACCCGGTGCTGATAAATCTTAGCTACTCGTACAAGCCTTTATTTTACTGGCTTCCATAACGATTTCGTATGTCATATTTTTGTGTTGCAATGCTTTGTTGCTATGTCTAGGATATTTTTCACCGTGAAAGCCACATCGACAACCCGTAAGCATCAAAAACTCATTCATGTCGGTGATTGCCTGTATCGTTCAAGCCGCACGGACGTTTACTATGCGATTTTCCAACGCGAAGGCAGGCAAGTCAAGCGCAGCCTCAAGACCACCGACCCCGAACTCGCCAAGCGTCGTCGTGAGATACATCGCCAAAAGGTCGGGCGCTTGACCAGTGACAGCGCCAAACTCCTGCCCTTTGCCGAGTACGACAAGAACAAACCCACCGAATTGATCGGCGGGTTGGCAAAGCGGTGGTTTGACATTGCCAGCGGCACGATGGAACCGAGCAGGCCGGGACCGGCTGCTCGTCGTGATTAGGAACCTCAATCAACACCTCGGGGGCTTCACCGTCCGCAACGTCACACTCCGCACATTGGAGCAGTGGGCGACGGCGCGGCGGAATACCTGCTCCGCCCACACGTTCAACTACGAACTGGAAACCCTCAGGCGCATCCTGGACTACGGAGTCGAGCATGGTATTCTCATGGAGAATCCCGCCCACAAGATCAAGCGGTGCAAGCCACACAAGAAGCCGGTCGCCATCCCGACCAAAGACCAATTCCGCACGATGCTGGACGAAATGCGTGCCAAAGGCAGCAAGGATTCCGCGGACCTTGCCGAACTGCTCGCCTATTCCGGCTGCCGCAAGGGCGAGATTGTCGGTGACGCGAAATACTCCAAGCCGCCGATGTTCTGGCGCGATGTGGATTTCGAATTGAAAGTGTTCACCGTCACCCGCTCCAAGAACCATGAGCCCCGCACGGTGCCGCTTTTTCCAGCGATGGAAAACTTCCTGTGCGAATTGCGGTCGCGGCGCCAAGACCCCACAAACGCGAATGAGCGCATCCTCCCGATTTATTCCGCGAAGACGGCCATCACATCTGCCTGTAAAACAGCGAGCCTTCCGCACTTTCATCATCACAGCCTGCGTCACTTCTTCTGCTCCAACGCCATCAAGGCCGGAGTCGATTTTAAGACAATCGCGGGATGGCTGGGCCACAAGGATGGCGGCGTACTCGTCGCCCGCACCTATGGTCATTTGCGCAATGAACACAGCGCAGCGATGGCCAAGCGCATGAACTGGGGCGTGTCCACAACCGAACCCGAAAACGTGGTGCCCATGATTGCCCCGAAATAAGGCGGGTGAGTCCAACGAGCGACGCGGGCAAGGATGTGTCATTCAGCGCTGGTTTCCTTCAGAAAACGCTCGATCTCGGGGAGCGGAAACAGCGGTCGCCGCAATGCGCGGCAAGGTCGTAGTAGTCCGCGAGCAACCAAGCGGTCAACCGTGATCGGTGTCACGCCCAAGGCTCTCGCCGTTTCCTGTCGTGTCAGCGCGAGTCGAATTTCCTTATTGTTTGTCTGCATGGTGATCTCCTGTTTCTGCGTTACAACCCTTCATGTCTCAAGAACCTCTTGACTACGATTACTCCAGCGTGAAGCCATACGAGCAGGGCCGGCGGCGGAGCAAGCGCAGTCAGATGTGGAGCGCAGCTTGCGAGCAATACATTGACGGCGCGCCGCGAGCGGTATAATCGAAACGGCACGTCACGCAAAATGACTGATAAGGCGCAATCATTTGACCACGAGTAGCACAAGGAAGTGTCCTGATTGTGTAGCAAGTACACAAAATGTTTGGAGCACTGCCCGGCGACCAGCCCCGCAGACGGCGAGTGCAATGATTGGAGTCCGTGAGCGGATACTGCGTGGACAGAATATGACCGTGACTACGGATTGTGTGTGAATAGGATGACCGGCAACTGAACGTCAGTTTTTGGCTGTCGGTGGCAAGCACCGCGCAGCCACGGACAGTGTCGCATAATCGATGCGCCTTGACAGCGCGGCAGACGCGGCGAGCGGTACGCGCTATGAGCGACCGCCACGCCGGGTCTGACAGCATTCTGCCGGTGAATGACCGGCAAAGATTCCACGTGGATGCGTTCACCGCGTCGTCACCCGCTGTCCGGTCTGACTGTCATTGCTCCGTCCGACCTGACCCGTTGTGAATCGTCGGCTGGGTGTTTGACGGAGCGTATTTCGGTCGGCGGCGCGTGCGCGACTTGGCGGTGGTGTCTCCGCCCGCAGTCCAGCGGCTCAGGCACTCGCGCAAGCACGCCGGACTTACCGGCACGCCGGCCGCCTTCAACTCCTCTGCCAATTCGCCAGTCTTCCAGCCTTTGCGGCGCAACGCCAGCAACCGTTCGCGCAGCGGCTCCAGCACGTCGGCAGCAGTCTTGCGCTTCCTCGGCGGCTCGCGTTGCGTCAACTGTTCCAGTTTTTTCTCCAACGCCGCGTAATCCAGTTTCGCGGCGATCTGCGTGTAATCCATGCGTGTGCTCATACTGAATTCCTTCCACTTTTCTGCCGTCGGCGATTGGATGATTTCACCGACAACGTTTGACTCGCCGTTGAATGTTTGTCCAAGCAGCCTTGGCACTTGGCGGCGAGCAGCCAAGCGCACCGGCCTCCAGCAGCCCGCCACTCGGGCCAGGAGGGGTAAGTGTCCTGCTCATTTTTCCCTTTTCTATGCCACACTTGGCCTGCTCAGTTTGAACGCGCTTGCGAACAATCTATCCACTGTTTCTGGTTACAGTGAGTCGCATGAAACCAGCTGACATCGATGGCGTTATAGCCCTTGGGTCTCGCGAGCTTGTGTACGACATACACAACACAAGCCGGCTTTCGTGCCAGACTCCAGCGATGACAAACGATGCTTTCATCGCCGCCTATATCACCACACGGACCCTTGGAATGTTGTTCCCATTTCGGAACAACTTTGCGGCACGGTTTCGGTAAGCTCCCCGACCATGTTCAGCGCCATTCCACAAAAGAATCGAGTCGCCGCCACGACGTATTTCGACGAGCACCTGTCGCACAACGATTACTACACCCAGGGCGAAGTCTTGGCCCACGATCAAGGTGGTCATTGGATTGGTATCGGCGCGGAACGGTTGGGTTTACGGCCAGGTGAGGCTGTCACCCGCGAAGTGTTCCTGCGCCTCTGCGACAATTTGCACCCGATGACCGGTGAACGACTCACGCCGCAGCAGTCCCGGGACCGTCGGCTCTACTTCGACTTCGTCTGCTCGCCGCCCAAGTCGGTGTCGATTCTTGCGGTCACGATGAATGACCATCGCATCATCGAAGCACACCAAGAGGCTTCCACGATTGCGCTTGCGCGAGCTCGAGCAGTTCGCCGCCACGCGGATTCGCAAGGCGCGGCATCGAGGATCAGGATCGCACCACCGGCAACTTGGTCGGCGCAGCGTTCCTGCACACGACTTCCCGCGCCATGGACCCGCAACTGCACACGCATTTCGTCCTGTTCAACTGCACCTGGGACAACACCGAGAAGCGGTGGAAGGCGCTGCAAACCGGCGATATGTTCGGCGCGCTCAACTACGGCACAGCCGTCTATCGCAACGAACTGGCCAAGCGGCTCCACCGGCTCGGCTACCAGACCCGGAAGGCCGCCAACGGGTTCGAGATCGAGGGCGTCGCGCCTGAGTTGATTGACCGGTTCTCGAAACGGTCGCAGCAACGGGACTTGGCCGTCAAACGTCAGGAGGCGAAGCTCGGTCGCAAACTGACCAAGCAGGAGATCGCTCACGTCGTCCACCAGTCCCGCCCCAAGAAGCTCAAGGGCGCGTCTGATGATCAGGTGCGCCGCCAGCAGCTTGGTGAGATCGGTTTCTTCGAGAAACGGGCGCTACGCAAAGTGGTCGAAGCGGCCAATGGTCAGTCGGGGGATTTCGCCCACTTGGTCACGATGCGCGAGGCTGTTGACCACGGCATCGCGCACGTTTTCGAGCGCACCTCGGTCGCGCCGCAACACAAGATTCTGGAAGCCGCCTTGGTCAACGGCTGCGGCCAACTGGACCTGCCGCTGCTCAAAGAATGCGCTGGCGGAACGATCCGAACTGGTGCGCGTCGGTTCAGAGTTCTCGACCCGCGACATCCTCACCAAGGAGCTTTCGTTGATTCGCACGGTCAACGCCACCATCGACACCATCGCCCCGATGACCAGCCGCTACGAACCGCCGTCTCATCTCGGCCCGGATCAGCGCAAAGCGTTGGAACATGTTGCTCACCAGCGCCGGACCAGTTCACTGGGTTTCGTGGCTTGGCGGGCACCGGTAAAAGCACGGTTCTGGTCGAACTGAACCGCATTCTCGACAATGAAGGTTTCGAGGCCCTGTTCTGCGCTCCGACTGCTGCCGCTGCCGATACGCTCCGCAAGGACAAGCTGGAAGCGGTCACGCTCGCCAGGCTGCTGACGGATTGGGCCATGCGGCGAACACTTTCCGCCCGCAGCGTGATTGTCTTGGATGAAGCCGGCGCGGTTGGCCTCGATGACATGGTGAAAGTGTTCGATCTGGCCGTTAGTAACAGCGCTCGTGTGGTGCTCTCCGGCGACACCGGCCAGCACGCTTCCGTCGCTCGTGGGGATGCGCTCCGCATCCTCGAACAGTATTCCTCCTACCGCTTCAGCGAATTGACCACCATCCGCCGCCAGAAACCCGCCGCCTTCCGTCAGGTCGTCGAACTGGCTGCTGCTAAACAGACTGACAAGGCGTTTGCCAAGCTCGTGGAACTTGGCGCGGTCACGGAGGCGGCGACGGAGGATGGGCAGCTTTACCAGCGGGCGGCTGAGGCATACCTGTCGGCGACCAAACAAGGGCAGGTCCGCATTGCTGGTCTCGCCCACTTGGGCCGAGATTGAGGCGGTCACGGAGAAGGTGCGCGAGGTTCTGAAAGTTGAGGGTGTCGTCAGCCAAGATGAGCAGACGGTGTGCGTTTTCGATTCGCTCTCGTGGACGCAAGCGCAAAAGAAGAATACGAACCAGTACGAACCGGGTCAACGCCTGCGCTTTGTGAGAAAAGCGCGCAACTTTGATCGGGGCGAGACCGTCGAAATCCGTGCCGTTCTCGAAAACGGACTGCGCGTTCGCCATCCCGATGGAACGGAAGTGGATTTCATCCCGGCCACTGTTGCCGCGTCGTTCGACGTGGGACAGTCCCACGAGTTGAAAGTCGCCGCAGGCGATTGGTTGTTACTCCAAGCTAATCACGGCAAAGAGTTCATCAACGGTGAGCGGGTGCAAGTCCGGGAGATTCGGAATGGCTGTATTTCACTGATGGACGGACGGGCATTGCCCAGCACCTACAACACTTTCACGCACGGGTATGCTGTCACCTCGCACTCATCACAAAGCAAGACCGTTGATGACGTGCTCCTGGTCGCATCGTCGCGTTCGTTCGCCGCCGTCAACCGTGAACAGTTCTACGTTTCCATTTCTCGCGGGCGTAAACACGTCCAGGTGTTTACCGATGATGTCGAGTTGCTCGCGCGTCGCGTGACCGATTCGCGCGAACGCAAGGCTGCCGTCGAACTCCAAGGCCTGCGCGATGACCTGGCCAAGCTCGGTTTCCTGCGACAACCGCAGCAAGAGCAGGATATCGGCACACCGGTGTCCGTGGTGCACCAAGATTTTCGCACGGTGCGCCCGATGCGTCAGTCGCCGCGAGTTTTCCGCGCCACGCGTTTGTCTCCGGTGCAACGGCTTGCACAGGTGGCCGAAGATGTGCAGCGATGGCTTCGCGAACGGTCCGTCATTGAGCAAAAGGAAACTGTCACGACCAAGTTTGAGCAAACCGAGTCCATCAAACAAGCTGAGTCCATAAAACAGGCTGAATCCGTCAAACTGGCTGACTCCGTCAAACGAACCAGCGGCCTCAAACGATCTCGCACGGTCAAAGAAGCTCTGCAGCAAGAGCAGTCCACCAGCCGCAAGCTGCGTCGGGGCATCACCCCGCCTGGAAGCATCGGCAACTCTCGTGGCATTGGTGTCTGAACCCTCAACCCCTCAACCACCATGCCACTCACGAAAGACGATTCCTGCTATACCACCTCCGTCAAGTATTGCGCCTGCATCGAGTTCCATCTCGACGAGGAGCGCCGGCGTGGCTTCCACACGAGTCAGTTGATTGATTACACCCTGGAACCCAACCCGGACGGCGGCGAGGATAAGCATGCGCCACCGCAAAAACTTGCGCTGGCTTTCTCCACCGCTGATGTGGTGATCCTGGGCTGGCGTCTCGGTCGGCTGGCGGATTTGCTCCGCGAAAACAACCTCGCCACGGTTCACGTGCTACCCAAACGCTATGCCGATTTCGACCGCGTCAGACCCTTCGTCGCGTCCATCAGCATCACCACGATCAGCAGAGACCAGTCGTAGGGTGCCAGATTGTTGCCGCGCTAGGACACTCGAACTTAGATTGTTTTCAATGCCGGCCCGGTCGAACTTGGATCATGTTTGCATCGCGGGATGGATTGGTCGTGAACGCGGGTCTGACTCCATTCGAAGATTGTGTCCCAAAGCTTCCCGACCTTTCTACCGGCCAACCAAACGCCCTTGACTCGACGTGGCTAATCTGCGAGAAGTCTAACGGTGACGAATCGGGTGCGCAACGTTTTATTGATCCTCGTGCTGCTGGCGGGGACCGGCGCACACTGGGGTGCGTTGCAATCCGTGGCGTGGACCCGGATGCTCGCCGAAAACCTCCGCAGCTCTTCCTTTGCCGACGCTGTCTCGCGAACGTTTTGACGGCCAACATCCATGCTCCCTTTGCAAAGTCATCGCCAGTGCGAAGAGGTCCGAGAAGCGCATGGAATTTCCCCAGCCATTGACGAAGCTCGAATTTCCTCTTACGACGCAATTGTTGCTGTTGGTTGCACCCACACGTTTTCAACTTGTGTCGATCGGCAGCGAGTTTGTTGAGTCTCTCTCCCAACAACCGCCGACGCCCCCACCGCGCGCGAGCTGCGCCTAAAACTGTTGTTGTGTCGTTGCTTGTGGTGTGTTGTCGCGCAGGCATGGTTTTGACTCTGTAAACTGAGGGCCGCGCATTGCGGTTTCTCGCAACTTTGAATTCAAGAATGAAAATGAAGAACACAATTGTTTCGATGTCGGTTGTTACACAGATGAACAACCGGAAGACAAGCTTCGGTGCAGTGAATAAGGTGATTGGTCTGGCATTGTTGTTGGGAGTGGCTCTGACGCCCCGAGTTGGCTGGGCGTGTGCGTGTGGATGTGGTGTTTTCGACGTGGGCACAGGCTTGATGCTTCCTCAAGGCGCAGGTGGAATGGCCTATGTCAATTATGACTACCAGGATCAGCATCAGAATTGGCATGGAACCTCGCCGGCGCCAGGAGGCGATAATGATGACAAGGAAATACGCACCCACTTCGTTACCGCCGGCTTCCAGTACATGTTCGACCGCAGTTGGGGATTTCAGGTCGAGGTGCCGTATGACGAACGATACTTCAAGACAACCGGCGGTGCCTCCGGCAGTGACATCGTATCTCTCAACTGGGCGAGTCTTGGCGACATTCGGGTCGAAGGCATCTACACGGGGTTTTCCCCGGATATGTCCACCGGCATAAACTTCGGTTTCAAACTGCCGACCGGCGACTATACCCACAACGACGCATTTGGGGACATCGATCGTGACTCGGAACTCGGGACGGGGAGCACCGATATTCTTCTTGGCGGCTATCATCAAGGGAATCTCCCGGGTGACATCGGTCTGACCTGGTTCGCACAGGCGTTGTTGGACCAGCCGATCATTACACGAAATCAGTACGCACCGGGAACCGAACTCGATGTTGCCGCTGGCCTCTACCCAAAAGGCTGGATGATCCACAACGCGCATGTCACGCCGTTGGCCCAGGTAATTGCTTCCGAACGCACCAGCGACCACGGTGCAGAGTCCGCCCACCCCGTGGCCTCCGGCTACCAGCGGATTCTGGTATCCCCTGGTATCGAGGTGGATGTTCATCCGATCAGCTTCTACACGGATGTCGAAGTGCCCGTGTTCATGGATTTTCGTGGCGATCAGTTGGTCGCGCGGTGGCTCTTGAAGACCTACGTGAGCTATCACTTCTAGGCGGACCATACTGGTTGTTTCCGAACTGGGGGAAGGGGCTCGACGTGGACCGTCACGTCGAGCCCCCTGGGGCGCTCTGGCAGCTTGAGTAAGTTGGAAGCCGCCTAACCTGGGCCTCCCATTTTCAACCTCCGCGCCGTGACGGTTGTGTGCTCTCCCCCGCTGGACATGCTTGACCTGTAAACGGCGCTCGAATAGTGCAGCGGGTGGCGCTCCAAAAGTGCGGCACCCAGTGGTTGGTTGATACTGTAATCGTTTGACGGCGTCAAGGGGGTGTTGGTTCCCTGTTTGCCCTTCCCCTAGGGGAAGGGCAATTTTTTCCCAGTCAGTTGCGTGGTTTATTTCGCTGCCGTGCTTTGGCTTGTTTGAGCCGATAACTTTCCCCGTTGGCTTCCAGGATGTGTACCCGATGCGTTAGCCGATCCAGCAGGGCCCCGGTCAGGCGTTCGCTGCCCAGCACTTCCGGCCACTGCTCAAACGGCAGATTCGTCGTCACGATCAGACTGGTCCGCTCGTAACAGCGACTGACCACGTCGAAGAGCGACTCCGCTCCGGCTTTGGAGAATGGCACATACCCCAGCTCGTCCAGGATCAGCAGGTGCACGCGCTCCAATTGGCGGTAGATGCGTTGCAGGCTCCGTTCCTCGCGGGCTTCCAGCAACATCGTCACCAGTGCCGTGACCGTGCTGAAGCGCACGCGTCGGCCTTGGGCACAGGCCGCAAAGCCGAGGGCGATCGCCAAGTGCGTCTTGCCCGTGCCGGGATTGCCCACCAGCAGCACGTTCTCTTTGCCCACCAGGTAATCGCCCTGCAACAACTCCCGCACTACGGCGGCATTAATCGAGGGCTGCGCCGCAAAGTCGAAGCTATCGATGGTCTTGACCGCGGGGAACTGCGCCTCCTTGAGACGGCGCTCGGCGGCGCGGCTTTCCCGTTCGATCAGTTCGCGTTCCGTCAACCGCAACAGAAACTCGGCGTACGCGCCGCGCTCTTGGCTACAGGCAGCCGCCACCGCTGTGTAGTCGCGCAGCATCGTCGGCAGTTTCAGTGCCTTGAGATGATGCTCCAACAAGAGCGTCGAGGGCTCCTTGCTCATCGGGCACCTCCGGCGCACAGCAGGCTGCGATACTCGTTCAGGTCCGCGGCGGCCACCTGTACATGCCGCAGGTGTGGATGCCCATCGAGCCGGAACAAGGTGGCTCGCCACGGTTCTGGAATCCATAGAAACTGGGCCACGGCATCGCGGGTCACCGCACCCACCCGCAAGGCTTGTTCGACCGCCCGGCGAACCTCGGCCAAGGAATGCTTCTCCAGCAACCGCAACACCCGGATGTATTCCCGTGTGCCGTCGCCCGCCCGCTCGTTTTCCAGGTGACGCCGCAGCGTGGCGAAACACTCGGGTAACTCCCAACCGGCCAGCGGCCGGGCATGATCCAGCGCCCCGGGTTTGCGCTCCAACAACGCCAAGTAATGCAGCGGCTCAAAGCGGACTTGTTCCCGCTCCCAGATCCGCTGGTGTCGCGCCACTTCCTGACCGCCCGCACACAGCACCACATCCCGATAGTCTCCATGCACCACCACCGGATGATGTGCCCAACGCACCGGCACCGAGTAATCGTTGTCGTCGAACCGCACTAGCGACAACGAACTGGCCGTGGTGGACGCGTTCCGACAGGCGACAAACGGCACCGCTGGCAACGACAGGAAGGCCGCTTGGTCCTGTGCCAGCAATTCCGCTTTCGTTCCGGTTTGGCCCCGCAAGCGGCGGGCGAGATCCTCGCGGCAACGTTGGAGCAGATAGCTGTTGAGTTCGTCGAAGTCGCGCACCTGCGGGACCGGCACGAAGAAGTTCAGCCGCGCAAACTTCACGCCGCCCTCCACCACGCCCTTCTCATTGGCCCGCCGCACACGGCAAAAGTGATGGTTGAATAGGTAGTGGCTTTTGAGCTGCAAGAATCCGGTCGTGAGCCGACGCTGCCGCCCCGTCCCGATGATCTGCGCCACCGCGATGCGCGTATTGTCGTAGCTGATCCGACGCGGCACGCCCCCGAAGAACGCAAACGCCTGCACATGCCCTTCGCCGAACGTCTCCGTGCATTCCCGCTCAAAGGCCATCACAAAGAATGCGTCGCTGTAGGGGAGTGCCATCAGGAAGAACTTCACCACCCGCAACCGGCCGCCCAATCGCACCAGCGCCTCGCCAAAGTCCACCTGTGCTTCTCCCGGCCGATGCACCAACGGGACAAACACCTCCTGGCTCTGCTGCTGAGCCTCACGCACCGCTTCCCTTACCGCGGTGTAACCGCCCGTGTAGCCTTCGGCTTGGAGCCGTTGCCAAATGCGGTTGGCCGTATGCCGCTGCTTGCGGGGCAGCGACCGGTCATCGGCCAGGATCTGCCCAATCCGCTCCAGGTACGGTCCAATCTTGGGTTTGGAGCGGGGCTGGCTTTGGCGATACCCCGGCGGAGCACTGTTGGTCAGGATCTTCTGGAGCGTGGTCCAGTGCATCCCCGTCTCGCGCAGGATCTGACGCTTCGTAACACCTTCGACTAACACTCGCCGACGAATCTCGGTCCATTGTTCCATATCGCGGTACATCCTCCTGTTCTAGCAGGATGCCGCGCTTTTGGACCGCCACGCTACACCGCCTCACTTTTGGACCGCCATTTACACTTGACCCAAATGCAAGAGCACGACTATTCTCAATTGCAAATGTCCACACCAAGCAAGGCCAAGAAATGGATCCTCCAGATTGTCATAGCGTTGGTCGTGATCGCGGCTGTGTGGAGAGCCATTGATCGGGTGAATTTTTGGTATCGTCAGCAGTGGCATGTCGATCTGACGATGCAAGACTTGCCGCCCGGCGGATCGTTCGCAATGGCCCAACCCGCCTGTTGCGTGGTCAAACGAAACCGTTGAGGTCCAAACCGCTGCGCCGGAGGGGATGAAACCGGCCAAGGTCACGTACTTCGTCAATTCCATCGGCATGAAGCTGGTGCGCATCGAACCCGGCACATTCCTGATGGGGCTGCCGGACAATATGACCAACTCCGTCGGACCGACCGCCCCACGGGGTGGAGGCCCTGAGCGTCAGGACGGTCCGATGTACCTGCAGCATCAAGTGACGCTGACCAAGCCGTATATCATCGGTGCATTTGAAGTGTCGAACAAGCAATTCGAGCTGTACGACACACAGCACAAACATCGCCGCCCGTTTTATCAAGAGGGGACCGATGGCGACAACCACCCGGTACAGCCCGTTACGTGGCAAGAGGCGCAACTATTCTGCCGCTGGTTGTCGGAGAAAGAGGGCCATCTGTACGGCCTGCCTACCGAGGCGCAGTGGGAATATGCCTGCCGCGCCGGCACCACGAACCTAACGTACTGGGGTGACAACGTTGAGGATCGCACCAAGGCGAACATTGGCGGACCCCGCAGCAGTGAGAAGACTCATCTTCACTGGGCAGACGACGGTTATGAATACACGGCACCGATTGGCTCGTTCCCGCCGAATCCATGGGGATTGTACGACATGATCGGAAATGCACGTGAATGGGTGGCCGACTGGTATGCACCGTTCACGCGTGATGCCGTGGTCGATCCCGTTGGGCCGCCTACGGGCGGTTGTCGGTCGAACAAAGGGGATGGATGGATGCATCCGTTCTACCGCATATGCTCCGCCTATCGAGATGGCGATGCACCGCATGACCAGAAGGACATTCACGGTTTTCGGGTGGGTTGCGCCGTCGAATAATCAGCAGTGACATAGCCAACAATCGCCTATCGCGGACGCGTCAACAGGGAACTCCGAGCATCTGGCACCGCCGCCGCCGAGACACAGAATGGGCGGCAAGGCAGTTGCCCGCTGCTGGCGCGCGCGGCGGGGGTTGCAGCGCAGACTTCGGTGGCGTCCGAATTTCGCCGACGGAGAACGGACTGGTCCTGCACAGGTTCTTCCCACGAAAACGTCACGCCGCAAAAAACGCTTGACGCAGGCGCTCATAATAATACTACTCATGAGAAACCGTAACACTATGGAAAAGGTCACCCGTTTCAGCGTTTCGCTCGACAAGAAACTCCTGCACGAACTTGATCGCATGTGCGGCGAGAAAGGCTACGACAATCGGTCGCTGGCTATTGCGGACATGATCCGCGCCCATCTGGTCGAACACCGGCAACAGTTGGGCCGGGGCGAGATCGCGGGCAGCATTACCCTCGTGTATGACCATCACAAGCACCACTTGCAGGACTTGCTAACCGACCTCCAGCACGAGCACCGCGAGGTGATTATCTCCGCGCTGCACTGTCATCTCGACCACGACAACTGCCTTGAAATCCTCGCGGTGCGCGGCAAGGCCGTTGACATCAAAAGACTGGCCGACGAACTCATCGCCGCCAAGGGCGTCAAACACGGCAAGCTCACCATCACCGGCACCGGAAAAGATTTCCGGGATGATGCACCGCTACGCTCTGGCACTGGCGCTATCGGCGGCGAAGGAACAACAAGATTGCCAACCCGCAACCGAGCAATGAGTAGCTGGACGGCTCCGGAATCGTTATTGCGAAGACCGTGCCGTCACCCGCGCTGCCACCCGCGGAAGTCCATCCATAGAGGGTGTTGCCGACCGCCGAGAGATCACCGTCCGGATTCTTGCCATCCGCTCCGCCGGCGAAGCTGTACAGATTGGTGTAACCAGTGCCATCAAGATTGATCCCGAACACTGTGCCATCATTCGCGCTGCCACCGCTCTTGGTCGTTCCATAGAGAGTCGAGCCAGCCAACGTCAGCGAACCGTTGGGGTTGGCGCCACTCGGTGCGCCGCCGCTGAAGCTGTACAGATTGGTGTAACCGGTGCCATCGAGATTGACCGAGAATATCGTGCCATCGTTGGCGCTGCCGCCGATCCGGGTCATTCCATAGAGAGTCGAGCCGGCCAGCGTCAGCCCGCCGTAAGGATTGGCGCCATCCGATCCGCCGGCGAAGTTGACTAGGTTGGTGTACCCGCTGCCGTTCGGGTTGATTTGGAAGACAACCCCATCGGTGCTGTTGCCGTTGCTGGTGCCTCCGTGGATGGTTGTTCCGTAGAGCGTGGAGCCATCGAGCAGCAGACCACCCAAGGGTCTGGAGCCACTTGAGGGACTGCCGGTAAAGTTATAAAGATCGCTGTAACTAGAATTGGAGGTGTCGAACGAGAAGACCGAGCCGAGGCCGTCGCTGCTGTAGTAGGTCGTCCCGTAAAGGGTCGAGCCGCTCAGCGTAAGCGTGCTGTAGGGTTTGTAGCCGGCACCGCCCGAAAGCTGTAGAAGTTTGTGTAGTCGGAGCCGTCGGTATTGACGGAGAAGATCGTGCCATTTCCGCTGGTGCCGCCTGCCACCGGAAGTAGGTCGTGCCGAAGAGGGTGGAGCCGCTCAACACCACCGAACCGAGCGGCTGGTAGCCGTCGGAGGCCGTGGTGGTAAACGTGTGCAAGACGGTGTAGTCGCTGCCATCCGTGTTCATGGAATAGACCACACCGCCGCCGTTGGCTCCAAGATTTGCCGTTCCGTAGAGAGTGGAGCCGTCAACGACCGGGGCGCCGTAATACGGACTGGCCCCATCCGACCCACTAAATGAGTGGAGCAGAGTGAATTGGGCATGGACGGCACTCCCGACGAAGAGGCACAGCGCTGCTGCGAGTGTCATTAAACAAATTCGTCGTTTCTTCATAGCCCTGGTCTCCCTTTGTGTTGATGAACGGGGTGTTTCATGATGGTGTTACGTTTATTTAGTATCGTAACATCTGTCAAGCTCGAACAAGTCTCCTGGGGGGCGCTCGCGTATCAACAATTGCCCAATGTCCACGTAAAGCACGACGTTAATTCGTTGTTCCGGGGCCTCAAATGGGCTTGACCCAAGTGTTACGTATGATAATATTCGTCACACTATGGCGTCTGTTGGCGCGGTTGACAAAGGTCTCTCAGAAACGAGGCTGAGCGCCTCCAACGGAGGGTGGCCAAAACTTCGGGTTCACGCTCATCGAACTACTCGTCGTCATCGCGATAATCACGCTACTGGCGGGGCTGCTCCTTCCCTCCTTGGGTCGCGCCAGGCGCTCGGCGCAAGGGGCGGCTTGCTTGGGCAACCTGCATCAGATCGGGTTGGCCGTGCGCCTGTATGTGGACGACTGCGGGGTGACACCGCCCGCGTACATCAACGCTTCGTGTCGGTGGATGGACTTGATCAAACCGTTGATTCCAAAGCAATCCGGCGTGTTTCGCTGTCCTGCGGATCTGAAAGCAATTCCTTGCACTTGGGACCCACAGATCACGCTCAGCTATGGAATCAACTCTTTCAATTTCGCGGGCATACCATACTGCTTCTGGTACGGCGTCAAGGAGCGGAACATTGCCCGACCTTCCGGGACGATCTTCATCGCCGACTGTACCCCGGGGAAGTACTACTGCGGAGGCGGTGGCGTTTTCAGCGATCCAGTCGTGGATGTGAATTACCGGCATGCGGGGAACAGTTTCGACGCTTTGTTTTTCGACGGACACGTCGAGCGAAGAACCACGACCACAAAGCAAGATTGGGATACCTCACAATGATTTCGCTTCATGCAAACAAGTGTGGCTGTCGGCCGTGGCGAACACGACCGAATCGTCGGCGACGCGGCTTCATCGACGCGCTTGCTGTCGCCGTGTTTGTGTTGGCTGCACCGCACTGCAACGCGACGTACAATTTCGCCGGGCAAGGGATGCAGACCGTGCTCAGCGGCACGGTTGCGAACGCCTCGCTTTACATGGGTACCTCGGCGACTTGGACAAACATGGCATGGAACCCGGCGGTTGGCCAGCCGTACAACGTGCCGGTAAGCTTTGCCCTGCCACCCTGTGACAACGTTGTTACCGGCCGTCTCGTTCTCACTCTTTGGGGCGGCACCCCCGATTACACCGCCAACCTCAGTGTCTCTGTTAACAGCAATGCTCTTGTGTCCGGTGGATTGAATTTCGGTTCGACCAGCGACACCAATGCTTCCTTCAGCGCGACCCAACCGTCTGTGTACGGTAGCGGGTACGGCGTCTGGCTCGTCGGGTTGCCGGTCAATACCAGCTACCTGCATACCGACGGGTCCTCCAACTTGGTCGCCATCACGGTTACGACATCCAACTCATTCGATGGCCGTATCATGCAAGTGTCGCTTCTATCCATCTATCAACAGAGCGCGCTGAGCAACCAATTTCAGTACGCCATCGCTGAGGGTAGCGGCGACATCTATAACGTGCCGACCAGCGGTGAAGTTTGCAGCCGCACAGTGGCCTTCGGTGGCCTCAACCTCGCCCAAGTGAATTCTGCTGCATTGCAGGCGCTATATACATACGCTCCCGATGGTCAAAACAACCGTCTCTATTTCAACGGCACTCAATTTGGAGGAGACGGTGTCGCTGAGTGGGACCCGTCGGCCACCGGCTTGGACTACGGACCGAGCATCGTGGACTTCAATGTCACCTCCTGCGTGGCCAGTTTCAGCAACAACATCACCTTCTCCGTGTGCTCTGCTGACGTGCCGTCGCCGGTGGCATCCAGATTGCGACCGAAATTGCCGTGCTGACCATCACGGGACCAACGGTGCTGACGCCGTGGCAGCAGTGGCAGATGCTCTACTTCAACTGCACGAACTGCCCCCGGGCCCAAGCCAATGCCGACCCTTACGGCAAGGGCATCAGCAATACCAACCAATTCCTGCTCGGGTTGAACCCGACCAATCCAGCGTCCGTGTTCGCTATCACAAGCGTGGTCCCCCAAGGCAACGACGTTCAAATCACGTGGAAGACATCCGGTGGGGATCCAAGTGGTTTGTTTGGGCAGGGCAAGACCAACATATTGGAATACGCTGCGGGCGACGCCCGGGAAGGTTTCACGGATAATTTCGCGAGCACGGGTCTCACCAATATCATTACCACGCTCGGCAACGTCCTGACTAACGCAACTGATCGTGGGGGGGCCACGAACGGTCCAGCCCGCTACTATCGCGTTCGCCTGTTGGTGCCATGATGCGCGCTCTCACTTCAATCGGGCGGTTGTTTCTTTCGACATTTGGTCTCGTATTGCTTGGTTTCGTTTTTTCTCCCAATGGCTTGGCCGAGCCGCCACGACACATCCTCAGCCTCTGCACCACCGCCACGGACGTGCTGCTGGCTGTCGGCGCGCACGACCAGTTGGCGGCCATCGACGAGTACAGTCGCGTCGTACCCGGCGCGACCAACATACCAGTCATTGCCAAAGGCAGCGCGCTCTCGCGCGAAGAAGTTCTCGCACGGCGCATGGACCTCGCGTTTATCTGGTGGTATCAGGATGACGCGGCGAAGCTGCTCGGGGAACTGTCGGTTCCCGTGGTGCGCATCCGTGCCGGTCACGTCGCCGAGTTACCGGGCAACATTCGGCTCATTGGCCAACGCGTCGGACGCGAAGCTCTCACCGACCGGCTTGCGGATGACCTTGTCGCGTTCCTATACTCGCACACCAACGCGCCCACCAATCCGCCGCGCGTGTATCTCGAACTCTACGGTGCCTTCAAGACCGTAGGCGGTGACAGCTATGTCAACGACCTCATCACCCTGGCCGGCGGCACGAACATCGCCGCGGGCGTGGCGCGCAGCAGCGTTGTGTTTTCGCCGGAGCAACTCATTGCCGCCGAACCGGATGTAATTCTTTTCGTCAACGGCTTTACCACTGCCGACGCCATCAGCCAACGTCCCGGCTTCGCCAAACTGCGCGCCGTCCGTCGCGGTGCCGTTTACGGCGTCGGCCGCAATTGTTTGGTGGCTGGCAGCCAGTTGTCCGCCTCCGTAGAGCAATTGCGCGCGATTATCCATCGCGCCGACGGAAAGGAGAACTGACCGTGTCTTTCCACAGAATCACGTACAATGAGAAACACCAGTTCGCCACCGTCCACAACTTCGGCTGCACGCTGCGTTGTCCCACCTGCAGTTACAAACTTCGCAGTGGCCCGAACGGACATCCCGGCCAGATCACGCCGCGTCCGACCCGGTTCCTCAGCATGGACGAGGTGCGCCGCGCCCTGCGCAGCGTGCCAGTCGAGAAAGTAAACTTTATGGGCGGCGAACCTACGGTCGCCACCGAACTGCCGGAAGCGCTCGCGTTCTGCAAGCAGGAACTCGGCGTTCGCACCTTTCTCGGTCACACGATTGGTTTGCGGTTGCCATTGCCGAATCTCGATGGCGCCAACGTTGGCCTCAAGGCGTGGGACGACGAGGTTCACCGCCGCTACACCGGTCGCGAACGCCAGCCGTTCTTCGACAACTTCGCTGCCGCTTATCGCGGTGGTCTGGAGATGCGCGCCAACATCGTATTCATTCCCCGCTTCGTGGACCTCGATCAAGTCGAAGCCGTCGCCGCGTGGGTGGCAGCGCTCGACCGGACTATTCCCTTTCACATCATGGGGTACATCCCCGTGCCCGGCCAACCGTTCCCGCGTCCGACCGCGGCGCAGATGGAGCAAGCTGTGACGGTTTGCCGTCAGCATCTGGACAAGGTGGACGCCTCGCATCTCACCGTTGAAGAAGCGTTGAACCTCGTGCCGCGCGACGACCGCTTCGCCGTGCGTCAGATCGCATGAACCGCAACACGTTACAACTCGGCCTGTTCATCGCTTTGCTCGGCGTTGCCGTCATCGCGTTCGGGGTCGGCAGCGTCTACATCCCGGCAGGCGAAGTGGCCGGACGGCTATTCCGCGCCGCATGCGGTCGGGCCAAAGGCGACACCGCCGACCAAATCCTGCTAACTGTCCGGCTGCCGCGCATTGTGCTGGCCAGTAGTGTCGGTGCCGCGCTGGCATTGAGCGGGCTCGCCGCTCAGACGCTCTTTCGCAATCCGCTCGCCACGCCCTCGATCATCGGTGTCTCCAACGGCGCAGCCCTCGGCGCGGTTGCCGCAATGCTGGCCGGTGTCGCGGTGCCGATCGGTAGTTTCGCTGCCGGGCTGGCTGTGACCGCTCTCGTGTTCACGCTGGGCCGGCGCGGAACGTTCTTCGGTCAAAGCCTGCTACTGGCCGGCATCGCCATCGCGGCACTCTGCTCGGCGCTGACCACCGGCGCGCTCTACCTTGCGGGTGAACGCCTGCCGGCGGTCATCTTCTGGTTGATGGGTGGTCTTTGGCAAGCCAATGGCCGGGCCGTGCTGGTGATGTTCCCGGTCGCGCTCGGCGCGTTCGTCACAATGGTAATGCTCGCCCGCTCGCTCAACGTCGCGCTCGTCGGCGAAACGTCGGCGCGCGACCTCGGCGTGAACGTCCCACGGCTTCAATACGCGTTGCTGCTGCTCATCGCCATCACGGCCTCGGCGGCGGTGAGTCTGACCGGCGTGATCGGATTCATTGGCCTGATCGTGCCGCACCTGCTGCGGCTGGCGGTTGGCGGTGACCATCGCCGTCTCGTGCCAGCCACGGCCCTCGGGGGCGCGTTGCTGTTGTTGGTAGCCGACACACTGGCACGGACGCTCGCCGCCCCAGCGGAAATCCCGGTCGGCATTCTCACGGCGCTGGTCGGCGCGCCGGTCTTTCTGTGGCTGCTGCGGAGGAAGATAACGCTGTGAACTTGCGCGTCGAGAATCTGAGTTTCGCCTACCGAACCGGCACGCCCGGTGTTGCGGGAGTTGAATCTTGAAATCGCAACCGGCAAGGTCACCGGCTTGTTCGGGCCGAACGGAAGCGGCAAGAGCACGTTGTTGCGATGCCTGACCGGCGCGTTGCGGCCGCAGTCGGGCACGGCGTGGTGTGATGACCAGCAGGTTGATGCGCTCACGCCGCGCGAGGTGGCTCGGCGGATCGCCGTCGTGCCACAGGAGACGCCACGTGGCGTGCCGTTGACGGCACGGGAGATGGTCGCATTAGGACGGTTCGCGCTCGGCGACGAGGATGCAGCCGTGATCGAGGCAAGCCTGACGCGCGTGGGTGCGGCGGAATTGTCGGAGCGTCCCTTCGACGAGTTGAGTGGTGGTGAACGGCAGCGCGTGGTGATCGCACGGGCGTTAGCGCAAGCAACGCCGGTATTGTTGTTGGACGAGCCGTCCAGCCACCTCGACATCGCTCACCAACTCGAAGTGTACCGGTTGGCCCAAACCTTGGCAGCGGGAGGTTGTACGGTGCTGATGGTCTGCCACGATTTGTTATTTGCACCAATGTTTGTGGACCATGCCTTTCTGCTCGCTCAAGGCCGCTTGGCAATGGCAGGGCGACCTGTTGAGGTACTTACAGAAGAAAGCATGTCTGCTGTGTTTGGCTGCCGGTTGCGGCTGGATCATCGCCACCCGGAGTCGGTGTGCGTATCACTGTTTGTCTAAGCGTAATGACAGGCCGGCGTCAGGCACGCGCAGCTCCTGGCCGTAAAATTCGCAGTGCACAACCCTACGCCAGCAACGGCGTAAGCCACGCAGGCACCGGCTCATTCAGGCTCACCCGCTGGCCGTTTTCAAAAACAGCCACTTGACGGAATGGAGTCCGCAAATCGTCGTTGTCGAAAATCCACACATGCGGAAGCTCTCGGATGGCGGTCTTGAGGTTCGCCAGCGTGCGAGGAAATCGCGAGACCAACTTTTCGGCGGGTACATCATGTCCGCCTTGCGAGACGCGCATCGCGACGCGCTCTTCGGAAACTTCCGGGCCGAAAATTCCAATGAAGCACAGAACGACGTTGTAGCCGGTTGCCGCCGCTTCTTTCAGGAAAGTCAGCTTGTCGCCGACCGGGTCAGAGAACACGGTTTCAAACACGAAACTTTCGCGTTGTTCCACCAGTTGCCGCCGGAGCGCCTCGGCCAAGTCCGCGGCTGCGTAGGGATCGAGGTTCAGTTCCCGCGCCAGTACGTCGGCGTTAACAAGACGCAGCCCGGCAGGCTGGAGATGGGCATGGTAGAAAGTGGTTTTGCCTGCGCCATTCGGCCCCGCGAGTGCAACGATGACTGGGCGGCGGTCGAGCGGCAGGCTCATCACCGCGCGGCTTTCACCTTGACCGGCTGGAACTGGCGGTTGACGAATCGCCCGACCGCGCGCTTCCCGTTCGCTTCAATGCGGATAAGCACGCCGGGTTGGTCTGGGTGGGGTT
This sequence comes from uncultured Verrucomicrobiae bacterium, assembly GCA_963766065.1. Lineage (GTDB taxonomy): Bacteria > Verrucomicrobiota > Verrucomicrobiia > Palsa-1439 > Palsa-1439 > Palsa-1439. The sequence continues at coordinate 30,882 of CAVYAC010000098.1, forward strand.
CGTAGTGGGGATACGGCTGACCTTGGAGAAATTCAGTCACGCGGCGGCGACCAGCGGGCGAATCCACGGATTTCAGGCACTCGGACAACGGGCGCGTCGCGGCATTACGGCACAAGGTGAGCACCTGCGTGCCCTGAAGCAACGGCTCGATAGCCCTGCCGATTCTGGCCCAGAATTCCACTTGTCCCGCAATGGAGCGCTCAACCGTTTTCCCGGCCAGACGGGCGTCC
>CAVYAC010000099.1:0-22507 GCA_963766065.1 uncultured Verrucomicrobiae bacterium
AGTCCATAAAACAGGCCGAGTCGGTCAAACAGGCTGAATCCGTCAAACGAACCAGCGGCCTCAAACGATCTCGCACGGTCAAGGAAGCTCTGCAACAAGAGCAATCCACCCGCCCCAAGCTGCGTCGGGGCATCACCCCGTCCGGCGACATCGGCCACTCTCGCGGCATTGGTGTCTGAACATTCAACCCTCAATCACCCCATGCACCCCACGAAAGACGACTGCTATACCACCTCCGTCAAGTATTGCGCCTGCATCGAGTTCCATCTCGACGAGGAGCGCCGGCGTGGCTTCCACACCAGTCAGTTGATTGATTACACCCTGGAACCCAACCCGGACGCCGGCGAGGACAGGAACGCGCCGCCGCAGAGACTGGCGCTGACCTTCTCCACCGCTGACGTGGTGATCTTGGGCTGGCGTCTCGGTCGGCTGGCCGATTTGCTGCGCGAAAACAACCTCGCCACGGTCCACGTGCTGGTTAAACGCTATGCCGACCTCGACCGCATCCGACCCTTCGTCGTTTCCATCATCATCACCCCAATCAGCAGGGGCGCGCTGTAGATATTTCAGTTGGCGTCCTTCTTTCCTTTCGGAAAGTGGCGATGGTATTGTGGGGTTGGTCGTCGCGCGGTGGGTCCGGACTGCCGCGTGACGTTAGGCGAGCTAATCAGTTCACGGACGCAACTGCCTTGGACAGAGCGGCGCGCAAGGCATTGATTGTGATCGGCTTTCCGAGGACGAGGTCAACCCCAGCAGGTTTCTCGTCGGCAGCATCCATCATCGAACCGAAGCCGGTAAGCATGACGACCGGTACTTTGGGTTCGGCGGATTTGATCGCGGCGGCGAGTTGATCTCCGCTCATGCCCGGCATGGCCCGATCCACGAGTACAAGATCAAACCGACTGTTGCGGAATTTCTCCAGACCATCGTGTCCATTGTTGGCAGCCTCCACGATATGTCCATCAATCTTCAGATACTCGCCAACGATCTTGCGCACCACGGCTTCGTCATCCACGACAAGCACATGGAGATGCTTGACGGCGTCAACTGGCTGCGCTTTGGGCTCGGACCGCGGCTGGGCGGTCTGCACCGGCAAGCGAATGATGAAGGTCGTGCCCTTGCCGAGCTCGGTTTCGATATCAATTGTTCCTTGGTGGCGTTGCAGGATGCCGTACGCCATGGACAGGCCCAGTCCCGTGCCACGCTCGCCTTTGGTGGTGAAGAACGGATCGAGGCAGCGGCGACGGATTTCCTCGGTCATGCCGGTGCCGGTGTCGCTGACCTCCAGCACGACATAGCCGTCGTCGCGGTGGGTGCGAATGGCGACGGTGCCGCCGCGTGGCATGGCGTCCACTGCATTGAAGATGAGATTAGTGAGCATTTCGCGCAGTTCGGTGGCGCTACCGGCGACAGGTGGAACCTCCTGCAAGTCGGTGTGCACGTCCACCGAGACGCTTTGAGCTTCGGCTTCGGCTTTCCATTTGGGCTGTGTCAGCGCGATGGCCTGACCCACAAGCTCGTTGATATTCACGGAAACAAAGAATTCGTGATCCTCGCGGTGGCGATAGAACTCCCGGAGGCGGTTGACCACTTTCCCGGCGTCCTGCGCGGCGGTGTTCATCATCTCGATGTAGCCGCGGGTTTTTTCCCTGTCAACGAGGTATTCGGGGCGCTGGAGTAGCAGTTCGCTACCACCGAGGATGGCGGTCAGCGAGTTGTTGAAATCGTGGGCGATGCCGCTGGCCATGGTGCCCAGCGCGCTCAGGCGTTCCTGTTGCACGACTCGTTCTTGAACGGCTTTCAAGTCTTCCAAGGCCTGTTGCAGTTGGCGATTGCTTTCCTGCAACGCTTCATCGGCGCACTTGCGCTCGGTAATGTCGCGGCAGACACAGTACAAGTACTTCCGCCCCCCTAACTGACACCCATTCCCGCTGATTTCGACATCGAAACAACTCCCGTCCTTTCGCCGGTGAACGGTTTCAAAGGTGGCGCCCTTGCTGTCGGTCGATTGCAGCCTCTCCATAAGCTCCTCGCGCGTCCACTGATCATCCCAATCCCAGACGTGTAATTGACTCATCTCCTCGGGGCTGTACCCGAGCATTCGCGCGAAACTCGTATTGAACTCGTGCAATTTCCCCTCCAGATCCAACACAGCGATGCCGTCCTTCGATTGCTCGATGAAAATCCGCCGCCGCGCCGCGTCCTCCATCAGCGCTGCTTCGTTCCGCTTCAGCTCGGTGATGTCGTGGGTAATTGCGGAAATACCGGTGACCCGGCCCGCGTCATCCTTAATGGGGGACACTGTAATGGAGACACTCACAGGAATCCCCCCCTTCTTGAGGCGTACCGTTTCGTGGTGTTGTACATGCTTGCCGGAATGGAGCTTCTCCAGAATCTCACGCAACTCACCCATGCGGTCGCGCGGGACGAGGACGGAAATCGGCCGCCCCAGGATTTCCTTTGCGGCATAGTTGAAAAGACGTTCTGCGGCCGCATTCCAACTGGTGATTGTTCCATCGAGTTCCGCGCTGATTATTGCGTCGTCCGACTGCTCCACGATTGCAGCGAGATGCCGCCGTGACTTTTCCGTCAATTTCCATTCCGTGACATCCTGCTTGATGGCAATGAAGTGGCTGGTCTCGCCTGCGGCATTGCGCACCGGCGTGATCGTCATCTCTTCGGTGTAGAGGCTGCCGTCCTTGCGGCGGTTGATGAGTTCGCCGTGCCAGACGTTGCCCGCCTTGATAGTGCGCCACAATTCGGCGTAGAACCCCGCGTCATGCTTGCCGGATTTTAGGATCCGCTGGTTCTTGCCGAAGGCCTCCTCGCGTGTGTAGCCGGTCAACGCGGTGAACGCAGAATTGAACCAGAGAATGGTGCCGTCGGCATCGGTGATGGCGAAGGCGTTGGCTGCTGCCTCCAAGGCGGCACTCTGCATCTGCCGGGTCTCTTCGGCGCGAATGCGCTCGGTGATGTCGCGGGCGACACCGGCTGATGCCAATCACCTCGCCACGATCATTTGTGACCGGGGTCTTGATGGTCTCGATCACCATGGAGTTGCCCGCCGCGTCTACGAACGGCTCTACGATGCGCTGGCGCTGGCGCGATTCTATGACGTAGTTGTCGTCGGCCTGGTAGGATTCGGCCAATTCAGGCGGCACGAAGGCGAAATCTGTTTCGCCGATCAGCTCCTCGGAGCTATGTCCATACGACTTGCTGAGCGCTTCGTTGACGGCGACGAAACGGCCCGCATTGTCTTTCACCCACACCATGTCGGGGATGTTGTCGAGAAGGGCACGTTGTCGGCGGTTCATTTCATGCAGAGCGTCCTCCACTCGCCTGCGCTCGGTGATGTCCTCGACAGTCCCAACGAAACCCATGGGCGTGCCGCTGTCGGACCGCAAGGGGCAGGCGCGCACCAGCACCCTGCGAATATCGACGTCTGCGACGCTGTATGCGAAACTCGCTGGAGTAGTCGCCAGCGCCCTTTTTTATGTACTCAAGCCAACCACGCATAATGGATTCGCGGTCGTCCGGATAAACGAACTAGACCAGCCCTCACCGAAACCTTCGGCCATGGAGAACCCAAAGACCGCTCGACAACGAGGATTGACATAAGTGTAGCGACCTTCGGCGTCAGACAGAAAAATGCCCAGAGGCGAACTGGCGCTGAGCGAGCGGAAAACTTCTTCGCTCTCGCGCAGTGTTTCCTCCGCCTTCTTGCGCTCGGTGATGTCCCTGACCATTGCCTGGTGAAACACCTTTCCATCCCGCTCCATCCTGGTCAGGAGCACCTCGGCAGAGAACTCCTCGCCGCTTAACCGTCGGTGCGTCCATTCGAAGAAATGTGAGCCCTCGCGGATGGCCGTCTCAATCATTTCCCTGGCTTTCTCGGCAGAATCACGCCCGTCCGGCTGCCGCTCGGGAGACAGTTCTTTTGGCAGAGAGAAATCAACTCCTCTTTATTCTTCGCCCCATATATCTTCACTGCCGCCAGGTTTACGGAGGTGATCCTCCCGGAAGGAGGCTCCGCGATCATGAGGGCGTCACGGGAGCTTTCGAAGAGATCCCGGTACTTTTCCTCGCTTTTGCGCAGTGCTTCCTCGGTGCGCTTGCGCGCGGTGATGTCCTGACCGATTCCATGAAGCTTCGTGACCTTGCCGCTGCCGTCTCGTACGGGGATGCCGATGCTGAACAGGTAGCCTTCCTTGCCGTTGGGCGTTACGAAGTGCGAGTTCAACTTCGAATCTTTCACCGGTGTCAACGGCTTGCTGAACGAGTTGCTGCAATCGCGCAGAGTCTTCCGGCACGAAGTAAGTCAGGAATGTTCCGAACGCCGGTGGGCCGTTGGCCGGGTCCAAGCCAAAGAGCGCGAAGGCCTGTTGCGACCACTGGATTTGCTGGGTCGCCACGTCGAATTCCCAGTCACCGATCCTGCCAACGGCTTGCGCCTCGTTGAGCCGCTGCTCGCTGACGCTCGGGAATCCTTGCATCTCTTGGTGCTCGGTAAGACCACACTTGGTTGCTAGTGAAGAACGTCGCTCACGTTCGCCGCAACCAGCCCCCGTAGCACGCGTACCCAACACGAGGCGATTTCTTCCAGCAAAGCGCTCACGAGATTTCGTCTTCCCACGGATAACACTCGCGAGAGCTCGGCAACACCGCCTTCGGCCCGCGCACAGAGGAATCCGCCAGTTCCCGCCGCCGCTGTTCGCGCAAAATGCGGGCAACCCGAATGATGGCCGCTTGCTTACGAATCGCGATTAGCCAATCCGTCAACCCGAAGCGGCTGCGCCCACTCCCCGGTTTCGGCTGTTCGTCCAGGAGCGCAAGCATTTCCCCGTGTTCGAGCAATTCCTCCCGCAAGGCGCAAATGAGTTTCTCGGTCGCATCTCCAACCCTGAGGCTTTCATCATTCATTCTCGTCTCCTTCCAAAGAGCGCGCGCGTCGGAGTTTCTGACCAATCGCATCCAATATCCGCACGGCAGAGGCAGATGGAGTCAGGCTTTCCGCTTGCCACGGGCCGCGCATTATATTAAGAGCTTCCATGGAGTAGCCTTACAACAAATGCATTGGTATAGAACGTTCTATGCCATAAAATATACAGTAATAGACAAATCTATATTCTTACTCATGTTTGGCAAGAATCTTCGGCAGGCAATCGAAAAACGGGGGATCTCACAGACTGGGGCAGCGGAGCTGCTCCAGATTCGGCAGCCGTCGTTCAATTACTATTGCAATCTTGTCAAACCTCCCCGTGACAAAACTGTCCGGTGGCTGTCCCATCATTTGGGCATCCCGTGTGACGAGTTGCTGGGCGGCCCGCCTCCATGGCTGACCAAGGATGCCGCAGGCAAGTATGGCGGGGCCGATCCGTTGTGGTGGAATAATCTGAAGCGGCGCTGGCAGCGCCGCGAGAAACGGACCGAATTGGAATTGTCCATCCGCGTGTTGTTCCCGGACGATGCCGACCCGATCATTGCCTGGCTGAATGGCAACAATTCAGCTTGATCCTGATTCGCTCCACAAATCGAAGCCGGTGGCGTACGAGGAAGCCGCAATGTCCCGCTTCTTATGGTGCCTCGGATGGGGTAAACACCCCATAGCGTCGTGCAGGGGTATCGTTGATATTCGCCACGCTATGAAAGACAAATGTTTCCACTTGAGTCTGCGTCGGTTCATGATAGCTTACATGCTACGCAGGCCGTATGGACAGAAAGCTCAAGCGTAAGGTCGCCGCTGGGCTCGTCAAGGTTGCTATTGTTGTGTCCGGTGATGCCGAGATCACCGCTAAGGCAGCATTGTGTCGAGCGCTTGGCCACCCTGTCGCGATCCGGCAGATCTGTTGCGAACACTGCGAACATCATAGCCTGTGTAGCCAGTTATTCTGGTTGTCGCAATTGAAAGCCACTTGGGGCGCTTCAGGTTCCGATAGGGCAGAGATTGCGCGTGCCATCAAAACCTGTTTCGGCGAAGATTCTGCCGCCGTTATTGTCTGGCTGAATCAGCCTTAAATAGATTTGCCCCGCAGCATCGTCCGCGCGAAACCAAAGGAACGCTTAAGCTGATTTGGCCTATCCTGCTGTCAGCCAGCAACGATGACGGCGCAAAACCAGACGGCACTTCGTCGTCAATGTTTCCTCCGACAATACCGGGGAAATATATACCGCCCGACTCCAGAAAGACTTACTTTCATTCTCCGCATCGCCAGGTCTTCGCCCAACAGTTGTGGTCGGGAGCCTTTCTGACACAGCCAGGCTATGTGCACACTTCATTGAGCGTTGCGGTATGCAAGAATTGTGGTGAGCCTACGGTCTGGTATGACAGCAAGTTGATTTATCACGGCGAGGCGGAAGCTGACAAAGTGCCCTCAAAACCGGCCGTGATATGAATGACGACATATTCAGTGACCCGCGACCGCCCGTTGTCATCCTGGCCATTGACAATGATGTCAAGGTATTGGATGGCGTGAAACGGCTACTGGAGGATGAGGAGTGGGTGGTGCCAACAACAGTAGACCCGATGGAGGGCATCCAATTGTACGCAGAGCGTTGGCGCGAAATCAAACTGGTGTTGCTGGATTTTTCGATGCCGGCGCTGAGAGGTGACGAGGTATTCGAGCGTCTGCGGAGGATCAATCGCGATGTGCGTGTCCTGTTAATGTCGGCTTTTACTGACGAGGCGCCGGCGGAAAAGATGCTGGAGGGTGGGCTATTGGTTTTTGTTGAGAAACCGTTTCTGCCAGACGAACTCGTCGACCGAGTGCGGGAAGCCATCAACAGCCCTGAGCCGCCAGATAAGCCGTGGCGCGAATGAAATGTGACTCTCCGTTCACTTCTTCTTGGCGTAATCCACAGCCGTCCCGCTGACTTCGATGATGACAACGGGTTCATTGCCGACGAAACTTCTCAGCAATCAAAGGCGTCTTCCAGATCGGGACAATCCGGTTTCCCGATCCTGACCAACCCTTGGTCGGTACCGGAGTCCATATTACGGCAGCCATTCGTCATGAGTCGCCCTTGCGATTGGTTGCGGGTTCTCAATAGGCTGGGAGCTGCCTCAGTCATTAGCAGTTCAATAATTGCGATGGCGACCACGGTTTCGACCGAGGTAACCCTCCGGCGATCCTGTTTGAGAGTATTGTGATTCATACGGAAGATATTCAGGCCTCTCTTCCCACGAGAATATCGGACGAATTGAAGATTGCTTGAATCCGCTCAGGAACGGCCTCCCGGCTGTATTACGGAAGAAGGGCGGTGGAACTGCGGCGGGATCAGGCGTGGAAACGGCTCGACTTGCAATGGCTGCAATGCTATCCCCTCTCTCGGATCGGTGAGAGTCGCTCGGGTTCTGATTGTGGGCAGGCAAACTGCTGAGAGAGGAAAGTCGGGTATGAAAAGACCGATGCGAGTCAGGCCGACGACGCTGAGGACGACCGGCCACACGGTCGTTAATCAGAACCGTTTTCCAGATCCGAAAAAATGTCGGACGAAGTTTCTGGGGCAATCTGTCGAGTTCTCGGCTTGCCTTGCGCAGAACCCGGTCGGGTGCATCTATGCGGGACGTGTTGATGCCAGCGTCTATTGTCACCATCCCAACCGGCGTGATTTCGAGAAGACGGGCAAGCCATGACCGAGATCGCCATTAGCAATCAGAGGTCTGTTCCAGATCCGGAAAAATGTCGGACGAGGTATCTGGGACAGATCCTCGATCTCTCGGATTGTTTGGTGAAAAACCCCGAGGGTTGCGAGTTTGCCGTGCGTTTTGGTACTGGCGTTTACTGTTTCCATCATGATCGGCGCACCTTCGAGAAGACAGATCGGCCCCTGATGCCGCTCCATTAGTTGTTGACCGCCGAAGCCCCGCCGTTATCCAATCGGCTAGGAAATAGTCCCGACAATAATCCCGACCTCCCCATCCCCATTAGACAGGGGAGACTGTCGAGTCTATTGCGCCGCAAAGTGCTGCGTTCGGCACGTCATCTGCTCAAGCAAACGGTTAACCTGCAAAAGAGGTCGCCTTATGCCAATGACTGAAGCAGCAAGCGAGACCCCCTCGAGTCACGACATTCGCATTCATGATCATCGATGACGACAACATCAATGCGATGCTGGCCCGAAGTGTGTTGGAGCGCAACGGATGCACGGTCCAGATCATGTCGAACCCCGTCAGGGCCCTGGAGCAGTACGCTCATGAAAAGGATGCGATCGATCTGTTGCTGGTAGACTACTTCATGCCCACGCTGGACGGCGGTGCGACAATCGAACATCTGCGGAAACTCAATCCTGATGTCAAAGTACTTCTGTTTTCTGGCGCAGACGAAATGCGTTTGCGCCAGATCATCCGGCAGCATCGAATCGAAGGCTACCTTCACAAGCCTCTGCGGAAGGAAGAAGCGCTCCAGGTAATCCGTCAGATTATGCCCACGCCCCCCGAACAAGTCGCCAGAATCTGAGCGCGGCTATGACAATCGAAGGAATTCGTCACGAAGACTCTGACTTGCATCGGGCCAATCATTCCACAACCGGCAGGCCTGCCGTGGTCGGGCAAGATGTCATCCTCTTCATCGATGATGACACGGAACTCTTGAACAGCATCCGCAGGTTGTTGATCCGCGAAGGTTGGGTGGTGTTGACCGCCTCCGACCCGTTCGAAGGTCTTGTGTGGTATGAGGCTCATTGGCGGGAAATCCAAGTGGTGTTGTTGGACTACTTCATGCCCGTCCTCCGTGGCGACGAAGTCTTTGAGCGCCTGCGACGCATCAATCCGCAAGTTCGTGTTCTACTAACGACCGCGTGTGTCAACGACGTGTCACCAAAAATGCTTCAGGGCGGGCTCTGCGGCTTCGTCCAGAAACCGCTCTCACCGCGAGACCTCATTGGCGGGATTCGCAAATCCCTGAATCACCATGGCCCCGCGGGTGCCCCGCCCCTAGCCGAGACTGCTCAAATCGATCAGAACAGTTGGGACACGACCACCGGCCGCCCTGAGCTATAATTCCGCCCCCGAGCAGGATTGAGAGAGGCGCGCGCCGCTTCCCCTGAGCGCCGCCGATGACGAGAAGGAAGCAGGGCATCGGTGCACCTGAAGGTTATGACCGGCAGTATGAGGGACGGGTCCAACGGACGGAACTGCTGAGTACACCTCCACGTTCCTGGTATCGGCAATCCCCGCTAAAACTTTACTGAATTCTGGCATAGCCTACGCTCCTAAGACCTATTGAAGGGTTCTGCCATGGCGCATTCAGACTCGCACTTCGATAGACGTTCGCAACTGTCGGGACAAGCCTGTTTCGCCCGTTATATTCCCGTTTTGGGATTGTGGCTTTGCACGGCACCGACGTCCTACAAATGCCCTAACAAATCGGCATGGCTAGACGACTTCTGTAGTCATCCCAACCGTCTCAATTTCCCCCATCCACCGCTCGACAGACCCGCCCCACCAACAGCCTCTTAGTACACGACCGATAAGAGGTTCCGGCGGCGGGACAGTGGTGCCTACGCGCCGCCCTCCACCGCGACCCACCAGCAGCGGGCAACTGCCGCGCCGCCATTCCGTACGCGGCGGCGGACGTCTAGGTCATGCTTGGTGGTGCCCGTCATGCATCAAGGTAGCTTGATCGGTAAGACTCTTCAGTATTCGTAATATAGTGAACAACCCGACATTTCCCATATGACTTACACCCCGCGACTATCGCTGACCATCAGTGTGACGGGCATCATCATCTCACCTTTGACATCGCTGACAACGCGATCTTGCGCGTTTGCCGTCGCTCCAAGATGGCCTCAGCATTGCCATCATCGTCCAGGCCGTCCGCTCGGGAAGTGCCAACCGCGAGTAGCGTCTTGAGAGCGCCCGCATGGCCGTGAAACACAGCGCACTTCAGGCTCCCATTGAAAACCAGCACTGCCATTCCCGCGATCCGGTAATGTTTTGCTTCATGAATTCCCTCGTGGGGTGAACACCCTATAGCGCCCGTAGGGCTTCTCATCTTATTAATATGATATGAAAGCCAATCATAGGAAGAGGGCATTGACATTTGGTATTGTTATGAGCCGCGGAATTGTAATTGCTTGCCTGATCGGCCTCATAGCCGCCACGGCGGCTCGGGCAGCGGACACGAACGCGCCCCCTCCCTCCATCGCGCCTGCCCACCATCCCAAGGGAACCATGGTGGTTTTGCCGCCGCGCGTGCTCGAAGACCTCGCGTTGACGCCCGAGCAACAGGCGAATTACGAAGCTCTCGCCGCTGGCTTCACGAAAGAAGTCGCGAAGTGGTGCGCCGACAACAATTACGACCCCGAAAAAGCACGCGAGGAAATGGGCCAGGCACGCAAAGCCGGTGACCTGGCAACCATCCAGAAGCTGACCAACCAGCGCAAAGGGCTCGTGGATCTTCGCAAGAGTTATGTGGACAAGGTGCGCGCGTTCCTCACTGATGAACAAAAGGCCAAGCTCGACAAGGCTCTCGAACACGCCCACGACTGGAGTGGTGGACACGGTCCCGGGGTGCGGCGCCGTCGCCACAACCGCCACCTGCTGACAAATAAAGATTACGTTCACCATAGCGGTAGTGGTGAGATCGATCGAGTGCTTTAGGTCTCGGACGGCGGAGGTGGGTGAGTTGGTCAGTTCATGGACGCAACCACCTAGGATAGCGCGGTGCGTGACCATAGATCGTGATCGGCTTTCCGAGGACGAGGTCAACCCCAGCAGGTTTCTCGTCGGCGGCATCCATCATCGATCCAAAGACGGTGAGCATGACGACCGGCACCTTGGGTTCGGCGGAATTGATCGCGGCGGCGACTTGATCACCGCTCATATCTGGCATGGCGCGATCCACCAGCACGAGGTCAAACCGACTGTTGCGGGATTCCTCCAGACCGTCGTGTCCACTGTTGGCAGTCTCCACAATTTTTCCGTCAATCCTCAGATATTCGCCAACGACCATGCGCACTACGGTTTCATCATCAACCACAAGTATGTGCAGATCCTAGACGGTGTCTACTGATTGCTCTTTGGGCTTGGACGGCGGCTGGGCGGTCTGCACCGGTAAACAAATGATAAAAGTCGCGCCCTTGCCGACTTCGGTTTCGATATCCACTGTACCTTGGTGGCCTTGCACAACGCCATACACCATGGACAATCCCAAACCGGTGCCACGATCCCCTTTGGTCGTGAAGAACAGTTCGAGACAACGCTGGGGCGCTCGACTTTTCTACGACAGCAACAGATGCGTCCCGTTTACGGCAGGCTCAGACGTCGGGTTTTTCCAGTGTCTCGTTTTGTCCCCTTTCCAGACTTCGATAGCGATGTCTTGTTTCCCAAGGGTCGATGTGGGAAGGTGCGTGACGAATTTGGCGGGTTTATGTCGGATTTGACCTCAACGTCTACTGCTAGTGGGCGACCATCGGAGTCTTCCGGACCGTAGTGCGGACCGCTCATCTGACGATTCGGCCCGGAAAGCTGACGATTGTCTGACGATTCCGGAGAGGTTAAGGCACAGGCCAAATCTGACGATTATACGCACTACTCCTGAGTGCGCGAAGGCAAGTTGGACAACTTGATCCGCTGGTAGGCCCCGCGCTTCTGGTCTTCAGGATGCGGCTCAATGGCCAGAATCGTGATGTCCCCTTTCTCCGGCCCGTAAGCCCAAAACAATCGCCCCGCCGCCGGAGTGTTGTTTTCCAGATAGGACTGGAAAATCTTGATTCCGCTTTTCCTTGTCAGGTCGTCGATTTCATGCGACTCCAACCCCGGATGGCGCGGGTTCTGACCGAGGAATCCCAGAGTCTTGACAAGTTTCTTAAAGAATTTCTCCTCGTCCTTATCGAGCTTGCTGGCGAGTTTCCGGGTTGAGAGGTCGTTCCAATATGCCTCAATCTCCGGCACGCCCATGCGGATGCAAAATGCCACGCCGCCCTTACTCCTTCAGAAATGGCGTCAGGTCAATCGGTGGTGAGGCGACCCCGTCTTTCAAGTTCTTGACGGACTGATCCAGCATCTTGCGCGTCCGCGCCGGTATGGCGTCTAAGGCGACCAGGACTCGCGGTTCCAGCAGAAAACAGCCGTTGGAGAGCGCCTTGACGCGAAAATACTTCGTCTTGGCGTTCCGCAGGCTGATCCGCTTCTTGGCGTCGGCGGCTACGTCGTAGTCAGCGACCACGGTGATGCCGCGGGCTGGTTTCCGTCGCCGCATAGTAGTAGTTGGCATGGCGGTAATATGGTGGGAAATCCCACCTATGTCAAGAGCGGGCGCAGAGTCGCAAGCGCACTAATTCGCGCAGCTTGCGCGAGAATCGCATGCTCGCGGTCTCGCTAGAGAGACATCGCGACGGCGAATGCCCCATTTCGTGTTGCAATGTTTTGTTGCAATGTCGCGGCTGAATTTGAGTGGTTTCAGGCAAACACTAGCTAACACTCAGAATCCCGGAAACCTAGATGATTGTTGGCCTAGAGGACTCCAGCAAATGTGAGCGAATACAGGCTAAAACTGTCGGGTGGGATATGAAACCCGGGGCTCGTGCTTGCAAGTCGAGATTTGCTGGTCGATTAGCGCTTCGAGAACTGGAAGCGCTTGCGCGCACCGGGTTGACCGTACTTCTTGCGCTCCTTCATTCTGGAATCGCGCGTGAGAAATCCTTTGTCACGCAACGCGCCTTTGAGGTCGGGCGAGGCCTTCAACAGCGCACGGGCGATGCCGTGGCTGATCGCACCCGCCTGGCCCGACACGCCACCGCCATCGACGCTGATAAACACGTCGAACTTCCCGGCGTTCTGCGTCTCCGCCAGGGGTTGCAAGGCGATGGTTCGCTGATTGGGAACGGTCAGGTATTCTTCAAGGGACCGGTCATTGACAACAACTTTCCCGGAGCCGGGCACCAAGCGAACGCGTGCGACGCTGGTTTTGCGGCGGCCGGTTCCGGTGAATGCGTTGGTTTGTACTAATGCGGTTGCCATGGCAGTGAAAAACTAAATGGAAATGGGTTCGGGTTTCTGCGCGGCGTGGGGATGCGCCGTGCCGGCGTAGACTTTGAGCTTGGTGATAATCTGTCGGCCCAGCCGATTCTTCGGGATCATGCCTTTCACCGCGTGTTCGATGAGCTTCCCGGGTGGCTGGCGCGCACCTGCTTGACCGTCCGGTATTTCTCCTTCCCCGGGTACTGCGAATAGGTCATGTAGGTCTTGGCGGTTTCTTTCTTCCCGGTAAGCACGACCTTCTCAGCGTTGACGACCACGACAAAGTCGCCTGCGTCAACGTGCCGTGTAAAAGTGGGTTTGATCTTGCCGCGCAAGACGTTAGCGGCTTTGACAGCCACCTTGCCGAGCACCTGATTACTGGCGTCGATGACGTACCACCGCGGCTTTTGCTCTTCCTTTTTAGCGAAAAATGTACTCATGAATACTCTATTATGGACTCGTGAAGCGGCGTACCGTAGCCGATGGCTCTCACCGCTGTCAATGCCTATTTTACGTACTGTTTCCCATGTATTTGCAGCGGTGCGGTTGCAGTCCTGTTTCAATCGCGGTATACTAAGCGGCAAGGACGCAGGGTACGCGTGGAGAAACGGCATGAGCGACCATTCAGGGTATAAAAAGCCCACACCTCCGGGAGGCCCGTTGGATTTCTCGGACAAATGGGGGGGACGAGAAGAGTCTACACCGATTGAGTTGGTGGACAAGCTGTTGGCAACGCTGCCGGAAGGCGATCCGGCGCGCTTCGATTTGTTCCGTCTGCGCCAGCAAATTCAAGAACACGAGTTGACGCTCTCGGAAGCCCGCGCGGCCATTGAGAAGATGGACGAAGTCATCAAGAAGGTGACTTCACCCGCAAACCGCATCGGCACATTGCTCGGTTTCCCCAAAAAAGACATTGCGCACGTGGCGGTCGCCGGCCATGACTACTATTCCAACGTCAACCCGCGGATCGAGATCCAAAGCTTGAAGGTCGGCACGCGCGTGCTCGTCAATGAAGCGTACGTGGTTGTCGGCGACCTCGGCTATGACAATTCAGGCCCCGTCGGCAAAGTGACCGACGTGTTGAAAGACGGCCGCCTCCGCGTCGGGCAGGAACACGGGCTGCATTCCGTCATCCTGCAACGATCGAGCGACCTGCTGTCCGCCGAGATGAAGGTTGGCGATGAGATTCGCATCGATCCGTCGTTTCGTGTTGCCGTCGAGTTGCTCGCTTCCTCGGACAAACAGGAATTTTACCTGGAGGACGTTCCGGAATTGCCGTGGTCGCTGGTAGGCGGACAAACTGCTGCCATCCAGGCCATCAAAGACGCCATCGAGTTGCCGTTGTTGCACCCGGATCTGTTCGACCGATTCCACTACGCGCAGCCAAAGGGATTCCTGCTGCATGGTCCGCCGGGCTGCGGCAAGACACTCATTGGCAAGGCCACGGCATTCAATTTAACGGGCAAACTGCGCGAAAAAACCGGCCACGACATGAAGGAATGCTTCATGCACGTGAAGGGCCCTGAGATTCTCAATATGTGGGTTGGCGAATCCGAGCGGATCGTCCGCGAGATTTTTGCCATGGCCCGTGGGAAACGGAAACAGGGGTACATGCCGTTCTTGTTTATTGACGAGGCCGAATCCATCCTCGGCACGCGGCGGGCGGGCCGGTATGCGAACATCCTCTCGACGCTGGTGCCGATGTTCTGCTCCGAGATGGATGGCATCGAGTCGCTCAACGACGTGGTCATTATTCTCGCCTCGAATCGGGCGGATCTGATCGACCCGGCGATCCTGCGGCCCGGCCGCATTGACCGGAAGATCAAGGTCGATCGTCCCGACAAGGACGGTTCCCATGAGATTTTCTCGATTTATCTGACGGAAGACCTGCCCATCGATCCCGCCACCTTGAAAGCGCATGCTGGCGACCAGAAGGCCGCCGTGGCGGCGCTGGTGGATTCGGTTGTGAAGGCACTGTTTGCACACCGTGATGAGAATCGTTTTCTCGAAGTGCAGTTGCGCAGCGGTCGCAACGCGGTCCTCTACCGGGGCGACCTGATCAGCGGCGCGATCATCTCCAGCATTGTGGAGCGGGCCAAGGAAATGGCCATCAAACGCAGCATTGACTCGAAGAAAGATGAGGGCATCAGCGAAGCCGACCTGTTGCGGTCGCTGGAGTTGGAATATGCCGAAAACGACATCTTCCCGCCCACGGACATCACGGAGGACTGGCTGATGCTGCTGGACTACGATCCTGAGAACGTCGTGAAGGTTTCTCCGATTCGACCCGTGACCGGAACGCGGTCGAAAGGAGTGAGCGCGGTTGTCTGAGGACGTAGCGACACGCACGCGCTCCGCCAGCCATGCAACGCACCCTGGGCATTGAAACCGAATACGGCATCACCGTCAACGGGCATGACAGCGTGGACGTGGTGGCGGAATCCATCGCCCTGGTACGCAGTTACACGCAGGTCGAGCCCCCCACCATGGATTCCGCGCTGAAGTGGGACTATAACCTCGAAGATCCTCACCAAGACGTGCGTGGTTTTCGGGTCGATGAATTGATGCAGGACTTCGACGAGGCGAAGTATTTCGTCCAGGACCAGAATCGCAAGCTCAGTTTCCAGGAAATCAAGAGCGATCTGGTTCTTTCCAACGGGGCGCGATACTACAACGACCACGCCCATCCCGAATACGCCACACCCGAGTGCAAACGCCTCCGCGATATCATTGCACAGGACAAAGCCGGGGAACGAATCATCGAGGAATGCGTGCGGCGCCGCAACCTGCGCGAATCGGGCGGTGTCGTGAAAGTCTACAAGAACAACACCGACTTCGTCGGCCACAGTTACGGCTGCCACGACAATTATCTAATGGACCGCGACATCCCGTTCGATCTGGTTATTCGCGGGCTCACGCCCTTCCTGGTCACGCGGCAGATTGTCGCTGGTGCGGGCAAGGTGGGCATCGAAAACGAGGACGGCGCACCCGTTGGCGTGTACCAAATCAGCCAGCGAGCTGACTTTTTCAGCGTCCTCGTGTCCATCGACACGATGAACCGTCGTCCCATCATCAACACGCGTGACGAGCCTCATGCCGACAGCGACAAGTATCGACGGTTACACGTCATCATCGGCGACGCCAATATGAGCGAGATTTCCGGCGCGCTCAAGATCGGCACCACATCGCTCGTGCTCGACCTGCTGGAACAACGGTTTTGTCCCCTGAACATTGATCTGGCCGATCCGATCGCGGCGTTGAAAACCATCTCGCGTGATCCAACCTTGAAAACCGCTGTTCCATTAATCGGTGGGCGGACAATCGGGCCCGTCGATATTCAGCGGCAGTACTTGGTGGCCGCGCAGCAGCATTTGGGCGGTCGTGACCAGGAAACCGACTGGGTGCTGATGACATGGGAGCAGGCGCTGGCCGACCTGGAACGCGATCCGATGTTGTGCCGAGATCGACTCGATTGGGTGGCCAAGAAATGGATGTTGGATGCCTTTGTCGAAGCCGAGAAACTTTCCTGGGACGATCCGTGGCTGCAATCCCTCGATCTCGAATACCACAATGTGCGGCGGGAGGAAGGGTTGTACGCCGAGTTGATGCGTCAGGACAAGATTCAGCGGTTCATCAAGGATGACGATGTGCGACTGGCGATCCGTCAGCCGCCTCAAGATACGCGGGCCTATTTCCGCGGGCGCTGCATTGAGAAATTCGCGAAGCAAATGAGTTCCGTGCAATGGGACGAGATCGCGTTTGGCGAGAACGATCACGAATCGGTGGTGCGGCTTTTGAATGTTTTTGACGATGACGTCGTGGCCCGCTACAATGCAGCCATTGACAAAGCGCCGGATGTAGCGACATTACTACGGAACTTGGAAATGATTCGGAGATAGTCGAATGCCCGATCCAAACGCACAGTTTCCGGAACGCATACATCGACCCAACTCCCCGGCCCCGTGGGAAAAGAAGGAAACCGATGAGGTCGGGCCGCGCCGTTCCGGATGTGGACGCGCCCGATACGAAAGAGCTTCTGAAGAAGATGCGGCGCGTCAACCCAAACCAAGCCAAACGGTACCGCCAACGCACCGGTCAGTAAGCCGGCGTCTGCACCGCGAGAAATCGCCATGGATCATCCCCTACCGATTCCGCAATTCCTGCATGACGGTGACTTTTTAAGTGTGCTGAAGGCGCACGGCTACGAGATTGCGCCGCGTCTGGCCGAGGCGGCTGCCAAATTCCAGCACGAGATGGGAAAGGGCGGCATCGCCACCGAAGGCACAACGGTTCTCGCCGTCAAGTACAAGGACGGGGTGTTGGTCGCGGGTGATCGTCGTGCCACGGCGGGCAACCTCGTCATGTACGAGCGGGCCGAGAAGCTCATCAACATTGACGAGCGGTCCATCCTGGCGATTGCCGGTGTGCCGGCGGTCGCCTTCGAAATGGCCCGGGCATCGAGCACAGCTTCAAGTACTACCAGCGCAGCCAGCTTCAAGAGATGAGCACCGCGGGCAAGGTACGCTCGCTCTCAAAGCTGTTGAAGGAAAACCTGCCGCTGACGCTGCAGGGCGTGGGCATGGTCGTGCCGATTTTCGCGACGTACGAGACCGTCGATGGCAAGGACAGCGGCGGAAAGGTATATTTTTATGACGCCCTAGGGG
The DNA here is from genome assembly GCA_963766065.1 of uncultured Verrucomicrobiae bacterium. GTDB lineage: Bacteria > Verrucomicrobiota > Verrucomicrobiia > Palsa-1439 > Palsa-1439 > Palsa-1439. Next base: position 17,626 of record CAVYAC010000099.1, read on the forward strand.
CCCAATTCGAAGGCGTGGATTACGCTGCCAGCGGCTCCGGATCGCTCGCGGTGCGCAGTGTGTTGCATTACCTGAACACGTGGGCTGGCAAGCCCCTGGCCAAGTATAACGAGTCCGAGATCGTCGTGGCCGCGCTTCGGCTTCTGGACACCGCGGCCGACAGCGATACCGCCACGAGTGGATATAATCCGAAATCCAACATTTTTCCCATCGTTCGCGTCATCACGAAGGAAGGTGTCCGTGAAATCCCCGAGTCCGAGTTGGGTCGTGTGTACAAGAGTGAGGTTTAGTTTCCGCGAACAACGAGTCGCACCAGCATGATCGAAGAACCATATCGTTGGGTCGAGGCCATCGCCAATCGCCGCGAGTACATCGAAGACCAGTTGCGGCTCGGTAGTCCTGTCGTCGTGCTGAATTACGCCGATGGACTGCTGCTGCTGACGGTCAGCCGCGAGACACGCAAGGTGTTCGAGATCTACGACCGGGTGGCCTTCGCGGCGCTCGGGCACCCCGCCGACATTGAGCGGATGCGGCTGGTGGCCATTGATCTTGCCCACATGGAAGGGTTTAACCGCGCGGTGGCGGATGTATCCCTGCGGCGTCTGGTCAATTTCGGAATCAGCCCGGCGCTGAAGACAGCCTTCGAGCAGATATTTAGCGCCCCGTACATTGTCAAGATGCTGCTCGTCGAACTCGGTGACGATTCGGAACAGGATTCCGTCGTCAAGCTCGACTATGACGGTTCATTCGCGCGCAGTGAAATTGAGACAAAGGAACCCTTCGACGCGCTGGCTGGTGGCAACGAGGCCCAGACGGCGATGCTGGATTATCTTGTCGAACACGATGCCAACTCGAAGCGGACGCTGGAGGACGCGTTGAAGCTGGCCGCCAAAACCTGGGCTGTCGGCATGGATATGGCCGAACACGGGCAGGACAAGACCGGCGAAGCCACCGAAAAGCGCGAAATCGAGCCGGAGAAGGTTTTGCGGGAATATCTGAAGGCCCGTCATGTGGAAGCCGCCGTTCTCGACCGCAGCCGTCCTGCTACCGGAAGGTTTCGCTTGCTGGACGAGAAAGAAATCCGCGCCGCCCTGAAGGATTTATGAACCGGATCGTTGGGCTGGAAACCGAGTACGGTTGCCTGGTGAGCAGCGATGACCGGCAAGGCGGTCCCGACGCGTTCCCCATCCGGGTCAAGAATCACCTGTTCAAGGTCGCCCGACTCGGGGCGATCGACCTGCACTATCGGGATTACGAGGAACCGCCCGGCAACGGCGGATTCCTGCTCAACGGTGGACGGCTGTATCTCGACATGGGGCATATCGAGTACTCGACGCCTGAATGCATCAGCCTGCGCGACGTGGTTTCGTTCGACCATGCGGGCGATCGTCTTCTGCAAAGCGCGCTGGAGAGCATGGCCATCGCAGACCGTGTGTCGTTTGTGAAAAACAACATTGACCATCACACGGGCGCAACCTTTGGGTGCCACGAGAACTACCTGATGAAACGCGGTGCGCAGTTCACCCCGCAGGTGCTGTCCGCTCTGCTCTCGTTTCTGGCGACGCGGCAGATTTTCTCCGGACCGGCCGCGTCGGCCAGGCCAATCCCCTCGCCTTCGAGTTTGACCATGGCCGCCACGATCAACCGGTGCACTTCCAGATTTCGCAGCGCGCCGACCACATCGTGAACGACATTTACCAGTGGGTGCAATTCAACCGGGCGATCATCAACGCCCGTGACGAGCCGCTGGCCGATTACCGCAAGTACCGCCGCTTGCATCTGCTCATTGGCGATTCGAACATGAGCGAATACGCGACCGCGTTGAAGGTCGGGACCACCTCGCTGGTGCTGGATTTGCTCGAGGAAGGTATTCTTCCCAAGCGTGTGGGGTTGATGGATCCCGTGCAGGCCACGCGCGATATTTCACGGGATCCAAATTACAGCTGGATCGTACGCCTGGAAAACGGTCAGACGCGAAGCGCCCTGGAGATCCAGCATTCGTTCCTTGGCCTGGCGAAACACTACCTGGCCGGCATGGATCCAGAGAATGACTGGATTATTCGCGAATGGGAAAACGTTCTGGCCGGCTTGGAAAGCAACCCGATGTCGCAAGTGGACAAGATTGACTGGGTGGCCAAGAAGTGGTTGCTCCAGACATTCATCGAGCAGGAGCACATTGGTTGGGACGATCCGTGGGTGCAGTCGCTCGATCTCGAATACCACAACATCGACCCGCGTCGAGGGCTGTATTTTGCCCTGGTTGACCAGGGGCGGACGCAACGCGTGGTCACGCCCGAGCGCGTCGCGTTCTGTGTCCAAAATCCGCCGGCCAATACGCGCGCCCAAGCCCGCGGCATCGCGGTCCGTCATTTGCGCGGCCAGTCCGGCAGCTACATCATCAACTGGGACTCCATCGCCGTCGAGAGCAAAGACCCGCTGATCATGAACAATCCGTTTCATCCCTATCAATCCGAGGTAGCCCAGTTGCTTTTCTCGGAGCACGACAATCGATCTCATGCGTCTCACACATAGGAGGGTCGGCGGAAAACTTCCGGACGGTGATTGACATCACCGGAACTCGTCGTAAGCTGTGAACCAGGCGAGATGTTGAACGAGAGGAGGCGGATTGTGAACGCATGCAGAGTTCTCCTCATTGAGGACGGTCCGGAAGACCAGCAAGCTGTTTGCGACACGTTGAGTGCCAAGGGCTATTCCGTCACGACCATCAGCGATCCAGAACGGGCTCTGAACACGGTTGAGAACTGGGCGAAGCAATACAACTTCGTCATCATTCAGGAAGTCATGCACGGCCGTAGCGGAATGGAGATCGTGCACGAAGCTCGGTCGCGGCGCAAGGACCTGCCGATCCTGGTCGTCACGCGTGACGGTGACTGGAATGGCTATGCGCGCGCTTTGAGCGAGGGAGCCGTCGATTACTTCCAAACCCCGGTGGACGGCAAGAAGCTGGTCAAGACCTTGGAGTCTTCGCTGGCTTCGACGACCTGATTTCCATCCAAGCCGCCGTGGGTAAGTCCAGTCAACACCCGGCCAGCACAAGCAGGACGTTTCCCGGTCCTTCTTTATCCGGCCAGCTCGGTAAACAGCCCGACCACGCTGGTGAAGCCGTGGATAAACGCACGCCTACCGACCGGACCAATCTCGCCATTGCAGAAAAAACCGGCCGTGGGCACCGGCCCGATGTTTTCCTGCACGGCGCGGATGTCGTGGTCCACCGTACCGTACATCCGCTCGCCGCGCCCCAAGCAACTGAATAATAGCGCCCCGCGCGGTTGTGTCTTGGCCAGTTCATTCCGCTCCTTTGCAAGCAAATAACGCAAGTCCTCATCCGCCGTCTGGGCGTCGCGCACCTGAAACTGCACTGTCTGCCCGGTGCGCATCACATCACCCACCGCCAACGCGCCGGACTGGGGATCGCTGCCGATCAGATTGCGAATCAAAAAATCCCCGCGACTGAATTCCTCCTGATACTCATTGACCACGCGCCCCAGAAACAGGGCCGACCGCGCCAGGTCCCGGTCACGCGTTGGCAACCGGGGCAACATTTCCTGAAGGATTTTCATTGGCGGGCGTCCCGCCAACTCAAACACGATGTTCTTGTCGGCTCGTGTGACGGTCAACGGTTCGCCGATCGGTCGACACCCCTGCGACACGACGGCCCGGGCGACACCCGGCCCGTCAATCCAATGCCAACTGCTCCTTCGTCATATAACTTGCCGTTGACAAACAGTCGATTCTCACCGGCCTGCTGCGCGCCACTGGCCAGACCGCCGATCATAGGCGCCTGCGGGTACGCATCAGCGAGCGCGTCAACAAGTTGCATGGCTCGAGTTGTAAAGGGATCAACGAGCAAGACGAACTGGGGTTGACCACTTGGTTCCAATTCGAGTTGGTAATGCCAAAACGCCGCCCCTGTCGATTCCTCCAAATCTTCTTCCGCAAGGTGGAACGGGTAAATGGTGACACTGGGCAACTCGCCCACCAACAGGGACAGGGCCGGCTTCTCTTCGACTTCACGGTCGGTGCCGATAATGCCTGCGCCGGTGCAGCCAAGCAGATGCTCAGCCCTGACCGCCTTCTTCGTCGCCTCGATTATCTCTTCAATGTGCGGAACGTACCCGGATGGGCAAACAATACCGCGAGCTGGGCCTCCATCGTCCCGAGTTGGGAAGCCACTTGGCGCCCCACATCTTCGACGGCTTCCGCCCAGTTCGTTTTCGTTGTCAGAGCCGACGCGAATCGCATACCGAAGCGTACTCACAAAGAGGCATTAGTTCAATGTCCCTCTGATTGGGAGCAGGAATCCCGCCAGTTTTCAGTACGATGGGGGAGGCGGCGGCGGGTGCGTCAAACGGTACAGGGATGGAGTGTCGATCATGAAATCAATGACTTTTTCACTCACCCCTGCATCCTTTAGGTCGAGGATGTCCGCAGCGCTCAGGTGATACACCGTGCGTGAATTTCGAATCTGGCTGATGATAACGTCATCGCTGATACCAGACCTGGCCAGCATTTTTACATCCGCCGTGCCCAACGGCTGGCTCGGATAACGAACCGTGGGAGGAGGCGGCGGGGGATACGTTCGCGGAGTTTCGCAACCCACGACCATTCCCACCATCGCGGTAGCAGCAACCAATGGAAGCAACAAGTTCATATTCGGCTCGCTCGTTAGCGACTTCTCTTCGTGATCGCCGGACCGGATGACGGCAATTCGACGTGGCTATTGTAGTGCGGTTCCGAAAAATTGCCAGCGGTAATTACGAAGAAAAGGGGTTGAAGTCGACTAATAAGCCTGCTATTTTTGTCTCCATAGGGTGCTTTAGTACCCGGTCAACAAACAAACGCAGGAGGATTATGTCAACGA
>CAVYAC010000100.1:0-6230 GCA_963766065.1 uncultured Verrucomicrobiae bacterium
GTGATCCGAGCGGTCTGTTTGGGCAGGGTAAGACCAACTTATTGGAATACACTGCAGGCGACGCCAGGGGCGGTTTCACAAATGATTTCGCAAGCACGGGTCTCACCAACGTCATTACGACGCTCGGTAACGTCCTGACAAACGCGACTGATCGTGGCGGCGCCACGAACGGCCCAGCCCGCTACTATCGCGTTCGCCTGTTGGTGCCATGATGCGCTCTCTCACTTCAATCGGGCGGTTGTTTCTTTCGACATTTGGTTTCGTATTGCTTGGTTTCGTTTTTTCTCCCAATGGCTTGGCCGAACCGCCGCAACACATTCTCAGCCTCTGCACCACCGCAACGGACGTATTACTGGCTGTCGGCGCGCACGACCAGTTGGCGGCCATCGACGAGTACAGTCGCGTCGTACCCGGCACGACCAACATACCAGTCATCGCCAAAGGCAGCGCGCTCTCACGCGAAGAAGTTCTCGCACGCCGCGTGGACCTCGCGTTTACCTGGTGGTATCAGGATGACGCGGCGAAGCTGCTCGGGGAACTGTCGGTTCCCGTGGTGCGCATCCGTGCCGGTCGCGCCGCCGACTTCCCGGCAACGGTGCGGCTCATCGGCCAACGCGTCGGACGCGAAGCCGTCACCGACCGGGTTGCGGATGGACTTGCCGCGTTCCTACACTCGCACACCAACGCGCCCACCAACCTGCCGCGCGTATATCTCGAACTCTACGGTGCGAGCAAGACCGTCGGCGGCGACAGCTACCTCAACGACCTCATCACCCTGGCCGGCGGCACGAACATCGCCGCGGGCGTGGCGCACAGCAGCGTCGTGTTTTCGCCGGAGCAACTCATCGCCGCTGAACCCGATGTAATTCTTTTCGTCAACGGATTCGCCACGGCCGACGCCATCAGCCAACGTCCCGGCTTCGCCAAATTGCGCGCTGTCCGTCGCCGCGCCGTTTACGGTGTCGAGCGCAACTGTTTGGTGGCTGGCAGACCGGTTGCCCGCCGCCGTGGAGGAATTGCACGCGGTTATCCACCGCGCCGACGGAAAGGAGAACTGACCGTGTCTTTCCACAGAATCACGTACAACGAGAAACATCGGTTCGCCACCGTCCATAACTTCGGCTGCACGCTTCGTTGCCCCACCTGTAGTTACAAACTTCGTAGCGGCCCCAACGGACGTCCCGGCCAGATCACGCCGCGTCCGATCCGGTTCCTCAGCATGGACGAAGTGCGCCGCGCCCTGCGCAGCGTGCGGATCGAGAAAGTAAACTTCATGGGCGGCGAACCGACGGTCGCCACCGAACTGCCGGAAGCCCTTGCGTTCTGCAAGCAGGAACTCGGCGTTCGCACCTTTCTCGGTCACACGATTGGTTTGCGGTTGCCGTTGCCACATCTCGATGGCGCCAACGTCGGCCTCAAGGCGTGGGACGACGAGGTTCACCGCCGCTACACCGGTCGCGAACGTCAGCCGTTCTTCGACAACTTCGCTGCCGCGTATCGCGCGGGTCTGGAGATGCGCGCCAACATCGTATTCATCCCCGGCTTTGTGGACCTCGATCAGGTCGAAGCCGTCGCCGCGTGGGTGGCGGCGCTCGACCGGACCATTCCCTTTCACGTCATGGGGTACATCCCCGTGCCCGGCCAGCCGTTCCCGCGTCCGACTGCGGCGCAGATGGAGCAAGCTGTGACGGTTTGCCGTCAGCATCTGAACAAGGTGAACGCCTCGCATCTCACGGTTGAAGAAGCGTTGAATCTCGTGCCGCGCGACGACCGCTTCGCCGTACGTCAGATCGCATGAACCGCAGCGCCTTACAACCCGGCCTGTTCATCGCTTTGCTAGGCGTTGCGGTCATCGCGTTTGGAGTCGGCAGCGTCCACATCCCGGCAAGCGAAGTGGCCGGGCGGCTATTCCGCGCCGCATGCGGTCGGGCCAAGGGCGACACCGCCGACCAAATCCTGCTAACTGTCCGGTTTCCGCGCATTGTGCTGGCCAGTAGCGTCGGTGCTGCGCTGGCATTGAGCGGGCTCGCTGCTCAGACACTCTTTCGCAATCCGTTGGCGACTCCTTCAATCATAGGTGTATCCAACGGCGCAGCCCTCGGTGCGGTTGCCGCAATGCTGACCGGTGTCGCGGCGCCGCTCGGTAGTTTCGCTGCCGGGCTGGCCGTGACCGCTCTCGTGTTCACGCTGGGCCGGCGCGGAACGTTCTTCGGTCAAAGCCTGCTCCTTGCCGGCATCGCCATCGCGGCGCTCTGCTCGGCGTTGACCACCGGCGCGCTCTATCTTCCCGGCGAACGATTGCCGTCAATCATCTTCTGGTTGATGGGCGGACTCTGGCAAGCCAACGGCCGCGCGGCACTTGTGATGTTGCCGATCTCGCTCGCCGCGCTCGTCACGATGCAGGCACTCGCTCGTACGCTCAACGTCGCGCTTGTCGGCGAAACCTCGGCGCGCGATCTCGGCGTGAACGTCCCGCGAATGCAACACACGCTGCTGCTACTCATCGCCGTCACGGCGTCGGCGGCGGTGAGTCTGACCGGCGTGATTGGTTTCATCGGCCTGATCGTGCCGCACCTGTTGCGGCTGGCGCTCGGCGGCGACCATCGCCGCCTCGTGCCGGCCACGGCGCTCGGCGGCGCGCTGTTGCTATTGGTGGCCGACACGCTGGCACGAACACTCGCAGCACCGGCAGAAATCCCGGTCGGCATTTTGACGGCGTTGGTCGGCGCGCCGGTGTTTCTGTGGCTGCTGAGGAGGAAGGCAACGCTGTGAATTTGCGCGTCGAGAACCTGAGTTTCGCCTACCGGGCCGGCACGCCGGTGTTGCGGAAGTTGAATCTTGAAATCGCGGCCGGCAAGGTTACCGGGTTGTTCGGGCCGAACGGGAGCGGCAAGAGCACATTGTTGCGGTGCCTGACAGGTGCATTGCGGCCACAATACGGCGCGGTGTGGTGCGGCGACCATCGGGTGGGCACGCTGAAGCCGCGCGAGGTGGCGCGGCGCATCGCCGTTGTGCCACAGGACACACCGCATGGCGTGCCGTTGACGGCGCGTGAGATGGTTGCGCTGGGCCGGTTTGCAGTGAACGACGAAGCGGCCGCGGTTATCACAGCGAGTCTGGTGCGCGTAGGCGCGGCGGAATTGGCGGAGCGTCCGTTCGACGAGTTGAGCGGCGGCGAACGCCAGCGCGTGGTGATCGCGCGGGCGCTGGCGCAGGAGACGCCGGTGTTGCTGCTCGATGAACCGACGACGCATCTGGACGTGGCACGCCAATTGGAGTTATACCGGCTGGCACGGGCGATGTCTCGTGAGGGACGGACCGTCTTGATGGTGTGCCACGATCTGCTGCTGGCGCCGCTGTTTGTTGACGAGGCGGTGTTGCTTCGCGGCGGTTGTCTGCTTGCCAGTGGCGGGCCGTCCGCGGTTTTGACCAGCGAACATTTGCTGGCGGCGTTCGGCGTTGGCATCGAAGTTGTGCGCGACACGTCGGACGCGGTGACCGTTCGTCTAGCCAAGCATCCCTAATGACATTCGACGCGAAGGAGACATACCACCAAGCCATAACGGTGGAGTGTGCCGGCAAATCTGACGGTTTCCTAAAGGTGCAAAGAAAGTGGTCAGGACATTTCTCGGCGTGACGTTGCTCCAGCGTGAAGCCCTAAGAGCCAAACCGCAGGCGGAGGAGCGAGCACAGTCAATTTGGAGCGCAGAAACGAGCAATAGATTGACGGCGCACAGCGAGCCGCACAATGGAAAGCTGATTCACGCAAGGCGACTGAGACTCAGCGCGAATGCGCGGTGAAGTTGCGATGGCCTCGAACGATGTGGCCGCGAGAAACCGCGGCTCGCAGCGGCGACATCGGAACGCGGTATGGTCGCAAACGGCCGAGCCATCGTCTTTGGGTTTTGCAGCGCAGCACAGCGAAGCGAGCCGAAGCGAAAAATCCCAAAGTCCATGGCGGACCGCGCACGGATAGTGTCGGAGCATCTGGTCCGGAAACCCGAAGCGCTCATATGGGCCGTGGCGTGGATAATTGGGTTACCGTTGAGTCGGGGAGTGCTGTGCGTTTCACTGGGCGATGAGGAACGTGCAACCACGGTGACGGTTGGTGTAGCACCAGCCATGCAAAGTCATGGGGCTTTGCGAGCGATGGTGTCAGGGCACAAGGGCGACGGAAGCGGCAAAGTGCCATGTCTTTGACTGGCACTCCGAGTAGGAAACGAACGCTGATTCATTCTTAGGTGGCTGGCGACATCCGGTGAGAACATTGATCGCCGCAGATTGGTCTACTGCCGCACATCGCGGTTAGCTAGATATTGTTGGGGTCGGCGATATGCGGCCCGACCGAAGGTTGCCACTCGCGTACAGGTTGGCTGTCGGCCTGTTTGCGGGCGCCAGTTGCTTTATTCACGACTGGTTTCTCACGTGACCGTTCTGTGGGGACTCGGGGCGGCATCTTCCGCCGTTTGCGTCGTCGGGTCATTGGTTCACCTAAGACTTCGTGGCAGAATCGAAAGACAGTGTCACTGGCGACCGGCACGTTAATGTTGCGTAGAATGTCAGCGATGGCCGCGTAAGACGCCCCTTTACTCCTCAGTTCCGCGATGCTGCCTTTCATCGGCAAAAGCTTCCGAAACTTGGTCGGATGCCGTGGCACATAGTCTCGGATGGCTTGCGCCAATCGGGCTGCCGCCAGATCGGTTGCAGAATCGGTTTTCATTCGGATACCCCTCGTATGTACTTCGGACAAAAGTCCCTAGCATACGCTAGGAGCCTTGCGTGTCCTCTTTTCATGTGCGCCAGTAAAGCACAAGCCCCGAAAAAAGTTGTTCCCATTTGGGAGCAACGTTTCTCCTCAGATCAGGTACATGTCGGGCATGTTATCTAGAAAAGTGCAATATAGTCTGGCCAATGCGAAGGCATACTTCGAGGAACACCTGTCCACAGGTGATTATTACAGCGAAGGGGTAGCCGTTGCCGGACAGTGGTTTGGTAAAGCCGCGGAGTCTCTCCATCTCTCGGAAACAGTCAAACGTGACGAGTTCCTGTGTCTCTGTGACAACCTGGACCCGCGCACTGGCAAACTCCTCACGCAACGGCTCAAAACCACCCGCAACGTAGTCGGGGATGACGGCGAGGAGCGTGCCGTGGCCAACCGTCGGGTATTCTACGATTTCACCTTCTCGCCACCCAAATCAGTCTCGATTGCGGCATTCATCGGTAATGACAGCCGCATCGTGGACGCCCATGACCGCGCCGTCCGCGTGTCACTCCAAGAACTAGAGCGGTTAGCGGCGACCCGTGTGCGTACCAAGGGCAGCATGTCGGACCGGCCACGGCAACATTGTCGCGGCGACCTTCCGGCACGATACGTCCCGCGCCTTAGACCCGCACCTGCACAGCCACTGCGTTGTTTTTAACGCCACGTTTGACTCGGTGGAACATCGCTGGAAAGCGCTGGAGACCCTTGAGATGGTGCGCGCAAGGAAGTACGTCGAGAATGTCTATTACCACGAATTGGCCCGCGAACTCAGGGCATTCGGATACAACCTGAAACACAATGCTCGCGGTGACTTTGAAGTCCAGGGGGTTTCCCCTGAACTCTGTCAACGATTCTCGAAACGTCATCAGGAGATCGACGAGAAGACGCGCGAACTGCTGGCCAAAAAACCACATCTCGCGAACGGCAATGTGGCAGAAATCCGAAACAGCATCGCCCAAAGCGAACGGCTGCGTAAGATCAAATCGGTTCGGCTGGCGGACCTGCGGAGTCTCTGGACACGCCAAATCTCCCCCGCTGAGAAAGAGGCCGTCGCATCGTTGAAGCATGGTGCATCAGTCAACCCCGGCGACCACGTTGCAGGCAATGCCTTGGCCGCTGTCGCTTGGGCAGAAGAACACCTATTTGATCGCCACCCTGTGGTGCGGAGTACGAGCTTTGGCGGCATGCGTTGGAACATGCACGCGGTGAGAACATCACCGTAGAACAAGTGCGCAACATCACTCAAAGCAGAGGGTACATCCGCGATGAATGCAGGCCACAATTTGTTACGAGCAAGGCAGCCTTGGAGCGGGAATGGGACATCGTATGTCTAGCCAAGTCCGGGATCAGACGGTTTCAACCATTGGGCAAGGCTCAGTCGATCTCCAACGCGAGACTCAATTCAGAACAGCGCACGGCTGTCCAGCACATAGCAATACGTAATGAAGCCGGAAGAAGAGCATAACAC
>CAVYAC010000101.1:0-5613 GCA_963766065.1 uncultured Verrucomicrobiae bacterium
AAGACGTTTTTCGGGTATTTGTGGCTCCAGTTAGCCACAGTTTGCTTGAAAGCCTCTATGCTTGCATAGGCTAATATTTACAAGGCTTGTAATGCAGTCTGTTCGTACGCTCGGTTTAGCATGAGTTCTCCCGTGTTTTCTCGATCGGGTTGCAACCACGGGTTGCAACCAAGGAGTACAACAAAGTTTGCTGCGGGCAAGGAATGCAGCGTGGGTGATCAAGACGATGGCCGTTGACATCTGGTAGCATTATGCTACCTTTTCGCATGAGCCAACCTGTGAAACTTTCAGATGCATTGGTCTTGGATGCCCGACTGGCCGGGAAAACGGTCAGCGCTCCATCGCGGGACAAGTGGAATTCTGGGCCAGAATCGGCAGAGCTATCCAGCCGTTGCTCCAAGGTACGCAGGTGGTTGCCTTGTGTCGTAATGCCGCGACCCACCCATTGTCCGAGTGCCTGAAATCCGTGGATTCGCCTGCCGGTCGCCGCCGCGGACCGAATTTCTCCAGGGCCAGCCCTGGCCGCACTACGAACCGCACCCGGATCAACCCGGCGTGCTTGTCCGCATTGAAGCGAACGGAAACGTACGGTCGGGCGATTCGTCAACCGCCAGTTCCAGCCGGTCAAGGTGAAAGCCGCGCGATGATGAGCCTGCCGCTCGACCGCCGCCCGGTCATCGTTGCGCTCGCGGGGCCGAATGGCGCGGGCAAAACCACTTTCTACCACGCACATCTCCAACCCGCCGGGCTGCGTTTCGTTAACGCCGACATACTGGCGCGGGAACTGAACTTGATCCCTACGCGGCCGCACGCCTGGCCGATGCGCTCCGCCGGCAACTGGTGGAACAACGGGAAAGTTTCGTGTTTGAAACCGTGTTCTCTGATCCGGTCGGCGACAAGCTGACTTCCTGAAAGAAGCGGCGGCAACCGGCTACAACGTCGTTCTGTGCTTCATTGGAATTTCCGGTCCGGAAGTTTCCGAAGAACGCGTCGCGATGCGCGTCTCGCAAGGCGGACATGATGTACCGGCGGAAAAGTTGGTCGCGCGATTTCCTCGCACGCTGGCGAACCTCAAGACCGCCATTCGCGACTGCCGCATGTCTGGATTTTCGACAATGACGAGCTGCGGACCCCATTCCGTCAAGTTGCTGTTTTCGAAAACGGCCAGCGGGTGACCCTGAATAAGCCGGTCCCGAGTGGCTTACGCCGTTGTTGGCGTAGAGTGGCTCACTGCGAATTGTGGAACAAGCCGAGGCGGAGCGGTTTTGGGCGTTGCGACCGTGCCGATGCCGCCGAGAAGATCGTGCCGCTGGCTATCAACCAGTAGGTGACGCCAGCCCCCGGTCGAACAACAGACCAACCGCCTGTCGCACGGCGGTCGTCATTGCCCACTCGTCGTGGCCCCGTGATCGAAATCACCTGCGGCAAGTTCCGGGTGATTGATTCTACCAACAAGAGCTCGCTGCTTTCAAGGCTCCCAGCCACATCGTCTACCACGTCCGCGGCCGCGCGGGCAGCGAGAGCTTCTGGACTCGCATTGGCAGGCGGTGCGTAAGGTTGAACTTCAAATGCTCGCTGACTTCGTGCACACGAGCAGCCGAATCGTGAGAGGTAGCAAAATCGGCTTGCCTCGTTCATCGTCGCTGATAAACTTGGCCGTGTAGGAGACCTAAAGCTTGATTGCCTTTAGCTGCCCATACTGTAGTCAGTCTCTCGAAGTCGAAGATGGCGGAGCGGGCCAGAGTGTTCCCTGTCCGTCCTGCGGAGTTGAGATAAACATTCCAGCCCCGTCCAGTCCGCCGCCTCCGATTTCAAATGTACCCGGGACCAAGGAATGTCCCTTCTGTGGAGAGCAGGTTCTCGCCCACGCGAAAATCTGCCGCTTTTGTGGCAGAAGCGTAACTGCGCCGACTGTCGAGAAAACTCTTCTAGATATGAGGCCCTCGTGGTTTTACTACGCGGCCAAAATTTTCCTCTTAGCGGTACTGGTGTTGCTAGGAGCAATTGGTTGTAGCCAACTGGCGCAAGAGGATGTCAGCATCCCAGCGGTGCTGATAATGCTAGGGGCAGGTGGTTTGTTCTTCCTCGTTCGTCTCATCCTCTCCCGCAATTGTATTCACTACACTGTTACGAGCCACAAACTGGTTGAGAAGTGGGGAATCTTCTCCAAGAGTACGAGGGAAATCCCGATTCAGAACTTGCAGGCGGTGAGCCTCGACAGGTCGCTTCTTGAACGCATGTTCGGCCTCGGCACTTTGAGCTTTTCCACTGCTTCGGCGCGGGAAAATGAAGTTGAATTTGCCGGAATCCGCGACCCCGAAGGGGTCAAGACAAGAATCGACGCAATTCACAACGAGTACTTCATGCGGTAAACGTCGCAGGCTGACGCCGCTGTCGTAATGGGGCGTCCCGTCGTGTCGTTCTGACGTATGGCAGGCGGCGCGTGTTGCCGCCACACAAATCGGCTTGTCCTGCCTGCCGTTGTTGGTACTCTCTTGTCGAAAGGAGAAGCGATATGAGATTACTCCTATTCGCAGCACTGATTGTCGGATGCTCTGTTCGTCAGACGACCGCTCAAACGAACGCGGCGGCAGCACCGCAGCAGCAGCAAATCACGGGGGCCTTCGGTGTCACCCTGGGCACGAAGGTGAATTGTCCCAATACCAGAAGACTGGCGAGACCACCGACAACACGCCACTCTATGGCTTTACCCCCAAAAATCCCACCCAAGGCCTCACCAGGTATTACTTTCAGGCGACCCCGAAGACAGGCATCATCTATTGTGTTTGGGCAATAGGTGACTGCGAGAATGACGACATCTGTAAGAAGCAGCAAGCTGTCATCCTCGACTTGCTGAAGAAAAAATACGGAGAGGAGGACAAGGAAGGGATGTTTGACGATCTTTACGATATGAAAAGAATAAGCCGTGGGGATCGCTCGATTGTTCTCAAATGCAGCGGTTTCACGGATATTACACTTAACCTGTATTACACTGATGATGCTCTTGAGAAACAGGCTGAGAAAGAGCGCGTTGAACTGGAAGGCAAGAAAACAGACGACACGGGTCTTTAGCTGTGCCTCAGAACGCCAAGCGTAAGCCGCTACCGTTTTACGATTCAGGGCTGGAACTTGAATTTGGAAATTTCGGCAAGCTTAGCAAAAAGCTACAGCGGGAGTGGGTCGAGCAGATAAAGAACAAGCGAATCATACGCAGTGGCTTTATCGTGGAGGGCTACCAAATAGAACGCCTCCTCACGGAGATTCTCGCGAAAGCTTTTTATCCAAACCTCAACGATGACTGCCCCGATGCCAGATTAGCCTTCAATCAGTTGCGAGACGCGTTTGAGGACCTGATTCTTCAGGATTTGCGCTTCTATAACAAGATTCGTCTTCTCGACTCACTCCGCAAACGTCTGCCGATAATCGCGAAGAACACCCAACCCGGCTCGGAGGGCGTTTGGATCGCATTCGAGAAATCCGAAATCGCTTCGCTCACTACCCCATTCGATTCGACGTGAAAGGGAACCCCCCGCAGCGCATCTGGTTCGCAAAGCTGGTTTGCAGGGGCAAGGAAATCGACTTAACGAGCAAGTACATTTTCGACACTTCCGCGTCCTTCACGAATGTGTCTTCCGAATTGACCACACTCTTGGTCGCTCTCAGGAATCGGACTCACTGATACGCTACTGTCGAGGCCAACTCCGTCGCACCATGCTGTCTGCCGCCGCTGTTGTGATGGGTCGTCCGGTCGTGTCGTTCTGACGTATGGCAGGCGGCGCGTAGTGGGGAGCCGCAGCTTGGGGGGCACAGGAGCCTGTGGGTCACCTTGGGCTTGACGGCGTGTTGGAAAACTATCCATCAAAGTGCTCTGTGACGCGACGTTTCAGCGCGTCGAATCTCTCTTCAAACTCACGCCTGCGATGGCCATTCTGACCGGACGGGTGAGGAAACCCTATCAAACAATGACCTCTTTCGAGCATTCCCCGTCCGATGAGATAATCCAGCACACCGGAAACCGCTTTTCCAAGTGGTATGACAACCGCTGCTCCGGTGCGTTGTAACTCGGCTGCCAAAATCACATCCACGAACTCCCTCAAGATTGGCGTGTCCAGTATCAGTGGAGCGTGACCTGTGTAGTTTCGACCGTTGACGAACACTGGATACCGAATCGCTGAGGTTGAATGTAGCAAGGAGCGATGCTTGCCGAAAAGGCTTTCACATGAGCCGATGCCCAATAGTTCTCCCAATCCCAACGCGTCGAGCATGGCAACGAGGTTTTTCCTCATTGGCCCAGCGAAGCTCGCCTGCTGCTTGGTTGCCCAACAAATCTCTGTGGGTTCTCTTCTCCTTGAGACCACGTTGGGCTTCACGAAACGCAATCTCCATTTGAGTCCGAACCCGGTGTGATGCCAATTAATCCCACCTTCGCGGCCATATTCACATAATCGAAGGGGGCGTAGTAGACTTTGAGATTACCGTGTTCCCGCAGAAGGAACTGCGAAGTCAGCAGATGAGATTTCTCGAAGTTCGTCAACCTCTTGATGTCGGGCGCGAACTTGTTGAACAGCCCAAAAGCCTGACCAGGCTCCTCGTTTGCTCCCCGAGATTCAAATGGCCACGGCTCACGACTCTATGCTTCCCTGTTCTACTTGAATCGCTTTCATAAATTCATCCGGCGTCTGACTGTCCGTTGCACATTGCCAGAGGTTTTGCCCGTCGCTACTCCATTGGGAGTGCTGTGCTTTCTCTCTATCGTAATTCCTGAGTCGCGTGTACATGAATGCGAGAACGCTACTCCAAATGATTTGTGGAACAAGAGGATAACGGCGTTGAAGCTCAGGGTTTGTTCTCTTACCAAAGCAAAACAGCGAGACTGTGCATTTCCCGTCCGAAAAGACGCCTTCGCCGTGTAGCTTAGCAGCAACTTCATCCACATCGGTCTGCGGAAAAGCCCCAACCGCACTCAGTACCTTGTTCATGTTGTGCCGTGTGGGTCCGTCCAAGGCCCGTTAAGCGAGCAAAGCCCCGTTTTCACCTCAGCAATGACAAGATAGATTTGACCGCTCTGCTGCGAGGAGAATGAATCGTCTTGCATGGGTCTGGTAAGATTCTGGAACAATTTGGAAACCTAACCCAGCACCGTGGTGGTCGAGCCAACTTTTTCCTGAATAACCGGTGCAACCGCCTCGGACGGGAAGAGCTTCAAGGTCGTGCCAACCAACAGCCTATCTGGCTGCTGGATGTTATTGGCTACCGCGATTTCCTTCCAGCTACGCACATCGCCATATTCGGCTTGGGCGATCTTGGACAAGGAGTCCCCCGCTTTGACTTGGTATGGCGTCGCGCTGAGATTCCGGTCGGTCCAAAAAGAGACCATGTTCGTATCCTCGGGCGCTTGAGTGGACGCGTATTGGATCATTTGTCCGGGCTTCCAGTTGGACTTGCCCCCATTCCATTTCACCAGATCCGGTGTGGCCTGGGAATTGCCGGAAATCTTGGTAGCGATGGATTCCGGACTATCCCCTTTTCTCACGAAGTAATACCGGTTGAGAGCTTGGCCCGCGACCTGGACTACCCGGGTGGGAACCTTCGGAAAATGCGAGATCAGTTTCT
>CAVYAC010000102.1:0-7736 GCA_963766065.1 uncultured Verrucomicrobiae bacterium
CACCCGGGCTAAATATCTTATTTACAAAGCTTTATATGTAAAAGTGACCAGCCATAGAATAGTGGTTGCAACCCGTAGTTGTAACCGCTATATTCTGCCTGCATATGAGGGAGGTCGTTAGCATATGAAGCAAACACTCAAGAACGTTGCCGAAAACCTGTGGAAAAGTCAACAGAGCGGACGCTACTACGCCATTCTTAAGGTGAACGGGCGTCAGGTTAAGAAATCGCTCAAGACGGACGACTACCAACTCGCCAAGCGAAAGCTGCGAGAATTGGAAAAGGACTATCAGGAGCGCACTGGGATTGTCGGCAGCGAACCGCCACCGAAGTCTTTCAAGGAACTGGTCGCGAAGTTCACCCGCATCGTCCTGCCGACGCGCCCACTGAAACCGCTGGCGCAACTGGATTACCCGACCCGCCAGACCGCCCTCCTAGATATACCGGCTTCGCAAAGCTGCCCTTGAACAGAATCACGATGATCGACTGCCAGAAGTGGTTTGCCAAGCGCCGACTCATGATTAGCGCGCAGCGCATGAACAACGAAGTCGGATTGCTGCGCGACATCCTGGAGTTGCCCGTGACAACGGCTGGATGATGCACGACCCGACGGCCAAGCTTCAGCGGTTGAAGCTCCCCCGCCCCAACCCCGACCCGCCAACTGCAGACGAGTTCCGACGCCTCGTTGTCACCCTCCGCAATCACCGCGACCGCGATGCTGGCGATCTCGTCGAACTCATGGCCTACTCGGGCCTGCGTTTGTCGGAGGCTTGCGGACTGAAGTGGCAAGACGTGGACTTTGACAGAGGCATATTCTACATCGCTGGTAAGGGCCGCGATGAAACCGAACGGGACGTTGTGCCGCTATTCCCCGCCATGCGCGAACTGCTCTTGAGAATCCGTCAAGCCCGGAAGCGCGAAAGATCGAAGGCATCAAACCAGATGACCGCATTATGCGCGTCAACGGTTGCAGGGATGCACTCAAAACTGCCTGCCGCGAGGCCAAGCTGCGCAGGAGTTTTACGCATCACGATATGCGCCGATACTTCACTACCCGCTGCATGGAACAAGGCGTTCCGATTCGCACCTTGGCGGGCTGGTTGCGTCATAAAGATGGCGGTGCGCTCCTTCTGCGAACCTACGCCGCGCACCAAGACAAACATTCCTTGGAAATGGCAAGCAAGATCAATCTTTCTGTGCAGCTTGACGCGGACAACGTAGTGCCGATGCGGGCGGCGAAACCGAACGCCTGACGGCGGCGGTGCACATTGCCCTGTGTAAATCGTGTGCTTCAATGGCCTGTCTTGAGCGAAAACACCGGCCGACTGCCAGGCTTTAATAACAGCACTCTCTCGGTTCACAAATCGCATTGCCAGTGCCCAATCATCGGCGTGAGGGGCAAGCGTTACTGTCTGTTGCGCGTGAGCGCGGCGACGTTGCGCGTCCATGGTGAACAGCGTCCTTGTTGCGCTTGCCTCGGTTGAGGTGGCGGAATACACTCTCGCCCACTGAAGGAGACTGTAAAAATCACGAGCAACACGTAACCAACACCAAAAATCATTTCGCGAAGCTTCGGCTGCTGTTCTCCACGAAACGGACAATTTCGACTTCAAGGACGGCGCTCGAAGGCACGCCCGGGCAAGGGCGTGTCTGAAAGCGTTTCTTGAAGGGCATGTTCGTGCCTGTGGAGGAGCGTGAGTAGGTCACGCCCCTTTTATTTTGCATCGAGAGTGGCCCGCACAGGTACGACGTGTGGCCGCCATGACCTGATGCTGGCGAACAACCGAAAGGAAGCCAGACCTACCGAGCGTGCCCGCAATGGCTAGGCTTGCTGAGGCGTCCGTGGAAGCTACTGACCGGCACTACAGCGGCGTCGAGATCGTCAAGTGCATGAGAGCCCAAGACCCAAACGAACCGAACTCTCGTTCGGACACCAGCCGCAAATGCTCTTTGCCAACCAATGAGCAAGCGTTGATTCGCGAGTTTATTCAGGCGCTCGCCGAAGAGATCGAGAAAGTAAAAGGCGGTTCAACCATTACGGTCCACGATGGCGCTTTTGTCCGGCCCGAAGGCCCGTTCTTCGTTTACATCTTCACAACCGAAAGCCCGCTTGTTGTTGTCGAAGACGCTGACGCAAAAATCAAAGTCGGCGAGGTTGAGTGTAATGGACATATCGTTTCAGTTCAGGGCTGTGAAGTTACGGTGGCAATGGGGCGTGATTTTGGCAATACGATTCAGAAAGCAAGCTTGTGCGTTGACAGGTCAGCCCTGCTTGAGGCCCTGCGCAAGCGCTACGAAGAGGTCCTGATTGGTCAGCGCCCATTAGATACTCGCCTTGCCAAGGATCAAGGATTGAGCAGCGACGCGGCCAAGCTCATCAACGTCGCAATTACACGTCCAAAGGCGCAACTCGTGATCGTTGCCAACGTGAACTATCTGGCTCATTGTCTGCGCCCAGACTCGATTCTTCTGCGCGTTTTGGAAGAATTTCGCCGACGAGGCACGGTCGTGGATTCTCAGGACATATTGGACGACTATTCCTGCACAGATTTCGAGCGTTGGGCCAGCTTGCTTGACCCACATGATAATCGTATAAACCTTAACCCCGACGACTCCACGTCCTACACGGAGCACAATTTCTACGCGGCTTTCTTCGCCGATCTCCGAAAGGCCGTTCGCGAAATCATTATCGTCTCGCCGTACCTAACCGTGAATCGGGCGCAGCAGTTCTTCAACCTGTTCCGTTCAAAAGTCACCGAAGGAATCGAAGTCCGCGTCTTCACACGAGCAACACGTGAACACCAAGGCATTATGCGCGCGCAGGCCGAGACGGTGGTCGAGGGAAAGCTGAAGCGCATCGGCGTGCAAGTCGTGCAACGTCAAGGGCCGCCAGAGTTGCATGAGAAGTTTGCGTTCGTTGACCGCCAGATAACGTGGGAAGGGAATCTCAACCCCCTCTCCCAAAGCGACGGCCGCAGCACAGAGCACATGAGACGACTGTCATCCCCGAAAACCTGCCAAGTACTCATCGAACTGCACAAATTCGGGAGTGACTCCGAGGTTAGCCCGGCACGCGCCGTCCAGTGGAAACTGACCGGAAGTGCGAGAAGTGCGGCTCGACGATGGTTCTCGTCAGAGGGCCTCAAGGCGTCCTTGTCACCTGCATTGATTACCCCAAGTGCAGGAATCGTTATCCGATTCGCCGTGGAGACCAAGTCAGCACTGATGTGGTGTGCCCCGGCACGGACGGCGTTCCGTGCGGCAAGCCGATGGTCGCGGTGCTTGGCCGCTTTGGCGTTTATCTTCGATGCTCTGACCCAAATTGCAAAGCGACATCAAACATCGCTGGGCCGTAGCGAAGCGCGGGAGTTGAGTTTCCAACGTCCAGCCTATCGCGCCGCGTCGAGATCGGGGCGCAAATCGAATTTTACGAAGTCGTTTTCACGGGGTACATACTACCAGAGCGGTTTTCTGATGGAACACCGTCATTTCGTCGGCGCTATCAGCGCACTGCCGAGGCGTATATGCGCGAGGATGCGTGGGCCTTGATGAATAAGGCTGCCGGTAACGCGCGTACAGATACCGGGTTCAGTGACAACGGGGTCTGTCTTGGTGCAACGTGCGGTGTCGTCACGCCGAAGGGAGCGTGCTGCAATGGGGGCAAGGCTCTGTGACTTTCAGCTTTCTACCGCAGAGCGCACACTCGATGAATTGCTCCGCCTTCTGATATTCAAAGCCGGTCTTAGCACCACTGACCTGGTTTGCCTGGCCAAACTTGCGCCGTTTGGCTGGCAGGCCACTCCACATTTTCTCGCCTTCGTTCAGCGCCGCCTCTAAATCCGTTTCTACACCATCGACGGGTTGAACTTCTGCCACCAGTGCCTCGGTTGTTTGAGGGTTGAGCTCTCGCGTCAACTTGTCGAGAAGCGGGGATAGCTTCCGCTTCCAGTAATGCGCGGTAGGACGCGACACGCCGAGCATCCATTCGAGGGTGTATCCGTGCCGCGTTATCCCTTCGTGGATAAGTCCTCTCAATCGACGTGCGAACTGTGTTTCTCGGAGCGGAGAGCGGTTCTCCTCAGAGTCCCGTTCAAGCAACTCCGCGTATTCTTGCTCCTCAGCGCGTTGGGCCTTCGTTGCATCGGATCGGCGCTTCAACGGTTTTTTTCTCCGCAGGAACTCGCAAATAAATAAAGCAGTGAGCACCCGGATTCTGTCGGCTGGCACGTCCGCGAGAATCTGATCAAGTTGATGCGCAAGCGGCAGCAAATCTCCCAGTTCGTCGCCCCTTTTGACGATCGACTCGCCAACTCGTTGAAGGTTTGAGTCGCGGGTGATTTCGACATAGCAGCCGTAGCGGGGACGTGGCTGGATTTGGGCGAAGTGCCCCTCGGCGGTGAGTCGTGATGGTGTGCTAAACACGTCGTGCATAAAGCAAGGCGTGTGGAACTGGACGAAACTTATCGGCAACTGCTCTGAGGCCCAGTCCGGGCATCGCAAGCAACATTTCGCCAGTGTCATCAAGTGGGCGAGGATGCGCAATTCCAGAAAACGAGTGCCGCGCTCCAGGTCAATTGGCAGCGGCATTGCGGAAGAGCCCTTCTGACAGGGGGTCCCGCGTAACCGAACCGCTTTCCCTGACTCATCCCACGCGAGAATAGGAATCTTGACCAGGTACAACTGTCCTTGGTCGTCCACGGATACATACCGAGCAAGAGGATTCGCCAGCCTCTTCGGTCTGCGTCCAGCCTTCTTACCGATTGCCTGGCTCTCACCGCATAGGCGTTGTTCTACTTGGTGGATCAAGACACGACCCTTTTCGTCCACGCTCACCTCCTTGTCGTGAACGTAGCGCCGGACTGTCCGCACATTGCATCCAACCCACTGGGCTGCTTGTGTTTGGGTAATGAACATAGCAACTAGGGCAAATCTAACAATTTCGTGAGGGTATGACAACTACAACTAGCACTCAGAATAGGCTGCGCGAGCGTCGAATCGCGCAGCGGTTTTCACAAATTGGACTGGCAGCAGCCGCAGAGGTCAGCATCTCCACCGTAAACCGAGCGGAGCGGTGGGGATTCGATGTTTCAGAGTCCACCGCGAAGCGGCTCGCAGCGGCTCTGAAATGCCGTGTCGAGGACATCTTCCCGCGCGTCGAGGAGGTAACCCGATGAAGGCCACACCAACCACAGCGGCGGCGGCGCGGCCCCGAGGAGGTGGCACCATGAGTGGTGCGAAACGCGACGCGTCGGTATCCCCGGAGATTTTGCAACTCCTCATGGCGCAATTTCCCGGCAGACTAGCGTTGAACCGAACCGAGACGGCACGAGCATTGGGATTCGAGAGTGCGATCACAATCGACCGTTTGCGCCAGCGTAGGTTGCTGCGTGCAAACGCGGCTACTCGTAGACCCACTTACCTCCTCACGGAGATTGCCAGGTTCTTGGCGGAAACTTCGGATGGCGTATGAAACCGGTGCCCAGTTTCCACCAGTCGAACAGGACCAACGCAGAGCGCGTGCGCCGAGCATTGCGCTACTAATGAGGCGCGACCGTGAGCGACACCTTCGCGCCGGTTCCTAATTGGCTGCTGCGTCGGCGAGATGTTCCGGCGACCGCGAAGCTGCTCTATGCCCGGTCCCGTCAGTATCAGGGCGACAACGCTACTGCATGGCCGGGCATCAACAAATTGGCCGCCGAGATCGGGGTTGACCGCAGCCGGGATAATTGACCACCAACACGCGCTTGAAAGTCGCGGCCTGCTCAAAGTCGAGCGCAAGCCCGGCCTCGGGAACCGATACACCTTACTTGTGCCGCCTGAAGTCCGCACCAGTGGTGGAAACGCCACTGAGCAGGGTTTCCACCACCAGTGGCGAAAGCGCGACTCCACCCGTGGCGGAAACGCCATGTCTACCAGTGGCGGAAACGCCACCCAAAGAGATCAGTAGAAAAGAACATCGAAGAGATCAAACTACTCCTTGCCGGACGGCCCCGAATGTTCCTGAGTTTTTGTCGGCTTGGAATGACTACCAACAACACCGCCGCGAGAAGCGCAGCGCGCTGACACCCACAGCAGCAAGGCAGGCACTCAACGACCTAGCCAAGATGGGACCGGGCCCAGCCGTCAAAGCGATTCGGCACTCCATCGGTAAAGGCTGGACAGGAATCTTTGAACCAACGGGAGAAACCAACACCAACAGAACTTCCAACCACAATGCCTGGCACATTCAACGACGGGAAGGCCAACGCCTATGCCAAAGCTGCCCGTTGACTTCCAGACCTTCGGAGATCCAGTTGTCAAGATGCTGGACGCGGCGACGGCCTACGCCGCCAGCATCCGGGCGGGGAACGTAGGCTGGTTGTCTTTCGTCGGGAGCTGCGGCACTGGCAAGACGTATCTGGGCGCGGCGGTCACGCACTACTTGCACGGTACGGTCAAGCATTGGCCCCGGTTTATGGCGAAGATGCGCAGCGGCGGTTTCAATATCTACGAGTCAGTGACCGACCTAGCCAACACCAACAGCGCATTGATTATCGACGAGATTGGAGTCGGCAATGATGCCAAGACGTTCGGTCTGGACCTGCTGATGCAGGTCATCGAGTCGCGCCGATCCCAGCCAACAATCCTGACCAGCAACCTGACGTTGCAGGGATTGGCTGAGATCGACGCCCGGCTCGCCAGCCGGTTGTTGCGGCATGGCCAGGTCATCGCGTGCGATACACTCGACTATGCGTTGCGCCAACTGCCGCGCTAGATGCGGGCGAACGGGGATAGCCACGTTGAAACAATGAAAGCCAACGGAGACGCAATTTGAGCGGACAACAAACGACGGCGATTCAGCGGGCGACGCGAAGCAAGTTGGAGTTGCGTCACTATACCAAGCGGTTTGCGCATACCTTGAGGTGCGGGTGAAGCCTTACGACTTGCGCGGATGGTTTGCCATTGTTTACCGCGAGAAGCGCGAGGCGCTACGTAATCGGAAGTGAGGATGTTGCAGGTCAAGGAGTTGCGTGAACAGCCAGTCGTATGAAACCTGTATAAGCCGGAAAAGTTCGGATTTGTGATGAAACGGCGACGAGGTCAATTGACGGAACGGGAACGAAAATACGCAGCGGCGCGAGGTGAGGGCAAAGCCAAGATGGCAGCCGCGCTGGCGGCGGGGTACTCCCCAGAGGTTGCACGTAGCGCAGCGCATCGAATTGAGGAGCGTCCGCTGGTTCAGATGGCAATCGAGCAGCGTCGGGCCGTGGTGCAATCCTGGCTGGAACTGGACGGCTGTGGGTTGCCTTTATTCTCACAGTCGATGAAGCGGGGGCTGCGTGAAGGCAACCCGGCCACGCAGCGGTTGTGGCTGGAGATCTTCGACATCATTGGACCCGAAAAGATGCGTGTGCTGATCCAGACGATGAACGAGCGGGTGGAGGACGCGGTCAGGCGGTCCGCGACGATATTTGTCGAATACGTCCCGGATGACCGACGCGCGGAGTTCGAGCAGAAGGTGGCCGAATTGCGGGCCGGGCGGGCGATGACAATTGCAGCGAATGGAGACGAGCAGTGACGACGGAACTTGCAGAGAGCACGAAACCGAACGCCTGACGACTGGCATTTTGCCGGAATGATTTGCAGTTCGCCGTGGTTGGCTACAAAAACGAACAGAGTGGATTGCTGGCACCACCCTATTCGGTGCTCGTTTCTTTCAGAAACCGTTCGATCTCGGGGAGCGGAAACAGCGGTCGC
>CAVYAC010000103.1:0-9062 GCA_963766065.1 uncultured Verrucomicrobiae bacterium
CTACGATCTGGGGCTGGTTTTGGCGCAAGCGGGCCGGACCGCAGAAGCCATCGCCCACTTCGAGCAGGCCCTGCGGATCAAGCCTGACTACGCCGATGCGCACAACAATCTCGGGATCGCGTTGGCGCAAACGGGCCGGACCGCGGAAGCCATCGCCCAGTACGAGCAGGCCATACGGATTAACCGCGATCTCGCCGAGGCGCACAACAATCTGGGGAACGCTTTGGCGCAAACGGGCCGGACCGCGGAAGCCATCGCCCACTTCGAGCAGGCAGTGCAGATCAACCCCGACTTCGCCGAGGCGCACTGCAACTGTGGGGTTGCCCTGGGGCAAGTGGGCCGGGTGCCAGATGCGATTGTCCACTTCGAGCAGGCCATCCGGATCGAGCCCGACTACGCCGATGCGCACAACAGTCTGGGGATCGCTTTGGCGCAAACGGGTAAGATCGCGGAAGCCATCGCCCACTTCGAGCAGGCCCTGCGGATCAACCCCGATTTCGCCGACGCGCATGGCAATCTGGGGAATATCTTCTCGCTGGAGGGCAAGATCAGCGACGCCATCGTTCAGTATGAACAGGTGCTCCGGATCAAACCCGATTCGCCCCAGGCGCACTACGGCTTGGCGGGCGCCTTGGAACAAGCGGGCCGAACCGCGGAAGCCGTCGCCCAGTACGAGCAGGCCCTGCGGATCAAGCCCGATTTCATCCAGGCGCAGAACGCGCTCACGCGACTGCACGCTCGCCAGTAAGCCGAGTCCGACGGCGCTGAAGCGCAGCGAAGATCCGACCTGAAAACAAACACGACACCACTATCGGTCACCTTCACGCCCCGCTGACCGGCGATGCGAGGGTCAATTCCGCCACCGCCTCGCAATGCGCCGTCTGGGGAAACATGTCGAACGGCGTGACGCGCTCCAGCTTGTAACCCGACTTGAGTAACTCTTTGATGTCACGCGCCAACATCGGCGGCGCGCACGACACGTAGATGATCTTGCGCGGTTTCTGTTCGCGCAACGTCTTGAGTACCACGGGCGCGCACCCCGACCGCGGCGGGTCGAGAATCAGGCATGTCTCATCCAGATTGCACTGACGCAATGTATAGAACAGCAGTCGCTCGGTCTTGCCGGGATAGAAATCGTAGCCTTTCAGGCCAAGGCGCTGCGCGTTGTCGTTGGCTGCCTGAATGGCTTTCTTGTCCTCTTCGATTCCGTACACGTGCCCGGCGAGGTCGGCCAGCATCAGGGCAAACAAACCGACGCCGCAATAGGCGTCCACCAGAATCTTGCACCCACTGTCGGTAAATACCTTGCGAGCATGTTGTAGCGCCAGCTCGATCACCTCGCGGTTGACCTGGAAAAACGAGCCGAGCGGCACGTGCAGCGTTTTGCCAAGGATGTTCTCGGTGATTGTTTCGACGACCGCAATTTCCGCTGACTCTTCAGCGTCGAGCGGATCCACGCTGGCCTTTCGCGTCTCCATGTACGTCCACACCTGCCGCTCGGAGTTGGCGCGAATCGTCAAGTGTACATTCTCCAGCGGTTGCTGGCTGACCTCCGCCAGCTTCGCGTTCACTTCTTCGCCGGCGATGGGGCATTGCTCGATGCCGATGATGGACCGTCCGCGCACGCTCCAGAAACCGGGCTTGCCGGGACCGTGAACGACAATTTTGTTGCGGTAATGATACTCACGCGGCGAACCGACGACCGGCTCAATGGGCGGATCGGCCATCTTGCCGATGCGCTCGAACACATCGCGAATCTGGCGGCGCTTCAACTCCAGTTGATGCGAATACTCGATGTGCTGGTATTGGCAGCCGGCGCAGTTCGCATAGTACGGGCAGCGCGGCTCGACGCGTTTCGGCGACGGCGCAATCACCCGCACGAGGTCCGCCGTCGCGTAGCGGCGCTTGACCTCCACGATCTCGACCTCGACGCGTTCGCCCTCGATGACGAACGGCACGAACACCACGAAATTGTCCACGCGCCCAATGCCGTCGCCGCCGAACGCGACCGTCGTGATGTCCAGTTCGAGCCGCCGACCGGGTTGGAGTGTGGGCGTTTCCATGCGCGAGACCAATCCTATTCACAGCCGGACGTGATTACAAACCGCTCTTTCGGGAATTGATTAGAATTTCCACGCTGCTGACCAGCGACCAAATCCACGCAAACAGAAAAAGCGTCGCCCCGGTCAACCCCACCGCCAGCTCAGGTGTGATATCCTCGGGCATGTTTCCCTGGTGAACCCAATCGCGCACGAACAGGATCGCCCAGAGCAGGCATAGCGCGAAGCCTGCTTGCGAGACGACCAACTGGAGAATCCCGGTTACGCGCCGATGCGCTACAAAGGTCCCCAACCCCGGCAGCACGAGATTGCTCAGGACGCAGGTCCACCGAGCTTGGCGCGCCGGGCCGTGGTCGGGCTGCGTCTCAGCCAGCTTGGGCGGTGGTTTGGGATCCAAGGATATCCTCGTACGCGTACAAACCGGCCGCAATCCCGATCGGAACCGTGGCCAACACTCCCACACAGCAGGCAATCACGCCCGCCGCGCTAATCAAGCCCGCCACGAGAAACAGCGCGAACAGGATCCACCACTGCCGCGTCACAACCTTTCGGCTCAACTCCATCGCCTCCCAGAAACCCATTCGCTTGTCGATCACCAACGGCAACGTGAATTTCCAGGCCACGCCCAAATAAATGCCCGGCAGAATACAGCAGAGAAATCCCAAACAGCTCAACACGGCGACGACAACATGGGCCAGCAGCAGCGGGATGAACGCGCTGCCAAACCCCGCAAACGCATCGCCAAGGTCCGCCGTCTGCCCGCGCATCAACTTCAGGTAGTAATTGTAAAGTCCGCCCAGCAGTGGTCCGCCCACAACCAGATTCCACAAGATGTTGACCAGGAAGCCCGGCCACTGAGCCACCATCGCCTCCCACGGATGGCCGCGATGGGCAACCAGTGGCGCGCCCAGAGCGAAATTAACCGCGAACCGCAGCATGACGCCCACGCCACCGACGAGTAGCAGAATTAACAGCGTGGTGCCCACCAATCGCCAGAAATTGCCGGTCAACAGTGTCCAAGCGCGACTAATGCACGCGCCTATATCCACTTCATAACCTCGGGCCGTGACTTGGGCGGCCAGTGTGTCGGCATCAACAGACCCGGCCGCAGGGGGTGCTCCAGAGGACGGAGTGGGTCCACCCGCCAAATCAGCGAATTCGGGAAACGCGGAAATCGGTTTCCATTCTGTGGTGCCCTCAGCCTGCGCTTCGGTCTGCACGTTGGCCCGCCCCTCGCGAATCCATTGTCGGAGTTGCTCCGCCGTAACCGGGCCGTATTCGTGTCCGTCAACTCCAAGGATCTTATACATGTCAGAACCACTCCTTCTTGTTCAGAATGTATGTCCGGACGAAATCCTCGTCGGACTTCGTCAGATAAATGAGCCCCTCAATCAGGCTGATCACCCACATGACTACGCCGCCAATACCACAGGTGAGCACGGTAATGAGCAACATCGTGATGCCGGCACCGGTATAGCCGAGGACGAACTTGTGGATGCCCAGGCATCCCGTGTGCGGAATCAGGGCCAGCACGCCCGCGACGATCTTCTTGTCCGCTCCGGGTGGCCTCGTCACGAGGTGTGCCTGCACCGGCGGCGAGATCGGCGGAGGCGCGCCGGTCGAAATGCCGAGTGCCGCATGGAATTCTGGAAAGTCGGCGAGATGTTTCCACTCGGTCTCGCCAGAGGCTTGCGCCTTGGTCTGTGCATTGGCGCGGCCCTCCCAAACCCATTGCCGCAATTGCTCCGCGCTTGCGGGAACATACTCTCGTCCGTCGGTTCCGATGATCTTGTACATGTTAACCTCCGTAATATCTTGTGGAGTATCGCCCTTACGGCGCCAACAACGTGAACGGGTATGTGGGAATATTGCGCAGCACGCCAAACCCGACAATCGCCACGAGCAGCAACCAGATCCAGGTCGGTTTCAACGTGCTGGCGTCGCCGCGCACGATCAGGTAGCCGGCCACCGGCAGCAGGGCCATCGACAGCGCGTTGAATCGAAAGGCCGCCGCCAGATTCCCATGCAACAGCTGGTGAAGCGCGCGCGTCGTCCCGCAACCAGGACACCACAAACCGGTCCATTGATGAAAGGGACAGACCGGATAGATCCGCACACGTTCGGGATCAAAGGCGAACACCGCCGTCGCCACGGCTCCAAACGCCAGGCCCAGAAGGATCGTCTTGAGTCGAATCACCATGTCCGATACATCCGAAACGCATGATGGTGCATGAGCGGCAGACACCAGAGCGCCGAGAATAGGCCAAACGAGAGGAGGCCAAGCACGACAGCCAGCCAAACCCACATTCTTGCCTTTCGAGATGCCTCCAGCGCGCCGGGGATGTCGCCCGCTTGGAGCTTGGTGTTCACCTGCGCCGCAAAAACAATCGCCACGATACCAAGCGGCAGACAGCAACAGATCGTGCTGAGGATGGCGGGCACGAGGTAATTGGGCACGTCTGGTCGCGGCTGAAACGCTGGCGCGGGCGCTGCCGTCGGTGTTGGCGGTGTCGACGGCATCACGGGCGGAACCGCGGAGGGGGCAAACTCCGGGTATTGGCCGAGCGGTTTCCACTCGACGCTGCCTTCGGCTTGGGCCATCGTCTGTGCATTGGCGCGTCCCTCGGCGATCCATTGGCGAATCTGGTCCGCGCTGACAGGGCCGTAGGGCCGGCCATCACCACCAATTATCTTGAACATGAGCCGACTCGCTCCTTCTCGCGTAGTGTCACAGAGATGACCTTGCTGTTTCTCGACTGCCCCTCACCTTAATCCTCTCCCCCGGAGGGGAGAGGAAATCCGCAGGCCGCAGGTTGAAGAAGCGTCTCCTCTCCCCTTGGGGGAGAGGTTGGGTGAGGGGTCTGATTTCCCATCTCATCGTAAGAGTACGTGATTGACACCGCCACGCTACGCCAGCGCTTTGCGCAACTCCAGCTTTAATTTTTCCAATCCCTCTCCCGCCAGCGCTGAGATTGGCAATATCTTTTGGGGAGCGACCTTGCTCGTCGGCGTTTTCTTCGACGGACGGGACGACCGCCCCGCCAGCTTGCGCTTGAACGCGGCCAGGTTCTTCTTGGCGTCGGGCAAATCCATCTTGTTGGCCACGACGAGCCGCTTCTTCTTCAGGATCTCGGGGTTGTACATCTTCAGCTCGTCGAGCAATTGCTGGTAGTCATCCTGCGGCTTCCGGCCGTCAACCCCCGCCATGTCCAGTAACACCACCAGCAGTTGGCAACGCTCGATGTGCCGCAGGAAATCGTGTCCCAGGCCTTTGCCCCGGTGCGCGCCCTCGATCAACCCGGGAATGTCGGCGATCCGAATGCGCTCGAAATCGCCGTAGTTGAGGATTCCCACGTTCGGCGTCAACGTCGTGAACGGATACGGTGCGACCTTCGGGTGCGCGTTGGTGATCTTCGAGATCAGCGTCGATTTGCCCGCGTTCGGAAAACCGACCAGCCCCGCGTCCGCCAGCGTCTTCAGTTCCAATTCGACTTCGAGCTGCTCGCCTGCCTCGCCGTACTCGAACTCGCGCGGCGCCTGGTGCACCGAACTCTTGAACGCCGCGTTACCGCGTCCGCCGCGCCCGCCCTTTGCCAGCATAAACCGCTGGCCGTCCTCCACGAGATCCGCAATCAGTTCGCGTTCCGCTGTTGTAGGCCCACTGCCCCCAGTGGGCGATTCTGTTTCGTCTGCGCCGCGTGGGGGCACGCGGCCTACAACTTCAACTAAACTCCCTCGCGAGGCCTCCACCAGTTGCTTCGCCCGACCCGGCGTGAATGGCATCCCGACGGTTACTCTCGGGTCAAATTCCTCCGTCGCCGCCGCCGGATGATAATTCGATGGCGCGCGCTGTTTCACCGGCGCGGTCAGCCGAAACACCTGCGTCCCAATCGGCACCTTCGCAATGATGTTCCGCGCGCTCCGGCCAAAACAATTCTTCCCGCGTCCGTGAACGCCGTGCTTCGCTATCAGGCGCGGCAGGTAATAGTAATCCGAAAGATCGGTGATGTTCTTGTCCGCCACCACCACCACGTCGCCGCCTTTGCCGCCGTCGCCCCCGTCCGGCCCGCCCCGATCGACATATTTCTCCCGTCGAAACGATACGCACCCGTTTCCGCCATCCCCCGCCTTGACCCGAATCTTGACCTTGTCAACGAACATCCAGTCAGCATAGCCGCAAAAGCCGCAAGCGGGAAGGGCAAAGCCGATGGGCTCTGGAAGTAGTCTGTCGACCGTGTGGCGGCACCGGATTTGTCACGCGTCAGACGTTGAACCCTATATTCCCTGCCACTTTATCACGGTAAAGGTACCGGGTCGCGTCCGCTGTCGTCGCGCGTTATTTGAAAAGCTTCGGATACAATTTCTGAGCCTCTGCCAACAGAGCGCTACCTTTACCGGCTTCGATGAATTGCATGAAGTGTTTCGGATCCAGTCTCCGTGACTCTGCGAAAGCCGCCTCCGCCTCGCTGGCGTGTCCGGATTTATGGCAGGCGACAGCTAGGCCCAACCACGCCATCGCATAATCACGGCCCAGCCTAATAGCTTGCTGGTAGGCCGCAACAGCGTCGTCGAAGCGCTTGGAATTGCAGTAAGCATTACCAAGCTGGAACCATGCGAACGCATCATCTGGCTTCAGCTCGGTCTCCCGCTGATAGGCCGCAATCGGATCGATATTGTTCTGGACCCACTCTTGCATTTTAGCCTCGGGCCAAGAGAAATACTGGATGCCCAAGGAGCCGTTATCAATCATGGCACTGTAAAATGCCGGATCCTTCGTTGCAGCGATACACACGTTAGCCAGTTCGCTCGTCGGTAACTCGTATTTCCAGGGTACCGGTGCCGTACGCGAGGGCCAGGTCTAGGATCATCCGGGCATGGAGAGCGGTTCCGTCAGACCACTCGATTCCCAAGGCCTGAAGAGCCTCAAACATTTCTGCGTCTGGTTGGCGGTCGGTCAACTTCAGAATTTCGTCAAGTTCACCAGCACTGAACTCCCAGTCGCCTGTAACTGTCAGCCCTAGTTCCTTAAGACGTGCGAGTTGGTTCTCGGTGGGGGAACTGAGGAGGATGTCTTCGAGCGCAGCACTCGCGTCAAGTGCTGTGTCATCTTTCTCTAGCTCATCCAACCGCCCGAGCCTTCGGAGTTTATCAATCTGCTTCTGAGTTGGAGGCCGGTTTGAAAGGGCGTCTTCAATTAACCCCGATGCTTGCTCTTTCGTCAGATGGGCCCCGTCGAAAGCTACACCCAAATCTCTGAGATATGCCCTCTGCTTCTCCGTTGCCAATCCTAATGAAGCGGTCTCTTCTTGTGACTTGGCTCTGAGCGGTGAACCGGGGCCACCAGTTGAGAAGAAGGGCACAATGACGTTACGGGAGCAGATGGGACACTGGACAGATAGACCTGCCCCAGCTTCATCAATGACGATATGTGCGCCACAACCGACGCAATCGAAGGAGATGTCCATGGCCGTTTCTGCATCGAGCTTGTCGGGTGATCCTTATGAAATACCCATGTGCCTCCGAAACAACCTTCGCGACTCATCCCTCTGCCCGATGAACCAATCCAAAAGCTTTTTCTCCTCTTCTACACCGCGATTGCGCTCCTCCCCATCGGGCAGGTTTGACGAGCCGTCCGGCGCGTACAATTGGCTATGCAGTGAGCGGAGCTTAAGACCTTTCTGGCGAAGGAGGTCAATGTAGTCCTGGACCTCCTCCCCGAACAAGAATGTGCACTCGCTCGCCTCCGCACACATCTGGACAATCTGCGGGAGATCAACCTTTGCATCTTGTTCTATATGGACGAGATAGAGTTGGACGGCCTCGTAGACGCGAAGCCGTTGTTCATATGTCTCGTGACGACGGCGAAGCTCATCCGTTTTCCACTGCCTGTATGCAATCCAAACCACCATGACCGCTGTTACAGAAGTGAGCGCCGCAGAAAGCAGGTCGATGATCTCGCGCGGGTTCATGTCAAAGCATTCCAACATAGCCCAGCCTTAACCGCCATTTCCCACATGACATACGCCCGCGACCACTGCGGGCCGTCCAGTCTCGTTGACCACCAGGGTATTCTCTCTGAGAGTGCCATCAAGCCTTTTCTCGGCCCCAGACCGGATTACGTCTTCCTCTGCACCAATACTTGGAACGTCCGGCCCATCATTTCGGGGTGGAGAAGTTGCTGGATCGCTGCGCGCTCTTTGCTGGGTTGGCCGGCGGTGCGTTCGACAATCTCCGCAATCTCAGATTCTCCCAGCTGCAATAAATAATGGGACTGGTCGGCGAAAATGACGGGTTCGAGCCCGAACTTCTTGCCGTGTTCGATGAACGACGTGAACTCGACGTGCGCGGTGATGTCCTGTTCACCGATATGCGCGTATGGATTCGCGCTCCGGGTGTGTTGGTAATAACAGAGCAGGGTGCCGTCGCGATGGAGCGGCGCGAAATACTCGGGCCGCTCATGACCGTAGTCGATGGTGACGATCCACCCGCGTTTCAGTCGTTTGGCCACATCCGACAGCCAGTCCAACGCGCGCAAGTTCACCTCGGCGCGGTAGCCTTCCATGTGTTGGACGGGCAGATCGCTCAGAAAGTCGGCAAGACGCGTGGTCGAGAGCGGGCCGAGGACTTCGATGAAATCGTTGTAGGGCAGGCGCTCCGCCTGCCGTCGTTCGGAAAATGGCAAGACGGGCGTTGCGCCGCCCGCAAGTCTTCGGCGCGTCTCGTCCGACTCGGCTTGCCCTACAATTTCAGGCGAGCTCACATACACCTCTTGCCACCCGCCATCTCTGACCTGCACAACGTGAACTGGCAACGCATCGAGGAATTCGTTGGAGAACACGCACCCAACAATCGATTCTGGCAGGGGATCGCCCGCCTCGACGATCCGATACTGCAAATCAGGTGCAGCCGCGAGCACGTCGGCTCGCAATTGGCCGCGGTGTCCGCCGAATTCGACTACCTCAAACTCGGCTGGGTTGCCCAATTCCTTCCGAAAACTCAAAA
>CAVYAC010000104.1:0-67242 GCA_963766065.1 uncultured Verrucomicrobiae bacterium
GCCCCTGAAACTGGACCGACTTGAAAGAGAGTCCTTGGGTATGCGACAAGCGACCAGGAGGACGCAATGCGAGGCAAACGGTTCAGTGAAGAGCAGATCATCGGGATTCTCAAAGAAGCCGAGGCGGGTGTGGCCCTCGGCGATCTGACGCGCAAGCACGGGATTTGTGAGGGCACCTACTACCGCTGGAAAGCCAAGTACGGCGGGCTGGAACTCAGCGATGCCAAGCGCCTGCGCCAGTTGGAGCAGGAGAACAGCCGGCTAAAGCGGTTGTTGGCCGAGGCGCTGCTGGATAAACAGATTCTCCAGGACGCCTTGCGCCGAAACTGACGACGCCCGCCGCGCGTCGCACGGCTGTGGAAACGGCGTGCCAGCAGTATCGGGTCAGTCACCGACGAGCGTGCGGGCTGATGAGCATTCGACGCAGCAGTTACTACTACTGCGGGCGTCCGGCCGATGACGGGCCGTTGCGGGAGGCCCTGCGCCAAGCCGCCCAGCAGCGCCGTCGCTACGGCTATCGGCGGCTGACTTGGCTGCTGCGTCGGCAAGGCTGGACCGACAACCACAAACGCATCGAACGCATCTACCGCGAGGAGGGCTTACAGGTGCGCCGCCGCCGTCGCAAACGCCAACCCCGTCTCCCGCGCCAGCCGTTGGAGCCGGCCACCGCGATGAATCAGCGCTGGTCGATGGATTTCATGGCCGACAGCCTGGCCGATCGCCGTCGGATTCGCTTCCTCAATCTGGTGGATGATTTCTCGCGGGAGTGCTTGTCCATCGAGGCCGACACCTCCCTGCCTGGCGCCCGGGTGGTGCGCATCTTGGAAGGCCTGCGGCAACAACGGGGTTGCCCGTGTCAGTTGGTCATCGACAACGGGCCGGAGTTCACCGGTCGGGCGCTGGATCAGTGGGCGTATGCGCACGGCGTCGAGCTGGTGTTTATTGAACCCGGCAAGCCCCAACAGAATGCCTACATCGAAAGCTTCAACGGCAAGTTCCGTGACGAGTGTCTGAACGAGCACTGGTTTCTCAGCGTGCCGGATGCACGGGCGATCACCCAAGGCTTTCGCTGGACGTACAACCACGACCGCCCGCACAGTGCTTTGGGCAATCGGACACCGACAGAATTCGCGGCACAAGCCGCGCTCCCAGCCTCCGTCTCCCCCCACGGAGGCTGGGGAGCACAACCAACAGAGGGCATGGACAACAAACCAAAATAGGTTACTATCGCTCCCGGACTCTCACATCAATTGGTCCAGTGAGAGGGGGCAGGTCACAGCACCTCGCTAGCGAGGTTTTTACTAAACATGACAAACTTGCCTCCCGCCGCCGTGTTGGCCCCCATGAATGAAACGTTCATGGGGCGTGTGTACAGTCATCTCACCGGACATGAGTCTTCGACGGGACGCCGGCTCCTTCTTATCCTCGCACTCGCGGTTTTCGTGCATGTCATGGTCAAAATCACCCGCTACGTGAGCGAATGGATCATCAACAAAGGCCATGCGCAGAGAAATCCGCTCGGCTTCGTCACGCAACAGCCGAAGTTCGTTACGTTGATCCAACTCATCGGCAACACCGTGACCTCGATCATGTATTTTTTTGCGTTGGGCTTGGTCCTGGAGGAATTCGGCGTCAACTTGACCGCCTACCTCGCCAGCGCTTCCATCGTCGGGCTGGCCATCAGCTTTGGCTCGCAGGGCTTGGTTCAAGACATGGTCATCGGCCTGACGCTGATCTTCTCGGACGCAATGGACGTCGGTGACATGGTGGAGGTCGACGGGATTACTATTGTCATCGGTCGCGTCGAGGAAATTGGGTTGCGGTTCACCAAGCTCCTCAATTTCTACAATCAAAAGGTGTTTATCCCCAACCGCACCATTGCCAACGTCAGCCGATTTCCCCACGGCGGCATCTACGCGTACGCCGACGTCCAGATTCCATCGGGCGCGGCCCCGGAAAAGGCCGCCCAAATCGTCGAGAACGTCGCCAAGGGAATGTGGAGGCAATTCGGCGCGATCATTTTAAGCGAGCCGATGATTGGAGGGGTCGAAACGGCGGCGGGCGGCGGCTGGGATTTTATCCGCGTTCAATTCAAAATCTGGCCCGGGCAAGGCACCTTGATCGAAACGACATTCCGCCAACAAATGGTCAGCGCCATGAAAACTTTCCACGCAAACTACGCCGACTGGCAGGTCCCCGTGACCTATCGCGCCATGACCGCTTCCAAAACCGTCAGGCCGCCTCCCGAACCAACCCCGGAAAAACCGGCGAATTAGCGTCGTTCTCAATCAACTGTTCGCAGGCTCGAATCCGTATGACCCACCAATCCGGCCGTTCTTTCAGCCCACGGAGCGCGACGGTCAGCCCGCAGCCGTCGCTTGAATCGAGTGCACCCTGTGGATCATCACGCCCAAGCGCCTTCACGGCGAGCCGCACCTTTTACCGGCGACTGTGCGGCCTGGCTTTGCCCCGGGAGGGGCCGGCGGTCAAGTCACGCTCCACCGCCTCATAGCGATCGATCACCTGACGCACGAAATGGCGCTTCTCGCTATACGTCCGGGGAAGAAGCTGCCTTTGAAACCGGCGATGACCACGTTGCGCAGTTCGCGCGGGGTCATTTTCAGCTTGTCGATGGCAATGAGAAGTTCCTTGGTCACGCTCGTGTTCGACATCAGCCGGTTGTCGGTACAGATCGAAACGGACAACTCGTGGTCGAGCATCTGGCGCAGCGGATGGCGCGAGAGGTCCCGCATCCGCGGCAGCGTCTGCGCATTGCTGGTGAGGCAGACTTCCATGGTGATCCGCTGGCTGGCCACGTACTCGGCCAGATACTGGCTGTAGGCTTTCGGGTCGGGGATGTTCGGGTTGTGGATCATCTCGTGCGCGAACAGCCACGTCCCGTGCCCGATGCGATTGGCGTAACATTTCGTGATCGCCTGGAATATGGACTCGGGCCCGTAGGCTTCGCCCGCATGCACCGTCTTGCGGATGAAGTGGGAGTGCGCGTACTGATACGCCGCGCTGTGGTCTTCGGCGGGATACCCCGCTTCGGCACCGGCCAGGTCGAAGCCGACAACCGGCAACCCCTTGTTGTGCGCCAGATCCACCGCCGCCCGCGCCAACTCCATCGACGCCGCCGCGAACACCTGTTTCGGTGCCGCGTATGACATGACCTCAAACAACCGCCGATAGTACGGCGACATCGGCGGCACGAAAAACCGCAGTGCGCAGGCGATGATGCCAAAGTGAAACGGCACGTCCGCGCCCGAGACAACCGCCCGCGATTGATTATGGCGCCGGCGCGCACGCTCCAGTCCGCGACAGACGGCGCTGACCACCTCTTCCATGTTCAGCCGGTCGTTGACGTGCAATTGGGGCGCAAACCGCACCTCGATGTAGCGGACGCCCTCCGCGAGATTGTCCTCGGCCAATTCAAAGGCAATACGTTCCAGGCTCTCGGCGGTTTGCATCACCGCGCACGTGTAGGCGAATCCCTTCAGGTAATCGGGCAGGCTCGCGTACTTGTCCTTGAATACCAGCCGCCGCAATCCCTCCTCGCTGTACGACGTCAGCTTGACGCGATGCTCCTTGGCCAACTCAATCAGCGTCGGGATCCGCAATGAACCGTCCAGATGCAAATGCAGGTCGGTCTTGGGAATGGCGCACACAAACGCGGGCGAGATCGTCTTATTCACGGAAACACCTCCGGTCGTTCCAGACGGGCGGGCACGTTGGCATGGATTCGTTTTGTTCATTCGCTTCTCTCAGTAGTGAAAGCTGCTGTGGCCGATGAATTCACACAGAATCGACGTCGGCGGCACGAGATGATCGGGGACGCTCAGGAAACTGGACAGGAATTCCTGCAGGCGCCGCGTCTCCGCGTATTGCGGGTGGTGCGGTTTGACCTCGGCCAGCAGCGGTTCGACCAGCGGTTTGAGCACCGCCAGTTCGTAGTCGAGGGCCGAGTTGAACGCGATATCGGCCGCTTGTTGGTATGGAAAGATCCAGGTCTTCTCGCCCTGGCGCACGCTCGGCCACATGCCCAGCGTCTTCAGCGCCGAATTGCCCCGGTAGTTGTTGTCGCGCACCAGCCGCCGGACCAGCCGGTTGTCCGTCGTCGAGATCCGGTTGTTCGAATCGAGGTTCAACTGGGTCAGCGCGCTGATGTAAATCCGCAATTTGTGCGCGGGCGGCACCGATTGCGTGAGCCGCGGATTCAGGCCGTGAATGCCCTCGACGAGGACGATTTGGCCGGGCTCGATCCGCAGTTTTTCGCCGCGATACTCGCGGCAGCCCTTTTCGAAATTGAACGTGGGCAGGTCCACCTCTTCCCCTTTGTCCAACCGCAGCAGGTGGTCGTTGAACAGGGGCAGATCCACCGTATCGATGCTCTCGAAATCGGGTTCGCCGTTTTTGTCCCGGGGTGTTTGCTCGCGGCTGACGAAGTAATTGTCCACGGAAATGGTCACGGGCCGCAGACCGTCCACGCGCAATTGCACGGCCAGCCGCTTGGCAAACGTGGTCTTGCCCGAGGACGACGGCCCGGCGATCAGGCACCACTTGATCTGGTTCCGGTGCTGGTGAATGTGGTCGGCAATCTGCGCGATCTTTTTTTCGTGGAACGCCTCGGCGATCTTGATGAAATCGCCGATCTCCCGCTTCGCAATGATCTCGTTCAGCCGACCCACCGTGTTGACGCCGAGAACGCGGCCCCACTCCTTATGCTCCTGAAAAATCTGGAACAATTGCGGTTGGGGCTCGAACGGTGGCAGCGTTTTCGGATTCGCCTGCTCGGGAATCTGCAGCACAAAACCGGGCGGGTACAGTATCAACTTGAACAGCGCCAGCGCTCCGGTCCCCGAGGCCAGCGGGCCGTGCGAGAGATCGGAAAAATTCTCGCACCACCAGGTGGCGATCTTGGGCGGATTGCGGAAACGCAGCAGGTT
Source organism: uncultured Verrucomicrobiae bacterium (assembly GCA_963766065.1). GTDB lineage: Bacteria > Verrucomicrobiota > Verrucomicrobiia > Palsa-1439 > Palsa-1439 > Palsa-1439. Next base: position 4,947 of record CAVYAC010000104.1, read on the forward strand.
GTATTTGTCCCACTGTTTCTCCTGTTCAAATCGTTGAACTGCCTCGGTGAACGCGATCTTGCGCATCTCGATGGGGACGTTGCGCTCGACGATGGCCCGCATTTTCTGGTCGATGCTCCGCAATTGCTCCTCGCAGATGCCCGACTTGCTGTCCATCTCGAAACTGCAGAAAAAGCCCGCGCCGAGCGAGTGCTCCACCGCAAAATGAGCGTCCGGGAACAATTCTTTGACCGTCTTTGCCAGCAGAAACCAAACCGAGCGGCGGTAGATTTGGAAACCGTGCGGGTCGCCCCGCGTCAGCAGTGTGACCTGGCTGTCAACATCGAGCGGATAGGTGAGCGAAACCGCATCGTTGTTGACCAGTGCGCCCACGTAGTCGAGCCCGTCCGGCGATTGGCGTTGGGGGAGAATATCGCGTACGGTCGTCCGGGTGGGGCACGGAAGCCGTTCCCCATTACCCAGCGTGACCGTAATGGTGTTGAGATTAGTGTTCATCCCGTGCCTTCGTGGCCCGCAAGGAAATTTCTTGACCGCTGAGCATGCATGGTTATTCCAAGTCTTGGGGGAAACCGTCCCTCTTCTGTCCAATATCCTCCTGTTCTTATACACAATTTTTCATTGACGAGAAATATCTTTTTATCGGGCCATTCGTCAGCCCGGTTTTGCCTTTCTCCCATGAATCATGGATTGTCCACACCATGTGGCTATTGCTAAGCATCGCCGTTTTGCTGCTGATCATCATCTCTTACCCGTTTTGGGGTTGGGTCAGCTACGTGATGCGGCAACGCCGGCGCGAAGGCAAATTCAGCACTGGCCATCCCCGGCACAAGCCCACCCCACAACAATGGCGTGAGAACCAGACGACCATCGCCTGGCTCGGCCATGCAACTCTTCTGATCAATCTGCACGGCAAAACCATCCTCACCGATCCAGTGTTCAGCCCGAGCGTGGGGATCCATTTACCCTTCGGCATAAACCTCGGCCCGCGACGGCTCGTCCATTGCGCGCTCCGTCCCGATGAACTCCCGCCGCTGGATCTTATCGTGCAATCACACGCGCACATGGACCATCTCGACGTGCGGAGCTGGCAACAGCTTCGGCCCGGGCCCGCCGTCGTGATGGCCGCCCGCAACGAGCGCTACATTCGTCCGCTCGGTTTCGCGCCTGTCACCGAATTGCATTGGGGCCAATCCGTCGAAGCGGCGGACGTGATGGTCAGCGCCCTGGAAGTCAGGCACTGGGGAGAGCGCTACCCTTGGAGCCGCGGACTGGGCTACAACGCCTACCTGCTCGAACGCCACGGAACGACGATCCTCTTCGGTGGCGATACCGCGTACACGGACTCACTTCGTCAGGCTTGTGACGGACGCAAGATCCACATCGCGGTCCTGCCCATCGGAGGGTACCGGCCGTACATACACATGCATGCCTCTCCCGAACAAGCCTGGCAGATGTCTTGCGAGTTGGGCGCGGATTATCTGGTGCCAATCCACCACCAGACCTTCATTCTTTCCTACGAACCGCCCGAGGAGCCGCTGAAACGGTTGCTCGCCGCCGCAGGCGACAGGGTTGACCGCATTGTGATCCGTGAGATTGGTGAAACTTTCGTACTGCCGGTGGCCTGATCCCCTTCGGCGATACTTGTCGGCACCCCCGGGAGCAAACGTGGGCAGTTCACATCAGGTACCGGGCGTTGAATGCAGCCACGATGACTGAGACGACGCCAATCGAAACAAAAAACATCCGCTCCCCAAGCGCCGTTTCCACCGGATAACCGGAAGAACGGTCACAAAAGACGCGCGTGGCGAGTTGACAACCGAGGAAGATGGCCGGGGTTGTGATCAGCGCTTCATACGTGATCAGGCCCGCGTGAGGTCCCAGCGTGTGAAACACGTGCGTGGCCAGCGGCTCACGTTCCACCGCGCGCCCCTGACCGAGCGCGACCCAGGTCGTGGCAAAATCCAGCGCCCGACCGAGTGCGCACACGGCAACCGCGCCGGTTATTCCCCCAAACCGCGCAACCCACCGCCCCAAATTCGTCTTCGCCCCCATACCATACCCTTCCCCCCTCGTATATATTCACCGACTTCAGACTTCGCGCAAGTCCCCCGGCGCTTCGCAAGATTCAGTGGCCGCTAGTTGCCTGCACGAAGGAAGGTCACGGCCTGTTTTCCACCGTCGGCCGGTGACGGCACGTCAACAGTGAAATGCTTCGTCTCTGCATCGAGATCGAAACTCGGCGGTGCGAAATTCTTCTCGCCGTAGCTGAACCCGTGCAGCCCGGCGGGCAATCCACCAAACGCCGGGAACACCACGTTCGTCACATTCGCCCCGGCGGGCGCGTCCACCGAGAACAGCACCGCGGGCCGGTCGTTGTAACGACGGATGCTTCCTGCGAACTGTCCTCGCCAGTGGAATTTCACCTCTTGATACGCGCCGATGGCATCCTGACCGGATGAGTTGGTGATCCCTTGAATCGGGTAGCCCGTGCTCCCACGGAACGTCCATCCCTGCGCGCGGCCCCGAATGTGGTACTCCCCGTTCGTCTCCACCTGAACACTGATGCCACCCCGCGACTCCGGCAACGCCACCATCGCCCGGCATTCGCCCGCGATGAGCGCTGCCGCCAGAACCGCCAGACCGACTACGAAACTCCGTTGGTCATTCCGCATGAATTCGTTCCTTTCCCCTCGCCGCAAACCTGCGCCAGTCTACCGACAACTCCGCACCAATATCAAGCGGTTCGCGATTCTTTCGCGATTCTTATGCCGACATTTCTTCGCTTGACACATCCGGAGTGAGTATTACGATTATAAAAATCGTAACACTATGGAAACCGTCTCTCGATTCAGCATCTCTCTCGACAAACAATTGCTGCGCGAACTCGACCGCATGTGCCGCGAGAAGGGGTACAACAACCGGTCGCTGGCAATCGCCGACATGGTCCGCGCCCACCTCATCGAACACCGGGAGCAACTCGGCCGCGGCGAGATTGCCGGCAGCATTACCCTTGTCTACGATCATCACAAGCATCACCTGCAGGAATTACTCACGGACCTGCAGCACGAACATCGGGACGTCATCATTTCCGCGCTCCACTGCCATCTGGATCATGACAACTGTTTGGAAGTCCTCGCTGTCCGTGGCAAAGCCGCCGACATTCGGAAGTTGGCCGACGAACTGATTGCCGCCAAGGGCGTGAAACATGGCAAACTCACGATTACCACTACGGGAAAGGACCTACCGGGATGACCGACGCACAGGCGTTGGCCGAGATGGCTGGGAACATTCCAAGGACGCAATCGAGACAGCCCATGGTCGTCATGCTGGTAGTCGGTCTCTCCGCCGGACTGATGCTCCTGCCGACGGCATCCGCCCAGACAAACGGTGCCACGGCGTCCGCCACGTCAACCTCGCAGGTCGTCCGTCTGCCGGAGGTCGTGGTCACGGGGCGCGCCGACAGTCTGGTTGGAGTTGCCGACTCTGCTTCGCAGGGCGCGACGGGCCAGGCGCAACTGGAAGACCGCCCAATTCTGCGCAGCGGCGAAATCCTTGAAACCGTCCCCGGCGTCATCATCACCCAGCATGCCGGCGGCGGGAAGGCGAACCAGTATTTCCTGCGTGGGTTCAATCTGGATCACGGCACGGATTTCGCGGTGTTCCTCGACGATATGCCGCTCAACCTGCCGTCGCATGCGCACGGCGAAGGTTATTCCGACATGAACACCGTCATCCCGGAAGCTTGTCGAGCGGGTGGATTACGAGAAGGGTCCGTATTACGCGGACGTTGGCAATTACGGTTCAGCCGGATCGGCGCACCTGGTGTTTTACAAGGTGCTGCCACAGGATTTCGTCACAATCGAAGGCGGCATGTATGGCTACGAGCGCGGCGTCGGGGGCTTCTCGCAAAAACTGGGCGAAGGCAATCTGCTCTACGGGGGCGAAGTGTATCACGATGACGGCCCATGGGTGCATCCCGATGACTATTCGAAATTCAACGGACTTCTGACCTACAGCGGAGGCGATGCGGTCAACGGTTACAGCGTCACGGCCCGGGGTTATCACGGCAAATGGAATTCGAGCGATCAGATTCCGGATAGCACCGTGCCCGAGGTCGGCTTCTTCGGCGCCATCAACCCCACCGACGGCGGGAATTCGCAACGGTACAGCCTGCAAGGCGAATGGCACACCGGGGACGGAAATTCCGAGACGAAGATCACGACCTACGGATTCTATTACGATCTCGATTTGTTTTCCGACTTCACCTACTTCCTCACCGACCCCGCTCTCGGCGATCAGTTCGAGCAACAGGACAAGCGAGAAGTGGCTGGCCTGGACGCCCGTCACACCACCTTTAGCCAATGGCGGGGCCGCGAGGTGGAGAATACCTTCGGGTTGCAGGCTCGCAACGACTGGATCGACAACGGGCTGTACCAAACGGAAGACCGGGTGCGCGTGGACAAGACGGACAGCCAAAACGGCGGCAGTGTTCTGCCCGCCACCACGGAAGCGGACGATTTCACCGACACACAAGCCGGTTTCTGGCTGGAAAACAAGGTTCAGTGGAACGACAAATTCCGTTCCGTGGCGGCCATTCGCGGCGATATCCAATATTTCGATGTCACCTGTCTCAACAATCCGGTCAACTCGGGCACCGCGTTCAGTGCGTTGCCCAGCCCCAAGCTGAGTTTGATTTTCGGTCCGTGGGCCAAAACGGAATATTACGTGCAGGGTGGGTTTGATTTCCACAGCAATGACGGACGCGGCGCAACACAAACCGTGGAACCGATTTCTGCGGACAATCCCAATCCCGACACACCGAGCCAGAGAATTTCTGGTCTGGTCCAAACCAAAGGTGGAGAAATCGGCGCGCGCACGCTGATCGTGCCGCATACGCAGAGCACTCTTTCGTTGTGGTATCTGTACAGCGATTCCGAACTCCAACAGGATGGCGACACCGGCAGCACCGTCGCTTCCAAAAGTCCAAGCAACCGCTACGGAGTCGAGTTGTCAAATTATTACAAGCCGACGCCGTACCTGGCGTTTGACGTTGACTACGCCAATTCCATCGCCAGGTTCGTGAGATTGGATACCACGGACGTCAGCACCGCCACCAGCAAGGGTGGCTATTACGTGCCGGAAGCCGTCGGAAGTGTGGTGTCAGCGGGAATTACACTGCATGAACTGGACCGTATCTCGTCCAGCTTGCGTCTGCGTTATTTCGGCCCGCGCAATCTGACTGCCGACGGACAGTACAAATCCAGTGAAACGATCCTGCTCAACTGGGAAGGCAGCTATCAGATCAACAAGACCTGGCGCATTTCTGCCGAAGTATTAAACCTGCTTGACCGCCGCGACCATGACATCGACTACGCCTACACCTATCGCCAGTCGCCCACGGCCTTACCGGCCACCGGGCAGTTTGGGGATGTGTTCCATCCCGTTGAGCCGATTCAAGCCCGCGTAGGTCTGATGGCGCAATTTTGATTATCATCGCACGATGCGTTGCCCTTGACTTTCCGAGGTGGCGCTGGCAAATTCGCGCAAGGTATCATGACGCGGCGTGGCGTAACGTAGGTCGTTTCCCTCCTGTACCTGAGCGTCGCGCTCTATTTCGGTGTCGTCCATCACCACGAGGACAAATGCGGTCTGAACGAACTCGACCACTGCGGCGCCTGCCAATGGGCCATGGCGGTTACATCCGACGTGCCGGTCGTGGTTATTGTCCTTCTCGTGGCGCTGATGTTGGTGGAGGCGCAACCGCACGTTGAACATTTTCATCTGCTCGCCATTTTTGCCGCAGCCACCGCCAGCCGCGCTCCTCCTGCCTCCCCGGCATAATCCAGGCATCCACATCGCCCCGCGCGAATCAAGCGGGTGCGCACGCTCGCCATTGGCACTCCCGGACGAGTTGCGTCCGACTTGCGGAAACGAGCGCGTGGGACGGAGGAATTGGTCAGAGATTGCCACTTCAGAATTGCCTGCGGCAAATCCGGGGCGTATAGAAAACCACCATGACCCGACATGGCCAATCGAGCTCGCGCAGATCTCACCAGACCGCCCTGTCGGCGTTGCGCAGCGGCGGGCTACGAGTGACGGGACCCCGAAGCTTGGTGCTCGACTTATTAATCCGGAACCACGGGCCATTTACGATTGACGAGATCCGCCAACACCTCCATCGCAAGACGTGTGATCGGGTGACGATTTACCGATGCATTGCCGCCTTTGAAAAACTCGATCTGATCCGGCGTTGTGATTTTGGTGACGATAAATGGCGCTACGAGTACGTTGACGACAAGCACCATCATCACCTCATTTGCAAGAAGTGTTGACGAGTGGAAAGCATCGATGACTGCATTGTTGACAGACTCAGCAAGGTCGTGGCCGCACGGGGCTACACGGATATCAGCCATAATTTGGAATTCTTCGGCGTCTGTCCCGCTTGCCAGAAGCGGCGGCCCTTCCGCCGCCGGAAGCAACGCAGCCGGACCTCGCCAGCGGCGCCGGGTGCCCTTGGTTTGTGATGCCAAAAAAAGGGTTGCATTCGGCGCGCGTGTTCGTTTATAAATGCAATATAGTTGCAATAAGGAATTCGCGGTTTGAAACAACTGGGCAAACGGCTGCTCGTCTCGACGATCATCGGCATGATCTTGCTGATCGATCTTATGGCGGCTTCACCCGAACTGCACGAACTGATTCACTTTGATGCCGGCCAACCCGACCATCATTGCACGGTCACCCTGTTCGCACACGGACAGGTGGATTCCGCCGTCTGTGAAATAGCTGTGCCTACGATCTCGATCCGGTGGATCGATGCACGCCCGTCTGTTACGCTCTCGGTCGTTAACCCATTCGTCGTCCTTCTTCCTCCAGGCCGCGCTCCTCCTGCTTCCCCGGCATAATCCAGGCATCCAGATCGCCCTGCGCGGATTGAGCGGGAGCGCAGTTTCGCACATGGAATTCATGGACGAGTTGCGCCCTGATTCTTTAGCGTAGCGACCCGCCGCCTTTGAGAAAGACGGGCCGCAGGAGCGATTTTCGCAGACCAAAGAATGAGCGGGTTTCTCCTGCCCGCATTCCAGGTATGTGAACCTGTCAAGCCAGGAGAGGAAATCGCTATTTATTGGAATAAGAAATGAAATCGAACTTCGAGCAACACGCCGTTCGGCTCGGCGAACGGGCACGCCCCGGTCGCGCGCGCGCCAGTCTCGCAGTGATCGCCATCGCCGCGTTGGCTTGCGCCCATGTCGTTCTCGCGCAAACCGACAATCCACCCGACGCCACCGCTTCTTCCGTGGCAACGCAGACCAACAACCCGACGACCATGACTGTTGTCCCCGCCGTATCCGAAACCAATACTCCACCGGCGGTACCCGCGCCCGCCGCATCGGAAAATCCCGCGAGCGTCACCACCCCTCCGGTGGCAGTCCCACTTCCCACCAACAGTCCACCGACCGCCGCTGTCCCCGCATCCACGGAAACGAACGCTCCGGTAGTCGCGTCCGCACCGGCGAGTTCCGGAAGTTCGACCAACGTATCGAAGCTTCCCGAGATGACGGTCTACGGCAAATTGGATCAGGCCCGCAGCCAGATTCTGCCGGATCTGGGGGCGACGGCGTACTCGGTGAGCCAGGCGCAAATCGAATCGGAAGCGCAGGGCGACAATGCGCCATTCAATCAAGTGGTCTTGCGCGCACCGGGTGTCGCGGAGGATTCGGCGGTGAACGGGGACCTGCACGTTCGCGGCGAACACGCAAACCTGCAATACCGCATCAACGACGTGTTGCTGCCGGAAGGCATCACGGGGTTTGGATTGGAACTCGATCCGCGCTTCGTGAACAGTATGCAGCTCATCGACGGGGCGTTGCCGGCGGAATATGGTTTCCGCACCGCAGGTGTTGTGGACATCCAAACCAAGGACGGATTCGAAAACGGTGGTGAAGCGGAGATGTATGGCGGATCCTACGACACGTTGCGGCCGAGTTTCGAATACGGCGGCACGCAAGGGAAACTGAGCTACTTCGTGGATGGCAGTTACGACCAAAATGGCATCGGCATCGAGAACCCAATCGACAGTGCGATTCCGACCCACGATGACACGAAACAATACAAGGGGTTCACGTATCTGTCCTACATCCTGGATGACACCAGCCGCATCAGCCTCCTGGGAAGTGCGTCGTACAGCACGTATCAGATTCCCAACGTACTGACAAACAGCACAGCCGCGTATCCGGGGCGCCCGGCCAGCCAGCTACGTTTTCTTCCGCCGATTTGAACGAGAACCAGGATGAGCGGAATTACTACGGTGTGTTGGCCTACCAGAAATCGGCGGGTGACCTGAATTTTCAAGTCGCCGGTTACGGTCGCTACAGCGGCGTGCATTTTCTTCCCGATCCCACGGGGGACCTCTACTTCAACGGAGTGGCCACCGACGTGAATCGATCGCTCGATTCGGGCGGCCTGCAAGCGGATGGCAGTTATGTCCTTAACGACCAGCACACCTTGCGTGCTGGCGTGATGGTGTTGCAGGAATTCCTGACGTCCGACACGACGACGACGACCTATACGACCAACAGCAGCGGTGCTGCGACGGGGCTGGCGACCTTCGTGGACGATGGCCACCAGCACGCGACGTTCTTCGGCATGTACTTGCAGGACGAATGGAAAATCGTACCAAAACTCACGCTCAATTTTGGCGCGCGCTTCGACCTGTATTCCTCTTCATTCGACGACGAAAACCAAGTCAGCCCGCGCGCCAACTTGATCTACCAAGCGACGACCAATACCACGTTGCACGCCGGGTATGCGCGATACTTCACGCCGCCGCCGCTGGAAAATATACCGGCGACCACCGTGTCGCAATTCAATGGTACTGCAAATGCCTCCGAGGTGACCCAGGACGATCCGGTCAAGGCCGAGCGCGCGAACTATTTCGACGCGGGCATCAGCCAGAAACTTGCGCCGGGGCTGCAAGTGGGCGTGGATGGATACTATAAAGAGGCTCGCAACCAACTGGACGACGGCTTGTTCGGGCAGTCGCTGATTCTCTCGGCGTTCAACTATCGGCTAGGCCGGGTGTACGGTGTGGAATTCACCGGCAGTTATGCGACTGGGGGGTTCTCCTCCTACGCGAATGTTGCCTACTCGGTGGCACAGGGTGAGGACTGGAACTCGGCGCAATTCCTGTTTTCTCCCAACGACCTGGCGTATGTCCAAAACCATTGGATCTACCTCGACCACGATCAACGGGTCAGCGGCTCCTTTGGTGCGGCGTACACCTGGAAAGAAGTCCGTGGCAGCACCCACATATACGTGGACGCGATCTACGGCAGCGGGCTGCGGCAGAATGGCGGGGGATTTGAACCCAACGATCCGTCCGCGCCCATTCCCAATGGCGCCAGCGTGCCGGTGTACTACTCGGTGAACATGGGCGTGGAACAGGACATGAAACTGGACAAGACACGCGTGTTGAAGGCCCGGTTGGATGTCGTGAACATCACGGACAACGTCTATGAACTCCGCAGCGGTACCGGCGTTGGTGTCAACGCTGCCCAATATGGCATGCGCCGTGGTATATTCGGCACGCTTGGGTTAGCATTCTGAAATAGATAAGAGCCGTCTGTGAATGCCAAAGGTACAATTCAGTTCGTCGGGCCGCCGGTGACGGCGTGCCCGACGGACTCGATTGCTCACATCGGCATGGAGCCGAGTGATGACACGTCCCTCGTCCCCGTGCTGACCCTCGTGATCTGGACAGTCTGCCTGGCCGTGGGACTCCTCGGGTTCCTGCTGCCCTACTCGCGTGTCCACCGATTCATCAAGGCACCCGAACCGGTCAGGGTGGAGAAACTGTTTGTGCAACTGGGCAAGCAAACCATTGTGCCGACAGAGAACGAACGTCAGCCCGCCAATGGCGGGCCTTCGACGGCCCTGCCGTCCGATGAAATGGCTCCCCCGGGCAATTCCCGTTGCGGAACCGTCTCCCGCCATCGCCTTCGCCTTGCCCGTGGAGGGCGCCACGCGCGTCGTTCCCTTCGACCAGGCGGCGTATGGCCGGCCGTCCAAGCCGGTTCCGAACGTCCAAGAGCTCACGTTCGGCGTGGGCGAGGGTCAACAGGCTTCTCCGGAGTATCCGCGCGAAGCAATCGAACAGCACCAAGAGGGCACGGTGGTCATCCGCCTTGTCGTCGGTGAGAGCGGCCTCGTCACCTCGGCCGAAGTCATCCGGGCTTCTCCCTGGCCGTTACTAAACGAATCTGCCGTCCGGACAATTCGCCACCAGTGGCGGTTCGCCCCGGGTGGCGTGCGTACGTACGACGTACCGATTCACTTTCAAATCACTCCCCAATGAAAGACCTCAATTTATGATGCCAATTCTACTAGCCAACATCGTCGTGGACTTCTTCTTCAAAGGCGGCCCGGTCATGTGGCCGATCCTCCTCGCCTTTCTCGCCGCTCTCGTGGTTATCCTCGAGCGCGCACTCTGGTGGACCAGTCTCCGCCGTCGCGCGAATCCCAAATCGTTGCACGAGGCGTTTGACGCCATCGCCAACGGCGATTTCGACCGCGCCGTGCAGATGACGACGGCCACCGACGATCCGTTCTTGTGTACGGTCCATGAAGGCCTGCTGCATGCACATTCGTCCCTGCTCGGTGCCATGCAATTGCGCGCCAACGACGAGATCGAGAAAGCAGAAAAATACGTCTGGATCCTCGGCACACTGATTACGCTGGCCCCGCTCCTCGGGTTGCTCGGCACGGTCACCGGCATCATGCGTTCGTTCAGCTTCGTCGGCCAGGAGGAGCTGGCGGCAGTAAAAGTCAGCGGCGGCATCGCCGAAGCCCTGATTGCCACGGCGTGCGGCTTGAGCACGGCGATTCTTTGCCTGTTGCCATTTAACTTTTACAACCGCCGACTGGTGCGGTTCCGATCGCGATTGGAACAAACGATCAATCACGTCGAGTTGGTCGTCGAATCGGCCAAACATCACGGCTACGATCTCGAGGAGTTTGCCCGGCAACGCGCCCAGCGCGCCCAAGCCGAGGGACGCCCCGTGTTGACACCCAAATCCCAATCCTGAGTTGCGCCCATGCCACTGAAACTTGGTCCCAAACAACCGTCCGAATCCGACGCGCGGATTGAAATCATCCCGTTGATCGACATCATGTTCTTTCTGCTCGCCAGCTTCATGCTGGTGAGCCTGAGCATGGTCAACTTGAAAAGCGTCAAGGTGAACCTGCCAACCGCCACCCGGGCGACACTCGATACGAAGAACGATTTTGCGAGCATCTCGGTGGATAAGGACGGCGCGTTGTACCTCGACAAGCAACCCGTCGGGCCGAACGAGTTGGTGTCGCGGTTGAATGCCTGGCATCACACCAATGAAAACCTCCGCGTGTTCATCAGTGGCGACCAGGACGTCCGCTATGGCGCGGTCATCCATGTGCTCGATCTGGTGCGGTCGACGGGCATCCAAAAAGTCGCCTTTGAGATTCGCGAGCCGACGTCCGCGCAGCCATGAATGGTCAATTAAAATACCTGAATTTGTTCGGTGTCGTGGCGCTGGCGTGCCTGTGCGTCACCCAATGGCTGCATGACCGGCGGCTGAATCTCGAAATCAAGCGCCTCGATCAGGTGCGTTTGGAACAGTCCGCGAAAATCGACGATCAAGCGAACCAGTTGAAGGGATTGAAGGAGGATCTCGACCAACTCAAAACGTCGCTGGCCACCGAGCGGGCCCTCCGTTCTCAAGTCGAACAAAAATTAGGACCTGCCGAAGCCGCCAACGAGCAACTGACCCTGGAACGGGACCAGCTCAAGGCCGCGATTACGAATTGGGCAAATGCGGTAGCACTACGCGATGAACGCATGAAAGAAGCCAACGCGCGGATTGAACAACTGGCCGCTGATCTGAACGCCAGCATCCGCAAGTACAACGGCTTGGTCACCAATTACAACGCCGTCGTGAAATCACTCGGTGGGACGCGCGGTCAGTCGGGCAAGCCGGATTGATCCGGGGATTGTGTTGTCGGTGGATTTGCGGCCAGCGCATTTCCACCAGGAAGAACGCGTGGGATGTTCCTGCTTTCCGGAGCGCCGGGCGGATCAGGTACTGGCGACCGGCTCGGATCGTACGGGGAAAATCTCGCGGATGATCTGTCGTGCTTCTTCTTTCCGCAGAGGTTTATGAAGGTAGCCCTCAATGGAATGCTGACGGATGATCTGCCGCAGCCGGATTTCGTCCGCACCGGAAAAAAGGAGCACTTTGATCTCGGGATTGAGCTTTCGCAGGTGATCGACCGTCGCGCCACCGTCCATGGTGGGCATAAAATAATCCACCAGTACCAGATCGATCGTGTCTTTGTCGCGCGCGTACTTCTCGAGCGCCTTTACCGGGTTGCAGGAGATTTGGACGGTACATCCCAGCCGTTCCAGGACACTTTTGGCCAACATCGCGTTGATGTTGTCGTCATCAATAATCAAGATGCGGATGTCGGCAAGGTCTGCCCCGTTTCTGGCTGGTTCGCTCGGTTCCATGGATCGCCTTTCTACTGTGCGTGGCTCCTATATCAAATGTCTTCGCCTCAATTAAAGCACCTCGCGTGCCACGCAGTGTCTTCTGCCACAACAACTTCGGAGGCAAAGCACCAAGGTGCGGAAGTATGTACATAACGCAACACGGCCAGTAGAAACATGTTCCGCGCCCTACTTGCTTGGATATTCTTTTTCGACAGCGGCAATTTCCACGCGGAGGAACGGGTCTAAAGCGAACTCGACAACGGCAAATTCGCCACGGACGGTATCCATGCCCGGGCACGGGACTTTACTGACGGAGGCGTTGCGGCATCTCTTTTGCACTTCCTGAAATCCTTGATGGAAAGCAGCAGATACCCGCATCCCGCGGCAAGCTCCAGCATCGCAACCGCATAGAATACAACCGATGAATTAACCCATGAAGGCACTTATCCTCGCAATCATCTCATTTGGACTGGCCATCTATTGTTTGGCGATCTTAGTTGTGGGCTATATCCACAAACCGTTCCATTTTGACGACTTCATCCAACGCGTGCACGAGGCAGTTGATACGGTCTGAATCGTGCGCTTTCAGAAGTTCACCACCACGCGCACGGGATCGCGAATCGACCGGGTTGCCACGCTCACACGGGTTGTACGCGTGCTCTCACGATAGTCTGCCGTGGTTCGTTTGCCGTTGACGGAAACGATGTGTGGTTTACCAGTCTCAGGCAATTCCACCACATACGACCGCTCCTGAACCTGCCCCGCGTAACTGCCCGTTGACGGTGATACGCATATCGCGATTTTGTTGCCAGAACGCCGATACGTTAGAAGTGTTTGCAAGCTTTCGCCTTTCGAGTACGCCGTCGTCACACCATCGTCCTCATAGAGCGTCGTGCTGGAACTCACGCCATCCGGGCCCGGATAGCAGCGGACCACCAGATTGGTCAGCGGAGCCGTGGCCATCCGTGGCGAGTACGGCTGTAGCGGGATCGGCACTCCGCCTTTCGCATACAACGGGAACCGATTGATGTCCGCCGAAACGGTCTCGGTTTGTTCCCCTGAAAAACGCTGGCCGCTGAACCAGTCGTACCAATCTCCCGTCGGGAACCACACGACTTGCTGCGCAACCTTGTCCGGCCCTTCTCCGGGTGTTGTGATGGGTGCGACCAGAAGACTATCGCCGAAGAAATACTGTTGCGGGTGGCGATAGGCTTCCTCGTTGGTGGGGTACTCGATGTACATCGGTCGGTTCAACGGCACCGATTCCGAGCAGCTTTGCCACACGCTCGAGTAGATGTACGGGAATAATTCCGACCGCAAATGAAACGACAAGCGCATCGAATCTTCCGCCTGACGACCGTACGTCCAAGGGCGGCGATCCATGTCGGGCTTGCGCGTGGAATGCGAGCGGAGGGCGGCCGAGGTCGCGCCGAATTGGACCCAGCGCGTGTAGCTCTGCTCGTTGCGGCCGCCCGTGTGTCCCCCGATGTCGTGCGACCAGAAAAAGCAACCGATGTTTCCCGCGGTGGACGTGAACGGCACTTCAAACGTCAGCATGTTCCAACCCGTATCGGCGTCTCCCGAGAAGTGGATTGGATGGCGATGATCCCCCCAACCGGCCCAACGGCTGAACGACTGGCCGCGCAGACCATTGCGGCCGGTATGGCGGTAGTAGTACTCATTCAGCCAGGAAAGGTTGGTCAGGTGCGGCAGACTGCGCGTGTAGGGGAACTGTTGCCAGTCCAACCACCAGAAGTCCACACCGTCGCGTTCGTGGGGATCGTGTGTGTACTGGAACAGCGTATCGAGATATTTCTTGTTGGCCGCATCGAACGGCAGCGTCGTCTTCGTCGCCGGATCCTCGCCCATCGCGCGCATGAACGGCTCATACATGTCCTCCTGTGGACCGACGCCATCGGCCGGATGCACGTTCAACGTAACGTGCAGCCCTTGCTGGTGAAACCATTGCAACAACTCCTCGGCGTCGGGCAACAACTCGCGGTTCCACGACCAGCCGGTCCACCCGCTCTTGTGCCAATCCATGTCCATGACGATTACATCGAGCGGAAAATCGTGCTGGGCATACTCCTCGACAATCTGATGGTAATCCTTCGACGAGTATGGCCAATACCGCGAGTACCAGGCGCCCAACACGTACTTTCGCGGAAGTGGCACCGCTCCGCCAATGCGCGTCAGCGCTTTCAAGCCCGCCTTGTAGTCCGTCCCGTAACCGAACAAATACCAGTCCGTATTTCCATTGTCCGGGCGCTCCTCCACCCAATCGTCCGTCAGGAGGTGGGTCGATGAATCATCCAATAGATACCAACCATCTCGCGCCAACACGCCGTCACCCAGATCAACCGGACCTTTCACGCGATCCAGCGTGCGAATCGTTCCCCCGAGGTTCTCTTGGTTCCGCTGCCCGGGCCACCAATCCAGCCATTCGGCGCCCCGTGCGATGCGCGCCCGCAAATTCCCCTGGTTGAAGGGTTCGTCGTCAGGTCGGTATTGCAATCGGATCTTCCCCGTGTCGATGGTCACATGACTGCCGTCTCGGCTCAGCTTGAAACCACGCCAGACCGCGTCGCGTCCGACGGCAAATATGGATTTCGCATCGACAAACCGGCCGTCCTTCGCGTACTCGATCCGGATGCACTCGGGAGCAATGACCGTGAACCGTGCCTTGCCAATCACTACTTTCGGATCCGTCTGATCCGCCCGAGCCAAAACCGCTGCCAGCAGGAACGCAGAGACCAGAAGCTGTTTCACGATTCCCGGATTAGAACAGATCGTGTCGACGGACGCAACTTCGCTCGATACCGGGCAACTGGACTTGGCGCAGGCGCGCAATGATGCTACCCTGGCAGGGACATGAGTCGATCCTGGCTGGCAATCCTATTCACTGTGATCCTTGGCCTTGCCGCGAGCGGCTGCCATACCGCCGCGCCGGCTCCCTATTACAGCAGCCGCCGGGACCTGCTTGGCCAGCCCGCGTCAACAGAAACTCCTCCGAACACGATCAATCAACGCCTGTCCGGCTCCCCGCCGGCGCCGCCAAATCAGGACGCGGCCTCCTCCACAAATTCACCGCCTCGTCACGCGCAATGAAGCGCATTATGGCTTGCCTGGCGGGGCGGTTGACTGGCGGTTGATAATCTCCATGGGAAACACCAGGTGATCCACCTCCGTCCCCGCGTCCCCTTGCAGTCGCCGAACCAATAACTCCGTCGCTGCCCGACCCAACTGCGCCATCGGTTGTCGCGCTGTCGTCAGTTTCGGCGTGATGCGCACCGCCCACCGCGAATCATCAAACCCCACCACGGAAATCTGTCCGGGGCAATCCACCTTCTCGTTGGCGAGCGCCTCCAATACTCCAAAGGCGATTTCGTCGTTTCCGCACACCAGCGCAGTCGGGCGCGGGGAACACTGTTTGACCTGTTGCCAACCCTGCGTTCCCGTGTCCGTCGCAAACGCACCGCGAATCATCGCCTGGGAATCGATCACTCCCCGGTGTTCCTTCATCGCTTTCAGAAAACCTTCTTCGCGTTCGGAGGCGGTGCGAGACGTCGTCGGACCGTTGATCAAACCAATCCGTCGATGTCCAAGCCGGAGCAATTCCTTCGTGATCTCGCAGGCACCGGTGACGTTGTCCGAGCCGACGGTGTTGACGCGGATCGCAGACAGATCGAGGCCGGGGGGCAGGCTCCCACTGATCACCACCACCGTTCGGCCAAAGCTCTCCAGTTTTGCCAACTCCCCCGCATCCAAGGGCATGGCCATGTACAGCAACCCGCCGGCCCCCATCGCCACGCGTTGCATTTGTTCCACAATGTCCGCCTCTTTGCGGTCGATCAGCGCGACCCTCGTTTCCGTCCCCCAATCGCGCGAGGCCGAGATCACGCCGGAAAGCACCGCGCCGTAGTAATCGCTCAGGAATATCCCACTCTCCAACGGCAGCAACACCGTGACAAGATGGATATTCGGTTTGCGCATCAGTTGCGCCGCCGGATGTGGAACGTAATGCGCCTCAAGCGCCAGTTCGTGGATCTTCTTCCGCAGTTCGGGTGCCACGAGACTACTGGTGTCCTTCCCCAAAGCCCGCGAAACCGTCGACACCGATACCTTCAGCTTTTCGGCGATGTCCTTGAGCCTGACGCTGGAGCTTTTCGTCGGAGCCACAGATCAATAATCTGCCCGTACGGCCATCCGTTTCCAACAAAATATGCCTCGCCGGAAGCCTTTGCGCTTGCCGAACCAATCATGGCTGGAAACTGCTCTCTTCCGTCCGGCATCATAGGTGTGATAGTTTCGGCTCGGGTCATGGCCATGCAAAACACACTCGCTACCAATCCACTTCGTGAAGGCATCAGTACGCAGCAGGTGCCGGAACCGTGCGCGCTGGTTATCTTCGGGGCTACCGGCGACCTCACCCACCGCAAGTTGGTCCCGGCACTCTATAACCTCGCCCACGAAGGCCAGCTCCCGCAGTCGTTCGCCATCGTCGGTTTCGCGCGCCGTCCAAAAACAAACGATCAGTTTCGCGCCGAGTTGCGCGACGCCGTCGCCCAGTTTTCGCGTTTCCAACCGATCAATCCCGCGGTGTGGGACTCGCTGGCCCAAGCGGTGTTTTATCACCAATCTGAATTTGGCGATGCTCAGGGGTACAAGTCGCTCGGCGGATTCCTCGAGAAACTCGATGCCGAACGTGGGACCGCCGGTAATCGTCTGTTTTACCTGGCCACCGCCCCGACGGAATTCATCGGCATCATCGAACAACTGGGTGCGAACGGCCTCGTCCAATCTGGTCAGGGTTCCAGCACGCGACAGCGCATCATCGTGGAAAAGCCCTTCGGCCGGAGCCTGTCCACCGCGGAAGAATTGAACCACGTGCTGGCCGGCGTCTTCGACGAACAGCACATCTTCCGCATCGACCACTATCTTGGCAAAGAGACCGTCCAGAACATCCTGGCCCTGCGGTTTGCCAACGAGATTTTCGAACCGATCTGGAACCAGAAATACGTTGACCACGTACAAATCACTGTCGCCGAATCGCTGGGCGTCGAAGGCCGCGGCGCCTACTACGACCAGTCAGGCGCCCTCCGTGACATGGTGCAGAACCACATGATGCAATTGCTCTCGCTGGTGGCCATGGAACCGCCCATCGCGCTCGAAGCCGAGGTCATCCGCGATGAGAAAGTGAAGGTCCTTCGCGCGATTCGCCCGATCAAACCCGACCAGGTCCAGGAGTTCACAATTCGCGGCCAGTACGCGAGCGGGTCGATGGCCGGGAAGCCCGTGCCCGGTTATCAGGAGGAAAAGAATGTCGCCCCCGGTTCGCGCACCGAGACGTTCGTCGCCTTGAAATTGTTCATCGACAACTGGCGCTGGGCCGGTGTGCCGTTCTACCTCCGGCACGGCAAGCGCCTCCCGAAAGGCGTCGCCGAGATCGCCATCCAGTTTAAAGCGCCACCCGCTGTGCTCTTCGCCGCCGAATCGCCCGAGCCGCTGCAGCCGAATGTGCTCGTGCTCCGCATCCAACCCGACGAAGGCATTGCCGTCCGCATGAACGCCAAGGTGCCCGGCAACGCGATCAATTTGCAACCCGTGAAGATGGATTTCCTCTACGGCGGCAGCTTCGGCGCGCGCGCACCCGAAGCCTACGAACGATTACTACACGACGCCATTGTCGGCGACTCGACACTGTTCACCCGGCGCGACGAGGTCGAACGTTCCTGGAAGATCATCGACGCGATCATCGCTGGCTGGGACGCGTCGCCCGCACCGTTCCCATACGAGTCAGGCACGTGGGGCCCGCCCGAGGCCGATGAACTCATCGAGCGCGATGAACGGGAATGGAGGCGCCCCTAACCATGCCCAACAGCACGCAATTGGAAACCTTCACCGCCGGCGTCGAAACCGCCGTGGATGTGGCGCAGATCGAGCGCCAGCTTCACGAACTCTGGCAACTCGCCGCCGAATCGGAGAAAGACCCATTACAACGCCAGATCACGCGGGCCTGCCTGTTCAACTTCGTCGTGCTCTCGGAAACCGACGCGGAGGCCGCGCACGCCAGCGAGGTGATCAGTACGCTCACGAGTCATCACCCCTGTCGGGCGATCGTACTCTCCGCGGAGTCGAGCACCTCGGCATCCGAACTGTCCGCCTCGATCTCCGCCCATTGCCACCTCGCCGGCACGGGGCAGAAACAGGTGTGTTGCGAGCAAATCGCCATTCATGCGAGCGGCCAGAGCGTCGCGCACCTCGGCTCAGCGGTGTTGCCGTTGCTGGAATCAGATCTCCCGACGATTGTGTGGTGGCAGGGCAACTTCCTGACGCGAATCGATCTGTTCCGCCGCCTCGTCGCCGTGGCCAACCGGGTCATTTACGACACCTCCGCCTGGCTCGATCCGCGATCGCAGCTTACTGGTTTGGCGCGCGTTCTCACGGAATATCCGCGCTGTAGCTTCACCGACTTGAGCTGGACGCGGCTGGGGTTGTGGCGCAAACTTGCCGCCGAGTTTTTCGACGAACCGCATTGTTGTGCCGAATTGCCGCAAATTCGTGCCATCAACATTGCGCATGGGTGCGGGCCGGGCGCACGGCTTGCGTGCTTTGTTGTACGGCTCCTGGTTCGCGGCCCAACTCCGATGGCCGCTGCCAGAAGCCGGGGCCCGTATCCATCTGTCCGAGCGCGACGACCACGATGCGACCTCGGTGGGGATCGTGTCCATCGCCATCAAGACGGGAGATGCAACATTCTCCATCCGGAAGAATCATGGCGAAAGCACCGCCAGCGCGACCGTCGATATGCCCCATGCGTGCGGCTTGCCGCGCAAGCGCGCGTTCTGGCCCGCGGACGACGCATCCCTCTTGTCCCAAGAGCTCGACCGCCCCGCCCGGGACCCGGTCTATGAAAAAGCCCTGGCGATTGCCGCGTCGCTGTTGGAAAACGGTCGCCGGTAAGCACACACGGCGCCGCCTTGTGGGAACGCGCCAGCCCCGACTGTTTCCAAGCGGTGTTACGGCAACAACACGCGGACGCGGTAGAACCGGTTGGTCGGGGTGCTCGGGATGGCCGTATCCGTCATGTTGGTGACCGTACCGGAGCCGTTGCCGCCACTAAGAACATTGGTCTGGCCCGTGTCCTGCCAACCGCCATTCGTGTAGTTGCCGTTGGCGTCGCCGGTCATGTAATCCAGCACGTTCGTCCGCGACGCAATCCCCGGCGTATAGGTGTTGTCCCCGTTGGCGCCAAGATACGTCACCACCACGTTCGTATTCCCCGCCACCAACTGCTGCGCGATGCTGATAATATGCAGGTATGCCGCCGCGCTGGTCGGATTAAAGCCCGCCATGAACTTGTTGGTGTTGCTCATCCCGTCGCCCGTATAGGAGGCGTTCGGACCGCATAACGCGCAGTTGTTGGTCAGACCGTAGTTCTGCTGCCACCACGCGAATGGATCGTACACCGTGATCAAGTTCACCACCGTGTCAGTAGCAGATCCACCATTGCCGGTCACGATCTCCTGCACCGTATACGTGCCCGGATTCACGTAGATGTCCGACGGGTTCTCGCTGCTCGATGTATTGCCATCCCCAAACGCCCACGCCCAGCCCGTTACCGAACCGCTCGACTCGTCCGTGAAGCTCACGCCCAATGGCGCCGCCCCGCTGGTCGGAGTGGCGCTAAAGCTGGCCGTCGGCGGCGGGACTCCGCCCAAATCCGTGTACACAGTCCCGAAGTTGTCGTCGACGACGACCCTGGCCGATCGTGCCACCGGCGCTGGGGATCGAGCCGCTGTCCAACTGCGAGATCGCAAACGAACCCACCGAGGCTCCGACCGTGTAGCTATTCTGCGCGTACGGCGTCTGCGCCCCGAGATTGCCGCTGGTCGGGTTGACGTACAGAATCACATTGGTGCCGGCCGCCTCGACGATCACGCGGTACTGGGTCCCGTAGCTCAGGCCCGTGACGCCGAACGTGTAGGGGTCGCTCCCCGACAGCGAGACGCGCACGCCGAGCACATAATTCGTCAGGGCCGCGTTGGGTGACTCCGCGGCCAAACGATAGAACGACGTTCCTGTGCCGTTGGTGGTGTTATACAACGCCGCGAAGTACGGCACGCCGTTGGTGTTCGGCGCGTTGGTCACGGTCAGCGTCAGACCATAGAACACGGTCTCGTTGGTCAGTGTGAAGCCCTTGTATGCCGTTTGGTTGTTGGCCGTCAGCCCGCCGGTAAATCCCACATGGCCCCCGCTGATCTGCAGCGGCGAACCGGTGTATGAACTGACCTGGGTCCAGCCCTGCTGGCCGACAAGGTTGCCGGAGGCAAACTGGCCGAAGTCGCTGAAGAATCCGAAGCTGCCGACGCCGACATTGAGGCTGACCGCGCGGGTCGTATTACCGGCACCGCTCGGAGTGTTGGTAAATCCAATCGTGTCGGAGTAGCTATCGGGCGCAAAGCTGTCGGCGAGGACGGTATTAATGGTGGCGGTGACGTTGGTGCTGGCACCCGCGGCCAGCGTTCCGCTGGTAGCAGAGAGCGTCAGCCACGTGGCGGAGTTGGTCGCCGTCCAGTCCATGGCTACCCCTCCAATGTTGGTCAACGTGTAGGTCTGGCTGATCGGGCTGATAGGCCCGCCCGGGTGGCCCTCCCGAAACAAATCCCGACGATGGGGTGACGGTCAGTTGGCGGAACCCAGCGCTGATGCTCAGGCTCACGGGTTCCGTCGTATTACCGGAGCCGTTCGACGTGGCAAACACAACCGTGTCCGAGTACGAGCCGCTGCTCAGGCTGTACGCATTGGCGTTAAGGGAGACGGTGATGCTGACGCTGCCATACGGCGCCAAGGTGCCGTTGGTAGCGGAGAAAGTCAGCCAGTTGGAGGTGTTACTAGCCGACCAAGCCATCGCCACCGCGCCCGTGTTGCCGAGCGTATAGGTCTGGCTGGAGGGAGTAAATGGCCCGCCCGCACCCCCGCTGGAACTCAATCCTGACGCCGGGCTGACCACCAGTTGCGCCCCGAAGACGAACAGATCGCTCAAGTCCGTGGCGTTCGCGGCGCCGCCAAGCAACGGCCCGACGTTGAAGATCTCCTGCAGCGTCAACAGCGTGGAGCTGTGCGTGTAGTAGAGGGAATTGTTGTAACCGCCGCCCTTGGCCAACGGCGAGAGCAAGATCATACCAATCGGGCCGTCGCCGCCCTCCCCTTGATCCCAAGTGATGAAGATAGCGCCGTTGTTGCTGTAGGCCTGGGAACTCATGATGGTCAACACGGTGTTAGAGAGCCATGTGTCACCTTGTGTAATCAGCGCATTGCCGGTGAGGCACCCTGCGTCGCCGCTCATGTCGTCGCAGAGGTTCGGCGTGATGAAGTTGTAGCGTGTGACCGCATTGCTCTGGAGGTTGCCCGCCAGGTTCGTGAATGGCTGCACATTGGCGACGCAGTAGGCGGAGCTCGGACTGTTTGTATTCGTCACGTCATCGAAATACACCATCGGGTTGTGGTTCGGCACATACTGGTTGACCGCCGTGAGCGGGCAGACGCCAGTGCCGATGTCCTCCTGATACGGACGTCCACGAGATGCTGGCGTTCTTGAGCAACGTGACGAGATGATTGGTCGTAGTTTGGGAGTAGGCCGACGGGGTGCCATCCGCCGTGATGCCAAAGTTCGTGCCCGCCTCCAGCCACAAGTAGTTCGGCAGATCGGGATGGTTGCCGGGCGGGTTGTAATACTGGTCGGCATGCGAGGCCATCGGCAGCAGGGTGTTGTTAATGTACGGCGCCGCCGCATTGCCGCTGATCGAAGCCCAGTTTTGATTCGCCATCATGATGACGAAGACGGTTTGGATGTTTTGCAGCGTAGCGGGAACTGGAATGGTGTAATCCGCCACAACGGGCAGATGGTCGCTGGCGGTGGTGAGATATTGGTAGAGCTGGGAGGCAGTGATCCCTACCCCGTTTGTATTCAAATCGCTGTTGAGCGCCGTATCGGAACCATTATTCACGCTTCCGTTGCACGGGGGCGAGCCATTGTTGCCAAATCCGTGATACGTCCCGGAACATACGCCAGGCCGCCCGCCACGCCGTACAGAACATTGCTCGTCATCATCTCATAATCATCGCGGTAGCGAAGATCCGTGGCGGATTCCGTTAACGCGAATACCGTTGAGCACGAATCAAAATTCGACGAGGCGGAACCACTCGGATTGTACACATCAAAGGCTTGATTCGTCCCCGGGGCGACGAGCGTCTGGTACATGGCTTCACCGGCGTTGCCGGTGTTGAAATCACCTGTGAACAGAACTCGCGCATTGCTCGGTAACGTCGCCACGTCCCCCCGGACGATCTGGGCTTCGGCATTGCGGACCGATACGTCGCTGGCAGCCGATCCCGATTTGTAATGGTCCACGTAAACGTAGAACTCGTTGTTGCTCGTAGGGTTGACGCCCGCACGGCGCAAATTCGTAACGCACGATCTGGCGGGGTTCCGAACTGGAGTTCGGCGTCCCGATTCCCACCGAAGCGATCAACTGTAGCGTGTTCGTATTATACACCATGGCATTCGGGCCGCCGCCATCGGTCTCGCCACCGTCATCCGTCGCTTGGTATGGGCTCATCGCATACCCGGCCGGGTTGGTACGCGATCCATAGAAAGCGTTTAGACCGTTCACAATTGGTTGAACGGTGGTCGTGTTACTCGTCGTTTCTTGCAGCGTGAGGATGTCGATCGGTCGGTTCGTACCGCTTGCCAAGACCTCTTCCCCAATCCCTTCGAGCACGCCGCCGTTGGTCACGCTTCCGCCGCTGGATGGTGCAATCAACCCCGGGAGCGGCGTGGTGGCCCCGTTAATGTCGTCCTCAATATTATAAGTAACCACGCGAATTGTTCTCGTCTGGGCCAAGCCGACCGTCGAAATGCCGCAGGCCGCCAGGAACACACTCAGTCCCAAAAGACCCCGGATTGTAAGTGATTTAACTGGAAGTGTTTTCTTCATTAGAATTCCCTAGACGTTAATGTCTCCCTTTCATGCGATCGCAAGCGCGATCGCTAAACATCGTGTGCTATGTCCTCGAGTCCACTCGACACAACAATGCCCCATAGTATCATAAAATTTTCCTTGTCTCGCCAGGATCTATACTAGTACCACATTTTTCCGTTGCCCTGCAAGGGAAATCGCGCTAAAAGTCGGTTTTGGGGAAGGTAGTAACAACAAGGAGGAGGAAATGAAGCGGGCATTCGTGATTTTCGCCCTTTTTCTGGGCGCTTGGGTCGGTCAACCCGCGCTCTCGCGCGGGCAAATCATCTCGCCGGTCGGCACATGGCAGGTCGATATTCTGGACCCTGAAAAAGGCATCTTGATGATGACCCTTTCCAACAACTTCACCGTCAGCGGCTACGGCATCATCCGCAAGCAATTTGGGTTCGTCACCTTGGCGGGCAATTGGAGTTTCGACAGTCAGGGCGACGTGGTCGCCGGCTACGTCCAGACCATCAACGGCGTGGGCACGGCGTACAGCCTCGCCGCACGTATGCTGTCTGCCAGTCGGTTCCGCGGTAAAGCCGCCGGCACCAGCGGCGGTTATCGATGCAAGGGCGAGCAACCCCAGAGTTTTCCTGACCTGAGCGGTTCGTGGAACGCCGCGGTCAAACGAAAGGGAAAAACCCTCAACGAGTCGTTTATCGCGTTTGCCTCGTCCAATTATCCGGCGGTCTTCGATGTCACCGGGCAGGGATTGAGTGATACGGCGTCATACACGTTGTCCGGCACGATCATCGTCTCGGCGGAGAACACGGTGAACGCGTCCCTCGACCGGACGTTCGGAACTGTCACCCAGCACAGCTCCCTGTCCGGGCTGTTCAAGCCCACGGGATCCAAACTCCTGCTGGACGGCAACGACGACACCGGCGCGCACCTGTCCGAGACCGCCGTGCGGTAGCGCACTATCCTCGATTCGTGACGCCGGCCATTTGGGGCTCGATCCACGCGTCCACGCCGTGCTCTGGCCGCAAACGAAGCCATTTCCGGCCAAACGAAGCCAATTGACAAATCGCCTCAATTGGACTCTTAACTCCTTTTCCCTCAAGCTAATCCAAATTCGCCAACACTCCAAAAAATTGGCTTCGTTTTGCAGAATTACATATTTTGGCCCCCTGCCCCCCTCCCCGGTCCTGTCAAAGAACCAAAACCGGGCTGAGTATACACCCACTCGAAAAACGAAACCAGAAAAAACAATCGCGGGCCACCCCAAATTCGTCCGCACCCAATTCGAATCGTGCGAACGTAATTGTGTTGACGCCGCGCTAAGCTTGTGAAATTCTTCACAAACGTCTGGGGAGACGTCGCCGCGACGCCCGCCATCCCAATCCGAAACCTGCCGCACAACGAAGCGCTGCGCGAGACCGTGGAGGTTGCCATGAAGACAACAGGGAACTGCGTCGGAGTTGGACGAACAGCTTCTATTGTGGCCCTTGTCCTTGTTCTGGGGATACGCGCAGGGGCGGTCGACCCTGCTGCCTCGACAAATCTGCCAGCCCAATCGACCATCTGAGGGCAGGCGATTTCCGCTGCCGCGCCGCTCCAAAGTTCCGTACCCGCCCTCTCCCTCGGCGGGACCAATGCCGCGCCCCGTGCCGGCACCCTCAATCTCCCCTGCGCCGCAGCCACGATGCTCGGCCCGATGGCGTCCTCGCAATCCCTCACAAATCCTCCACCGGCTGGCCTGATTGTCTGGTGGGTGTTCGATGAAGGCAGTGGCACAACCGTCGAAGATGCCAGCGGCAACGGCAACAGCGGCACGCTGCAGGGCGATCCACCGCCCACGTGGGCTAACGGAGTCACTTCCGGCGCGCTGACTTTCGACGGCTCCCAGAACTACGTGCAGAGCGACCAGGCCTTCAATCAAACCATCAGCGCCTTCACCATCGAAGCGTGGTTCGCCGCCACCTCCGTTTCCGGCGAGAACCCGGCCATCGTTTCCACACTCGGCGATGATATCGGGTACAACTACCTGGCTGACATCGTCATCTATACCA
The DNA here is from genome assembly GCA_963766065.1 of uncultured Verrucomicrobiae bacterium. Classification (GTDB taxonomy): domain Bacteria; phylum Verrucomicrobiota; class Verrucomicrobiia; order Palsa-1439; family Palsa-1439; genus Palsa-1439. Next base: position 30,506 of record CAVYAC010000104.1, read on the forward strand.
ACTCCGTCTTTAACGGCAATTCGATCGGACTAAACACGCGCTGGGATATGCTGTTCGCCCCACTGGGTCTGGTCAACGGCAATTGGCACCACGTGGCCGGTACATGGGATGGCACCAACTCGAGCCTCTACGTCGATGGCCAATTGGTCGCCACGCAGCCCGACGCGTATCCAGCATTCACGTGGACAACGCCGCTACGGCTGGCCTACCGCGACACCAATGGCGGCTGCAATTACGGCGGGGAAATCGGCGAGGTCCGCATCTACGATCAGGCGCTGTCCAGTAACGAGGTCCTCGCCGCTTACAACACCGCCACCATCGGCGACGGAGGACTCGTCGCCTCAAACGGCGACTGCCAGTGCACCAATTCCCCGGTTCAGTCGATATTTCCACCCGGCATCTTCGTAGTGGCTATCGCAGCGGGCTCCATGCACAGCGTCGCGCTGGACGCATTCGGCAATGTCTGGACATGGGGTTTGGGAGATTCCGGTCGGTTGGGCAATGGTCAAAACACGAATATCGCAACCCCCGTGCAGCTAACCGGGATCTCCAGCGTCATCGCCGTTGCCGACCCCGGCTATGACCACACCATGGCCCTGACCGCCGACAGAACCGTGTGGACTTGGGGCAGTAACGGGTCGGGACAGTTGGGAGAACCGGGCGGCGGCACCAACGCCCCAGGACAGGTGCCACCTTCCTCCCTGTCCAATGTAGTGGCAATTGCCGCAGGCAAATGGTTTAGCTTGGCGGTGAGCAACGGCCACGTGTACGCTTGGGGCGACAATACCTACCCCGGTGGCCCCGTCTCTGGCCAACTGGGCACGAGCAACGTCACCTCGAGTATGATACCGCTTCGGGTGTCCGGCATCAGCAACGTACTACTCGTGGCCGCCGGTGCAACCGGCTACCACAGCTTTGCCATGACGGTAGACGGCGGCACCAATCACTACTGGGGTTGGGGGGACAACTACTTCGGAGAGGTCGGAAACGGCACCAATGACACCATTTCCGACGGGACGAACGACTATCAATACGTTCCTGCTCAAGCCCAATTCTGCACCCGTTGTCAGCGTTGCGTCCAGTTGGGAACCGGCGGCGTTTTCACCGCGCAATGCAGCGGCACGCTGTATTTGTACTTCAACGGCCAGATTACAGATTTCGCCGGCTACTCCGGTTCCTATACGGTAACGGTCAACAACGTCACCAACACGGCTGTGCCAGCTACCAGCGGAGAGAACCTCGAAAATGGCGGGACGCGTAACGGCGTATCTTTCGGTACCGTCACCAATGGCGGCATCTACTCCTATTCTGCCACTGGCTACTGCGTGAACGCATTGGGAAACTTGGTGAACGCAAATGGTATGAACCTCGCTACAAGCAATTTGATGGATTGCTCCGACTTCGTTAACTTAAACATTACAAATGCCGTTTGCCCTGCCCGGCAGTGCTTTTCACTCGTAGGGAAGATTCAATGAACCGGACACATAGCAGATTCGTCGGAGAGCAGGCACGTCGCCAGCCGGAATATGCCCCACAGCCCAAATTATCTGGCGTTATACGCTCCTCCGTGCTAAAATATGAGCAGAGAAAGCGAAAGGACATACTATGAAGTATAAAGCATACGCGTCGCCCATTGCCTTCTTCTTCCTTGCGACCCTGTTGGTCAATTCCGGGCGCTCCCAGACGGTAATCACGTTTGATGACCTCACTGTAACATCCACGGGACTAGCCATTGCGAGCATTCCGAACAGCTATCAAGGCCTCACATGGAGCAACATGGATGTCGTTAATGCGATTCGTGAGGCCGTCGCTAACGGCACGAACGGGGCGTTCTACGGAATGGTGACTGCGTCAAATGTTGCCTTCAACGGATTTGGTAATCCCTCGGAGATCGATTCCCCGGGCACCAACTTCAACTTCCTAAGCGCCTATCTGACGGGTGTATGGAATAGCAACCTGAACATCCAAGTCGAGGGTTTCAATGGCACTAACCTGCTCTACAACCAGACGGTGGTCGCCAGCGCGACGAACCCTACTCTTTTCACCTTCAACTATCTTGATATCGACCGCCTATACTTCGACTCGTACGGTGGCGAACCAGCGTTTACCCCTGTACCGGAATACCATTTCGCCATGGACAACATGACCATCCAGTTCATCCCCGAGCCGTCCACGCTTCTGCTCGCCGCACTCGGTGCCGTATCGCTTGTCCCATTTCTCAGGCGTCGTCGGGCGAAACACAGCGGCTTGCTATGAAAGCTCGGTTACTCGAGCTGCCCCTCGACTAAGGGGTCAGACTAAGACTAAGGGACTAAGGGGTCAGTCATTGACTATTGACATCCTGGGCGCGGCGGTCGTACGATGGCGACATGCCCAGACGATTACGCGTCGAATTTGCTGGGGCGGTCTATCACGTGATGGCGCGGGGGAATGAACGGCGGGAGATCTTCCGTGACGACGAGGACCGCCGCCGGTTTCTGGAAGCGCTCGGCGATAGCGTGACGCGGTTCGGCTGGCGAATCCACGCCTAGTGCTTGATGCCCAATCACTATCACGTACTGATCGGCACACCGCGGGCCAACCTGGGTCGGGGGATGGGCTGGTTGCAGACGACGGTGACGGCGCGGTTTAATGCGCGCCATCGGCGGCGCGGGCATTTGTTCCAAGGCCGCTACAAAGCGCAATTGGTGGAGGCCGACGAGTATGCGCGGTGGTTGGTGGAGTATGTGCACCTGAATCCCGTGCGGTCGCGCCACCGAGGTGGAACAATCTCGGTCGAGAGATACCCGGAACTCAGAGACTACCGCTGGAGCAGCCATCGAGATTACACCGGGTCGCAGCGAACGAGCCCCCAATGGCTGTGTCTGGATTGGCTGGCGTATTGGGGGCGTAGCCGTCGGGAGGCCCACGCCGCGTATCGATCCGCGATCCGCCGGTGGTTTGGGCGGGTGGTGAGCGACCCGTGGCGGCAACTGCGCGGGGGGCTGGTCCTCGGCACGGAGGAATTCTACCAGAAAGCGCGGGCACTGACCCGGCACCACGGCGGGCTGGAAGCTGCCCGATGGACTCGCACGGAGGAGGTGGCGGCCATCCGCGCGCGTGTGCGACGGCTGGTTGCGACGGAGACCGACGAGCGCGTGAAGCTGTGGGCGCGGAGACAACTTGGAGGCGAGCGGGGCGTCGCGCTGGCGCGGGAATATGGGTATGCCGACGGCAGTGGCGTCACGCAAGCCATCAAACGACTCCAAGCCCGTGCGGCAACCGACAAAGTCGTCGCCAACAAACTGAATGAGCTGGCGAAATTGTCAATAGTCAATGACTGGCCCCTTAAATCAGCAACGTCGTGCGCGTGGCCGCCGGTGCAACCGGCTACCACAGCTTTGCCATGACGGTAGACGGCGGCACCAATCACTACTGGGGTTGGGGGGACAACTACTACGGACAGGTCGGAAACGGGACCAACAGCGAAATCTCCAACACCGCGACAATTCAATACACCCCGGCCCAGGCCCAATTCTGCACCCGCTGCCAGCGTTGCGTCCAGCTCGGCACCAGCGGCATTCTTACCTCCCAGTGCAACGGCACGCTCTACTTGTACTTCAATGGCCAGATTTTAGATTTCGGCGGCTCCACTGGTTCCTACACGGTAACGGTCAACAACGTCACCAACATGCCTGTGCCGGCTACCAGCGGAGAGAACATCGAATTAGGCTGGCCGGGTAACGGCGTCCCCTTCGGCACCGTCACCAATGGCGGCATCTACCCATATACCGCAACGGGCTACTGCGTGTATAGCGGCACCAGCGCTCAAACCGACCCGAATGGCGTGGACATCAACAGTAGCAACTTGGTGGACTGCTCCAATTTTAACTTCATAAATATGACGAACGCCGTCTGCCCCGCCCGGCAGTGTTTCTCACTCGTAGGAAAGATCCAATGACACCCACCTGCGCTGGAAATACCACAACGAGTCAGATCGGCAACGATTTCGTAGCGAGGGGCTTATACTGTTTCCCCTCTCAAATAATTGTCTGGTCTCTGGCTCGATTTCCTGTTATAATCCTCCTTCGGAAGCCGAAAGGAAGCACACTATGAAGATTAGATCACTCCTCATTTCGTCTGTGTCTCTTGTAACACTCATATATCTCGCGGCTTCCGCTCACTCGCAAACGATCATTACGTTTGATGACCTTCCGAACTCGACTACTGGAACCTTCATCGCTAGCCCCTACCAAGGCCTGAGCTGGAGCAATTTCGGGGTTGTGAACGCGATTCTGATGTCTAATGCTTTCGGCTACTCAGTGGGCTACGGCTACGGATTGGTGTCGCCCTCCAATGTGGCCTTCAACTGGCTGGGCAATCCCGCAGAGATCGATTCAGCGACCAGTTTTAATTTCTTCAGCGCCTATTTAACAGGCGCATGGAATAGCAACTTGAACATCGAAGTCGAGGGATTCAATGGCGCACAGGAGATATACAACACCATCGTCGTTGCCAGCGCGACAAACCCAACCTTGTTCACCTTCAACTACCTGGATATCAACCGCCTGTATTTCGACTCTTACGGTGGCGAGCCGGCTTTCGGGCCCAACAACAGCGGGAATTTCGTCATGGACAACTTCACGTTCGAGTTCATTCCCGAACCATCGTCATTTCTGCTGGCCGCACTCGGTGGCGTATCGCTTGTTGCATTTCTCAGGCGTCGCCGGGCGAAACACAGCGACTAAGGGGTCAGTCATTGACTATTGACATCCTGGGCGCGGCGGTCGTACGATGGCGACATGCCCAGACGATTACGCGTCGAATTTGCGGGGGCGGTGTATCACGTGATGGCGCGTGGCAACGAGCGGCGAGAGATCTTCCGTGACGACGAGGACCGCCGCCGGTTTCTGGAAGCGCTCGGCGATAGCGTGACGCGGTTCGGCTGGCGAATCCACGCCTACTGCTTGATGCCCAATCACTATCACGTACTGATCGGCACACCGCGGGCCAACCTGGGTCGGGGGATGGGCTGGTTGCAGACGACGGTGACGGCGCGGTTTAATGCGCGCCATCGGCGGCGCGGGCATTTGTTCCAAGGCCGCTACAAAGCGCAATTGGTGGAGGCCGACGAGTATGCGCGGTGGTTGGTGGAGTATGTGCACCTGAATCCCGTGCGGTCGCGCCACCGAGGTGGAACAATCTCGGTCGAGAGATACCCGGAACTCAGAGACTACCGCTGGAGCAGCCATCGAGATTACACCGGGTCGCAGCGAATGAGCCCCCAATGGCTGTGTCTGGATTGGCTGGCGTATTGGGGGCGTAGCCGTCGGGAGGCCCACGCCGCGTATCGATCCGCGATCCGCCGGTGGTTTGGGCGGGTGGTGAGCGACCCGTGGCGGCAACTGCGCGGGGGGCTGGTCCTCGGCACGGAGGAATTCTACCAGAAAGCGCGGGCACTGACCCGGCACCACGGCGGGCTGGAAGCTGCCCGATGGACTCGCACGGAGGAGGTGGCGGCCATCCGCGCGCGTGTGCGACGGCTGGTTGCGACGGAGACCGACAAGCGCGTGAAGCTGTGGGCGCGGATACAACTTGGAGGCGAGCGGGGCGTCGCGCTGGCGCGGGAATATGGGTATGCCGACGGCAGTGGCGTCACGCAAGCCATCAAACGACTCCAAGCCCGTGCGGCAACCGACAAAGTCGTCGCCAACAAACTGAATGAGCTGGCGAAATTGTCAATAGTCAATGACTGACCCCTTAACCTGACGGCTTCGCATCTGACCCCAATGGCAATGGCACCAATGGCACTCCTCTGCAGTGCTCGGTCTACGACCTCAACATCACGAATTCCGTCTGCCCCATGTGGCAATGCTTCTCACTGGTAGGCAAGATACAATGAAGAGAGGGCTTGCAGCAGCTGTTGCGATGACTCGACACTCACAACACCTTCTGGGCGAGGAACCTCAAGCCAACCAGCCGCTTGGAATTGTCTGGCTTACAGCCAGAATTCTTGCTACAATCATCGACGGAAGGCAGAAAGGAAGTAGGCTATGAGAACCAGATTGCTCGCGCTCCCGCTCGCGTGCTCCATCCTGCTCACGCTTCACGAACCCCGGCCCGCTCACAAACCCTCGTCACCTTCGAGGACCTGTCCGCCGCACCGCCAGGTAACATCCCCAAAGGCTACGAAGGCCTAGTCTGGAGCAATCTATGGGTCTTGAATGGCATCATTGTCGGCACAGGCATGGGTACGAACGGTTACTATTACGGGGTCGTGTCGCCTTCCAATGTGGCCTTCAACGCTGGTGGCAATCCCGCCGAGATCGATTCGGCGACCAACTTTAATTTCTTCAGCGCCTATTTGACGGGCACCTGGAATAGCAACCTGAACATCGAGGTCGAGGGATTTAACGGCGCAAAAGAGATATACGATACGATAGTCGTTGCCAGCGCTACGAACGCGACCCTCTTCACTTTCAACTATCTTGACATTGATCGCCTCTATTTCGACTCTTATGGCGGCCGATCTCCGGTTTTACTGACGGAGGCGGCGTGATTTTCGTCATGGACAATTTCATGTTCGAGTTCATCCCCGAGCCGTCCACGCTTCTGCTGGCCGCACTCGGTGGCATCTCCCTCGTCGCCTTCCTCCGACGCAAGCGCATGTAAAATCGTAAGATCACATGTCCGCGCCGGTGGCCGCTTTCTCCGGGATTGACCCTCGCGGAAGCTTTCCCCTACAGTGCCGACTGACGCAAAGGGGTCAGTCATTGACTATTGACAGTCAGCGCAAAGGGGTCAGTCATTGACTATTGACAGTGTCGCTGGGATCGGGGTGATGATGGCGGATGGCGCGCCGTCGTCAGGCCTTGCGCAATTCCACCTGCCTGTGAATGTCGGGGGCAACGCCGGTCGGGATGCCCGCCGGTTTCCAGCCGATAACAAACCGGGCCGGCGATTTGCTGTTGCTGCCGCTTTCCAGCGCGTGCTACCGTCGCCCCGTCATGGACGCGCCAGGCAATGTGCCCGACTCGATCAATTGCCATTCGTGCGGGGCGATTGTCAACCTCACCGGCCAGACCGGCTTCACTCACATCGAGTGCCAGCGCTGCGGGGCGCCCTCCGTTGTTCCTCTGAAATTTGGTGATTTCCTGCTGCTCAACGTGATCGGCACCGGTGGCACCGGCACGGTCTACAAAGCCATCGAACGTCCCGCTCAACCGTTACCTCGCCCTCAAGGTCCTGCGCCCGAACCTCGCCTCCGATGCCGCGTTCGTCGCCAGGTTCTCCGGCGAGGCGCGCGCCACCGCCACCGTCAATCACCCCAATATCGCCCAGGTCTATTCCTTTGGCGAGATTGACCACTGGTACTACACGGCCATGGAGCTTTGCGACCAGGGAAGCCTCGACAGCCAGATTACCCGAGTCGGACGTCTCCCCGAGCCCGACGTGCTGTCCCTTGGCCTCCAGATCGCCTCCGCCCTGCGTGCCGCGTGGCAGCATGGCGTGCTCCATCGCGACGTGAAACCCGGCAATATCCTGTTCAACGAGGATGGCGTTCCCAAACTCGTCGATTTCAGCCTGGCCAGCGCCCCGGAGAGCAATCTTGAAGGAAGCCAGACGCCGGATGCCGAACAAATCTGGGGCACCCCCTACTACGTGGCGCCGGAGAAACTCCGCGGCAAACCCGACGACGAGCGCAGCGACATTTATTCCCTCGGCGCGACGCTGTTCCATGCACTGACGGGCCGACCGCCAGTGAACCCGGCGTCCGCCACCGACGCGGCCGCCAAACATCCCGTGGACCCGGCTGCCGCCCTCGCGATGGACGCCCCGGCGGCCCAACCGCGCACCATCCGGATAATCACCCGCATGCTCGCGCAAGACCCCGCCGAGCGATATGGGGCATACGATGAAATCATCCAGGACCTCATGGAGGCCCGGGATTCCCTGAACCAGCAGCGTGTCACGCCGATCGCAGCTTCCGGACACAGGCGGTTCGCCCCGTTGTACCTGCTGGGCACGCTGATCCTCTGCGCCGCGGTTGTTTGGTTCGTGTGGAAATACGGCGTGGTTGTGTTGCAAACCGCCCGACCGCCGGCCCCCGTCCACGCCACGCCGTAAGGCGGGGAATCAGGCCCCACGTGTCACTGCGTAACACTGGGGGCGTTGACGATGATCTGGTTGACCACGGATTTGACGCCCTTGACGGAGCGCGCGGCGGCTTCTGCGCGCCACGCCCCGGCCTGAGTAACCGCCATTCCGCGCAAGGTGACGTGGCCGCTATCCACCTCGACGATTATGCCCGCGGCCGTGGTGGGGTCGGTATTCACCAACCGTCGGATTTGAATGCCAATCCAGTCGTCGGTGGGTTGGTCGCCGGATTGAGTGTCCGATGCCGGCGGCACGGGCGCGGTAACCGGTTGCCCCGGCGCCTGCATCGCGGGTTGCGGCTCGACCGTTACGGATGGCTTTATGGGAGTGCAACCACTGAAAAACGCCAGCGTTGCTGTGACGATGACCGAACGAAACAGAAACCGCACTCGCATAGGACCTCCTGCATTTCTTGCCCCACCCTAGCACAGCCGGTCCGGCGCGTGTAGAGATTTCTTGCGGGAAAACAACAGTCGCGATGGCGTGGGAACCAGTCAAAAATTGGTGCCCGGGACAGGACTTGAACCTGCACAGAACTGGTTGCTGTTGCTCATTCCTTCACCCAACCGGTCCGCCTGCCGACAAGCCGAACATCCGAAATACTGTAGCCGCCACGCCCGCCCACATTTCGCTCATGCCGACCAACTTCGCACTCCCCGAACAACAACCATAGCGAACCGTTCAGGATGGCTCCCCGCTTTGGACGATTGCCCCGATTGCGTGAGAAAGCTCTACCCGGATCTGAAGCGTCCGTACTCATAGAGACCCCTCAAAGGCAACAGCCAGGACCTCTTTACGGCCCGGCCTTCTCGAAGCTCCGCCGACACGGATGGCGGCAAAAGACGCTGAAACCAACGCGTACTGCATACCCGCAAGCGCCGGGGTTTTCCGTCAGGCAATGTGAAATGTCGAGTGCATGCCCTCGATACCTTGTCCAACATTCCTTGGTATCCGGAACGGCCCGTTGCGTGTTGACCGTGTTGTCGGTCATAACCCCAGACAGAGCATGGAACCTGCCAGCCCAAATGTCCGAAGGACAACCGACGTATCTGCTGATTCTAAGATAGGGTATACAAGACAAATTCTTGTGCCCCAGTCTCGCCCCGGGGAGAGGCAGTAGCGGGCATTTGGGAAACGTTCCTTGGGTTTCGCGCGGACGATGCTGCGGGGCAAATCTTTTTAAGGCTGATTCAACCAGGCAATAATGGCGGTTGAATCTTTGCCGAAACAGGTTTTGATTGCCTGCGCCATCTTTGCCTTGTCGGAACCTGCATCGCCCCAGGTGGCTTTCAACTGCGACAACCAGAAGATTTGGCTACACAGGCGATGATGTTCGCAGCATTCACAACAGATCTGCCCGATCGCAACGGGGTGGCCAAGCGCTCGACACAACGCTGCTTTAGCGGTGATCTCGGCATCACCAGACACAACAGTAGCAACCGTGACGAGCCCAGCGGCGACCTTACGCTTGAGCTTACTTTTCATGCGGCCTGCGTACCATGTAAGCTATCATGAACCGACGCAGAATCAAGTGGAGCCACTTGTCTTTCATGGAATAACAACATGACCAAGTCCGGCCCGAGCAATTCCACCACAAGCAGCGAGATCCGGTGGGGAAAGCTGTCGGGAACGGGCGGCGTAATCAACGTCTGTTTCATAACACCAGACGCTAATGGCATTCATGGAGAACCGGAAATTACTAGATTCCCTATTTCCGACCGGGAAATCACCCTACTATTCTGCATCTTTGCCAACCGATGAAAATCCGTGCCGCCCTATTTCCCGCCGCCAAAGTTGCCAGGAAACGATCGGTTGCTATTCCCAAGATCAGGCTTACCTGCAGTGGAGAGTCGAGCGACCCTCTCACCAGAACAACTGAATCCGGTATGCCAACCGACTCAGCAGATTCTCCCCAGGACAATCAATCCCAGCGCCCCATCGAGTTCCCGGTAAGCCAATAGCCCGGCATCGGACGTGAACTTGACACCGTGTAACCCTCACTTCAAACGACCGTCAAGAATCAGCCGCAGATCCTGCTGGTTGGCTTCCCCCATTGGATTCTCCGCCTTTCGTCGCCTCAACATCGACCCCAGCCATTGGTCGTGTGGCGGCCTTACAGATCACCGGCTTCGACGTGCGGAGCGAATCCGGACAAGCTGGATTGTTGCCATTGAGCCAGGCAACGATCGCGTCGGCATTGTCCGGGAACAAGACACGGATCGACAATTCCAATTCAGATCGATTGTTGCGGCGCCGCCAGCGCCGCTTCAGACTATTCCACCACAACGGATCGGCCCCGCCGTACTTACCTGCGGCACCCTTGGCCAGCCATGACGGCGGGCCGCCCAGCAACTCGTCACACGGGATGCCCAAATGAAAGGACAACCACCGGACAGTTTTGTCACGGGGAGGTTTGACAAGATTGCAATAGTAATGGAGCGACGGCTGCCGAATCTGGAGCAGCTCCGCTGCCGCAGTCTGTGAAACCCCCCGTCTTTCGAGCGCCTGCCGTAGATTTTTACCAAACACGGGCAAAAACAAGGTTTATCTATAAATTATTGGTCTCGGGCATAGAAAATTCTATACAAGAGCCCCGGTCACAAATGCAAAGTCAATTTCTGTATCCTAACCCGCCGCGTACGGCAAGCAGAAAACGGAAGGAGACGAGAATGAACAACGAAAACCTCGGGATTGGAGATGCGACCGAGAAACTCATTTGCGCTTTGCGGGAGGAATTGCTCGAACACGGGGAAATGCTTGCGCTCTTGGACGAACAGCCGAGATCAGGGAGTGGGCACAGCCGCTCCGGCGTGACGGATTGGTTAATCGCGATTCATAAGCAGGCGGCCATCATACGGGTCGCCCGCACTGTGCGCGAACAACAGCGGCGGGAACTGGCTGGATTCTTCTGTGCGCGGGCTGAGGCCGGTTTTGCCGAGCTGTCGCGAATGTTATCCGAGGGAAGACGGAATCTCGTGAGCGCTTTGCTGGAAGAAATCGCCTTGTGTTGGGTCCGCGTGCTCCGGGGGCTGGTTGCGGCGAACGTGAGCGACGTTATTCACTAGCAACGAACCGAGGTCCTACCGAGCACCAAGAGATGCAGAGAATCCCGAGCGACAGCGAGGAGCGGCTCAACGAGGCGCAAGCCCTCGGCAGGATCGGTGACTGGGAATTCGACGTGGCGACCCGGCAAATCCGGTGGTCGCAACAGACCTTCGCGCTCTTTGGACTGGACCCGGCCAACGGGACACCGGCCTTCGAAACATTCCTGACCTACTTCGTGCCGGAAGACTCTGCGCGATTGCAGCAACTCCTTCAGCAAGCCGTTGAAACCGGTGAAAGATTCGAAGTCGACTCGCACTTCGTAACGCCCAACGGCAAGGAGGGCTACCTGTTCAGCATCGGCATCCCCGTACGAGACAGCAGCGGCAAGGTCACGAAGCTTCGTGGCATCGGTCAGGACATCACCGCGCGCAAGCGGGCCGAGGAGGCACTGCGCAAAGGCGAGGAAAAGTACCGGGATCTCTTCGAAAGCTCCCGTGACGCTCTCATGATCGCGGAGCCGCCTTTGGGGAGGATCACCTCCGTAAACCTGGCGGCAGTGAAGATATATGGGGCGAAGAACAAGGAAGAGTTGCTTTCTCGCATGCCGTGGGAACTGTCTCCCGAGCGGCAGCCGGACGGGCGCGATTCCGCCGAGAAAGCCAGGGAAATGATTGCGACGGCCATCCGCGAGGGCTCCCATTTCTTTGAATGGACGCACCGACGCTTGAGCGGCGAGGAGTTCTCTGCCGAGGTGCTCCTGACCAGGATGGAGCGGGATGGAAAGGTGTTTCACCAGGCAACGGTCAGGGACATCACCGAGCGCAAAAAGGCGGTGACTGCCCTTGAAGAGAGCGAGAAGAAGTATCGCCTTCTGGTCGAGCAATCCGTCGATGGGATCATGATTGCTGACCAGCGATGGAACATCCGATTCGTCAATCCCGCCATCTGCCACATGCTTGGCTATACGTCGGAAGAGTTGTGCCAGCTAAACATCGCAGAGACCGGTATCCCGGAAGAACGCAAGAAGGTTGCGCGAGAGCGGCAGGCGGTTCGCGATGGATCAATCGTGCGCTACGAGCGCGCCATCCGCAAGAAGGACGGCTCTTGTTTCCCCGTGGAAGTGATCGTCGGAGATCTGGGCGATGGCCGATACCAGGAGATCGTTCGCGACATCACCGAACGCAAGCGCTCCGAACACAGCCTGCGGTTGCAGGGTGCCGCCTTGGAAGCAGCGGCCAACGCCATCACCATCACCGACGCCGACGGCACCATCCTCTGGTTCAATTCTGCGTTCACCGCGTTGACCGGCTACACACGCGAGGAGGCCTTCGGCAGGAACCAGCGGATCCTCAAATCCGGCAAGCACGACGCGGCGTTCTACACCGGGTTGTGGCGCACCATCAAGGCGGGCAACGTCTGGCACGGCGAACTCATCAACTGTCGCAAAGATGGCACGGAGTACACCGAGGAGATGACGATCACCCCCGTGCGCAATGACCGCGGCGAGATCAGCCACTTCATTGCCATCAAGCAGGATGTCACTGCACGCAGTCGGACGGCGGACGAAGCACAGAGGCGACAAGACGTTTTGGACGCCATCACGAACTCGGCACAGGAGGCCATCCTGATGATGGACCCGCAGGGGCTCGTGACTTTCTGGAATCCGTCGGCTGAGCGCATTCTGGGGTACGCACAGAATGAGGCCATCGGTCGGAACCTGCACGAACTGATCGCCCCCCCGCGTTATCAAGACGCGCACCAGAAGGCGTTCCCGGAGTTTCAGCGGACGGGACACGGGAATGCCGTTGGGAAGCAGATGGAATTGGAGGCGCGACGCAAGGATGGCCGTGAGGTTACCGTCGAACTGTCGCTGTCCGCCGTTCGGATCGGGGGTGGCTGGCATGCTGTGGGGGTCCTTCGCGACGTCACCGAGCGCAAGTGCGCCGATGAAGCGCTGCGGGAAAGCAACCGCCAACTGCAAGAGGCCTTGGAAGACTTGCAAGCCGCTCAAGAACGGATCATGCAACAGGAACGCCTGAGCGCGCTGGGGACGATGGCCAGTGGCATCGCCCACGATTTCAACAACTCGCTGACCGCCATCCTCGGCAGCACCGAACTGCTGCTCCATCTGCCTGGACAACTCGACGACAAGGAAAAAGCCATTCGCCACATTATGATGATGAACACCGCCGCGCAGGACGCCAGCAGGGTCGTCGACCGCCTCCGCGAGTTTTATCGCCGCCGTGAGGAACAGGAAGCCCATATTCCCGTGAATATCAACGATATTATTGGCGAGGCCGTCACGCTGACAGAGCCCAAGTGGAAGGTCGAAGCCCAAGCTCGATGCATCGCAGTGAATGTGCGCACCGACATGCAAGAGGTTCCACTTGTCGCCGGCAACGCCGCCGAACTGCGCGCAGCGTTGACCAACTTGCTATTCAACGCCGTGGATGCCATGCCACGCGGCGGCACCATCACCATCCGCACCTACCGCGACGACGGCTATGTGGTGCTGGAAATCGGCGACACCGGCACCGGCATGACCGAGGAAGTCCGTCGCCGCTGCCTCGAGCCGTTTTTCACCACCAAAGGCGAGCACGGCACGGGACTTGGCCTGTCCATGGTCTACGGCATCATCCAGCGCCACCAAGGAACAATTGATGTTGAGAGCGAAATCAGCAAGGGCACGACCTTCATCATCCACTTGCCGGTGCAGTCGGCCAGGCTGCAGGTCGGGCCTTCGGCAACACCAGCGAGTGTGACCCAGCACCTTCACATCCTCGTGGTTGATGACGAAGCCGTGGTGCGCAATATCGTTGGCGAGTATCTGAAGATTGACGGACACATCGTGGAGGCTGCCGATAGTGGCCACGACGGTCTGGAGAAATTCCGTAACAGTCGGTTTGACCTTGTGCTGGTAGATCGCGCCATGCCGGGCATGAGCGGTGATCAAGTCGCCGCCGCAATCAAATCCACCGCACCCAAAGTACCGGTCGTCATGCTCACCGGTTTTGGTTCGATGATGAACGCCGCTGACGAGAAACCCATAGGCGTGGACTTCATCGTCGGAAAGCCCGTGACGATCAACACGCTGCGCACCGCTATCTCCAAGGCGGTTGCGTCCGCGAGCTGATTGACTCGTTCAGCGTCAGCAACGCGGGTTTTCGTGCGCCGACGAGGGGACAATGGGGTGGTAGGCCAGTCCTGCCGAGAGAGCATCTCAGCCGCCTCCCCGCCAGCGACCAGTGCGCGCGCCTCGTGTTCTCCAGAGACTTGACCACCACCGCATAAATCGCCACGCCCCTTCTAAATCGCCCGCCATGGCCCCTTAAATTGGCACAGGGACGCGGGTGGATATGGGGGGATTTGTTATGCCAGATAGTTATGCGAATGGGTTGCCGGCAACAGGAGTTGCAAAAAATGGCGCTTTTATTGGTGCTTGTGAATTGGTGCGCGGTGGCAGAGAACCCAAGGTTGCGTCTTTGGACGGCGGTCTCAGCCCGCAAACGCAGAAGCGAATCGAGGATGGCAAATTATTGGTATTTGTCTGGCGGGTACGCATCTGCTGCTTGGGGATTGTTGCGGCTGGACAACAACCCGTTAGCGCACGAGCCAGATTTTTGTTGACTCCGCTGTGCGCCTGTGAAAGCCTTCACAATTGGCGAGGGCGACGTAGCCAAGACGCTCGCCTGCCCGGTTTCGGGTTCGAGTCGGCGGCGAGAATGTACTCGAACCATAGTTCCGTCCTGACGGGCGTGTCTGCTATCGAACGCCTGCCTGACCCCTGTTGCCTCTTACCTGACGTATGTTTCCGACGAGCGTGCCGTCAGCGCCCGTCACCATCCACGCAATTCAACCGCGTGCCTTTCGCACGCAAGGAGAACACCATCATGAAGAAGCCGCTCGTTTCACTCAACCAACCATGCGGGTTGCATCGGAAAACAGTTCAACACAACGCGACTGCGACCCCTCTTATCCACCGAAAGGAGAATCAGTAGATGAAGACTACAGTTTTAACCATCATGGCCGTCGTAGGGCTGGCGTGCGTGGCCAGCGCACAAAATGAGTTCGGGTTGGGCGCGGGCAACGGCACGTTGACCGGTTCGAATAATACGGGCATTGGCTACGCAGCGCTCCAGGGCATCTCAAGCGGCTCCGACAACACGGCCAACGGCTACGAAGCGCTCTTTGCCAACCATAGCGGCTCGTACAACACGGCCAACGGCTACTATGCGCTCTATTTCAACATGGAAGGCAGCGGCAACACGGCCAACGGCTACATGGCGCTCTATAACAGCGCGAGCGGCTCCTGGAATACGGCCAACGGCTTCGAGGCGCTGTATGACAACACGAGCGGCTGGCAGAACACAGCCGACGGCACCGAAGCACTCGTAAACAACACGAGCGGCTCCTACAACACGGCCAACGGCGGCGGCGCGCTTCAGCACAACACGAGCGGCTCGTGGAACACGGCCGACGGCTACGAAGCGCTCTATAACAACACGAACGGCGCGGAGAACACAGCCGTCGGCGACGACGCGCTCCAGGGCAACACGGACGGCAACTTCAATATCGCATTAGGATATGACGCGGGCGGCGATCTTGTCTCGGGTGACTACAACATCTATATTGGCAACACGGGTGATAACTACGAATCCGGTACCATTCGTATCGGCACGCCAGGCACCCATACGAACACGTTTATCACTGGGATCTATGAGAATTCGGGTTTGTCGGGCGGCACGGTGGTCGCCGTGACCCCCGACGGGCAACTCGGTACAACAAACATCACCGGCGTTGCCGGCCCACAAGGACCTGCGGGGCCAACGGGTGCGACTGGGGCGACGGGGGCTACAGGCGCAACGGGCCCGCAAGGACCGGCTGGCCCACAGGGAGCCACGGGAGCCATAGGGGCCACAGGAGCCACGGGGGCCACAGGAGCCACGGGGGCCACGGGAGCCACGGGAGCCATAGGGGCAACAGGAGCCACCGGAGCAACCGGTGCCACTGGCCCACAGGGACCGGCGGGAATTGGACTAGTCCAAGGTGCTTATCTAACCTTGCCGACGGGAACGCCCGCCCCCACGAACTTCACCTTTGTGGGAACAACGACTATGAAGTATTCGTATAAGGTCGGAAAAAAGACCAAGTCTGCAACCGTGACTCTCGACCTCTATCAGATGGATTAGCGTCCAGACCTGTTGGTCGCATTCGTTATCCGGATGAGCCCCGCAGAGTTTTGGGGATCGTTCTTCGTATCCGGCTGAGGAGGAGCATGGGACCGTCGCGGCGCGTCAGTTTGAATCGCCGGCGTCGGCATCGACTGGGGAATCTACTAAGACTGCGGGTTTGCGGGGACGATTCCGCCGACCGAAAGAGTCCCCACCCCCCATCGTGCATGGTGACGGCAAGTATATTAGTCCTCCGACAGGGGCGGGGACATCCACAACGGTTCCTGAAACTTCCCAAATCCGGTAGACAATCATCTGCCAGAAATGTCGAGGGCATTTGCCGCTTCCTGGCCGCCGCCGTCATGCCTCCCGTTCCCCCGGCAACTGTCCTTAGCCTCCGGTCACAGCAGGTTTGAGTTGACGGTCAACAGCGTATTGTTGACGTGGGTACCGAGCCCCTGGAGAATGAGGACTGCGACCACGGAAATCAAAACCAGAATCAGGGCATACTCGACCAAGCCCTGACCCGATTTGTTTGTGACCACGTAAGCAAGTTTTTGCAGACGTTTCTTCATAAGCCGCCCCTTAGCAGCAGGCGGCTTGCCCTGTTTTTGCCGCCTCTGCCTCCGTCCGTCACCCCCGCCTCCGCCGTTCCAGATCACTTCCATTGTTCGCACCAACGTCAACGACCTGTTGATCACGTGGAACACCACCGGGACCAGCAACATCGTCCAAGTCGGTCCAGGCGTGGGAGCCGCTGGCAGTTTCTCGACGAACAGTGTCACCGACCTGACCAATATCGTCGTCACGACCGCCACGACGAATCTTTGGGATGTGGGTGCAGCGACCAACAGGCCGACCCGCTACTACCGTGTTCGCTCGCCGATTCGGCCTAATGAGCCAACCCTAGAAGCCTGAATTTGCTTGCCAGTAGGATTGATGCAGTGATAGTCTCCAACCTTGGCGAGGAAGGCGTAGCCACGATGCTCGCCATCCTGTTTTGGGTTCGAGTCGGCGCGCGAATGGGCTCGAACCAAACATTGGTTGTAAGAGGCGGGTTTGGTGCTAAACGCCTGCGGCAGTCTTTTGCTTCTTCCCTAAGCTACGCTCACGACGAGTATGCCCCGTGCGGCTCGTTATGCAGCGATCCAGCCCGATGCCATGAAACCATCATCAAATCACCCGTTGCGGCGGTTCATTCCTCAATGGGCAAAACCGCCCACAGGCGTGGAACCGAGCCGCGACAAAGAGAAAGGCGAAACGTGATGAAGACGATCCGAGCATTCGTCGTGATCATGGTCTTGGTCGTAACAGGCCGGGCAGGCAGCGCCAGTGCGCAGGCACTGACCACGCTGTTTACGTTTAACGGCACCAATGGCAGCGCTCCGAACATAATGCTTAAAGGCCTGGACGGCAATTTCTACGGCACGACCTTGACCGGCGGGGTGTACAATTTGGGCACCATCTTTCAACTCACGCCCAAAGGTTCGTTGACCACACTTCACAGTTTTACTGGCGGCGCTGACGGGTATTCGCCGAACTATTTCGCGCAAGCAAACGACACCAATTTCTACGGCACGACCTACAACGGCGGGACGAATAACTGCACGTTCACCACAGACTGCCACGGAGGCAGTTGCGGCACGATCTTCCAAATCTCTCCTGCGGGCGATTTCAGCAGCTTCGAATTTTCCGGGGGCTCTCTCGGAGGTTTCCCGATCTCGTTCTTCTTCGCCAGCGCCGACGATTGCTTCTTTGGGTCAACCCAAAGCGGAGGGACTGGTGGTCTCAGGTGTGGCCCTGATTGCGGGTGCGGCGAGTTGTTCTATTTTTGCGGTTCAGGTCAGATCCAGACTCCCTATGGGTTTGGCTCTGAAAGCCTGCAGTCACAACCCTATTGCCAGGTGAACGTCATGGATAGCCAGGGTAATCTTTACGGCACGACTGCGAATAACGGCGGCGGTGAACACGCCTCGGTATTCATGTTGTCCCCATCGGACGCCTACACCAACCTTTGGACCTTTTATGACGGATCGGGACCTCAGTTGGTCTTCCAGGGCAGCGATAGCAACTTCTACGGCACGGTCTTGGGGGGGCCGGCTTGCCTTGGCTGTGGCTCAATCTTCCAACTGACACCGCAGGGCACCTTGACAAACCTCTACACATTTGGCGAGGGTGCCGACGGCGGCTGGCCTACATTGGCCTTCCAAGGTAGCGACGGCAACTTCTACGGCACGGCCGTGGGCGGGAGCACGAATTACGTTAGTGGCTATGGCTCGATCTTCCAATTGACGCCGCAGGGCACCTTGACGACACTCTACAAATTTAGCGGCGGTGCCGACGGCGGCTGGCCCGTATTGTCCTTCCAGGGCAACGACGGCAATCTCTATGGGGTGACCGGGACCGGCGGGACGAGCACCAATTGCGAAGGCGGCTGCGGCACGGTGTTCATGTTCAGTTTGGTCGGTGCGCCTTGCAGCTATACCCTGAGCGCCACCAACGCGACGTTCGCCAGCGCGGGCGGCTCCGGTAGCGTTAGCGTGAGCGCATCCAACGGCTGCGCGTGGACGGCGACCAGCAACGTGGGCTTCATCACTATCACCTCGGATCGCAGCGGCTCCGGCAACGGGACGGTCTATTACAGCGTCGCCGCCAACACGAACAGCACCGAGCAGGTCGGCACGATGACAATTGCCGGGCAGACGTTCACCGTCAACCAGGCGGGGGCCAAAGCCTGCGGCTACACGCTGAGCACGACAAGCATCAACCTCCCGGCCGCGGGCGGTTCCGGCAGTGTCGGCATTACCGCGTCCGATTCATGCTCGTGGACGGCCGCCAGCAACAACGGCTTTATCACCATCACCTCCGGCAGCAGCGGCTCCGGCAATGGAACGGTCGAGTACACGGTTGCCCCCAACACGAGCAGCATCGGGCTCACGGGCACGGTCACGATCGCTGGCCAGACGTTCACAGTTACCCAGTCAGCCAGTGCGAGCGTTCCTGTAGTCTATAGCGTACTTTCAGAAGACACATTTGCACTGAGCGGCGTGGGCCACGCTTCTTCCGCGTCATCTCAAACCTGTACGTTTACGAGTACTGGAAGCTTTACTGGAACCTTTGACCTGTATGACGGGACGTATCATTACACGGGAACATATACATTGGTGAAGAATGGCAAGCAGATGGCGCTTACCCTTGATGCCAATGGTTTGTCAGCCGTCGAAAGCAATGAGGTCGATCTAATTGAAGATGCGGCTGCGGATGCCGGGGTTTCCCTTGAGGATCTCACGGTCACAATCCAGAGCATCAAATTAGGCAACATCTCCATGGAGAATGGCGTACCGCACAAGGAGACCAATACTATCACTGGGAAAGCAAGTGCCGCTGTCAACGGAAAGTTCAAAACCAAGAGCTTCACTCATAAATCTGTGAAGACGAACTGGACGCTGGTTTCGGGTGGGAACCCTTGATCTGGCCGAAGACAGCGGCTGGTCGTTGACGCAAAATTCATGACGAAGAGCTTCACTTACAAATCGGTCAAAAAGCATCGAGACACTCGTTTCAGGTGCCAACCAACCAAGGAGAAATCATGAAACCAATGTTCTCGAAGCCGGGTTTGTTGATGCTGGTGATTTGCGTCTTTCTGCTCCAGGGCTGCGCAACTACGCCGCCGCCGAATCTTGACCTGACAAGACGCAACTTCGACTCCGTACAAAAAATCACCGTCGTCCGATACAAAACGCCTGCCCTGGAATCCATGCCCAAATCCGCAGCCATATGTATCGCCATCGGCTCAATCTCATTTGTGACCTGCATCGCGGGAGTCATTATCTACGTCAATGCTTCCCATGATGCCGGAAGAGGGATCCCGGATTTTGGTGAACTGATGACGAAGGATTTCGTCAGCATGGCCGGCGAGGAGATTTCCGGCTGGCCGCCGACCACATCGGTCGAGGCTCCTGTCAAGAAAGGATACACATCCAAGGACGCTGCCCTGATTGTCGTTGACACCAAGGGCATTTCGCTTACGTGGAACACGGGTCTCGTCTGTGCCGGCGACGTAATCGTGGTGGACTCGCGCGGGCAAAAGATCTTTCTGAGACACTTCCTCTATAGGTCGCAGAAGACGAATTTGCAACTGCTCGCGGACAACCACAAACCACTGAAGGAAGAAATCTCCATCGCCGCGGAGAAGTGTGCAAACGACGTGGTCTCATGTTTGAAGTCCAACCTGCGTATCAGCGCTCAGGCATTCGCCGCGCCGCCACCGCCATCGCCGGCACCAGCACAACCTGCCACGCCTACACCTCCGCCTGCTTCTCAACCGCCCGCTCCGTGGTACGTGAGACTTTGGAAGTGGCTCTGATACGCCACGGAGCATATTCCCGCCGTCCACCTATGGCGGGCCGTTGAGTCAAGATAGAAAGCGAAGGCGTCGAGAGCAAGAGTACAGGAATCAACCTCGGATGAGAGGCAGCGGCTGTTTGAGATCGCTCATGGTCAGAGCGCCGACCGGATGCCGTGTCGGCTAGGTATTAATAGCCGCGCAATTTTTGCGCATTTTGGCTACGAATAAGTGGCCTAAACGGCCATTAAACGGTATCAGTCACACGGTTCAATTGGTGTTTTTGAAGTGGTGCGCGGGACAGGACTTGAACCTGCACGGCTTTCGCCATACGCCCCTCAAACGTACGTGTCTGCCAATTCCACCACCCGCGCACAAGCGGCTCAGGACGCCGATAAATTATATGGAAAACCGACCGTCGGCAAGCTAAGATTTGTCCACCATGTCAGGTCATTCCAAGTGGTCGAAGATCAAGCACACCAAGGGCGTGGTGGACTCCAAACGCGGCAAGGTCTTCGCCAAGCTCGGCAAGGAGATGACCGTGGCCGCCAAACACGGCGGCGGCGACCCCGGTTTCAATCCCCGATTGCGCACCATCCTGATGAAAGCTCGCGCCGTCAACATGCCCGCCGACAACATCGACCGCGCCATCAAGAAGGGTACGGGCGAACTCCCCGGTGTCACATACGAAGAAATCACCTATGAAGGCTACGCGCACGGTGGCGTCGCCCTGCTGGTGGAGTTGCTCACCGATAGCAAGAACCGCACGGCTTCCGAGATTCGGATGATCTTCACCAAACACGGCGGCAACATGGCCGGCGTGGGTGCCGTCAAGCACCTGTTTCATCGCAAAGGCCAGATCGTGGTTCCGAAAGAACAGATTTCGGAAGACGACCTCATGACCCTCGCCCTCGACGCGGGCGCCGAAGACATGATCACGCACCCGGACACGTACGAAATCCTCACCGACCCGCATCAGTTCGAGGCGGTTCACAAGGCGCTCGAAGCGAAAAACATCAAGCCGCAGTTGGCCGAGATCGCGCAATTACCGCTCACGCCGGTGTCCGTCACCGACGAAAAGACCGCCCGCGCGGTGTTGGGGCTGATTGACGCGCTCGAAGACAACGACGACGTCCAGAACGTTTATTCCAATTACGATATCCCCGACGACATCATGGAGCGGGCAACCGCCCCCGCCGCATAACTGTAGCGGCGGTCGGAGCCTGCGCTGAGCGCAGCCGAAGCGACCGCCGTCTGGTACGATGATCATCCTCGGCATTGACCCCAGCCTCCGCAGCACCGGCTTCGGCGTCGTCGAAGTGCGCGGCAACCAGATGTCCGCGCTCTGTCATGGGCACATCCAGAACCCGCCGAGCCTCCTTCCGTCCCGCTGTCTGGTGCGGATCGGCGACGCGGTCAAGAAACTCATCGACGAACACAAACCCGACGCGGTGGCGATCGAAGGATTGGTCTACGTCCAAAATACGCGCATCGCGTTCACGCTCGGCCAGGTCCGCGGAGTCGTCATCGCTGCCGCCGCCGCGAACGATCTCCCGATCTACGAGTATGCCCCGCGGAAAGTGAAGCAGGCGGTCACCGGCCTCGGCGGCGCCGGTAAAACCCAGGTCGGCAACATGGTCAAGGCGATGCTCGGACTCCCGGAAATCCCCCAAGCCGATGCCGGCGACGCCCTCGCCCTCGCCATCTGCCACGCCCACAACCGCCGCGGCGTCCAGATCAAACCGGCCAAACAAATTTAGAGCGTGTTTAGGCGCTCAATTGGCTTGAAAGCCATATCGGATGTGGCATACTGGCGACCACGCGGGAGGGAGACAAACAAGATGGCGCCGGTGGGGGCCATATGGGAAAAGTCGGTTTATGAGGGCAGAAATATTGTTTGGCATAAGCAAAACCACAATTGCCATACTTATAACGCTTTCTTTTCAGCTCACTTCCAGTGTTGCCGATGTCCTAAATTTTGGGCCATTGGTGAGCACGTCCCAAATTTCCATGCCAACGAATTATGGTGGCTTTACTTGGCCGACGGGTGGATGGCTAGTGATCCCAAATGGTCTCTGGGACGCAGCCTATGGCAATTCATATGGCGCACCTTCTGGCGGTGCGGCATCTTCAACATACGGGGCAAGTGCAGTTCTTCTCAGAAGTTCACCCTTCACATTTTTGGGTGCGGACTTCACCACTTGGGGGATTGACGACGCCTTCGCCAGCTTTAGTGCCACGACCATTACCGTCTATGGATATGACGCCGGAGGCGGGTTGGTAGGAGAAGTTTCCATGAACCTCTCACCTTCAAGCTATAATTTTCTTTCCGCCAACCTCTCAAATGTTACAGAACTCGTGTTCCTAGGCTCTGGCGGCGGCGTTAATTCTGACTGGCTGATCGACAGCCTGACCTACACCTCAACCCAATTTTATACGCTGATTGTCAACGCATCTCCAGCCGATGGCGGCACCGCCACCGGTGGTGGCTCATTTGCTTCGGACAGTTCACAAACGGTAACCGCCACCGCCAACATCGGCTACACCTTCGCCAATTGGACGGAGAACGGCATCGTTGTAAGCACGTCAGCCAGTTACAGCTTCACTCTCACCGGGAATGAGACCCTGACAGCCAACTTTGCGCCATTCCAGATCACGTCGATCACGCCGACCAACGCCATCGACCTGTTGATCACGTGGAATACCACCGGAACCAACAACATCGTCCAAGTCACTGCCGGTGCGGATGCCAGCGGCAGTTTCTCGACCAATGGCTTCATCGACGTGACCAATCTTGTCGTCACCACCACAACGACGAATTTTTGGGACATGGGTGCGGCGACTAGCAACCCGTCGCGGTACTACCGGATCCGCTCGCCGGAATGATGGCCAGAACAATCCCGCGGCAGGATTGTCCCATCAATTCGCGTTGATTCGTCTGCATTCGCGGGTACACTGGCCGGGAATGATTGCGTATCTCCACGGCAAGCTCGCGGATGCCACGCCCACGCATGTGGTTGTGGACTGCCAGGGCGTGGGCTATGCCGTGTTCATCCCGCTGTCGAGCTACGACAAGCTGCCGCCCCGGGGCGCGGACGTGAAATTGCTCACGTATCACCACGTCGTTTCCCAGGATGGCACGCAGCAATTGTTCGGGTTTGTCACGCCCGACGAGCGCGAGATGTTCCTGTTGCTGATCAGCATCAGCGGGATCGGCCCGAAACTGGCCATCAACATCCTCAGCAGCACGTCGATCTCGGCGTTGCGCGGCGCGATTGCCAGCGGCGACACCAAAACGCTTTCCACCCTGCGCGGCATTGGCAAGAAGACCGCCGAGCGCCTGGTGGTCGAGCTGAAGGACAAGATCGGCGGGGCGGCGGCGTTCGAGACGAAGGGCCGCGCCGCCACGCCCGAAGAACAGAAGCTCACCGATGCCGTCCTGGCACTTGTCTCGCTCGGCTACAAGCAGGTCGATGCCCACAAGGCGATCCTCACCGCCGCCCAGACAGCCGGCCCGAAAGCCACCGTCGAGGAAATCGTCCGGACGGCGCTGCGGACGACATAACGGTCATTGCTCGATTCCCAATTGTGTCAGGACGAACGCGTATTCGAAAGCGGTATTGTGCAGGGCATCGTAGCGCCCGCTCTTGCCGTTGTGGCCGGACGGTTGCAAATTCATCTTGAGCAAGAGCGGATGGGAATCGGTCTTGGTGGCCCGAAGTTTGGCCACGTACTTCGCCGGTTCCCAGTACATCACCTGGCTGTCGTTGAGCGATGACTCCACCAACAGTGCCGGGTAGGCTTGCGGCTGGATGTTGTCGTACGGACTGTACGTCTTCATGTACGCGTACTGATCGGCAATCTTCGGGTTGCCCCATTCCTCGAATTCCCCGACCGTCAGCGGCAACGATTCGTCGAGCATCGTGTTGATCACGTCAACAAACGGCATTTCCAGCAGCGCCGCCTTGAACAACCGTGGCCGCATGTTCAGCACGGCGCCGACCAGCAGACCGCCGGCGCTGCCGCCCTCGATGGCCATGTGCTGCGAATCGGTGTAATGCTGCGCCACGAGCGTCTCGGCGCAGGCGATGAAATCGGTAAACGTATTGCGCTTGGTCAGCATCCGCCCCTGATCGTGCCAGCGCTTGCCGTATTCGCCGCCGCCACGGACGTGCGCGATCGCCATGATCAGGCCGCGGTCGATCAGGCTCAGCCGGCCCGACGAGAACCAGACATCGGTGGGCAGCCCATACGAACCGTACCCATATAACCACAGCGGATTGCCCGTCGCGCGCTTGAGGTCCTTCCGATAGACGAGCGAGATGGGGATCTGGACCCCGTCAGCGGCGGTGGCGAAGATCCGCTCGGTTTGGTACTGGTTGGGATCGTATCCGCCTTTCACGATTTGTCGCTTCAGCAATTTCCGCCCGTGCGTGGTCATGTCGTAGTCGTAAACGGAAAGCGGCGTCGTCAGGGATTCGTAGGTAATCCGCAGCACATTCGTGTCGAACACGGCATTGTCACCCGGCTCGACCGCGTAGGCCGATTCGGGCCACGCGATCGCCTGCGACGAACCCGAGTCGATGTCGTACACGCGGATTTGCGGCAAACCGTTGGCCCGCTCGATCAGCGCAACGTGATGCGAAAACACGCCGAAATCGTCGAGCGATACGTCGTCGCGGACCGGGACGATTTCCTTCCAATTCTCGTGGCGCGGATCGGCGATGGGCGCGGTCACGAGCCGGAAGTTCCGCCCCTTGTCGTTCGTGCGAATGTAAAACAAATCGCCGCCGTCATCCGCGCTGTATTCGTGGTCCTGCTCCCGCGGGGTCAGGGTCATCAACGGCTCGTCGGGATGATCCGCCCGCAGATAGCGGACTTCGTCCGTCGTCTTGCTGCTAATGGCGACGTACACGAACCGTTTGCTGTGCGACCGGTTGACGTTCGACCGAGAACAGCGCGTCCTTCTCCTCGTACACCAGCATGTCCTCTTTCTCGCCAAGTTTGTGCCGCCAGACCCGATAGGCCCGCTTCGCGTTGTCCTCCGTGACATAGAAGAGTGTCTGGTTGTCCGTCGCCCACGCGACGCTGTTGACCCGCGGAATCTTCTCGCTCAACAACGCGCCCGTCCGCAGGTCTTTCACATACAGCGAGTATTCGCGAAACCCGGTCTCGTCCGTACTGAACGCCAGCAAATTGCCGTCGTCGCTGACTTCGGTCACGCCGACGTCGAGGAACTCTTTGCCGGCGGCCATGGCGTTCAGGTCGAGCACGATTTCCTCGACGGCGCTCGTAGACGCTTGTTTGCGCAGGTACGTGGGATACTGTTTCCCCGGCTCGGTGCGGCGATAATACAACCAATCGCCGTCGCGATACGGCACCGTGTCGTCCGGCTCCTGGACCCGAGCCAGCATTTCCCCATAAATTTTCTCCTGCAACGGCTCCGTCGGCTTCATGAACGAGTCCGTGTACGCGTCTTCCGCGCGCAAGTAGTCGAGAACGGCGGGATTGTCCTTCTCGCGCAGCCAGTAATAATCGTCCACCAAGCGCTCGCCGTGAAGTTCGGTCACGTGCGCGACCTGGCGCGCGACGGGCGGCGGCGCGACAACCACCAGGTCCGTGACGTGGTGGTTCGGCAGGCCGAAACGCCGAGTATCAGGGCGGCGACCAGGAATAATCTGCGCGATGTCATCTCACTGCCGACTCATTTCAGGAGCTCGTTGTACTGGTTGAAGTACGAGTTGTACATGCTGAGAATCTGATACGCCGTGTACAGCACGACAAACAGGTAGGCGATGCGCGGCAGCCAGGTCACGGTCTGGTCGAGACTGCGGCGCCAGCGGTCCTCGTAGTACGCCTCCAACCGATCGAGCATGTCGTCCATGCGGCCGCTCTGTTCGCCCGTGGCCCAAAATTGAACGAGGTATTCGGGAAACACGTCGGTTGTCGCGAGGGCCTGGCTGACCTGGAGCTCGGTCCCGATCAGCGGCGCGGCCTTCTTGTAACCATACGCGATCAACGGACTGTCCACCGTGCGGCTGGCGTACTCCAGCGCGGGCACAATGCCAATCCCCGCGCGCAGCATCAGGCGAATCGACGACACCCACCGGACCAGCGCGTAATCAAATCGCAGTCGTCCCAGCACCGGCACCGCCCGCAGCAGGCGGTCCACCGTCACGTTCAACCCCGGCACCTGTAGCGACCAGCGCAGCAACCACAGGGCGCCCCCGCCAATCAGCACCAGCCCACCGAGAACCCCGGCCGTGTCCCGCCCATAATCGAGCATGGTGTAGGGTTTTCCGTTGGCGGCGCCGAGGAAAAACGACGGGAAATGACATCCGAACACCGCCACGGTCAACAGCAACACCGGATACATGGAACCCGCGATGAGTTTGTTGCGCGCCGCCGCGCGGGTCTCGTAATACTTGCTCAACGACAACAGGCCAACGTCCAGCGCGCCGCTGCGCCCGCTCACGTCGAGGGCGTGTTTGTCGAGCGGGGCGAACCGCTGGCCGCAGCGTTCCATCGCCTCGTGCACCGGCACGCCTTCGTTGACGCGATCGGACAACACCGCCACGGTGGATCGCATCGCCCGGGGCGCTGTCTTCCGGGTGGACAGCAGCGCGTTCTGGATCGGCAGGCCCGCCTGCACCAGCGTGCCCAACTGATAGTAAAACGCCGCCAGATTTTTGGACGAAAATCTCACGTCGAGCGCTAACGTAGCACCAACTGCCGCGTCCGTCACAACGAAACGGGCACCGGGTGCATCCGTGTTGTAGCCGCCCCGCTCCGTCGGGGCGCATCCCGGCACGGCGACAGAGCGCCGTGGCTACATCTTCCCGTCTTGAATGGCGGCCCGCCCCGGCCTTTTCGTCTTGCGGTTTGGAGTGGCGTTTCGCATCTTGCCCGCATGGCCGAGCGGTTCGTCACGGAGACCATTCACGACAAGACGCTGGACGTGTCGCTGCGTCCCGGTCTGTTCGCCGATTTCCAGGGACAGGGCAAGGTGAAAGAGCGGCTGGAGCTGGCCGTCGAGGCGGCGCGCCAGCGTAAAGATCCCCTCGACCATATTCTCCTGAGCGGCCCGCCGGGGTTGGGCAAGACGACGCTGGCCCACATCCTCGCCAAGGCGATGGGCGTGAACATCGTCGTCACCAGCGGGCCCGCGCTCGAAAAGGCCGCCAATCTTGCCGGGTTGCTGACCAAGCTCGACAAGGGCGATGTGCTGTTCATCGACGAGATTCATCGCCTGCAAAAGGTCGTCGAAGAGTACTTGTATCCCGCGATGGAAGACTTCCGGTTGGATATTGTGATCGACCAGGGACCGAACGCGCACAGCGTTCGGTTGAATTTGCCGCGGTTTACGCTCATCGGCGCCACCACGCGCAGCGGACTGCTCACCGCGCCGTTGCGTTCGCGGTTTCCAATCACGGAGCGGCTCGATTATTACAGTGCCGGTGAATTGACCTCGATCATCCATCGTTCCTCACGCATCCTGAACGTGGACATCGACGACGGCGGGGCGACGGAGATCGCCGGTCGGTCGCGCGGGACGCCGCGCATTGCCAACAATCTACTGAAACGCGTCCGCGACTACGCGCAGGTGAAGGCCAAGTCGAAGCAAATTACCAAGGACATCGCGGACAAGGCGCTGGCGATGCTCGACATCGACGAACACGGCCTCGATGAGATGGACAAGCGCATCCTCGAAACGCTGGTGCACAAGTTCGGCGGCAAGCCGGTCGGCATCAGTTCGCTGGCGGTGGCTGTTGGCGAGGAGCCCGACACGCTCGAAGAAGTCTACGAGCCGTTTTTGATCATGGAAGGCTACCTCAAGCGCACCCCGCAGGGCCGCGTGCCGACGGAATTGGCATACAAGAAACTCGGTGTGAAACCCGGCACGAAGCAGAACGAGTTGTTTTGATGGGCGGCTGGGCTCGGTGCGGGATCGGGAACCCTCGAATAACACCGCTTCGGCAGTGAATACTTGCCGGTTTATGCGTTTCCGAGAAGTTAGACCCCGCGCCCTCAACCGCGGGTTTTGATTCTCTGAGCCCGAAGAAACTCTCGAACAGAGCGCGGCCATGCAAGCAGGTACATGCATACGAAACCGCATATAGCCGCAATGGCAAAGAGTGGGCCCCGTGAAAAGGCCAGGACCATCGACACAATGCTGTAACCCCCAATTAAAACCAAGAACAACCAAAGTGCCCAGATATAGCCGCGGTAAATCAGCAACAAGTTTACCAACAGCAGGGAAAGACGAATGACCGTCGCGACGAGACGCTGTGTATCACCCCTGATTCCATACACGGCCAGCAGGGCAACATCAATCGCGACGAACGCCGTAAAAACCGACAAGAGGATAAGCTTGCCTTTGTTCATACTCCTCCCGATCTCGCCAAAACCTATCAAGATTCAGCGGTTGTCTCAATCCTTTGTATTGTTGACCGCTGCTTTACCGGTGCCCGCCCCCCGCGTTCACCCAGAAGTGATAAATCCCCGGCGCAAGAGGTCCATGAGGCAGGTGTAGGCCTCGAAGTCCGTTCCTGGAAAATTATCGACGGCGGTCTCGAGCGTGTTGTGGTGGAGCACGAGTTGGAAGAGCTGGATCTCCTCGGTCGCCAGGTCGCGGAGATTGCCGGGCAGGGGTTCGGCGGCGTGCAGACGCGCGCCTTTTCGCGGCAGTTTTGGTTCGAGGATGCGGATTTCATCCAACTGGCGGACGCCCTCAAGAATCAATGACGTGGTGGACTCTGTGATTTCCTCCGGCGCGCGATAATCGCCGGCGGGCCGCAGGTCAAACGTGCCCTCGGTCCAGGCGAACATGCGATAAAACGCCTTGCGCGATTTCACAATCGGGTTGCTCTCGATCTCGGCGTGGTACACATGGCCGTCGCGGAGGTAGAGCTTGCCGACGCCGCGATCGGACCGGATCGTCATGACGCCGCTCTTGCGCGAGCCGTTGAAGAGCTGCAACAGATCGGGCAGCGGCATCTCGTGGATGGAACCCGAGATGAGCGCCGATCCGGCGGTCACCGGGCTTTCCGGGATTTGCGCCCGGCGGGCGCGGCGGATGGTGTCGCCCGCGGCTTCAGTTCGGTAATGGACAGCAGCTTGATGGTCAACGAACCGATGATGATCTGGTCGCCCTCTTTGAGTTCGGTACTGCGGATGCGGGCGCCGTTGACGAACGTGCCGTTGCGGGAGGCGAGGTCTTCGATCACGACCTTGCCGCCATGGGTCGAGATTTTCGCGTGTTTGCGGGACACCTTTTCGTCGAGCAACAGCACATCAACGTCGCTGACGCGACCGATCACGATGTAGAGGTCCTGGGGCAAGGGAAACTCCCTTCCCTGGTCCTTGCCGGCGACGAAACGGAGTACGTATTGCAGCATTCGTTCCTCAGATGTCCTGTGTCGCGACTGTACCGACGCGCGGGAAGCCGGTCAAGCTACACTGGCCGACGGCGGTTTGTGGCGTCCCGGTTGCAGCGTCACGACGGTCAGCACCGCGGCAGCAATCGAGCCAAACCCGAGCCACAACATGATCTGCGGCGCGGGGGTGCGCTGAAACAGTTTGGTGCCGAATTGCAGCCAGAACGCCACGATCATGGTGGCGGACGTGAGCATCCCGCGGGCGGCAAACACCGCGCCCCGCCGTTTGTCGTCAACCTCCTCCTGCAGCTTGGCGTCGATGGGAATCAGGATCGTCGCGGCAATGGCCCCGAGCACGAACAGGAGCAGGACGGTGATCCAGACGCGCGCGGTCAGGCCCATCAGGATCAGCACCGCGCCGACGAGCAACAATTGGACGAAGGGCAACCAGGCCGCTTTCGTCCACGATTTGCCGCGTCCGACCAGGCCGATGCCGAGAGCCGCGCCCGCGCCGGCGGCGACCAACAGATAGCCAAACCCGCCGGTCCGCAAGCCCAGCGTCTCCATTGTGTAGCCAACGATCTCGACGGCGAACACGCCCGCCAGGAAAGCGAACACGGCAGACAACAGAGACAGCGATAACGCGCTGTGGTGTTGCCAGAGATAGACCAGCCCGGTTTTCAGGTCGCCCCAACCGCCGGGTTCTTTCGAATCGGCGCCGCCCGTGGTGGCATGCGGGTCCATCTGGATGCGCCAGACCAGGACGGTGGCGACGATGTACGCGACCGCGTTGGAGATGATGGCCCATTCCACGCCGATTCTCTCGGCCACGAACCCGCCGATGGCCCGGCCGCCGACGCCGGCGATGGCGAGGCTGGTGGTGAACAATGTATTGGCCTGGATTAGTCGCTCGTTGCCGACGAGGTTGGGGATCAGCGCGTAGCGGGCCGGATAGTAAAACGTCGTGATCGACCCGATCAAGAGGATCAGTATGTACACAGCGAACAGATTGCGGAACGCGGCTCGACCCATCACGACCGGGAAGAGCCACGCGGCGATCACGCCGACAATCACCGCCCGCGATGCATCGCTGACGATCAGCACGTGTCGCCGTTGCCAGCGGTCCACATAGGCGATGGCCAGCGGCCCGAGCAGCAGGCCCGGCAGGGCGACCGCGAAGAACATTTTCGCCGTCTCGGTACGCTCGCTATATCCGTGCGCGCGGAAATATTCCAGCAACCCCATCTGCATCACGGCGTCGCCCAGCGCCAGCGCGATTTGCGAGATCCACAGTCGCCGGAAGCCTTTGTTGTCGAGCAGGGACAGCACTTACGCGCGCTCCTCGATGAAGGTTTGCATGTCGTCGGGCATTTCAGCAGCGAAGGTGGCGCGTTCCCGTGTGCGCGGATGAAGAAACGCCACGCGCTCGGCGTGGAGGGCGTGGCGCGGCATGAGCAACCTGTCCAGCATCTCGTTCGTCACTCCATCCTTGATGAACTGCAAATACAACGTTTCGTCAGGCCCGTAGACTTTGTCGCCGACAATCGGATGACCGAGCCACGCTAGGTGCACACGCAATTGATGGGCGCGGCCCGTGCGCGGTGTCAGCCGGACCACCGTAAACCCGCGTAACCGTTTTTCGACGGCGAACTCGGTCCGGCTCGGTTTGCCGGCGGCGCTGTCCACCACGCGCTTGGTGTAGACGACGGAGGTCTGGCTGACGGCGATGGGTTGATCGATCACGCCCCGGTCCTGTTTGAATTCGCCCCAGCAGATCGCCTGATACTCTTTTTCGATCTCGCGGCGCAAGACGGCTTTCCCGAGCGTTTTGGCGGCGGACTCGTTCTTTGCGACCACGATCAGGCCGCTCGTTTCGCGGTCGAGACGGTTGATCATGCGCGGAGTCGGCACGCCGTGGTCACGCAACCAGTCCGCGAGCGAGCCGTACTCGGGGCGCTGCGCCGAATGGCAGACCATCCCGCCCGGTTTGTCCACCACGAGAATGTCGTCGTCCTCGAAGACGACCTGGGGCGGGGCGTTCGTCACCATGTGCACGGCGCATGTTAGCGGTTGCGCGAAGCCGCTGGCAATGAAAAGCGCCGTCAGAAGGTTTTGCCGTTCCAGCCCCAGAGGGTGGGCTTGATGTCGGCGAAGTTGATGTAGACCCTGTCCGGCGGGATACCGATTTGGGATTGCATCAAGCCGCAGAGCATTTGGGACAGCTTGCCGGTCCTGGACTCCGGCAGACCGATGCCGCGCAAATCGAGGAAGGCGCAGGGAGCGTTTCTTCCCGCGAACAGCATGGAAACCGGGGTTTCCACCGACACCATCACATATTGCTCGGGCTTGCTGAGTTCGGTGGCGACCAACCAGGATGCGGCCTTCAACAGCTCGCGCTTCTGGTCGGCGTCGATGGACTGGTTGGTGGTGATTCTCAAGTATGGCATGGTGCGCTCCTGTTCATTCTTCCATTGGCTGCGCCGTTCCTGTGGCGGAGCCGGTGTTAGCTTGGATCCTGCCTATAATACAGCTTGAGCTCCTCGTAAAGTCCCGGATGACGTTCTTGGAGCTGCTGAGGCTGTTCGAAGAAGTATTC
Organism: uncultured Verrucomicrobiae bacterium; assembly: GCA_963766065.1. Taxonomy (GTDB): domain Bacteria; phylum Verrucomicrobiota; class Verrucomicrobiia; order Palsa-1439; family Palsa-1439; genus Palsa-1439. The sequence goes on from CAVYAC010000104.1 coordinate 63,176, forward strand.
GGTCACCACGGCGAAGAACTCGGCGGGATTGGTGGCCCCGTATTTGTCGAGGAGGGTCGGACGATCGGCATCGGCGGCCTCGGACAACGCCTGGTATTCCTTGCTGAGAACACGGGCCCACGCGCGATACATGGAAGTCCTCGGCAGGGCCGGCGCGCCGTCCACGAACCCGTTTTCCCCGTCAAGCTGGTGGGCGAACTCGTGGAGGGCGACGTTTCGTCCGCCGCTCGGGTCCGACGGCCGATGGAGGACATGGTTCCACGAGATGACCACGGCGCCGGTCCGCCAGGATTCGCCCGCGCGCATTTCGTGGGTTTCGATGATCTCGTTGCCCGGACCCCAGCGCGTGACGGGGACGGGGTAGGCATCGGGGTAGACCAGAATCGATTGGAGACGGGGATAGTAGTCGTGGTGCTCGATATGCAGCAGGAGCATGCAGGCGTAGGCGGCAATGGTGACCTTGATTTCATCGGTCATTTCCAGACCGCCACAGCCCTCGAAGTTTTTTTCGGCGATGAAGACTTCGATTATTCCTTGCAACTCGTGTTGCTCGGCCGGGGTCAGCCGCGCGCAGTGGGGGACATTACGCTGGAGGACGGCCAGCCACGCGGCGGGAAATGGCTGCGAACGGAGGCGATGACGGCGTTTGGTCTTGAATCCGAACATGGTCAGTCGATTGGGCACAACATACCACGATTTTGCATCGGTGGTGGCACATCCCTAGCTTTGATAGACCTCGATGAAAGCGCCGACAAAGGCCCGGCTCGCCCAAAGCGGCGGGGGACGGATGATCCTCCATCTGCTGACGCTGCGGCGGGACCGGCATTTGGGCTGGCACCTGGCGGGCATGATGCGGGAAGTCAGACGGATAGTGCGGTTGCTGCAGTTCTAGCCGGGCGTCGCGTTTGTGATGGGGCGGTGAGGGTAATGTCATCGGGGTTGTCACTTTGCGGTTGCTTCTGAGGTCGGATGTGCAAGATTTGGTGGCGACGTTGACTCGGAGCGGAGATTGTTTTGACCGGGAAAACCCATGACTGAGCTGATCTTGATGGCGCATGTTTTGTTTGGGGTGACGTGCCTCGTTGCGGCGGTGTGGATATTCGTCGATGTGTTGCACGCCACCGAGACAAACCAGGCGCGGATCAGAAGGATGAGTCGAGCCGCGGCGGTATTCATGTGGGTGGCATTTTGCATTGGCGGCTACTGGTACGTCGTCTTCTACAAGGTGGACAAGGCGATCATCCTGAAGGGACCGTGGCCGTTCGCCCACAGTTTCTTCATGGAGACGAAGGAACATCTGGTCATCATGCTGCTGGTGCTGGTGACGTATCTTCCGATTGCCGCGGCCAACAACCTGGCAGCAAACAAAGACGCGCGTCGGGTAGTGCTGTGGGTGGCGGGCATGATTGCGTTGGTTGCGTTACTGATGGAGGGCGAAGGCGCAATCATTGCGATGGGAGTGAAAGTGGCGTTACTGGCGAAGTAAGACCAAGAATGACCCCGGACATGGAAAACGTCGGCGTCTCGAAATACACGATCGCGTTCGGGTTGTCCGCGGCGCTCGCCAGCGTGGTCAATGCGTTGCTGGTGATCGCGAAAGAGAAGAGTCAGGCGGTGCAAGCCGGGATGCAAAAACTTACCGGGCATCATTGGGTGACCCACTGTGTCATCGTTCTCGTTGTGTTTGGATTCTTCGGCTGGCTGTTCGCGCGGGCCAATGGTGGACGGGGAGTGCAGATGAGCGTCAATCGATTGATCGGGACGCTTGTGGCGGGAGTGGTGGTGGGCGGACTTGTTATTGTGGGGTTCTATTTGATCGGCGATTGACGGCATGCGAACCACACGATGCCTGGCCGTTGTCGCAGGAGTGGCAATCCTCGGCGCAATTTTCGTCAGGAACGCGTACGGTGGCCCGCCGTTTGTCACCGACGACCCCGAACCGGTGGATTATCAGCATTGGGAGTTCTACGTTGCTTCGCAGGACACCAAGGTGCCGGGCGACTGGTCGGGTACCGGGCCGCATTTCGAACTGAACTACGGCGTGATTTCCAACGTGCAACTGCACGTGATTGCGCCGCTGGCGTACGACGCGCCATCGGTCGGCGCGGCGCATTACGGTTATGGTGACACGGAACTGGGCGTGAAATTCCGCTTCATCCAGGAGACGAATTGGCTGCCGCAAGTGGGTGTGTTCCCGCTGCTGGAGGTTCCCACGGGCAGCAGCCGGGACAATCTCGGCACGGGCCATCTACAGGGGTTCGTGCCCGTGTGGCTGCAAAAGAGTTGGGGTGACTGGACGGCGTATGGCGGTGGCGGCTACGGCATCAATTCCTTTGATGGGCGCAGGAATTGGGAGTTTGTCGGCGGGGTGCTGCAGTGGCAGGTCCTGACGAATGTGGCGATCGGCGCGGAGGCGTATCATCAAACGCAGTTGCAAGTGGATTTTCCCAACGTCGGCACGGCGTTCAATATCGGCACGGTCATCGATTTCAGCGATCAGCATCACTTGCTATTGTCCGCCGGCCGGTCGATTGACGGCCCGACGATCTTCCAATGCTACGTTGCCTACCAATTCACGTTCGACAACAGCGTGTTTCCATTCGGGAGCAAGCCCGCGGGGGATCCGGGCAGATGACAATGATACCGGCGCGCAGGGTAATGGCGTAACCGTTGGCGGTTGCGTGGGGCCGTCGGCAATTGCCCAATCAATCGCGATTCTCCCCCCATTTGTTTACAAGGAAACTCTCCACTTGAAATCGTTGGGGCGGGCAGCTACCTTGTCATACAAAGGTAGCTTGCTTGATATTTGACGATGAGCGTGAACGAAAAATTTTCCGCGATCCGGAAGGGCCTGCTCGAGTTCCTGTTGCTGCAAATCATCGCGGCGGAGAAGGTTTACGTGGCGGACATATTGAAACAACTGAGCGCGACCGAATTCGCGACCCAGGAGGGCACGTTGTATCCGTTGCTGAGCAAGATGCGGCGCGAGGGGCTCCTGGATTACGAATGGAAGGAATCCGGGGCCGGGCCGCCCCGCAAATATTACGAGCTGACCGAGAAAGGGCGGGAGCAACTGCGTGAAACGCTCGAGTATTGGGGCAAGATCAACGGGACGGTGAAAAAACTGGGACAAAAATAACACGGAGATAATCCCCACCATGAACAAGGTTATCACGATCAATCTGGGCGGCACCGCGTATCAGCTCGAAGAGGGCGGGTATGATGCCCTGCGGGCCTATCTGGAGACCGCGACCGCACGGCTGCAGGGCAACCCGGACCGGGATGAAATCCTCTCGGACATCGAGCAGGCGATCGCGGAGAAGTTCCGCGCGCTGCTGGGCAGTTACAAGACGGTGGTCGTGGCAAAGGAGGTGGCCGCTGTCCTGGCGGAGATGGGGCCGATTGAGGCGGACTCGGGCAAAGCGGCGGACCCGGACGCGAAGGGCGCCGGCGCCCCGAGCGGCGCGAGCGGCCCGGAGACGGCGGGAGAAGAACGGGCGGCGTGGCGCGGCGGGCCGCCACGGCGGCTCTACCGGATCCACGAGGGCGCGATGATCGCCGGCGTCTGCAACGGAATCGCCGCGTATGTGAACGTCGATCCGACCCTCGTGCGGCTGGGCTTCGTTCTATTGACGATGGTGTGGGGCACCGGGGTGCTCGTTTATCTGGTGATGGCGATCGTGGTGCCCGAGGCGAACTCGCCGGAAGAAAAGGCGGCGGCGTTCGGCGCTCCATCGACGGCGCAGGAATTCATCCGGCGCGCGAAAGAAGGGTATTACGAGGCGATGAAGGGTTTCCCGGACCGCAAGGCGCGCCGCGAATGGAAGCGGCGGTTCAAGCGGGAAATGCGCGGGTGGCGGATGTCGTTTGACCGGGAAATGCGCGCGAACGCGGACCAGTGGCGGCGCCATTGGCATGGCTATTGGGCCGAGCGGACCCCCGTTCCTCCCGGGCTGGGCATTGCGCTGCCGGTGCTCTCGTTACTGCACGGTGTGGTGAAGATCCTGTGGATCTGCGCCTTGATCGCGCTGCTGGCGACCGGCACCGTGTTTGGGCTGGCGCTGCCG
>CAVYAC010000105.1:0-15528 GCA_963766065.1 uncultured Verrucomicrobiae bacterium
ACTGACGGAGACAACTTGGAGGCGAGCGGGGCGTCGCGCTGGCGCAGGAATATGGGTATGCCGACGGCAGTGGCGTCACGCAAGCCATCAAACGACTCCAAGCCCGTGCGGCAACCGACAAAGTCGTTGCCAACAAACTGAATGAGCTGGCGAAATTGTCAATAGTCAATGACTGACCCCTTACTCGCTGACCCCTTACTCGGTGTCCAACGGGGTCACCTATCCCTACACCGCAAGCGGGGTGGTCAGCAACTGTGACACCCTAGGTTGCGATGTAAACGCGAGCGGCATCCGCCCCTCCACTGGCCAGCTAGCGGAATGTCCGGGTGCGTGCAGCCTAACCTGCCCCGGTTCGCAGTGCTTTTCACTGGTCGGCAGGATCGAGCGATAGTGAACACGCAGTCAGCCCACTATCAGTTAGGTCCCAGGTCGCCCGCGTATGCCGCCGCTATCGCCACAACTGCCTCACCCCCAACCCTTATTGGGCCGGCCCGGCCGCCACAAATTCTCTGGCCTCGGGCCACTCTATTTGCTACAATCGTTCGAGAGAAAGGAAGTATTCCATGAGGTCTAAGCTCCTGCCGTTCTCCCTCGTTATCCTTGCACTTTTCACATTCTCTGTGGGCTCTATCCGCTCGCAAACCGTTGCCACATTCGATGACCTGTCCGCCGTACCATCAGGTAACATTCCCAACGGCTACCAAGGCCTCGCCTGGAGTAATCTCTGGGTCCTGAACGCGATCCTCGTCGCCAACGACGTAGGTACGAACGGCTACTATTAGGGATGGTGTCGCCCTCCAACGTAGCCTTCAACGCTGGCGGTGACCCCGCCGAGATTGATTCGGCGACGAATTTTAATTTCTTCAGCGCCTATTTAACAGGCGCGTGGAATAGCAACCTGAACATCGAAGTCGAGGGATTTAACGGCGCAAAAGAGATATACGATACGATAGTCGTTGCCAGCGCTACCAACCCTACCCTGTTCACCTTCAACTACCTCGATATCGACCGACTCTATTTCGACTCTTATGGCGGCCAATCTGCCGGTTTTCTAACGGAGGCGGCGTGATTTTCGTCATGGACAATTTCATGTTCGAGTTCATCCCCGAGCCGTCCACGCTTCTGCTGGCCGCACTCGGTGCCGTATCCCTCGTCGCCTTCCTCCGACGCAAGCGCACGTAAAATCGTAAGATCACATGTCCGCGCCTCGCCCTGTTTCTCCGGGATTGACCCTCGCGGAAGCTTTCACCTACAGTGCCGACTGACGTTGGCATGAAAATCCTCGTCATCGGAAGTGGCGGACGCGAACACGCGCTCGTCTGGAAACTCGCCCAGAGCCCGCGGGTCGCGAAACTCTTTTGCGCCCCCGTAATGCCGGCATTGCCGACCTGGCCGAGTGCGTGTCGATCGCTGCTACCGATATTCCATCGTTGGCTGCATTCGCCGCCGCGAAAGGATCGATCTCACGGTCGTCGGCCCTGAAGCGCCGCTGTGCGCCGGTATCGTGGACATTTTTCAAACGTGCGGGCTTCGCATTTTCGGCCCGAACCAGCGTGCCGCCCAACTCGAAGGCAGCAAAGTCTTCTCAAAACAGCTCCTGCTCAAATACAACGTCCCGACCGCACCCGCCGCGATTTTCAGCAATGCCGACGCCGCCCGCGCCCACCTCCGCAAAGTCGGTGCGCCGATTGTGGTGAAAGCCGACGGCTTGGCGGCGGGCAAAGGCGTGATCGTCGCTTCGTCCGTCGAAGAAGCCGAGCAGGCCGTTGCCGAAATTATGGATAAGAAGGTTTTTGGCGCGGCCGGCGCGAGAATCGTCGTCGAGGAATGTTTGCGTGGCGAAGAACTCTCCGTCATGGCGCTCGTCAACGGCCAATCATTTCGGACATTGGCCTCCGCGCAGGATCACAAACGGGCGCTCGACGGCGACCGCGGCCCAAACACGGGGGGGATGGGCGCCTATTCGCCCACGCCGGTGTTGGACAAGAAACTCGATGCGCAGGTCGCGGAGATCTTTCGGCGCACGCTGGCGGGACTGCAGGCGGAAGGCATCGAATACCGGGGTGTGCTGTATGCCGGCTTGATGATCACCGAGCGCGGCCCGCAGGTGCTCGAATTCAACTGCCGTTTTGGCGACCCCGAAACCCAGGTCGTGCTGCCACGGTTGGAATCCGACCTGGTCGATGCGGTGGACGCGACGATCGACGGTTCCCTGGACCGCTGGCAACCGGCTTGGAAGCCGGACGCCGCCGTCTGCGTCGTGATGGCGGCGGCCGGGTATCCGGGCCCGTATGACCGGGGCCAGCCGATTGCGGGGTTGAAACAGGCAGCCAACTCGGATAAAGTGTGCGTGTTTCATGCGGGCACACGGCGAAATGACGATGGCCGGACCGTCACGGATGGTGGACGGGTCCTGGGCGTGACGGGCGTCGGCAACACGATCGAAAGCGCGGCCCGCCGGGCGTATGAAGCCGTCGAGCAAATTCATTTTGACGGCGCCCATTTTCGCCGCGATATTGCCGCCCGTGCGGCGCGGAAGTGACGGCATTGCCGCCGGTCAGTGAACGGAAGTTTTTTGGGGAACGAGGTACGATGAGAATGACGGCCATGAGAATCAGTACAGGCGTTTTGCTGGTGGTTGCCGGCGGGGCATTGTTTTGCCGCGCGGCCACTGCCGATTCGTCGTTGCGGGAGACAACCGAGGTCATCAGCGTCCTCAAATCGAACTACGTCGATCGCGACCAACTCAATGACAAACTGCTCAACGAAGCCACGGTGGACGGCCTCCTCAACGCCCTCGGCCACGGCGTGGTGATTGTCCCGCCGCCAGCGCCCTCGACGAACGATGCCAGGGTCGCCGCCGCGGAGCCACATCCGACGCCCGGCTCCGCCCGCGCCGAGGTCATCGATCCCAACATCGGCTACATCCGCCTCGTCGATGTGACGGGAGAGACTCTGGCGGCGCTCGACACGGAATTGAAACATTTCGCCGAAGCAAAAGTCACGGGCTATGTGCTCGATTTGCGGTTCGCTGATGGGACGAATTTCGCCGCGGCCGCGGAAATCGCCAGCCGGTTTCTGGCCGACGGGCAGGAGTTGTTCACGCTAAAGAGTTCGGAAAAGGGCACCCAGATCTTTCACGCCAGTTCGGCAGTCAAATCCAACTCCTCCGAGGGCGCCGACCTGACGACCGCGCCGCTGATGCTGCTGGTGAACGCGCAAACGCGGGGCAGCGCCGAGGCATTGGCCGGCGCCTTGCGCGCACAGGATCGCGGCATTGTTGTCGGTTCGCAAACCGCGGGCTCCGCGGCGGCCTGGCGGGACGTGAAGCTGGCGGATGGCCGCACGTTGCGATTGGCGACAGCGAAAATCGTGTTGCCGCCGTCCATTGCGGGGGGCCAGTCCGTTGATTTGTTTCCCAACGGGATCACGCCGGATGTGACCGTGAAGATCGATACGCAAAAGGAATATGACGTTGGTGTTCGCCCCGGTGACCAACGAGACGCTGACCGTGAGCCTGCAACCACGGGTAAAAAAGAAGGATTTGACCGAGGCGCAGTTGGTCAAGGCGTTTCATGGACAGGCGGTCGATGGGGACGAGGCGTCGTCTGACCAGGATCATGAAGAGGAAGGCGAAATCCAAAATGTGCGGGATGTGGTGCTGCAACGGGCGGTGGACATTTTGAAGGGTATCCGAGTGCTCTTGTCCTGGCAATGAAGCGCCACGGATGGCACGTTCGGCCCGTAATCGGCACACTGTAAGGATTCGATGAAGAAGATTCTCTTCCTATGCACCGGCAACGTTTGCCGCAGCCCGATGGCGGAGGGCCTGCTCCGTCACATGCTGCGGGGTCGTGATGACGTTCAGATCGCCTCTGCGGGCCTCGGCGCACTGGACGGCTTGCGCGTGACCGATGCCGCCACCGAGGTCGTCGCCGAACTCGGCGTCAACATTTCCTCGCATGTCAGCCAATCGTTGAACAGTGACCTCGTGCAGCGGGCGGACTTTATCTTCGTCATGACCCGCCAGCATCAGGACGCGCTCCAGACCTTGTTCCCGTCCGCGTCGGAAAGGACGTTTCTCGTGCGCGAGTTTGAAGGGTCGCGCACGGGCGAGAACAAGGACATTGCCGACCCGATTGGTCAGTCCATCGAAGTCTACCGCCGCACGCGCGACCAGATCCGCGATGCCCTGCCAAGCCTGATTGTGTTTATCGACCAGACCGCGGCCGCCACGCGCAAGGCGACCTCGGAGGCCGCCGCACCCGTGACCAACGAGGATGCCCGTCCCTTGCGCATTGCGCTGGCGGGCGATCACGGCGGCGTCGAGATCAAGGCGGCATTGAAGGACTGGCTGGCGCAGCACGGCTATCCGTTTGCGGATTTCGGCACGCACACGACCGACCCGGTGGATTACCCCGAGTACGCGTTCATCGTCGCGCGCGAATTGCTCGCGGGGAACTTTGACCGCGGGGTGTTGATCTGCAAGAGCGGCATCGGCATGACCATCGCCGCCAACCGGTTTCCCGGCATCCGCGCGGCCATGGTCAGCACGGACCACTGGGCCCGGCTCAGCCGCGAGCACAACGACGCCAACGTTCTCGTCCTGTCGGGCATCGACACCAATCCCGAGCAGGCGAAGGAACTCCTCGATATCTGGCTGCATACGGATTTTGGCGGTGGCCGCCATGCCCGTCGTGTCAGTGAAATGGACCATCCACCCACGATTATGAATACGCCCTCTACCCCGACGAAGAAAACGTCCGCGCTCGCGGTGACCGATCCCGAGATTTTCGATGCCGTCCAGCGCGAGAAACAGCGCCAGCAGGAGAACATCGAGCTGATCGCCAGCGAGAATTTCGTGTCGCCGGCCATTCTCGAAGCCGCCGGCTCGGTGTTGACCAACAAGTACGCCGAAGGGTACCCCGGCCGACGCTATTACGGCGGCTGCGAATACGTGGACATCGTCGAGCGACTGGCCATCGACCGCGCCAAACAGCTGTTCGGCGCCGAGCATGCGAACGTTCAGCCGCATTCCGGTTCGCAGGCCAACATGGCGGTGTATTTCGCCGCGATTCAGCACGGGGACACGATCCTGACGATGGAACTGGCCCACGGCGGCCATCTCACACACGGTTCGCCGCGCAATTTTTCCGGCCGCTTCTACAAGGTCGTCCATTACGGCGTGCGTCCGGACACCGAAGTCATCGATTACGATCAACTGGCGAAACTGGCGCGGGATTGCCAGCCGAAAATGATCACCGCCGGGGCGAGCGCCTATCCGCGCATCATTGATTTCCAGCGGATGCGCGAGATCGCCGACAGCGTGAAGGCGCTGTTGTTTGTCGACATGGCCCACATCGCGGGGTTGGTGGCTGCCAGCATTCATCCGAGTCCCGTGCCGTATGCCGATTTTGTAACGACCACGACGCACAAGACATTGCGCGGTCCGCGGGCCGGCTTGATTTTGTGCCAGGCGAAATACGCCAAGGACATCGACAGTTGGGTGCTGCCGGGCATTCAGGGCGGCCCGCTCATGCACATCATCGCCGCCAAGGCCGTGTGTTTCCTCGAAGCGATGAAGCCCGAGTTCAAGGATTACCAGCAACAGATCGTGAAGAACGCCAAAGCACTCGCCGCGGCTCTCGCGTCACGCGGTTTCCGCATCGTCAGCGGCGGCACTGACAATCATCTCATGCTGGTCGATCTTCGCCCGAAAAAGATCACCGGCAAAATCGCCCAGGAATCGCTCGACAAAGCGGGGATCACGGTCAACAAGAACCTCATTCCCTACGATCCCGAGAAAGCCGCTCGTCACCAGCGGCATCCGCCTCGGTTCGCCCGCCGTCACCACCCGCGGGATGAAGGAAGCCGAGATGGACCGAATCGCCGCGCTTATTGCCGAGGTCCTCGAACGACCCGATGACGCCGTCGTGCAGGCGGACGTGAAGGACAAAGTGCGCGTCCTGACCGCGCGTTTCCCCCTGCCGTATTAGAAAATGAGTGGGGGCGCCGACGGCCAGTGTTACTCGCCAACAACTAATGCATCAACTCGCCGCCGCGCTTGAGCAGCTTCAGAAATACAAAATCCGCGGTGCCTCTGATTATGCTGAGATTCTTGTTGCAGAAGCGTTGAACGGTAAGCGAATTGCCAGTGGGGTGAACAGGGGATTCGATGTAACTGCTCTCAAATATGGGCGCGTCGAGGTCAAGTGTAGGCAACTGCCTCCGGATGGGAGAATCGAGGAAAGAGTCCAACTTGGCACCGCGAAGCAAGATGGATTCGATTATCTGGCTGTTGTGATTTTCGAGGCCGACTTTCGAGTCAAAGGTGCCGTGCTTGTGCCCATATGGTGAGGTTTGGAAGCACGTCACCACCAGTGCATACAATCGCATAAATTATGCCCAAGCCCGCGGACTCGGGGGAGCAATCGACCATTACTTCCGGGGTTGCCGCCGCAGCCCAACGTTAGGGGTTCTCGGTTGTGCACAAGTCTCCACTCGTCGCATCCTTGCACAAACGGTCAAGCCCGGCTAAAATGACGTTGTGACGAAAACTCTGGAAAAAGCCTTCATAGAAGCAGCGAAACTCCCTGACAAGGAGCAGGACGCACTGGCGGCGTTTCTGCTGGAGGAGTTGGCCTCGGAAAAGCAGTGGGACAGGCAGTTCGCCGCCTCACAAGACGAGCTTGCCACGCTGGCGCGCGAAGCCATTGGCGAGTTCAAATCAGGCAAGACAAAATCCCTGGACAAGAGCCTTGACCTCTCGCACGACTAGTGCGTTTCGCAAGCTGTTTCGAGACCTTCCATCGCCCGTTCAAGCGCAAGCCCGTCGTGCCTACCAGCTTTGGCTGCGAGACCCGCAACATCCAGGCATACGTTTCAAGCGGATTCACGGAAAACTCCCGATCTATTCGGTGAGAGTTTGGCTCGGTTGGCGGGCCGTCGGCGTGCAGCAGGGCAAGTTTCTGATCTGGTACTGGATCGGCTCGCATGCGGAGTATGATCGGCTCATCAAGAAACTGCGGGCTGTCTGATGCACGTCAGGCGCGAAATGAGGTTTGACGGTGTGGGACGCGTCCGCTACTGTTGGAGCAACACACGTAGTTGGTTGCACCCCGACCCAAATTGATGGGCCACGTAGTTTATGGAGGAGAATTCGAGATGATTGTCACCACCGCGCAACTGTTCAAGATCGCCTACGGCAAATACGCCCTCGGCGCTTACAACATCAATAATCTGGAGCAGACCGTCGGCCTGTTCAAAGGCAACGTCCAGAGCAAGGCGCCGTTCATCATCCAGCTCAGCAAGGGCGCGCGCAAGTACTCCGACAAACGCTACCTGGAAGCCATGATTCGCGCGTCGGAACAAATCTTTCCGGAAGCGATTTTCGCGGTGCATCTTGACCACGGCGATGAGCAGACCTGTTACGACTGCATCGATTCGGGCTTTTATAGTTCGGTGATGATCGATGCCAGCCACGAGCCGTTCGAGAAGAACGCCGAGATCACCAAGCGCGTGGTGGACCACGCCCACGCGCGCGGCGTGTCCGTCGAAGCCGAACTGGGGATGCTTGGCGGCGTCGAAGAAGACATCGTCGGCACCGTTTGTCTCACGAATCCTGACGAAGCAAAGAAATTCGTTGAGTTGACGAAATGTGATTCTCTCGCCGTCGCCATCGGCACGAGTCATGGCGCGTACAAATTCAAGGCGGAACCGGGCAAGAAGTTCGGCTTGCACTTCGAAGTCATCGAAGCGATTCAGAAGCTGCTCCCTGGTTATCCGATGGTCATGCATGGCAGTTCCAGCGTGCCGAAGGACGAAGTGGACCGCATCAACAAGGCGGGTGGCAACATGCCCAACACCAGCGGCGTCCCCGAAGAGGATTTTCTGCCCGCCGCGAAGATGGGGGTTTGCAAAGTCAACATCGACACCGACGGCCGCCTGGTGTGGACACGCGTGCACCGCGAATTTTTCCGCGACCATCCCGAGAAGTTCGACCTGCGCGACCCCGGCAAGATTTACATCGAGGAGTACGCCAAGATGATCGCGCACAAGAACCAGGCTCTCGGTTCCGCCGGTCAACTGGATAATGTCCGGGCGAAGATCGGCAAGAAGTAAGCCTTCCGATTTGTCGATTTTGTACGCGGGGCGCGAGGCGTTGCTTCGCGCCCTTAGTTTGGCGGAAAGAGGATGGGCCCCTTTGCGCCTAGCGTTCTTGTGATGCGGGAACCGCCACGGACTGTGGCGCGGCTGGCCCCGGAGGAACAGGTCGGGGAGTGGTCACGGAGCCGAAGGCTTCTTGCGGGGGACGGCTGCCAACGGTCAGCTCAATTTTCTGCTCCAATCCATTCCGACGCATCGTGAACTCCACTTTATCGCCGACGTGATAATAGAACATCGTATTGAGGACATCCGCGAACGGCGGACTTCATTGCTCGTAATGCTCACCAGAATATCGCCGTTGCAGAACCCCGCGGCGGCCGCGGGCGTGTTCGAGTAGACCTCTTCAACGAACACCTGACGTTGATCGGACGCGACGGGATCGACAGTGGGTGAACATTCGGATACGTTTAGGCCAACCCATGGGTGCTGCGCCTGGCCAAATTCCAGGATGTCGTCGCTGATCTTGCGGGCGGCCTTGATCGGCAGCGCGCAGCATTGACCGTCCGCATGCGCAGCGACCGCAATGCCGATAACCTCCCCGCGCACGTTTAACAACGGACCGCCGCTCTGTCCGGGACTGACCGGCATCCCGCACGTATATGGGTGGTGGGAAACACATGGCCGTTGCTTTGAATCTCCAGTCCACTGACAAAGCCGACCACGGGTGCGCTCGGGAAATCATAGGGAAAGGCAATGGCGATAACCAGCGAGCCAACGCGCACCACGTCCGAATCGCCCTGCGGCAGGAAGGGTGTCGGCGTCCCGTTCTCTGGATTGATCTGTAACACCGCGACATTGGTCTGGGGATCCCGCCCGACGACGCGGGCGGTGATTCTCTGGCCGCGCCAATCGATCCAGCAGGTATCCACGTCGTCCACCGCCGTGGCCGTGGTCAGGATGTGACCATCCTTGTCAACGAAGAAGCCGGTGGCAATCCGGTAGGTGGGCAGGAGCACCCAATTGCCGATTTGGAACTGGCGTTGCGCGTGGATCCTGACGACGGCGTCCCTGGATTTCTCGTAGATGGAAGAGACCTCCTGGTCCATGGTCTCCAGCAAACTTTCCCCCCAGACTGTTGAGGTGGCGACGACGACGAGAACGGCGACGCACCGACCGACGCGCGGCCTAAAAATGGGGACTGGGAACTTCATAACTGGCAGGGGTGACCGCGAGGCGATCCAGCACGTAGACCGGCGCGGTGTAATCCGCTCGCGCCGTGGTCTGGTCCAAGTCCACACCGCCAGCCGACAGGGGCTGGTCATCACCAGCTTCTGCTTGCAGCGAGGTGGGAGCGGATGCCACAATGGAGTCGGGGGCGGAATGCGACGGGGCTGGCGCGGCCTGCGAATCGGCAAGCACCAACGACGGATTGGCGGCGGCAGTCTGATCGGCGGCGTTGTCCGGAGCGTTTGTCTGACGCACGCTCATCCACATCACGCCCACGACGACGGCCACGCCCATGGCGCTGGCGACACCGTAACGCCACACATGCATTGTCCCGACCACCAAAAGACGGTCGATGTTCCCCAACGCGCGCTCCCACCACGCGGTTCGCTGCGTTTCTGCCATTAATCGGCTGTGAAATTCCGAGAGGAAATTATCCAGATACCCCGGCGCCGGCTGCTCGTAACGCTTGAGCGCCAGAAGCCGCTGCAGACGGGCTGCACGCTGTGCCAATACACGGCAGTCCGTGCAATCGGCCAGGTGCTGGCGCACGTGCAGAGCGGTCTCGGAATCGAGCCGGTTCTGCGAGAGCTCGTCGAACAATGGTTGTGCTTTCTGGCAGTCCATGGCGGTTGTCACAAATAATCGCTGAGTAACCCCTGCAGTTGTTGTCGCGCGTAAAACAGCCGGGAGCGGACGGTGCCTTCCGAGCATTTCATGACCCGGGCGATGTCGGCGTGTGTCATTCCCTGGATATCGTGCATGGCAACAACCGCTCTATGCGGTTCAGACAAGCACTGCAGGGCTTCGTTCAATTTCTGCTGGAGTTCCGCCAGGGCCACCTCGCGGCGCGGCGTGACATGTGACATCAGTTCCACCAAATCAGGGTCGGTCTGGATGGAACTGTCCATATCGTCGAGGCTGTATTGGTTACGGTTCTTGCGGCGTTTGATGAAATTGATGGTGCGATTGACGGCGATCCGATAGACCCACGTGTAAAAGCTCGATTGTCCGCGAAAGCTCGGCAGGCTCTTGTACGCCTTGATGAAGGTGTCTTGCACCAGGTCATTGGCGTCTTCATGGTTCGACGTCATGTGGTAGACCGTGGCGTACAGGCGGTCCTTGTAACGGCCAATCAGAATGTCAAACGCCGAGCTGTCACCCTTTTGAGTGCGACGAACCAGCGCTTCGTCATCCTCGTGCTGCAGGTCGATCTCGCGCTCGGTCGCAGGCGCAGCCCCGGGGGCGGACGAACTCGTCCGACGCAGCAACTGGCTACCGAGTTTGATTGTTTCCTTCAGCTTCATGACGATTCGAACCGATGCCCTTGGGTCCCGCGGGCTATGCCGCAACCGCTTCCCGAAGAAGCAACCGGCTTTGCCCTGAAAGATATTCTGTCAGTAATCCGAGTCTGCTGCCGTAGATGTTGGCTGGTAACGCGGAAAGATTTGCCCGAGCGCGCCCGATATAGTTGTCAATTGCGGCCAGTGACTCGCCCACAACGCCATTGCCGAGTACCAGCCGCAGCAACCGCTGTTGCTCCTGCTCGTCATTTCGGAGGATCATCGCCCCCAACTCCTGGCGACTGTCCGCACCGACGTGTTGAAGCAACAGCAGAAATGGCAGGGTTAGCTTTCCCTTCTTCATGTCTGTCCCCAAAGACTTTCCGGCCAGTCGTTCCTGGCCGAAAATGTCCAGGCAATCGTCATAAATCTGATAGGCAATCCCCAAGTTGGTGCCGTACTCATACATCGATTTGACAACGGGAGGGGGCGCACCGTTCAAAACAGCACCCAGCTCGCAACTGACGGCAAATAGCGCTCCCGTCTTCATACTGATGATGTCCAGGTACTGATCGAGCGTCAAATCGAGATCAAATCGGTGTTGTGTTTGGACGATTTCCCCAGAACAAACGGTATTTGTGGCCTCACTGACTCTGCGGCAAACATCTGTCGTTGGGTACCCAGCGGCCAAGCGCAAAGCGTGGGCGAATAGACAATCCCCAAATAAAACGCTTATCTCGTTGCCCCATCGAGAGTTAGAAGTGGGAACTCGATGCCTGAGTTCAGCCTCATCCAACACGTCGTCATGTACGAGAGTGGCGATATGGATAAGTTCAACAATGACGGCCAATGTGATGTGTTCTTCCCGGATACCGCCAGTCGCACCGCCCGCCAATAGAGCGAGGCTTGGGCGAAGGCGCTTTCCAGTTCCCCCCAAGACATACTGGATGTAATTCCCCAAACGCGGGTCAAAACTGCTCACCTGGCTGGCCAAGGCCATTTCCACCCGAGGTAATTCAGCCGCAATTGGTTCCAGTAGATCCGAAAGGCTTTGCCCGGAAAGCGATCCAAGGGATGATCTGGCTCCACTCAATGTTGACCCAAGCATAGTTCTTTCTAGTCTACGAGCCATGAGGAGGGGTGTCAACCCCGAAGCCCAGAAGCCTACGGTTATACTGTGCAGTTCACTCTTGACCAGGTCACGAGTCGCGACAAAGATGCAGGCAGTATCGACTTCGGGAATCGGCGCAAGCTTACGCGACCCGGAGCGTATTGGTCATTCACGATGCGACGTTTCGCCACCTTGATCCTGATCGTCTTGTTCGCGGGCTGCGCGAAGAGTCCAGAACGCGCCGCCCTCGACAAGGCGAATGTCTTTCTGGACGAAGGGCGTGTCCAAGCCGCCCGGGACACGGTTGAGTACTATCTCCAGCAACATCCCGATTCCGCGCCGCTCTTGCGGATGCGCGTCGTGGTTCTGCTCCGTGAGCAACAGCTTGATCAGGCTGCGCTCGCGATGAAACAAATTCCCGCCGGCCGATTGATCGTCCCCGAGATCCTGCGCCACCACGACCGGGTCGTTCGGGAAAGCGCGGCCAAGCTCATATCCGACCAACCCAGTGCAAACGATTTCCACGAACTCGTCCACGCGCTGGACGATTCCGACTTTTGGGTGCGGGGCTACTGCGCGCATGCCCTGGGTTCACTGGGAAACCCTGCGGCGCTCAAACCGTTGTTTCGGCTACTAACGGACGATAACTGGTTCGTGCGCGCCGAAGCCGCTACGGCGATCGGCAAACTCGGTGACGTCCGAGCGGTGGGGTGGCTGGTTCAACTACTGGTGGACACGGATGGCAACGTGCGGTACAGCGTCGCCCGGGCCCTCTACGCACTGGCGACAGAGCCGGCCCGTCCCCTGCTGCGGCGGGCCATTGGATTGGCCGGCCCGCGCAGCAATTCGACATCGCCGTCGCGCTGGCCAGAATTCACGATCCCGCGGCTTTGAAACCATTGGCCGACGCTGTCCAAAACAAAGAGCCCGAAATCCGCCGCCTGGCCGCTCACTCACTCGGCGAATGTGGGCTGATGGAGGGCACAAACGCCCTTTCGGTGTTGCTCCGAGACACCGATCCTACGGTGAGAGAGCAGGCCCAAACGGCCATCGACCAAATCACCAACGGGGAAAAGAAGTAGAGGCACGAAATTGCACGGAGCCAAACGGCCCCCGGTTTTCGTCCAACCTTGCGGCGTACCACCCGAAAGCTACAGTTTTGGTGTGAGAGTCTTGCTGAACTTGATAATTTCGTTCAGTTGATCGCGGAAATCTTCGAGTCCCGTCACGGGGATAATGATGGCGTCGCGACGACCATTAACTTCCTCGATGATTCTCAAGAACCGGCCCGCGGATTCTCTCAGGTCGAACGTGAAATGCTTTCGTTCGACCCTCATGCTCTGATTCTGTAGCTGCGTGTCCACGCCTGACGCGCCTCCCGTCCCTGGCTGTGCCATCGTTCGCATAAACTAGTCGTATTGCTTGCGCTACCCCACGAGCGGTTTCCTGAGACTTGCCCAACTTGTAACAACTCTTTGAAATAACGTCAACACTTTCAATCTCTTCAGACTGAAAAACCACCATCTTCAACTCGGTCATTTCCTCGACCGCATACCGTGGCCCCTCCTTCCCAAAGCCACTGTTTTTCAGGCCTCCGTAGGGCATCAGGTCGGCCCGCCATTGGGGCCCCCAGTTGATGTGAATATTTCCGGTTTGAAGCTCTCGGGCGAACTTCATGGCGGTGTCGAGGCTCTCGGTGAATACCCCGGCGGCCAGCCCAACCGGCTGTCGTTGGCCAGCGCCAGAGCTTCTTCGGTGTCATGAAATGCGGTGAACGCCACCACGGGTCCAAATAATTCCTCACAGGACAGGCGCATCTCGGGTTTCGCGTCCGCCACGATTGTCGGCATGTAAATAGCGCCGTGCCGTTCCCCGCCCGTGACGACACGTCCCCCACCCCGCACCGATTCCCGCACCCACTGCTCGACCCGAATCGCCTCCGTCTCGCGGATCATGGGGCCGACTTTCGTTTTCTCATTCAGTGGATCGCCCGCCACCAATCCTTCGACCCTGGATTTTGCCGCTGCCAACACGTGCTCATAAACCTCCCGGTGCGCGATGACGCGTTGCGTCGAAATGCACACCTGACCGGCATTCGAATAACCCGTCGCCGCCACCGCTTCCGCCACCTTGTCCACATCCGCGTCCGGGATGACAATGATCGGCGAGTTGCTCCCCAGTTCCATCGTCACCTTCTTGATGCCGGCCATATGACAGATTCGCTCCCCGACGGGTACGCTGCCCGTAAACGTGATCTTGCGCACCCGTGCATCGCGACAAAGCGCATCTCCCAGTTCGGCCCCCGGCCCGGTCAAACACGAAATCGCTTCCGGTGGCATGCCGCACTCCAACAGCAGTTCCGTGAGCTTGAGCGCCGACAGCGGCGTGCTGGACGGCGGCTTGATAACGATTGCATTGCCCGCCGCGATGGCCGGTCCCACTTTGTGAGTGACCAGATTCAGCGGAAAATTGAAGGGGCTGATCGCCACGACCACCCCGCACGGCACCCGCAAGGTGAACCCCATTTTGCCGGCGCCGCCAGGCGACGCATCCAACGGCACCGTCTCGCCATGAATCCGCCGTGCCTCTTCCGCTGAGAGCATCAACACCTGCACCGCGCGCTCCACCTCGAACCGCCCCTCCGCGATGACCTTTCCCTCTTCGAGGGTGATCGTGCGGGCAAATTCTTCCGTGCGGGATTCCAGCTTTTCGGCGGCCTTTTTCAAGATCTGGTAGCGGTCCCACGCCGTGAGCCCAGCCATTGTCTTCGCTCCGCGCACGGCTGCCGCAAGCGCTGCATCCACATCTGCCAGGCTGGCGTGGGGCACGGTATCGACCACGGAATTGTCGTACGGATGCACCACCTCGGTTTTCCTGCCGTTTTCAACCCACCGACCGCCCACGCACATTTTCATGGCTTGTTCGCTTTCATTACGATTCTCATCCCGCGTTTGCGCAGTTCTCGAAAAAATGGCTTCATGGGCACTGCCACCTCTGGCGGCAACACGCCACGTTGCGCGATGGTCCCTGTCGCAATCATTTGCGCCACAATCGATGGCGGGCATCCGGTATCCACGTCACCGGCACTGGCGTGCCACGCTCGATTGGCTTTCGCGTGGCAATCCACGGTGATTGTATTTCGCTGGCCGGTAGCAATGACGCGCGAAATCTCGTAATCGTTCGGCTGGGCGCGCGGGGTTGGCAATTTCGCGAACTCCCGGACCGTCCAACCGTTCCGTAAACGTTTGACCACTTCCCGCACGAATCCGCGATCAAACGATACGGCGAAATCGCAATTGGTTAAACCCTTGTGCACAAATGACAGCGGGATCGTGGCCACCTCGCTGTGCCGCGTGCGCACGACCCACTGCGTCCCGACAGGCCTCGGGAAGCAAACCCGCTCCCAACCCGTTCGCGGTTTCACTTTGCGGAATCGGCCGCGTTGGAAAACCCAGGGCGCCAAGGTCAGCTCCTCGACCACCGTTTGTGCAGAGTAGGGAAAGAAGAAATCCGCCGGGCGGGCGTTGAAATCCTTCGCGCCGACCCGGATCCGGACCGAATCAACGCGCTCCAACTCTTCCACGGCAGCGCGCGTCAAGACGTTGGTGATGCCCGGCGAACAGCCCATGCCGGGAATCGCGGTCAGCCTCGCTTGTCTGAACTTTTTGTTGAGCTTCAATTGTCGGCGCGTCCAGGAAAACAGCCCACCCAAATCGAGATAGTGGACCTTCGCCGCCAATGCCGCCTGCATCACGTTCAGGTTGAAGTCGTGCTGGGTACAGTTGATGACCACCGCGTGACCGC
>CAVYAC010000106.1:0-17573 GCA_963766065.1 uncultured Verrucomicrobiae bacterium
TGAAGCAGGTGCACGAAGAAAATCTCCATCAGCAGAAGAGGCACGATGATCCACCACTTCCGACGAAGATGATCGATAATGATTTGTTTCATGCCGACTCTCCATCCTTGACCAGCGCGACGAACATGTCTTCCAGTGTCACGCGCGTAAGCGAGATTTCTTTCGCGCCATGGGCCTGCAGCCAGTCCTGTACGCCGTGCTTCTGATCGAGAAGCGCGTGCCAGCGGTTCTGTTCGCGCCGCACTATGATCAGGCCTTCCCGGCTGGGTAGTTCCACGCCGTTGGCCGTGAAGAATTCCGCCATGCGAAACCGGTCGACAACCTCATCCATCCGCCCTTCGAGCAACAGTTTTCCATCCTTGATGATGCCGACGTGGTCCGCGAAACGTTCAATGTCGCTCAGGCCGTGCGAGGAAATCAGTACGGTACGTTCGCCGTCTTCCACGGCCTTGAGCAATTCGCTGAAGACTTCCTGCTTCGAGACGGCATCCAGCCCGGTCGTCGGTTCGTCGAGGATCAGAACTTGTGGCCGACGCGCCAGCGCCAGCAGCAGGCTCAGTTTGGTTCGGGCGCCGAACGACAACGTGGTGACCTTGTCGTCGCTGCTCAAATGGAACGCCTTCATCAGCCGCTCGCAATAGTCGTTGTCCCAATCGGGGTAGAAACCGCGCACGAAACGAATCGTGCGTCCAACCCTCCCCCACACCTGGAAATTCAAATCCGGCCCGACATAGGCCGCGCGCCGTTTGACCTCCACTTCACTCGCTCGATGGTCATAGCCAAGCACCCGAATCTCCCCGCCATCGTTGCGTCCCATGCCGAACATGAGATCAATGGTGGTGGTCTTGCCGGCCCCGTTCGGACCGATGAAACCGTAAATCGCACCCCGCGGCACGGTCAGGTCGAGCGGACCAAGCGTGAACATCGGGAAATGTTTTGTCAGTCCGCGGATTTCAATGGCATTGGCATTCATGCTATTTCTTCCCTTTCGCAATGTCTCGGGCGAGTTCGAGGATCTCCTGCGGCTTGAGTCCGGCTTCCGTCGCTTCACGAAAACCGGCGCGCAACAAATCTTCGGCGGTCTTCAATTTCGCTTCCCGGCTGCGGTTGTGGCCGTGTTCGGATACAAACGTCCCCAGCCCCTGCCGCCGGTAGATAATGCCTTCGCGCTCCAGTTCTTCGTACGCGCGTTTGACCGTGATGACGCTCACGAGCACGTCCTCGGCGAGTTGGCGGAAAGATGGCAACGGCGCGCCGGGCTTGAGGCGCCCTTCGCTAATCTCGCGCTTTAACCGGTCAACTATCTGCTGGTACAGCGCGCCGGCCGCCGCCGGCGAGATTGGTCCGATCAACAACGGTCTGAGTTCGCTTGCCATGTACCTACTGTATATATCCTATATATACAGTATGTCAACAACTTTCTCCCTGCCGACCACGATGCCCCCACAACCCCGACTTTGCAGCGCCAATAAGGGCAGCCAGCGGACGAAACACGCTGTCGCCCGACTGGGGTCCCCAAAGAATTCTTTGGTACGGGGCCCCGTCCGCATATAAGATTCCGGTCGTTGGAGGCAGATATGAGAATTCGGATCTCCTGGGACAAAGGCGAAGTGTTCGGGGTGATGACTGACTCCCCGACCGCCAACAAGGTGCTGAAGGCGTTGCCCCTTTCTTCCTCGGCGAACACTTGGGGCGAGGAAGTTTATTTCAGCGTACCGGTCCGTACCGAACTGGAACCAGACGCCCGGCAGGTCGTGTCGCCGGGCGCCATCTGTTTTTGGGTGGAGGGTCAATCTCTCGCCATCCCGTTCGGGCCGACACCGGTTTCGCAGGGCAACGAATGCCGATTGGTCACAAAGGTGAACGTACTGGGAAAACTCGAAGGCGATCCTCAGAGCTTGAAATCCATCCGTGATGGGGACGAGATTCGGGTCGAGGTTGTGAAATGAAGAACAGGAAATCAATATGATACCAAAACTGGCCTTTGGTCGGACGGGGCATTGGAGCACTCGGACCTTGTTTGGTGCCGCGGCTTTCTCGCAGGTGAGCCAGGCCGAGGCTGACCAGACAATGGAAGTGTTGATGAAATACGGAGTTAACCATATTGACACAGCCGCGTCTTATGGCGACGCGGAGCTTCGGTTGGGACCGTGGATCGCCCGCCACCGCAACGATTTCTTCCTTGCCTCCAAGACTGGCGATCGTACCTACGCAGAAGCGAAAGCATCCATCCACCGCTCGCTGGAACGCCTGCAGACCGACCATCTGGACCTCATCCAACTCCATGCGGTGATTGAGGATGACGAATGGGAAGTGGCCATGGGCCCCGGGGGCGCATTGGCGGCCGCTGTGGAGGCCAGGCAACAAGGATTGGTCCGCTTCATCGGCATTACCAGCCACACATTGCACGCGCCAATCATTCACAAGCGCAGCCTGGAGAAATTCGATTTTGATTCGGTCCTGTTGCCCTATAACTTCATGCTGATGCAGAATCCCGCGTATGCCGCTGACTTCGAGGCGTTGTACGCCATGGCTCACGCCAGGAGCGTTGCGGTGCAGTTGATTAAAACCGCCCAACGCCGACCCTGGGGCGATTCATCTCATTTTGCCGCGACTTGGTATGAACCGTTCTCTGACCAGGCTTCGATCAATCTGGCGATCCATTGGGCGATGGGCCGGTCGGGCGCCTTTATTAATACCCCCGGCGATATTCACGTCTTGCCCAAGGTGCTGGCGGCCGCCAGCCGTTTTGATCAGGTGCCTTCGTCCGGCCAGATGCAGGCTCTGCTCCAATCGCAGGCCGCGGAACCCTTGTGGGCTTGATTGCATGAATTACCGTCGAGCAGTTCGGTCTATTCGGCGCCAATACTCTTACCGAAACGTCTCCGCCAACGCGATGGCTTTGAGCATCGCCTTGGCCTTGTTGACGGTCTCCTGGAACTCATACTTCGCGTCGCTGTCGGCCACGATGCCGCCACCGGCCTGAACGTACGCGGTGCCATCCTTCAGCAACGCCGTGCGCAGCGTAATACAGCTATCGACGTTTCCGTTGAAGCTGAAGTAGCCGACCGCCCCGGCGTACGGCCCGCGTTGGCTTTGCTCCAGTTCGCTGATGACCTGCATCGCGCGAATCTTCGGCGCGCCGCTCACCGTTCCCGCCGGGAACGTCGCGCGCATGAGATCGTACGCCGTGCGGCCCTTCTGCAACGTGCCCTCGACGCCGCTGACGATGTGCATCACGTGCGAGTACTTTTCGATCACCATGAACTCGGGCACGCGCACGCTGCCGAAATCGCACACGCGTCCAATATCATTGCGCGCGAGGTCCACCAGCATCAAATGTTCGGCCCGTTCTTTCTCGTCGGCCAACAATTCCTTCTCCAATCGCGCATCTTCTTCGGGCGTCTTGCCGCGCCATCGCGTCCCGGCAATCGGCCGAATCTCCACCTTGCCCTCTTCGCAACGCACGTGCACTTCCGGCGACGCGCCCACGAGTTGAAACCCGCCGAAATCGAGCAGGAACATGTACGGCGATGGATTCACGGAACGCAACGCGCGATAGATGTCCAATGCCGTGGTGTGCGTCTTCGTCAGGAACCGCTGCGCCAGCACCACCTGAATGATGTCCCCGGCCCGGATGTATTCCTGGGCCTTGGCGACCATCTCCGCGTGGCGTTCCGGCGTCATATTCGAATCGACGTGGACCTCGGGGGCTTCCTTGCGAAACTCCACGGCCCGGGATGCCAGTGGTTGCTGCAATTCGTGGATGATCTCGTCGATCCGCGCGCAAGCGGAGGCATACGCCGCCTCGGGTTTGCCGTCGATGTGCGCGTTCGCCACAACTTTGAGCGTCTGGCTGACGCGATCGAAGATCAGAATGGTGTCCGTGATCATGAAACACAGCACGGGCGTGTGCAGATCGTCGCGTTCGGGCTTGGGAACGCTCGGCTCAATCTGGTGAATGTATTCGTACCCGAGAAAACCGACCGCCCCGCCGGTAAATCGCGGCAGACCCGGTATCGCCACCGGCTTGTATTGCGCCATCTCGTTTTCGACCGCCTGCAGCGGGTCGCCATGGTCCGCCTTGTTGACGCGAATCACCTTGCGCGGATGGGAACCAATGAACGAATACCGCCCAACGCGCTCGCCACCCTCGACCGATTCGAGCAGGAACGAACCACCGCTCTTGGCCATCTTCTGATAGGCCGACACTGGCGTCTCCACGTCGGCAACGATCTCCCGGTACACGGGTATCAGGTTGCCGTGCCTGGCCAGTTCCAAAAACTCGGTTTTCGTCGGCGTGAACATGTCTCAGTTCGTTATTACGATTGGTCTCGTAGCCGCAGGCTTTAGCCTGCGCCCCTAAAGGGTGCAGCTACAAACCAACCGCTCTTCACTTCTTCCCGTACACTTTCTCCGGATCCACCAGTCGCGGCTCCGTCACTTTGACCTCGCCCTTCTCGATGCTGCGGAAGAAGCAGGACTTGTAACCTTCGTGACAGGCCGCGCCACTCTGCTCGACCTGAATCAGCAGCACGTCCTTGTCGCAATCGAACGCCACGTCCTTCACCTTCTGCGTGTGACCGCTCGTCGCGCCCTTGTGCCAGAATTCCTTGCGCGACCCGCTCAAAACACCGTCTCGCCGATGTCCAGCGTTCGTTTCAAGGACTCCTTGTTCATCCACGCCATCATCACCACCCGCCCCGTGGAGTGTTCCTGGACGATGGCGGGGATCAACCCGTTCGCATCATATTTCAGTTCATCAAGTATGCTCATAATCGCACGCAAATGCCCTTCTCTCGTAAAAACTTCTTCACGTCAGCCACCTTGTATTCGCCAAAGTGGAAAATCGACGCGGCCAACACCGCGTCGGCCTTCCCAGCAGTCAGCACCTCGGCCATGTGGTCGAGGTTGCCGGCGCCGCCGCTGGCAACCACCGGGACGCCGACCGATTCGCTAATCTGCCGCGTGATCGCAATGTCGAAGCCGGCCTTCGTACCGTCCGCGTCAATGCTGTTCAACACAATCTCTCCCGAACCGAGCGCGACGACACGCTTCGCCCAGTCAACGGCATTGAGGCCCGTCGCCTTCCGGCCGCCGTGCGAGAACACCTCCCACCGATCAGGAGCCACACGCTTGGCGTCAATCGACACCACAATACACTGACTTCCAAACTTGTCCGCGCCCGCCCGCACCAGATCGGGAGTCTGAATGGCCGCGGTATTGAGGCTGATCTTGTCGGCGCCAGCCTTGAGCATCATACGGATATCGTCAACGGCTCGCAAGCCGCCCCCCACGGTCAGCGGCATGAAACATTCGTTCGCCGTGCGCTCGATTACGTCAACCATCGAGGCGCGGCCCTGTGCGCTCGCCGTGATATCGAAGAACACCATCTCGTCCGCGCCCTGCTCGTTGTAGCGCTTGGCCAACTCGACGGGGTCGCCAACATTGCGGAGTTCGCCACGCTCGGCCTTGCCGAACTGGACTCCGCGCGTGACCTTTCCGTCGTGCACGTCCAGGCACGGTATGATGCGTTTGGCAAGCATGAGGCGGGAACAATACCGCAGTTGCGGGACAGAATCCAGAATGAAGGTCGCGGGGTTACAATCGCTACTTCACCTTGATCTTCGACAAATCGACGGACGGTTTTGGGAATTTCGGGTCCATGCGTTCGAGGGTCTCGACGATGATCTGGGAGACGGCGAGGTTGCGGAACCATTTCTTGTTGGCTGGAATCACAAACCATGGCGCGTAAGACGTGCTGCATTTACTTAGCACGGCTTCGTAAGCCTCCACATAATCATCCCAGCGCTTGCGCTCCTTGAAATCCGCATCGCTGATCTTCCAGTTCCGATTCGGGTCCTTGAGCCGCTGCTCCAATCGTTCCAACTGTTCCCTTTTACTGATGTGCAGGAAGAACTTCAGGATGGTCACTCCGCTTTCGCTCATGAGTTTCTCGAACCGGTTGATCTGGTCGTAACGCGCCGACCAGACCGACTTCGGCACCAGCTCGTGGACGCGCACGACCAACACGTCCTCGTACTGCGAGCGATTGAAGATGCCGACTTCGCCGTGCGCGGGCACCGCCTTGTGAATGCGCCACAGAAAATCATGCGCGGCTTCCTCGGACGACGGCACCTTGAACGATGTGGCCCGGCAGGTCTGCGGATTCAATCCCGTCATCACGTGCCGCACCGTCCCGTCCTTGCCCGCGGCGTCCATTCCCTGGAGAATGATCAACAAGGCGCGGCGGCTTTCCGCGTACAGCCGATACTCCAGCTCGGCCATGCGCGCGATGTTCTTCTCGAGCCGCTCGCCCGCCTTGTCGCCCTTGTCAAAACCCGCCGTGTCATCGGGATCAAAATCATCCAGCCGCACCTTGGTGTGCGGCGGCACTCGAAAGCGTTTGTCCATTTTCATAAGCGTGGCCTTTCTGGCGGCGTCACCACCCTTCCACGTCACCGACGATTTCCTCGACGATGTCTTCGATGGTCAGAATGCCGACGTGTTTGCCTTCGGGGCTAACGACGATGCTGATGGGATGACGGCCCGCGCGCAGGACGGGCAGCACGCGATTGATGCGCTCCGTCGACCCCACGAACAGCGGCTTTTGCATGAGTTGTCCCGCCGTCACGTCGGCGCGACCGGTGTTTTCAAACAGGATTTCGTACACGTTGACGACACCGACGATCTTCTCGCCGTCCCGCACGGGGAAGCGGGCGAAGCCTGTCCTCTGCGACAACACGAAGAGTTCCGCCACGAGGATGTCGCGCGTGACCGCGATCGTGCGGGACATTGGCAACATGACGTCGTAGACCGTTTTGTAGGGAAAATCGAACACGCCATCGATCATCTCGCGTTCCTCGGGAGTCAACGCGCCGCCGGCCTCGCCTTCCTTCGCCAGATGCTTGAGTTCCTCGCGGGTGACGAAGAAACTCTTCGGCGCCTCCGCGGCGCCACTCAAGCGAACGAACATCCACATGAGAAACCCCACGAACGACACCATCGGGGCGCACAACCAGGCCATCACATTCAGCGCGTCGGCGATGGTCATGCACAGCCGGTGCGCGTAATGGCGGAAGAGCGACTTGGGAACGATTTCGCCGAACACCAGCAACAGCGCCGAGGCCACGAATGCCGCGCCAAACTCAACCCAGAAATTATCGACATGAAAGAGGCGCGTCGCGAGCACGGACGCGTACACGCCCACCAGCACATTGGCGAGGTTCGTGCCGAACAGCGTCGTGCCGAGCAGCCGCTCCCAGTTCTCGACGAACCCGTTCAGGATGATCGCGCGGCGATTCTTGCGCTCGACCTCATGGCGCAGGCGGACGCGGTTCAGCGAGATGAGGCCGGTCTCCGCCCCCGCGAAGAAGGCGGACACCAACACGCCGATCAGGATAATCAGAATATAATGGAGGGCATCCATGTCAGTTCCCTCCCTCGGCGAACGTCTCCGGAGCAACCTCCAACAGGACTTCACCGACGCGATTCTTGACGACCTTGCGTGCGGTGGCGCAGACGTTGCCGACGCGCACCTGTTCGCCTTCCTTCGGGAGCGCGCCGAGTTGCGCGATCACCCAACCCGCGATGGTTTCGACGTCCGGCGCCCGCAGCGTGAGGCCGCATTGCTCATTGACGAGTTCCAGCCGCGCTTTCCCGTTGATGACGTACCGCCGATCGTCGAGTTTCTGCACCATGATCTCGCTCTTGTCGAATTCGTCCTCGATTTCGCCCACGATCTCCTCGAGGACATCTTCGAGCGTGACCATCCCCTGGGTGCCGCCGTATTCGTTGACGACGATCGCGACGGGATGCTCCTGTTTGCGAAAGCTCTTCAACAACCTGGCCACGGACATCGTCTCGGGGACGAAATTCGGCAATTCCATGACCTCATCGAGGTCGCGGGCGGGGTTGACAAGGAGGTCTTTGACCTTGAGGATGCCTTCGACGGTGTCCGGCGTCTCATGGATGATCGGCACGCGGCGGTGCTTGATGCGCCGCAACGCCTCGCCCATCTCCGACGGGCTCAGCGAGTCGTCCACGCACTGCATGTCCACGCGCGGGGTCATGATCTCCTTGACCTGCATTTTTTCGAGCGCGAGGATTTGGGTGACCATGTAGCGTTCCTCTTTGCGGACCACGCCCGCCCGCTCGCTGACGGTGAGCAACGTGCGGTACTCGTCTTCGGTCGGGGCCCCCGAACGCACTTTTTGATCGGCGAAGTACGGCAACCGTTCAAAACCCTGGACGATCACCGCCGACAACGCCTCCGCGGCGCGCCGCAGCCGGGACGTGGAGGCGACTGTCCACTGGATGGGACGCGCGAGGTGCATCGCAAAGAACTCCGCGCTACGAATAACCAATGTCTTCGGGACGACTTCCCCGCACAATAGAATGAGGACCGTCATTACGGGTACCGCGAACGTTTCCGCCCGCTGGGGAATGATCGTCTGCAGAATCGTGTAGCCGAGGATGGCGGCGGCGACGTTGACGACGGTATTGCCGAAGAGGATGGTCGAGAGGAGCCGGTGCGGCTGGTCGAGCAGCTCGCTGATGATCTGGCCCGGGCCCGGGTGTTCCTGCCGAAGATGGCGGAGTTGCAGCTTGCTCAACGAGAACAGCGCAATCTCCGTCCCCGAAAAGAAGGCCGACAGAACCAGCAACCCTCCCAGCGCGAGCAGTTCTAAAATCAGCGTAATCGTCAACATGAGCGCTGCGGCCAGTCTATGAAACTGCCGCAGAATGACCTTGCCATTATGTTTAACATCTTGTTTATCAGCTATTTATGAAACCAACCTCAACCCATAAAGTGCCATTCTCCACTCGTTTTCCCGACGCGGCGCTTTTGGGAAACCAGGTAGGAGTCTGACCCCATGAGTCAGCAGTTGAATCGGGTAGCAGACAATTTGTTCCGGGACGAAACATCCGGTAAATACTACTGCATTGTCAAACGGGATGGCAAGCAACTGCGGGCCAGCCTTAGAACCGCCGATCCCGTTGTTGCCAAAAGGAAGCTGACTTCCAAAATCCGCATGGTGAAGCCGTCAGCCATCACAACCGAGTCGATGTTCGTGGCGTCCCGATTTTGGAGAATGCCAACCGTTGCCCGAAGCCGCCAATTTCACTTGGTATCCAGAGATCCTTTGGTAGACTCGGCTGAAAACTGGCTCAACAGCGAAAGAACCTTTATGTCCGCCAAGTACCGCCGAACCTTCCTGAGTCTGCTTGCTCTTCTGTCTGCTCTGAACCTGTCTTGCAATACATTCGGCCCGCAGACCGCAGAGGACCTTGTCAACCAAGCCAGTGCCAAGAATGTCAAGGGCGACTGGAACGGGGCCATCGCTGACTGTACGAAAGCCATTGAGCACAACCCAAAGGACGCCACTGCCTACTTCAACCGTGGGGTTGCCAAAGAATTCATGGGGAATTGGGACGGTGCCATCTCCGATTATTCAAAAGCCATCGAACTGAATCCGCAGTACGCCGAAGCCTACAACAACCGTGGCAATGCCAAAGCAAACAAGAACGATTGGGATGGTGCCACCGCCGACTACTCGAAAGCCGTTGAACTCAATCCGCAATACGCCGACGCCTACATCAACCGTGGCTGTGCCAGGGGAAACAAAAACGATTGGGACGGAGCCATCGCTGACTGTACGAAAGCCATTAAGCTCAATCCGAGACTTGCCGCCGCTTACTTCGACCGTGGCATTGCGAAAGAAGGCAAGGGGGATTTGGATGGTGCCATTGCCGACTACTCAAAAGCCATTGAACTCAATCCAAACGACGCCGACGCATTCACCAGCCGGGCTGGGGTCAAGATCGACAAGGGCGATAAAGCAGGAGCCCTTGAGGATTTTAATCAAGCCGCCAGACTCAAGGGGTCGGGTAGCTAGCCGTTGGGAGGTTCCAACAGTCCTGGAAAGCCGTCCTGCCATCCGGCAGATCCAGTCTGTCATGCCCCGCCTGTAACGCCAAAGACCTTGCGGGTCGCAGCGACAGTGCCAGGTTGAAGTGGATTTGGTTTTACGATTGGGAGTTCGTCAGACGGGGCATGGATTTCAGGGAGAATACGACGACAATGCGGAGATGACTCTGGAGCGGAGGCATCATGAGGATGCAGAAGTTGTCAAACAATGGCGGGAAGATCCAGGTGTCAGTGGTGGTCAGCGTCCTGCTGTTGAGTTTGATTGTGCTGTTTGCTCTGAGCCGGGACTTCCAACGATTCTGTTTAGGATTTGTAAACGGCGGGCACCCCTCCGAGCAACCCGCAGTCGAACCGGCCGACAGTCTTCCCCGCCGAAGGGCTCCGCCACTCCCGCTACGCCAAGCGGCGAAGACAAGACCAACGCCGTTCGTCGGGCGTTGAGGGACGAAGCCACATCGAGAGGTCTTGCGGTTTTTAACCAGACCTGGCTTCAGGTGGGCGATAGTTGGTACACCCATGGCCAAAACATTGCGACCTCACGGAACTACCTTAAGCAGGAACAAGCGGTTGATTATGACCTCGTGAACCGTGATCTGAACGAGGCCGACAGACTCAATGGCTCGACTTTCGAAGGAATATTACATTTCCACTCAAAGGCCGAGCGGGTTTGCGAACTTCCGTCCGCAGGTTGGACGGCATGGGGCTCCCCCACGGGGGCGATTTTTACCGTCGAGATTCAGGGCCGGAAAGACGGGTGGATTGCGTATACCGAGGAATCAAAGGGAGGACCTGCGGGGGGAACCAACGATAAGTTCTCGAAGCCGACTCCAGAGCAGATATCTTCGCCGACCCTGCTGAATATCCCAGCCAGCCAACTGTCCGCAGTGGATTTTGTCAAACGTGGCAACGTCAAGTATGCCAAGCACGATCTGGATGGAGCCATTGATGACTACTCGAAAGCCATCGAACTCAACCCGCAACTCGCCGAGGCCTACGACAGTCGGGGCTACATCAAGATGGCCAAGGGGGATCAGGCGGGAGCAGATGCCGACTTCGCTCAAGCCGCCAAACTCGGGGGCCGCTGATAATCTTCTGTCGGGCAGCAAGAAAAAGAGGAACTCAGCCGGGCGGGACATTCACCGAGTCGTGAACAGGCTTTGTCCAGGTCTCCTGTTTCATCCGCTTACGGCTGAGCTCCTGAAATCATCATGCTCAGAGACTTCAACCAGCTTTGACTCTCCACTGTAACGTAAGCCTGATGGCGGGAATTGCAACCCCTCATGGCGTAATGGTGAACCGATAGAACCCTTGCGGCCCTATGGCTCCGGCGAAGTTGGTCAAGGTCAGGGTGCTGCCTGTTCTCCGCTGCCAAATCCACCACCAAAAACAATTGCTATTCCGGCGATTGGGCTTAATCTCCAGCGGGAAGTCAGGGGCAAGGAGGAGTTGTCAGAGTACGCTGGTGTCATTCGGAGAGTTTACGTGTCGGCTATGGAAACGCAATTATACGAGTCCCATCTTCGGGTCGAGCGGAAGCAGTTCGCATTTGATCTGAAAGAGAATCCGCAAGGGACGTTCTTGCGGATCACCGAAGGGGGTCGTGATCGCCGCAACGCCATCATCATCCCGGCGACGGGTCTTGAACAGTTTCGTGACGCCCTCAACGATGTGATCAAGTTCAACCAGACCCCTGCGGGAAGTGGAACAGTCCTCTCATTGGGGCAACGGAATGCCGAGACGCCGATTCCTCACGGTTCCGCAGATGTGACAACGGGGCGTTGAGGGTCGAACCGTCTTTTTATTGCCTCCGCCGGATCCCCGCCGCCAAGACCGCCACGAATATCGGTTGCTATTCCCGCCATCAGGCTTACGTTGCCGTAGAGAGTCGAGGTTCGGGTCATATGAATAGACACGTGTTGGAAATCTCCACTCATGTCTTTCGCCTCCTCCGCAGGCGGGAACTGCTCTGTATCTCCTGTTCCGACGAAAAAGATGGTCCCTCGCAACGCATCGTGGTCGACGATGACGTTTACACCGAAATTATCGACCGTGCCATTTCCAAGCGAAAGACCATCGACGAGATCTTCCTCGAATTCGCCACACGGAGTTGTCCGGCCCGTCAGCGGTCACGTTGCATCAGGAGGTGGAGCCAATAGGGCGTGGCGTGGACTTATTGATAGCCGCTCGACCTGCGAACGCCGAGGATGAATCCGGTCTTTCCGACCGCTTGACGGGCCGGTCGATCCGTCATACGATGTCTGCCAACATTCAACCGATAGGAATTATGGCCACACTGAATCAAGTCGTCCACCAATTGCAGGTGAAACGTCGGCAAACCGAGCAGGAACTCGAAAAGATCAACCAGGCCGTCCGGCATTGACTTCTCTCGGCGGAACATCGGAGCCGACAGTTCGACGGAAACCGAAGTTCACCAAGGCGGGACTGGAACGAATCGCGGCGGCTCAACGCAAGCGGTGGAAAAAGCTTAAAGCGGGGAAATAGTTCGCCGGCTCTGTTCGACAACTCCGCCATCGCGTCACGGTTGACCAAGGCAGGGCTTGGGCCGCAGCTTTCTCAATGAGGGGGGACGACCACTCCCCATCCTGCCTCAAGAATTAAACCTCGACGTTTTGTGGGCTTCCACAAGCCGCGTCAATGACACGACGACGCCACGAATCCGGGCCAGCCGAACCGCATTACTTGCTCGGGCTCGGCGCCTGGACAGGGGCTGTCCGAACGGTCGGGGCGCTCGGGACGGTCAGCGTCAACGGAGACGGTGCGGGCGCGGGCAAGAACACCTCGACCTTGGCCGAACTGCGCAGGTCGGCCACATACGTGCGGGTGACATCGCTGCCCTTCTTTTGTTTGAGATAGTCGGTGAGTTTATCCTTGACCTCATCAAACGGCATGGTCTGCGCCGGTTTCCGGCCCGTGACCTGCAGGATATGGTAGCCAAACTGGGTGGTGATGACGCCGCTGATTTCGTTCGTCTTCATCGAGAATGCGGCGGTGTCAAACTCCGGCACCATGCGGCCGCGCGGGAAGTACCCGAGATCGCCACCGTTTTCGGCGCTGCCCGGATCCTCCGAAACCTTCTTGGCCACTTCGGCGAATTTCGAGCCGCCCTTGACCAGCGAGAGCGCGGCGTCGATCTGGGCCCGTTTTTCCCTTTTCACCTCGTCGGTCGCGTCCGGCGAGCAGCGGATGAGGATATGACTGGCGCGGACGAGCTCGGGT
Organism: uncultured Verrucomicrobiae bacterium; assembly: GCA_963766065.1. Taxonomy (GTDB): domain Bacteria; phylum Verrucomicrobiota; class Verrucomicrobiia; order Palsa-1439; family Palsa-1439; genus Palsa-1439. Next base: position 13,169 of record CAVYAC010000106.1, read on the forward strand.
TGCTTGAACTGCTCGGGATTGCTGTCGTAGAACGCCCGGGCATCCTCCGGCGAAATCTTGACCCGTTTGTCAACGACGGACTGAAGCGTCTCGCGGATGATGATACCGTCGCGAACCTCGCGGGTAAACTGTTCGAGCGTGACGCCGTTGTCGGCGAGCGTCTTCTTGAATTCCTCGTCGCCGCCCTTGCCCGTTTTTGCCTGATCGACTTGTTCTTGCACCTTTTTTTCGATGTCCGCGGGGACTTGCTTACTGCCCTCCTGGAGGATGAGTTGGCGACCGATCAACTGGTCCAACGCGTTTTGCTGGAGCGCCGCCGTCTGTCCCGGAGGAACCCGACGCCCCTGCCGCGCCATCTGGTAACTATATGACTGGATCGCCATGTCGAGATCCTTGCGCGTAATGTCCGCCCCGTTTACCCGGGCCACGACTTCGCCGCCCGCGGCAGCCGTGGCCGCAACCGAGGTGGATTTATTGGTCGAAGCTGCTGGTGCCGCGGTCGAGTCGGCAGAAAATGCCTGACCAACCAATGTTCCGGCAACGGCGAAAGCGGTAAGAACGACACGAATCTTCATGAATACCTTCCGGGTGATGTGATTTGTCTTTCGAGCTAAAGTGCGGGGGACGCTACCACGCGATTCCCGACGCGTCAAGTACCATTCGGGGGAGACGAAAACGTGGAAAACTGCGCAAATATGAGCTTTCCCGATGGATGTCCGCTCAAAAATGGACAACCTTACCCTCGAAAGTGATTCGAGCCAATCAGTTGGGTGAGGCTCCGTGGAGTGATCGGTCGTTCGGCGCGCGCGAACAGCGTCTCGATGGCTTCGTGCGCCGTCAGGTCAATCTGTTCGTCCGTTGCCCCAGCGTTTACGGCCAACGTGACCAACTTTTCGTACTGCCAGGTGGCACCCTTGAGGATGGCTTCCTTCAGCGCGCGCAAAGCCAGACTCAACTGGGGGGGCTGGCTGCGCCTGGCTGTTTTCATTCCATTTTCGCGAAGAGCAGAGACCGCGCCAACTTTGCGCGGTGAACCGAAAAGATTGCGGTCGAGCCCCGATGATTCTTCCGGTGGCATGGAATCCGACCTTGGAGAGAGGGCAACGGTTCCGAATCGGTTTGTCAGCCCTGTAAATGGTGGTACACTGATCAAAGGCGGACTGCACACAGTATTCGTGGTCCGGCAAATTGTGGTTTGGTTCTGACAAATTCTCGTTCATCAGCAAAGGGGGACTTCATGAAGGAACTTAGCCGAATTAGTAGCCTTGCCACCGCGCGGCGGTGGCGGGAATTGACCGCAGCCGCTCTGCTGGGTCTCGTGGCCGCGTCAGCGCCGGCGGCGGACGTGAAGCCGGTGGCAGCGGATGCGAAACCGGCGATTGAACCGCGTGCCGATGAACTCCTGCGGCGCATGGGTGATTGCCTGGCGCAAGCGCAGTGTTTCTCGGTCAACGCCGAAATCTGGCAGGACGTGCAACTGGCCTCGGGACAGAGGGTCCAGGCCGGCCGAACTGTTGAGTTGCAGGTGCGCCGCCCCAACCGCTTTCACGCGGAAGTGCGTTCCACACGCCGCAATCGCGGGTTGTATTACGACGGCAAAACGATCACTCTGCTCAACCGCGTCCAGAATTTCTACGGCAGTATTCCCGCACCCGGCACACTCGATGAGGCGTTGGACGCGGCCTGCGAGCGCTTCGGTGTCACGATGCCCTTGGAGGACTTGATCGTCAGCGACCCCTACCAGAACGCAATCCACAAGGCCGTTTCCGGAACGGACCTCGGGCCGGTGACGGTCCTCGGCGTGCCGTGCGAGCACCTGGCCTTTTCACTGGGGATGGTGGATTGGCAAATTTGGATCGAGGACGGCGCCAGGCCGGTGCCGCGTAAGATCGTCATTACGTACAGGGACGAGGCCGGGTCGCCGCAGTACACCGCGGTTTTTTCCCAGTGGGACTTTGAAACGAAGTTGCCGGACTTCCTGTTCAACTTCGAGCCGCCGTCGGGAGCCGCCAAAATCAGTGTGGCGGAGATCAAAGCGGAAAACCAGACGCACACCAGCGGGGGCAAATAACCATGAACCTTGCTACGACGGCTTCACGGAAACGAATCGGGATTGGCCTTTTGGTGTTGTTGGCCGCCGCGCCGATGAGTTATGCCCAGCGGCAGGAACCATCACGGGCAGCCGAGGCCCCACGACAAGCTGAGCCTCCACGAGCGACGGAGCCCCCTCGCCAAACTTCGCGACCGGCGGTGCAACAACAGGCCGCCGTCGTAAATCGTACCAATCATGGAAGCATCCGCCATGTGGACACACACGTCGCTCCGCAACCAGTCGTGGCGCCGCGTAACGTCGGAGCGCCGCGTGGCGTCGAAGGCCCGCGCGGTGGTGGTGGCGGTGGTGGTCAATACCAACATGTGGTCGGGCATCACGACGTGGACGCGGACATCGGTGGACGGCACTTCTGGCACGGCTTTGTGTCTGGCGCGCGGATACACGGCCTGCGGCCGGGATATTTGCAGATCTACGTGGGGGAATCCCCTACTTCTACGATGACGGGATCTTTTATCAACAGACAGGCGATGACTATCAGGAGGTTTACGCGCCCGTCGGCGCGGATGTCCAGGACCTGCCCGATGGAGCCATTGAAATCGACGCGGGGGAATATCGCCTACTATTACGCCGGGCGGCGCCTTTTATGTGCAACAGGGAGACGGATACGTTGTTGCCCCGCACCGATCGGCGTGACCGTTCCCGAACTGCCGCCCGGGGCAATCGAAATATCATACAACGGCGGCATGGCGTACCAATTCAACGGGATTTATTACCAGCCCCAGTTTGTTACGGCGTGACGCAGTACGTGACATTCGCACCCTGACGACGGAATGGTCCGCGATCGTCGCGGGGGGGCGTCAGTCATCGGTGAAATGTCGGACAAGATGTGAAGCGAGCAATCCGATTTCAAATGGAGGCGCTCCCCCGCGTCAGCCGGATTTGACGACGTTGGTTCGCTGGTGTAGTTTTTGCCTTCAATCACCAGAGGTGAGGACAACCGCCATGATCTCAACCGTCTCGCCGATCTCAAAGCGCAAACGAAACAAGTTCAACCGCCTCGCCCGCTCGACAACCGCCCGTTCACCCCAGGCTGCGGACGCCTCGGCTGACGGGCAGTTGACCCCGCAGTTGGTGACCGAACTGCGTCATGCGTTCCGGTCCAATCCCACGTACAAACTGGCGATGAATGCGGTCACGCAGACACCCGTGGACGATGTGGCGTTGAACCGCGACGTTGTCACCAACACCGACTTCACCTTCTCGCATTGGCTCGATGACTGGGCTGTGACCCATCAAAAACAATCGGGCCGCTGCTGGATGTTCGCGGGACTGAACCTGCTGCGGGTCGGCGCGATGAGGAAAATGAAGCTCAAGGAGTTTGAGTTCAGCCAGAACTACACGCTGTTTTGGGACAAGATCGAGCGCGCGAATTATTTCCTCGAGAACATCATCGAGACCGCCGCCCGGCCCGTGGACGACCGCATCGTGGCCTTCCTGCTCTCGGAGCCGCTCAACGACGGCGGCCAGTGGAACATGTTCGTCAACATCATCCGCAAACATGGCCTCGTGGGTACCAGCGCCTGATCAGCGACAATGCCAACGGCAAGAGCTTCATGAGCCGCGGATCGGTCCGGCGTGGCGAAGCGCTGCTGGCGGGCTTGCTGCGCTGCGGCCATTGCGGCCGCAAGCTGCATGTGGCCTACGGCGGCGCCAAAGGCAGCGTCGGGCGGTACCACTGCCGTGGCGGCCATCTCAACCATGGCGGCGATCAGTGCATCTCTTTCGGCGGCATGCGGATCGATCGTGCCGTAGGCGCAGAGGCAGTCCGCCGCCTGCAACCGCTCGGCATCGAGGCCGCGCTGAACGCTCTTGCTGTGGAGCAAGTGGAAACCGCGGCCAAGCTGCGCCAACTCGACCTCGCGCTCAAGCAGGCGCGCTATGAGGCGACACTCGCGCGCCGGCAATACGATGCGGTCGATCCCGACAACCGCCTGGTGGCCGGCGAGCTCGAGCGACGCTGGAATGAACGCCTGGAGGCGGCCCGCGCCATTGAGGCCGACCGCGAGGCGCTGGCGGCTCGCCCAAGAGCCAGTGTTGATGCCGCCGAGCGGAGCCGCCTGCTCACCCTTGGGGCCGACCTCGAGCGTGCTTGGAACAGCCAGGGCGCGACCACCGCAACCCGCAAGCGCATCATCCGCGCGCTGATCGAGGAGATCGTCGTTCGCGTGTGCGCCGATACGCTGGAACTCGTGGTGCGTTGGTGCGGCGGCGATCACACCGAACTGCGGGTCGCCAAGAACCGCACGGGCCAACACCGCTGGCGTGTCGATGCCGACGTGGTGGGGTTGGTCA
>CAVYAC010000107.1:0-8224 GCA_963766065.1 uncultured Verrucomicrobiae bacterium
GCCAGGCCGACAGGGTGCGCCTCGAAACGCCAATGGCGCGAGCCGCTTCATCGGGCCTGAGATAGAGGCGCGGCAACGGCGTTCCCGCCTCCCTTTCCCCGATTGTTGTCAGTCCATTCATGCCATTACACGTGCTCTTGCCTGTAGGATCACAGTTCTGTCTGAATCGCGTCCGTGAGATTAGCACGCATGAAATGAAAATCCCCGGATGCCAAGAAACTCAGGCTTTGCAGGGAATATCCCCAAGTTTATATGATTGGCTATGGTTGCAAAAAAATCCTGAGTTTGTGGTTGACAGGTTTTGGGGACGATCACGGGGCCAACCCGACGGTGAAATGCTCCAGCGTGAAGTGCTAAAAGCCACGCCGCAGGCGAAATGTTGAGTCTTCAAAAATGTGAAGCTGATGCGAAAGACCCTGTAGTCACGCGGCAAACACGCGAGCGGACTCAACATTTATGCAACGCCTGGCAAGTCTTCCGGCGGGATTCCACGCAACCCATTGCGTCGGCCCTGGTTCTCAGGGAATGCTGTGGCTCGCCGTTGCTGCGAACTGTTTTCCGTTGTGGGAAGGGCCTTCCGGTGGATTCAAGTGCCCGTTCATCAGGGAGCGTCGCATTCTCTGCGACGCCCCTTAGTTGTCTCCAGTGGTCGAAGGCACAGCCGACAGTTCCTCGTCGTAAATGTGGAGTTGGTTGGCAGAAAAAGCCGTAAATCGTGTCGATTTCCGCCCAACTCCACATTTTTGCGTTCTCAACATTTCGCCAATTATGTGGAGCTCCACATAAGCGGCGGAGCGAGCACTGTCAAACTGGACCGCAGGCACGAGGAGGAGCTTGACAGCGCACAGCGAGCCGTACAATCAAAAGAACACGCACCCTCAGTGGATGACTGATGGAGCGGAATCACGCGACCACAGATTTCCGCCGCGTGGACCACACCACCACCACACCGAACCGTCCAAACCGCCTCCCCGCTTTGGACGATTTGCGAACCTTGCAGTTTGAGATACCGAGGCGGATTACAACGAGCGGCGACGCCGTCGCAGCGAGGGCATCCGCTTGAGGGGTTCCGATTGGTTCCCTTGTCCGTCGCTAAGGTTGAGGTAGCGCCCTTGGACTTGGAGCCCCTGAATTTACTTGATCGGAAGGTTGACTTCGTGATATTATGCACAAGCTGAGAAGTTGCCAGTTGGCTGGGCCTACCAAAACGCGGACCCGGGGAAAAGGAAACTTGAACGCAGGGTAGGAAAATGAACAAGTTTGGAGTTGGTGTTATTGCACTAGCGGTGGTTTTGTTCGGACGAACGCCACGGCCGACAATATTACCACCATCGAAGGGTATTCCACCGGCGCTGTCGTCAGCCTCGACTCCAGTCCCGTTGTCACCGCCATCGCGTCTCAGGGTGGCGGCTATACCGTTAACGGGTACACCTACAACTCTTGGTTGATCTTTGCTCAGGACCCGACCGGGTCGATCGCTTTGCACGGCTCCCTGCCCGGTAGCTACGTCCCGGCCGTAGGAGATGCTGTAAGCGCGGCCGGTACATATGTTCCGTATCACCAGATTCCAGAGATCGCTTCGCTGAGCAACCTCACCCAGGTTTCCACGGGGAATTCGGTGCCCACGCCTCCCGTCTTCACGATTCCGCAATTGACCGCGTCAACCACGATTCCGGAAAGCCAGGCCGGCTACGTGCTGCAGTTGACGAACGTCACCATTTACACGGATTCAGCCGCCACCATTCCTGCGTCGGGCAACTTCCCGAATAGCAACACCGCTTTCTACGTCAAAGACAGCAGCAGCAACATCATGACCATGTATTTCTGGGTCACGGTTGAGTCGGTTGACGGAGCGATGATTGGCACCCCCATTCCGACCGGACCGGTCAATATCACCGGACATGTGGAAGTTTATCCCGGCTTGCCTGTCGAGATCGTCCCGCTCGCGTTTACCGCGGTTCCCGTCTCTCCGCCCGTCCCGTCGCCCGCACCGTTGCTCGGCTCTCGAACGATCCGCATCGTTACGTACAACATTGATGCCGATCAAGACCAAGCGGGACCTCAGTATGCCCTGCCCCAACCGGGGTTGATTACTCCCTACAACAGCACCATCCCCTACACCACCTCGAATCTAATCAGCGGCGGCGTGCTCGAAGGCATTGGAGAGGAGATTATCAATGGCGACCCGGCGCAGCCCATCGACATTCTCGCGTTGCAGGAGACAACCAGCAACTCCAGCACGGTCCAGCCGATCGTTCAACGGGTTGAATGCTTTCTACGCGTACTATAGCAACCCGGCCGGTTATGCGATGAGCCCATACCAGGCTATATCCACCCGCGTTTACACTGGAGGCGGGCCTAATGCCCTGGTGTACAACACGAACACCGTGCAACTCCTGGCCTCCGTCCCGGTGGACCCGGGCGGCACGCTTCGAGAGGTAATGCGATACGAGTTCGCGCCTGCCGTGTGACGCCGACGACGAACAATGAGTTCTACGTCTATGTGAGCCACTCCAACGCGAGTTCGGGTTCCGCGGGTGCGAGTTTACGCCTGGGCGAAGCCCAGATCATCCGCAATGACGAATCGACCAACTGTCCCGCCAACGCCCGCGTGCTCTACGTCGGCGATTTCAACCTCTACAATTCCTGGGAACCAGCCTACCTGACCATGCTCTCCAACACCGCGCCCAACGGCGTGTCGCAGGGCGGGGGAATCGACCCGCTCAACGTGTTGGGCGCCACCAACATCGATTGGGGCGACCCTACCACCAATCCCGCAATCGTGTTCATGATCGATGAAAGTGCTGATCATCTCGCTTATCGCTGCGAGCTTCAATATATGACGAGCAACGTCTACTATGACGTGCTAGGCGGGCTCCAGTACGTTCCAAGCACGCATCACTGCTTCGGCAACAATGCCTCTGCTGCCTTACGGCAGTTCCGTGACCGCCACCGGGAATCCGCGCTGAACGATCTTGACCCGGTTCTTACCAATCGGTTCAACCTCCCAGCCACGACACTGTATGTGGACCTCACCAACACCACCGATCACCTGCCCGTCGTGGCCGACTACACCATTCCTGTACCCTTGACTATACCGGTGGCCTGTTTCACCGCGAATCCGAGCTACGGCGTCGCGCCGTTGACGGTGAACTTCATGGATATCTCGACCGGCTCCGCCCACGAGTTGGACATGGACGGATACCAACGGCGACATGTTGACGAACAAGAACGCGTCGTTCACGTACGCGAACCCGGGCACCTACACAGTGCAGTTGATCGCCTGCAATGCCAGCGGGTGCGGCACCAACACGCAAAGCGTTATCGTCATCACGCCGTTCCAGGGTTGGCAGAACGAGTACTTCAGCGGCGGCACCCTGAATGCACAAGCCGGGCCGAATGTTGACCCGTACGGCACCGGGATGAGCAACACCAACAAGTTCCTGGCGGGATTTAACCCCACGAACTCGGCGGCGTACTTGCACATCCTCAGTGTTGCGGCGTCGAACAACAATGTCATTGTGACGTATCTCGGTGCCAGCGGTGACATCAACTGGTCGCCGGGCTTCACGTCGCGCACGAACGTACTGGATTTCACGACTGGTGACGCCAGCGGCAACTACACCAATGGCGGGTGGCAGGACACCGGTCAGACCAATATCCTCGGTGCAGCCCTATCCATCAATGGAGGGACAGGTCTCGGCACGGTCACCAACATGACGGACGTTGGTGGCGCGACCAACAGTCCGTCTCGATACTACCGCGTGCGCGTGCTGTTGCCGTAAGCAAACAAATATATCCGAATGAAGGAGCGCGTCCGCAAGGGCCACGCAGAACGAAAAACAAGTGCCTGGCTCACGACTCGGTGAACCGACTTGCGGTTGCGCTCCTCTTTCCCGTGCCGGGACAAGGTCAAGCCGCCTGCGCCGATCGAGCAGAATGTGCCTTGGCCCACTCCGCAGACCAAAAGCAGAAAGAGAACCATTGCAAAGCAGCACAAGCAACGTCGCATGGCGCTAAAGCCGAAATGATGTAGCGGAAAACCATTCTCCGCCGGCCAAACCCCCGCCTGATCCCGTTCGACCAGCGACCGCTTAGGATGAGAACCACCCACAGATACCTCTTGCATTTCCCACGCCCCGACGTATAAGGAAGCCGGAGAGTTGAGCGAGGGGTTCCCAAGGATTTATTTAGGCGAGATACGCTAATTTCCAATGGGAAGAGGAAGGCTTGAGCGTTCGGGCCTGAGTCTCGACTCTCCAACTTCTTTCCGTCTCGGTACCCGCCGCCAAAACTGCCAACCAGGGTCTGTATGTACGCGAGAGCATGGTCGGCATGACTTCATGCTTCTGATCCGAAGCATATGAAAGCATAATGAAGGTCGGGCGCTCCGACATTGCACCGTCCTCTACTTGACCGATCAAGCGGCAACAGGCGGTCGCTCTTGGCTGTCGGTGGCGAGCACGGCGCAGCCACGCACAGCGACGTGTGGTCGATACTCTTTGGCAGCGCCGCAGACGCGGCGAGGGGGGCGCGAAACGAGCGTCCGCCGCGCCGGGTCTGCAAGCATTCGACCGCCGGGTATGCGACCAAAATCCCAACGCGGATGCGTTCGTCACTCCGGCGGTGAGACATTCGCTGACTCGTGCGGTCACGCGACATCCTACCGGAATCCGAGCGGTATCCGTCCGTCAATCCAAGATGCGGTCCTGCGTAGTCCACCACGCGACCAGACCGGCATCCGCCGAGTAATTTGGGCACCGCTCTCAGGCGAGGTAAGTGTCATGGTGCCATTTTGGATTCTTCCGCCGCAAACCCCCGCTTCAATTCACTGTTTTGACAAGGCGGAAGACGGGCATTTCCCGGCGGCAATCGCGCCAATGTACGAACCAACTGGGCCTTCACGGTCGGCTGCGTGTCGGCCCGTCGTGTTCCAAACGCGGACTGCGTTACCCGCCCTGCCGTCCCTGCTCAAATCACCTGTTACACTACCATCGCGATACTGCTGCGGTACGCCTGCGGAATACTAGCAATGGTTTCGTAAGATGCGTGCTTGCGCCTCAGCTCCGCGATGCCTTCTTTGAACGGCATAAGCAGTGGCAGCTTGCCTGCGACTTTTGGCACGTAGTTTCTGACGGCGCTTGCGAATTTGATCTGCGACGGATCTGCGACAGAACGCTTTTTCATAGCTTCCAATCTCTGCGGTCGCCCCATTGTGAAAATCTAGCGGGAGCTAGAGGTAGTGCGTCTTTTGTAAAATGCGCCTTTGGGGCGCACAATGGCGAATGAAATCTACCAACGGTGTTGGCGCTGTCATCGGCGCACAGTTTGCGCCTATACGCCCCGCCAGTGAGCCGACGATTCCCCTGCCGATGCACCGCCTCTGCCGAAAATGGCACTGGCACCCCGTCTCAGGTGAAAACGGCTTCGCAGGATTCGATTTGCGCCACGATCTCGACTATGTTCGATGGTCAGGACGTTGGAAATTCGGAACACCCGCGCCCGGCATGGTGCGCTATCCCATACATTGACCAAGACGAAATGCTCGATCAGCGGGGCCATCTGTTCCATTTCTCCTTTTCCTTGATCTCCGCATAGCGCCGCTGTGCCCGACGCCAGTTCGGGAACATTTTCACGAACGGCTTCAGATCCTTCTCCAATTTTCGGATCATTCGCGGGGTGTCCAGCAGGCGGATCAATTCGGCATCCGGACAGGCACCATACTTCCGGAAGGTCTCCAACATGGACCGCAACGAATACTCGCTGGCCGCGTAGAATCCCAAGCGCACCAGATGAGTTGCCTGCGCATCTCCTCGTTCCCACTTCGCTCCCAGTTCAACCGCCGTCCGTATCGCCTCCAGCGCACGGGACGAACTGAAAAAAGCTCCCGGAAAGGAATGCGAATCATCACACCAATGGAGGGTGCGGAACAGTTGCACCAGACAGGTCTGGTCGATGCCACCATGGGAGTTGATGTCGGCACCGCGCTCGACGAGATACCGGATGATTTCCGGTCGCGCCGAGAAGGTGGAGGTGTGCAGCAGGTGGTTCAAGTCATCGCGTGCCGGATCGACCCCAATGCGCTTCAGGATGTCAAAGTGACCATTGAACACGGCGGCCTCAAGCGCGGTGCCGTGCATATCAGGATCATCTTCGGCTTCATATAGTTCAGGAATCCTTGCTCGCGGATTGGCTCCGGCCCAAAGCAGTCTGTAAACACCACCGATGTGTCCCTCCTTACAGCAGTAACACAGGGCGATGTCGGCTTGGGTTTGCAGGGCGGAAATCTTGTCGCGGTATGAACGATAGATACCCAACAGCGCCTTCTTGGTTTCGACCAACCCGATGGCGAAGCCGTTCCCCCGTGTGAGATCAACGCCACGATCCAAGAACAGCCGCACGACATTCAGGTCGCCGCACAGGCAGACCAGTTCCGCGCGCACGGAATTAGGGTCGGCACCGTTGTCGATCAGCAGTTGGGCAATGCCGGAGTTCCGCGTTTGACAGCCGTTTCGAGTACTTTGCCCTGGGGGGCGGCGCCATTCTGTAATAGTAGTTCGACGAGACTGTGAAATCCTTTTTCGACGGCAATCAGCAGGGGGGATTTTCGTTCAGTCGGCGGCACATTGACCGGCTTGCCCTGACGAATCCACGCCTCGACTTCATACAGTCGTCCCCTGCGGCAAAGTTCGTTCAATTGCCGCGCACTTTCCGCGTCACACACACCAGAAGTCATTCCACAATCGGCTCGATGTTGCTCGGCTAATCGCCATTCAGATCGTCCACGTCGAGGGCTTCTGCGGAGATTCGCCGTTCCAACTCATCAGCAGTTGGATCGCGGCGTGAAGCCAGTGGCGAGGTGCCCGGCGGCTTCGCCAGAGGCCCGGCAGTCAGCGCGGGAAGACCTCGGATGTAGTCGCACGCTTTCTGCGCGAACCCAGAAGCCCGCACCACAAAGTTCTTCTCGTTCTTCAACTCCTTCAGCCACGACTGGATATAGGCGGCGGAGTTCTTGATGGTCAACGGGGCCAGCCCAGCCGCTCCGCACAACATCGCCGCGCCCAATTCCGCGACCAGTTCCTCCTGCGAATAATCGTGATCGCCGAACCGTTTGAACTGCTTCAGCGATGCCCGGTCCAATCGTGACTCATGCCCTGTGGCATGGATCAACTCGTGAAACAAGATGCTGTGATACTCCTCTCTCTGCTGGAACTGACTGTCCGGTGGCACTGCCACAACATCATCGCGGGGGTAGTAGCAAGCGCGGCTCGGATGGCGCTTAATCGCCGGCGGGCACGGCATTGCGTTTACCAACTGTTCGGCCAGCTCAACCGGCTTCGTCTGGCTGGGCTTGGGCGCATGGTCATCCAGCCCTTCTGTCTGTTCCCAGTTCCAGACTTCGTACACCTTGCATAGGATTCCTTCCTCCTGCCAACCGACGTGCTGCGGTACATTCCACACCCACCACTCGTGGGGCCGCATGAAAAACACGCGCGACGGGTTCTCCAAGTGATCGACCCGGACCCGTCCGCCGTGCTTCCGAATCTGATTCGCCGTTGCCCACCCGGCAGAACCGAAGCCCGCGTTGACCAACAGGAATACATTGATCCCCCCGGTACTCGCGTTTGGAAAACAGATTGTGCGGCCAACCACTGCGCCACGGTTTCCGCCACGGAATTCCCCCTTGTCCAGCAACTCCAAGATCCGGTTCGTCACCATCTCGTAAGCCTCGCGCACACTCGATTTCCGCGGTCAGGCATACTGATCGAAGTATCGGGCTGTGATTAGGCTCCCGCAAGCTCCTGCATTAAAGAGGATTAGCAGATCATTCGGCATCTTGAATAGTTGAACCAAGTGTTCACGGCTCGTGACCTTCTTCACTTTGTCGCGGACTGACGGCTTGTTCAGATCAAGTCGTTGTATCGCCTTCTTCTCGTTGATGGTGATGAGTTCGATCCGACCGAAATCCATTCCATGCTTTTCAGCAAAGCGCGCCAAGCCGACCGCTTTTTCAACTGCGTCCGGCAAGCCAGGATCATGCGGATCAAGCAGGTCGGCGACGATTTCAGATTTGACTCGGCGAAACACGACTAGGTCTGGATAGAGAGGCTTGTCCTCGCCACCCAAAACATACGGCACGCACAGCGACCACGGGCGGCGAGGGACGTTTCGCAGCCAACCGATTACTGGTTTTTCTACCAACGCCTCCTTCAACACTTTTTCT
>CAVYAC010000108.1:0-96083 GCA_963766065.1 uncultured Verrucomicrobiae bacterium
GAGGACCAGGAAAAAGTAGGCAAACACGAATAGGGCGTACACGGCCAATTCCACGAGGAACGATCCCGGGAACGCACACTTTTGGGAGCGACCAGCCATGTAATTCCTGCGATCTTCTTTACGAGTTCACTGTAGCAGGTTTTTGAAACACCCGCACGAAATTTGAGCGCAAACGAGGCCGGGCGCGCGGGGGGCCGGAAGTCAGGAGTCAGAATTCAGGAGACAGGAGATGGGAGAGCGGCGGGCGGAAATTGTTCACCACAAAATCACGAAGGACACCCTTCGACTCCACTGAGGGTAAACGAACCTCGAAATCCGGATGTCGAGATTCGAAACGCAGGGGAGACGCCGGTTCAGGCGGAGGCTGCCTCCTCACGCAGAGGCACGGAGATCACTGAGAACGACCGAGCCAATCTTTGCCCGATTTGTTGAGAGGCCAAATCGGGCAAAACCTTTCGTAATGCATGAGATCACTTTGGCGAATTGATGACCTGGTGAAGCTGATACATATGTAACATATGTATCATGGTGTGACGGATGGGGAGAGATGGGCAAGCGTGGGCTTCACGGGAGGGCAAGGAGACAGAAGGTGGAGGGCCGGGGCAGTTGAGGCGCACCGAGGAATGATGTAACATGGCTATGCTTACTGTCGAAAGGAGATATAACGTGATCAAATTAAGCGATGAAAGCCTGAACCTGATCTTCCGTGAGGCGCGGACACACAGTGTGTGGCTGGACAAGCCTGTTGACGACGCCCTGCTGGCGCAGGTCTATGACCTCGCCAAACTGGGGCCTACGTCCGCCAACATGTGCCCGATGCGGGTGGTGTTCGTCAAATCGAAGGCCGCGAAGGAGAAGCTCGAGCCGGCGCTGTCGGCCGGCAACGTGGACAAGACGATGGCCGCACCGGTCACGGCGATCATCGGCATGGACGTCCACTTCTATGAGAAATTGCCCGAATTGTTCCCGCATGTGGACGCCAGGGCCTGGTTCAAGGACTTGCCGGAGAACGTGCTGGAGTACATGGCGCTGCGCAACGGGTCGCTGCAAGGCGCCTACCTGATGCTGGCCGCCCGCGCGCTCGGACTAGATTGCGGGCCGATGTCCGGGTTTGATAACGCGAAGGTGGACGCGGCGTTCTTCGCGGGGACGACGGTCAAATCCAACTTCCTGTGCAACCTCGGTCACGGCGATACGACCAAGCTCCATCCGCGCAGCCCGCGTCTGAAGTTTGAAGAAGCCTGTCAGATCGTGTGATACATCCGACCGACGAAAGGGAGGGTTATCGGGGTGCTGCGGGAGGGCCTCTCGACGATCTCGGGATAAGCGGGTATCAACCACTGAGAAAAGACTGGACAATAGACATGCGATAGTGTATAGGCGGGGCGGTTGTAATGGTTCTTTGACATAGGGGACGGTGCGACGGTCAAACGGAAAGCGCCGCGTGAGGGCACGCGGCCTACAACGACTTGATTTACGGCGGCGGAGCGCCGTCGCTACAATGACTCGACGAAGGAGAGGGCCAGTTGCGGGGGAGGGGGTACTGCCCAAATATATAATTCTGCAAAACGAAGCCGAGTTTTCCGCAGTATTTTGATTTGTGGATAAGCTTGAAGGACAGGATGTTAGAAGTTCAAATGTGCTATTTTATCAATTGGCTTCGTTTGTCAGAACGAAGCCGAAAATTGGGTTCGTTTTGGGGTCTTGGCAGCCCAATTATGCGTCAAGAATGGGGATCGGAGCGTTGTTGGGGGTATCATCTGTCGCTCCGGAGACCACAAAAGTCACCCACTTGACACCTGTGTGTCATGACTTATACTCCCCCCGCCATGCAATCCGATGAGCCTGGGGGACAGTGGGGCGCCACTCGCGCCGGGTGCGTTCCGTTTGGCGTGAATCCTCAGCCTGATTCCTCGCATCCCAAAAAAGTGGTGTTGAAAACCCTCTTCCATAGACGAGCGATTTCCGTCGGTTGGCCGCGGCCTGTGGTCGCATGTGCCCGACACGGACTGGAACGATTGGCGGTGGCAGCTTCGGAACCGCATCACGACGCTGGAAGCGCTGGAGGCGTTGATGCCGTTGACGCCGGCGGAGCGGGAAGGCGTTTCGCTGGCGGGCCGTCATTTGGCAATGGCGATCACGCCGTACTTTTTCAACCTGATCAACGTCGGCGATCCGAACTGTCCGATTCGTCGTCAGGTTATTCCGCGGGTTGAGGAGATGGTCACCGCGCCGTGGGAGGTGGCCGATCCGTGCGGCGAGGATGAGCACATGCCGGTGCCGGGGTTGGTGCACCGGTATCCCGACCGGGTGTTATTTCTCGTGACGGACCGTTGCGCGGCGTACTGCCGGTATTGCACGCGCAGCCGCGTCGTCAGCGGCGCGGGCGATCAACATCTCCACACCGAATTTACCGACGCGATCAATTATATTCGCGAGCACACCGAGGTGCGGGACGTATTGCTGAGCGGGGGCGATCCGTTGTTGTTCAGCGACGAGCGTCTCGAATCCGTGCTGAGCGAGTTGCGGGCGATCCCGCACGTTGAATTTCTGCGTATCGGGACGAGGATCCCGATTTTTTTGCCGCAGCGAATCACGCCCGAGTTGTGCGCGATGCTGCGGAAGTATCATCCATTGTGGATGAGCATTCATTCCAATCACCCAAAGGAAGCGACGCACGAAGTCAGGGAGGCGTGCGGTCGGCTCGCAGACGCGGGTATTCCGTTGGGGAACCAGAGCGTGTTGTTGCTTGGGGTCAACGACGACGCTGCGGTAATGAAGGAGCTTGTGCACAAGTTGTTGATGATGCGGGTGCGGCCCTATTACATCTACCAGTGCGATCCGGTCAGGGGCACGCACCACTTGCGCACCAGCGTGCGCAAAGGCGTGGAAATCATGGAGGCGCTGCGGGGGCACACCACGGGTTATGCGGTGCCGCAATATGTGATCGACGCGCCTGGTGGCGGGGGCAAGGTGCCGATCAGTCCCGAGTACGTGCTGGCGCATGACAAACAGCGCGTTATTATTCGTAATTACGAAGGTAAAGTCTTCGAGTACCCCGAGTTGAGTGACGTATCGGCCCCGATGAAATTGGGCCAGGGTGTTCCTCCCTCAGCGCAAAAAGCGGGTGTGGAAACTGCTCTAAAGAGCTGCCACACAACGGACAAGGGAAATGGACACCATCGCCCGACGCTCGACTGAGGTTCATTTTGGATTGGCTTGGAACTGGCAGTACGACCAGGACTTCGTCAACCAACTGGACCGTTCCTGTCTGAATGCCGGCCTGAGTTGTTACCTCGTCGGTCCGCACAACCTCCAGCAGACGTTTCTGGAAGTGCAAAACAGCGAGCGGAATTTCCGATATTTTCTCGACCGCGCCAGCGACGAAGACGAGCGCTTCCTGGCATTCAACCAACTGCTGCAAACGAAGGGCACAAAATTCGTCAACGCCCAGCATCATTACAAGCGTTCCATCGACAAGGCGAACATTCACGGCGAACTGCTCGCGCGCGGATTGCAGTTGCCCTTGACGATCATTCTGCCGCCCTATGAAACCGAGCCGAATTTCGATCCGCGGCTGATCGAGCCGCTGACCTCGCCGTTCGTCGTCAAGCCCGCCAAAGGCGGCGGCGGTTCCGGCGTCGTCATCGGCGCCATGCGACCCGACGACGTATCGCGGTCCCGCGCCAAGTTCCGCAACCAGCGGTTTCTCATCCAGCAGCGCGTCAATCCGCAGATTCTCAATGGTCGCCGCGCGTGGTTTCGTGTGTACCACGTCTGTGGCGAGATCATCCCGTGTTGGTGGGATGACACCACGCACCGGTACTCGGTCGTGACGCCCTCGGATCGCGCGATTGTGAACGTGGACGAACTGACCCGCATCGTGCGCATCATCGCGGATGTCGCGAAACTCGATTTCTTCAGCACCGAAATCGCGTTGGAACACGATGGGCGATATTTCGTGGTGGACTACGTCAACGACCCGTGCGACATGCGGCTCCAGAGCAAGAATTTCGACGGTGTGCCGGACACGATCGTCGGTATGATCGTTACCAACATCACCAACTACATCAAGAAGCAGTTTGCGCCCACGGCCCAGCCGACCGACGAAGACGCGCAGTATTGGCCGTAGCCAGCGGCAGCGCCAGACTCGTCATCCCTTCCTCATCAAGTGCACGGCGACGATCACGCCGAAGGCCACGACCGCGCCTCGCAAGAGGCCGGGTGACAACCGTTGCGCGGTTTTTGCGCCGATGAAGCCGCCCACGATGGCCGCCAACGCCATGGCGAGCGCGATGGTCAGGATCGCCATGCCTTTGACGAGGAAATAGAGCGACGCGATGCCGTTGATGAGCATGGCGAAGAAGTTCTTCATGCCGTTGGCCGCCTGCAAATCTTCCGGCAGGAAAATCGCCATCGCCGCCAGCATCAGGATGCCGATTCCCGCGCCAAAATAGCCGCCGTACACCGCGATGGCGAATTGGGACAACCACAGCGCCGCCGCGTGCTTCTTCGGGTGTGCGTCGGCGCGTTTCGACATCCAGCGTCCGATGGGTTCGTTGAGCAGGAGCAACGCGCACGCGAGCAGAATCAGATACGGCACGATGTAACGGAAGACGGATTCGGATGTGTTCAGCAACAGGATCGCGCCCGCCAGGCCGCCGAGCAGCGAGGGCAGGGAGAGAATCCAGACGCGTGCGCGGTTCTGCGTCAGTTGCCGTCGATACGCCCACGAACTCGTGACCGAGCCCGGCCAGATGGCCACTGTGCTCGTGGCGTTGGCCTTGATCGAGGACATGCCGCTGTACAGCAGGGCCGGGAACGTGAGCAGCGTGCCGCCGCCCGCCACGGCGTTGACAAAGCCCGCGCCAAACGCCGCGAGCAGGCTGACCCAGTAGATTTGCATACGATTAGTTGCGCAGCATAACAAAACTCTGTTAGCGTCACAAACATGCCGTCTGTCATATTGAAAAAAGGCCGGGAACATCGCCTCTACGCGGGCCATAGCTGGGTGTACTCGGGCGAAATTGCGAACATCACCAGCGACCCCAAGGACGGCGACGCCGTGGACATCCGCGACCACAAGGAGCGCTTCATGGGGCGGGGCCTGCTCAACACCCACTCGCAAATTACCGTCCGGCGGTTTACAACGCAGAAAGAGGAGATCGACAAGGCGTTTTTCGCCCGCCGCATCGAGGCGGCGCTGGAATACCGACGCGAGAACACGTCCATTGCCGATGCCGAGGCGTTTCGTCTGGTGTCATCGGAAAGCGACCAGGTGCCGGGACTCATCGTCAACCAGTACGGTGACCATCTCGTCTTGCAGGCGCTGACGCTCGGGATCGACCAGCGCAAGAAGCAGATCATCGAGGTTCTCCGCGACGTGGTTGAACCGAAGGCCATCGTTGAGCGCAGCGACGTTCCCAGCCGCAAGCTGGAAGGATTGGAGGAAGCGAAGGGTGTGATTTGGGGCGAGACAGACGCGATTGTCCGCGTGCAGTTCAATCAGTTCTCCATCGAGGTCAACGTACTCGAAGACCAGAAGACGGGGTTCTTTCTCGATCAGCGCGACAACTACGCCGAGGTCGCGCGGCACTGCGCCGGCAAACGCGTGCTGGATTGTTTCACGTACCACGGCGGGTTCGCGCTGGCGGCGGCGGTCGGTGATGCCAAGAGCACGGAAGCGGTGGAGATTTCTGATCAGGCGGTGGCTCGGGCGCGCAAGAACGCTGAACTCAACGGGATGACGGGCAAGATCGAGTTTGTGTGCGCGAATGCATTCGATGTGCTGAAGAAATACGATGTCGAGAAGCGGCAGTTCGACGTGATTGTGCTCGACCCGCCGTCGTTCACGCGCACGAAACAAAACGTGGGCGACGCGTTGCGTGGGTACAAGGAAATCAACCTGCGCGCGCTGAAGATGCTGCCGCCAGGCGGACTGCTGGCGACGTTTACGTGCTCGCACCACATTGATGCCGAGCTGTTCAAGTCGGTCGCGATCGCCGCGGCCGCCGACGCGAAGAAGACGGTGCGGTTGGTGAAAGTGCTCACCCAATCGCCGGATGATCCGATCCTGCCCGCGATACCGGAGACGGAGTACTTGCGGGGGCTGCTGTTGGAGGTGATGTGAGCATGCTGCTGTAGGCGCGGGCTTTAGCCCGCGTTCGGGATGCGCAGGCTGAAGCCTGCGGCTACACTTTTGGAGCGAACGCGATGGAAACAAAACTCGAGGAATTGAAACAGCGTCTTGCCGAGATCTACGATCTTCAGCGGGCGTCGTCGGTGTTGGGGTGGGACCAGGCGACGTATATGCCGCCGGGCGGGGCGGAGGCGCGGGGACGACAAATCGCAACATTGGATCGGCTGGCGCACGAGAAGTTTACGCATCCGATAATTGGCCGAATGCTCTTCGAATTGCGACCGTATGAAGGGAGCCTGCCGTACGATTCCGATGACGCGGCGTTGATTCGGGTGACGCGGCGCGAGTATGAGCGCGCGGTGAAAGTGCCGTCATCATTCGTGGCGAAATTCAGCGCGCACGCCGCGGCGACGTATGAAGCGTGGGTGAAGGCGCGACCGGCGAACGATTTTGCGGCGGTGCGGTCGTCGTTGGAGAGGACGCTTGATTACAGCCGTGAGTTGGCGAACTTTTTTCCCGGGTACGATCACATTGCCGATCCGCTGATTGATTTTGCCGATTACGGGATGAAGGCGGCGACGGTGAGCGCGTTGTTTGCGGAGTTGAGAAGCAATCTCGTGCCGCTGGTGCAATCGATCGTGGCGCAGCCGGTGGCCGATGAGTCGTGTATCCATCAGAGTTTTCCCGAGGCGCAGCAACTGGCGTTTGGCCAGGAGGTCGTCAAGCAACTGGGTTATGACTTCAATCGAGGTCGGCAGGACAAGACGCGGCATCCGTTCTGCACGACGTTTTCGCTGGGTGACGTGCGGATCACGACGCGGGTGAAGGAGAACGACCTAGGCGACGCGCTGTTCAGCACGATCCACGAATCGGGCCATGCGATGTACGAGCAGGGGATTCGGGCCGAACTGGAAGGCACGCTGCTGGCGCATGGGACGTCGTCGGGCGTGCACGAAAGCCAGTCGCGGCTGTGGGAGAACGTCGTGGGACGCGGGCGCGGTTTCTGGGAGTATTTCTACCCGAAACTTCAAACTGCGTTTCCGCTGCAACTCGACGACGAACCGCTGGACGATTTTTATCGGGCGATCAACAAGGTCGAGCGGTCGCTGATTCGCACCGATGCGGACGAAGTGACGTACAATGTGCACGTGATGATCCGGTTCGATCTCGAATTGCAATTGTTGGTAGGCAAACTGGCCGTGCGCGATTTGCCGGAGGCATGGCGGGCGCGGTACCAGAGCGATCTTGGGATTGTTTCACCTGATGATCGGGATGGCGTGTTACAGGACGTGCATTGGTACGGCGGACAAGTCGGCGGCGTGTTTCAGGGCTACACGCTGGGCAACATTCTCAGCGCACAGTTCTATGAGGCGGCGACGAAAGCGCATCCGGAAATTCCCAACCAGATTCCACGGGGCGAATTCGCCACGCTGCACGGTTGGCTCCGTGAGAACATCTACCAACACGGCAGCAAATTCACCGCGAACGAAATCGTCAAGCGGGCGACGGGCCAGGACCTTACGATTGAGCCGTACATTCGGTATTTGAAGACGAAGTATGGGGAGTTGTATAAGTTGTAACGTGTTTAGGCGATTGGTCAGGATAGCCGTTGCGTTTGCGGCCCTGCTTTTTGTTGCGTATCTAGTCGCAGGGGGAGGGTGGCTGGCGTATCACTTCCTGAGAGACTATGTAGGCATTGTTCATGCGGTCCTTAACCCCACGATTCTTGAGAATGCCACCCCATCGGCAAAGTCCTATGCAAGCTCGCTCAAGACGAGCGTGACTGTTGTCGATACCAATCCCGCAGTCGTAGCGTGCATGATTCGCAACGTCGGTCGTCGGTCAATCCGTCAGGTGACGGTGCAGGTCAATTTGCGGGACGGCAATGGCAACATCCTAACTTGGCATCAGGGACCGGTGATCCGTGGATATTATCAAGAGGAGGAAGGGATTATGCAGGGCGCGAGCCATACCTCTCAGCAGTTGAACAGCTTTAGCAAGTTCTGGGCGCCATTTGGGCCGGGTCGTCGCATCGCATTCCGCGTGGATTTTCCTGATTGTCGTACAAATAGAGTCCCGACTTCTGCGGATGTGGAAGTCTTGGACATTGACTTCATGGATGGCGAACCGGGTACGTAAGATCTCGCACCGTCACTTCGCCGACGGCACGTAGGACTTCAGGGCGCGGGTGTTCTCGGCGAGGGGGGTGAGGGTGTAGAAGCCGAGGGCGGCGGGGAGCAGGATGAATTCGCCGACGTTGAGGCGGTCTTCCTTGCCGTCGGGGGTGACGAGGCCGAGAACGCCGGAGACGCAGGTGAGGATGTGGAACGTCGAGCCGTCGGTGCGATCGGGCCAGGCGTTGGTCAGGTCGAGGCGGTGGACGTGGAAGTATTCGCACTCGACCAATCGCCAGAGGCCGTTGACGCCGCGGCGTTCGACGGTTGGCCGTTGCTTTTTCGGTTCGTAATCCTTGAAATCGATACAGACGAGCGATTCGCGGGTGTGGAGTTGGCGCGGTTTGCCGTCGAGACCGACCCGGCCCCAATCATAGACGCGGTAGGTGGTATCGGAGTTCTGCTGGATTTCGACCAGCACGACGCCGGCATCGATGGCGTGAATCCTACCCGACGGAACAAAGAACGAATCTCCCGGCAACACCTGGAATCGGTAGACGTAGTCGATGATGGGCTTAGAATCCTTGACGCCTTCGAGCGAGCGCATGAAATCGGCGCCGCTGGCGCCCCGGCGGAGCCCGGCGATGAGATGCGCGTCCTGATCGGCTTCGAGCACGTACCACATTTCGGTTTTCGGTTCGCCTTTGAATTTGGCGGCGAGCGCGGGGGACGGATGAACCTGCAACGAGAGCCGTTCGCGGGCGTCGAGGAGTTTGACGAGAAGGGGAAAGCGCGTGGGTTGCGAGCTGGGAGACGGTTTGCCCTCGCCGCGTGGGGGCACGCGGCCTACAACGGCAGAACCCAAGAGTTGTGCGCCATGGGCTTCGATCTGTTGGCGGAGGGTTTTGCCTTTGTCGGGTCCGTTGGAAACAACGGATTGCACCTCGTCACGGTCGCTGATTTCCCAGGATTCGCCGACGCGTTTGCCCGGCGGCACGGATTTGCCGTAATGTTCCAGCGCATTTCCGCCCCAGACGCGTTCCTGCAGAACAGGGGTAAATTTGTACGGGTAAAGCATCTTTGTGCCTTGCAGTTGGCTGCCGTTTTGCATACACTGCTCAACCGCAAGGAGGATTTGCAACATTTTTCTATGGGGAAGGACTCGAAACACTCGGGCGGTCGCGAGATTTGGGCCGTTGTCCTGGTCGTGTTGTCTCTGCTGCTGCTGCTGAGCCTGATTTCGTACGATCCGTACGACGTCGGCCACATATCCGCGAGCGACCATCGGCCGGCCGCGAACTTCATCGGACCCGTCGGCGCATGGATTGCGTTTGTCACGTTCCAAGCGTTCGGTCTGGCCGCGTACGGATTGATGGCGGTGCTGGCGGTGATCGGGGCGACGCTCCTGCTGGGGAAAGAAGTGCCGTGGCGCGGGAAGATCGGCGCGGGTGCGTTATTGCTCATCTCATTGAGCTGCCTGCTGCACGTGGCGGGCCTGGTACGCGCGCAGCATGCGTTGAATTTACCGGATAGCGCCGGCGGTTTTCTCGGTTTGTTCGTGGGCGGTTTTTTCCAACGGCTCGTCGGCAAGCCCGGGACGATAATCATCTTCGGTGGTTGCTACGTGATCGGCCTTATCTTGCTCATCAACTTCCGCCCGAGCTATTGGGTTGCGTTGACCGTCGGGACCGCGACGGATTTTTGGCAGCGAAAGCGCAAAGGCAAATCCAAATCGAGCGTCGAGGACGAGCTTCGCGATCAGGAACGCGAACTAACGATCAAGGAATTTCAGAACGACCGCGAACTGGCGCGGGGGGAGAAGGAAGCGCGCAAACTGGCGACGGAACGGTCGAACGGCGGCGAGGAGCCGGCCCGCGAGCGCCGACCCGAACCGAAGTTCGAGGATTACACCGTGTCACGTCCACAAAATGGCGCGGACAAAAAGAAGGGGGCGGAAGAAGGCGCGCCATCCTTGGTCGAAAAGATTGCCGACAAGCTCAAGCCGAAGAAGGACGGCGCTCCCGGTGCGTCATCTGCTGACGGCTCGACGGAGTCGGAAGCCGGGGCCGCCGCGGCGTCGCCCAGGCCGAAGCGCGACAAGCCGGCCGCGACGGTGCTCGGGAGCGTCAGCGCCGCATCCGGGGAAGAGTATCTATTGCCAACGATCGAGTTGCTCGAACAGCCACCGTTGCCCGGCAAGCGCGACGTGATGGAGGATTTGAAAGCGAGCGCGCGAGTCTTGCGCGAGACGCTACAGGAATTCGGCATCGAAGTGGAGTCCGGCGACGTGACCAAAGGGCCGACGGTGACGCTGTTCGAGTTGTACCCGGCGGCGGGCGTGCGCGTCGAAAAGATCTCGTCGCTGTCGAACAACATCGCGATGACGATGCGCGCGGAGAAGGTGCGCATTCTCGCGCCCGTGCCGGGCAAGGGCACGGTGGGCATCGAAGTGCCGAATTCGTCGCGCACGACGGTGTACCTGCGCGACATGTTGGAATCGGAAGAGTGGCGCGGCACGGGCTACACGATCCCGATCTTGCTGGGCCGCGATGTGAAGGGCAACCCGATCATTGGCGATCTCGCCAACATGCCGCACCTGCTGATCGCAGGCGCGACGGGGTCGGGCAAGACGGTATGCGTCAACGCGATTCTTGCGTCGTTGCTCTACCGATTTACGGCGGAAGACCTGCGCCTCGTGTTGATTGACCCGAAGATGGTCGAGATGCAGCATTACAACGCCCTGCCGCATTTGATCGTGCCCGTGGTGACCGAGGCGAAGAAAGTGCCGCTGGCGTTGGGGTGGGTGATTCGCGAAATGGAGAAGCGGTTCCAGATATTTGCCAAGAGCGGCGTGCGCAATATCAGCGCGTTCAATACGCGGCCGAAGAAATCGGTCGCGCCCGAGGTGGAAACGCCGGTGGAGTTGGACGACGAGGAACCGATCCGGGAGAAACCCGAATACACGACGAACTCCAAACCGACACCCAAGACCGAGCAGGATTTGCTGAAGATCGAAGTGCCGCGGGACTTTGAATTGATCATCCCTGACAAGCTTCCCTACGTGGTGGTGGTGTGTGACGAGTTGGCGGACCTGATGACCACGGTCGGCAAAGACGTGGAAATGGCGATCTCGCGGCTGACGGCATTGGGCCGCGCGGCCGGGATTCATTTGGTGATTGCGACACAACGTCCCAGCGTCAACGTGGTGACGGGCGTCATCAAGGCCAACATTCCCGCGCGCATTGCATTTCAGGTGGCGTCGATGCAGGATTCGCGGGTCATCCTGGACAGCCAGGGCGCGGAGAAACTGCTCGGCAAAGGCGACATGCTGTACGAGCCGGGATCAGGCAAGGCGGTGCGCGCGCAGGGCGTGCTGGTGCTCGACAAGGAAATCACGCGGATCGTGGATTTCATCGGCGCGCATGCCAAGCCGCGGTTTGAGCAGGAGTTGGCGCAGAAATTACAGCGGAATGTCAATTTGCCCGATGGCGACGCGAGCGAGGAGGACGAGGAGTTGGTGGAGCAATGCATCGAGGTGATTCGGCAGACCAACCGCGCCAGCGTCTCGGTGTTGCAACGCCGGCTCCGCATCGGCTACACGCGGGCCGCACGAATCATGGATTTGCTCGAAGAACGCGGAGTGGTCGGCCCGAACAAGGGCGCGGAGCCCCGCGAGATTCTGATGGATCTGGATGAGCAGATCCCGGCGGAGAAGTGAATGAGGCAGTAGCTGGTAGTTAGGAGTTGGTAGACAGGGGACAGAAAAAGACCGGAGACCGAGCAACGGAATCCAGAATCCAAGGGTCAGGAGCCAGAAGGTTGGTGACTAGAAGACGGCTTGGGTTTGGTAAGAGCCGGCCCGACGACCGCTCAATTCACATGGTTTCCCGGGGTGCGGAACGTGAAGAAAGCACCATTGGCCCACTCGTGTAGGCCGGCCCCGGAAGCACCATCATTCGATTGTAGTTATAACGTGACCACTCGTAGACCTTGTCCGGAGTACGGACGCGCACAGACCAGCAGTACGGTCGGTTGGGCTCCAAGGGCGTTTCGACTTGGTGCTCGGTTCCCGTGAGCCCTTCCTTGTAATAGATCAAATTGTGGACTTCCAACCGCAGCCCCAGTGAGCATTCGAAAATCGCCAAATCATACGACGCTCCTTTCTGGGTGGATTGCGTCCATACGAGAACTGGCTGCAGGCTTTTCACTACAGCGGGGCTAAACGGATCGGCCGCTTTCGGCTGCACGGCCATGACCATACACCACGCTCTTTCGGGTTTTGTTGTCGTGAGACAACCGCAGACAAGACTGACGGCGACGGCGAGTCCGACGGCTTCAAGCACAGATTGATATGTTTTCACCTATACACTCCCGGAATTGAGGATTGATCGTGTCCTGGGTTTCCTATTTGACGCGGTGGCGAGACCGCGGGTGCGGTAAATA
Source organism: uncultured Verrucomicrobiae bacterium (assembly GCA_963766065.1). Taxonomy (GTDB): domain Bacteria; phylum Verrucomicrobiota; class Verrucomicrobiia; order Palsa-1439; family Palsa-1439; genus Palsa-1439. Next base: position 12,697 of record CAVYAC010000108.1, read on the forward strand.
ATCGTGCAAATGCTGAGGCGGCGAAAGGATGCAATCGCACCGTGGCTTCTCCCGGTGCCGCTCTTCTAGCGCAGATCAACATGCGATATCAACACGAAAGGTCTTTGGCGCGCGGACGGGGCGGCGGACGAGGGAAGATCGGGTTATCTGGAGCCTGGAAAAGGGTTCGGGGTAAAAGACGGGCGCACAACAGGGGGGCGGCTCACCGGGAGGTTCGCCCTCCCGTCGGCTTGGGTTTCAAAGCAGGCTGGTAAGTTCTTGGCGAATATGGTAGGATTGGGCGCGTGAGAATAGGAGTCAGAGGGTTGGAGGGGACGAGCCGGCTGGTGGTTTGGCGGGCAACGGAGCCCTGCGCCGTCGAGGACAGTGACGGGGAAGGGGCCGCGGGGGGCAAAATTCCGACCGGGACACGATGCGGTCGCTTTCTCCTGTGGGGGAGTCCGAAAGCGGAGAGAATTACCAAACGAACCCAATTCTATGCACACCGGCTTGAGTTTCGTAAAAAACGAAGCCAACAACGAACCCAAATTTGTGGGGGTCAAAATGGGACAAATTGGCTCAGCCGACGGTCATGGACCGCGACAATCTTGTTGGGGCAGTCCGGCGCTGGAGCAGGAGCCAGAGTAAGAGAAAGAGCAGAGAGCAAGAGGTCAGAAAGAGATAGATGATGGAATCGATAGGCGAAAATCTGCGGGAGGCGCGGCACAACAAGAAGGTGTCTCTTGAGGACGCGTCGCGGGCGACGAGAATCAAGATCGATATACTCGAACAACTCGAATCGGACGAATTTGATCGGCTGGCGGCACCGACGTATACCAAGGGTTTTTTGAGGTTGTATGCGGAATATCTCGGGCTCGACAGCCAGTCGATTGTGGACGCCTATTTGAAGAGCCAGGGGGGGCTGCGGCGGCAGGGGCTGCACGTGGAGACGGAGAAAGCCATCCGTGCCCGCAAGCCGCGCGAATTGCAGTTGCCACTGCGGAGCGTGGGGCTGGTCGTTGCGGGTTTGACGCTCGCGGTTTTGGCTGTCGTGGTGGGCAAGAGCGCGTTCTCGCGTCACGGCTCACCGACGGCGCAGCTGAGAATGGCGACAACGCAGGCGGACGTGCCGACGGCGGATTTTGACGCCTATTACCAACCCAAACCGAAGCCGGCGCTGGAGCTTGTGGAGCCGGCGGCGAAATGATGGAATGGCGCGATACCCCGAGAACAACGCGGGGCATCGCGCCCTACAACACGGCGTGAAGACAACAGAAGCCATTAAAGTCGGGTTCGTGAGTCTTGGCTGCGCGAAAAACCTCGTCGATAGCGAAGTCATGCTCGGCTCGCTGTTGCGCGACGGGATGCAGGTGACCCGGGACGCGCAGGAAGCCGACGTGGTCATTGTCAACACGTGCGGTTTCATTGAAGGCTCGAAGAAAGAATCCATCGACGCGATTCTCAAGGCGAATGAGCTTCGGGAAACAGGTAACTGCAAGGCGCTGATCATGGCGGGCTGCCTGACGCAGCGGTACCCGAAAGATTTGCGGAAAGAATTGCCCGAGGTCGATGCGATTGTGGGGCTGAATGAGGTCCCGCGCATTGGGGAAATTGTGCGGGAAGTGCTCACGAAGAACGGTCACACAGCGCCTCGGCTCTATTGGTCCGGTCCAGCGAAGTATGTGCCCGATTATTCCGCGCCCCGGTTTCGGCTGACGCCGAAACACTACGCGTACGTGAAGATCGCGGAGGGCTGTAATCACCCCTGCACGTTCTGCAGTATCCCGCGCATTCGCGGAAAGCATCGCAGCCGGGCGGTGAACGACGTTTTAACCGAGATTCGCGGCCTCGTGGAGTCCGGCGCGCGGGAGATCAACCTGATTTCGCAGGACACGACGTTTTACGGCAAGGACCTCGACCCGCAGGCGCCGGGGCCGCGCGATGGCAAGGGGCTGCTGTGCAAATTGCTCCGCGAGATTCAACAGGTCGAAGCCGACTTTTGGGTGCGGCTGCTGTACACGCATCCGTACCACTGGGATGATGAGTTGATTGAAACGATTGCCGGTTGCAACAAGGTCTGTCGTTACGTCAACATGCCGTTGCAGCATATCAACGACGAGATGTTGAAGCGGATGCTGCGGGAGACGAGCGGTAAGTACATACGCGACCTCGTTTCCCGGATTCGAGCAGGCATTCCCGGCATCGCGCTGCGCACCACCTTCATCGTCGGTTTCCCGGGTGAAACCGAAGAACAGTTCGAGGAACTCCTGGACTTCATCGAGGAAGCGAAATTCGAGCGTCTGGGCGTGTTTCAGTATTCGCAAGAGGACCACACACCGGCCGGCGGGATGACGGGACAGCTTTCGGGAATGGAAAAGAAGAAGCGCTATGGTCGCGCGATGGCGCTACAGCAGAAGGTCTCGCGCAAAGTGCAACGCGGTTTTATCGGGAAGACGCTGCGTGTTCTGATCGAGAAGCGGGCCAATGGTGGTGTTGTCGCTCGTTCCCATGCGGACGCGCCGGAGATTGATGGAAGCGTCCACATGACGGGAGCGGCACGCGTTGGTGAATTTGCGCGGGTGCTGATTACCGGGGCGAGCGAATACGATCTGACCGGCGAGACATCGCGCGGTGCCAGCGCTGGAGATTCTTGAGGTGGGGGAGCTTCGTCTTTCCGCAGTACAGGTAATTGCCGAGGATGCCATACAGGTCGTAATCGACGAAGAGGGGGCGATCGGCAATCAGGAACGGCGAAGACGCGAGCATGTTGTCCATCGGCACGAGCACCTCGGCGAATTGACGATTCAGTTTCGCGCGGTCTTTGGTCCATTGCTGGATGCAACCTCTGCCGAACTTCCGCTCTTTGTATCGGGTGAGCATCACGCGTTCGACCAACGGAAGCGTCGGGATTATATAGCTGTCGTCCACCTTGAAGCCAATCCCTTCCAGATCATTCTCGATGTAGCGGGCCAGAATGGCCTGAATGCCTTCTTTGTTGCGCGGAAACAGCCCGAGTTTGTACTTGCGGTCAATGTATCGCGCCACTTCCTGTCCGAAATCGGTAAAGTCGGCGACGGCGGTTTTGCCGTCGATCAGGCAGGGAACTGTGTAGGCGCGGCCTTTGGTCGCGCGAATAACGGGATCACGGTGTTGGGACGAAATGGTTTGGAGGCGGTGTGGAATCTGGTTCCGTTCCAGAATACGTCGGATCGAGATGCAAAACGGCGACCAAGGAAATTGGATGAGTGTGATCACGGTTGGTGGCTCGTGGGGTTACCTTGCAAGAGGTCGACAGCGTGGGGGATGGCGGCGGCGACGAATTCGAGGCATTCGAGGACGCCCTTCGGGCTGCCCGGTAGGCAGATGACGAGAGATTTACCAACGACCGCGGCGAGGTTGCGCGACAGGATCGCGTGCGGGAAACGTTCGAAGCTTTTCAGGCGCATGACTTCACCGAAGCCGGGCAATTCCTTGGAGGCGATGGCGCGGATCGCTTCGGGAGTAACGTCGCGCTCGGCGACGCCGGTGCCGCCGGTCAGAAGAATCAGTGAGCACGACTTGGCCAGTGCCTGTGTCTTGTCGCCAATCAAAGCTTCTTCGTCGGGAACGACCGCTTGTGCTGTGACCTGCCAGGCGCGCTTCTCGCAAAACTGTTTAAGTGCCGGACCGCCTTTGTCCTCGTACTCGCCGCGGAACACGCGGTCGCTCACCGTGATGATGCCGACGGAAATCATTTCTTGGTCTTGCTCACGAGTTTGATTTCGCCGATGACCATGAATTTGTCAACGGCTTTGCACATGTCGTAGATGGTCAGGGCAGCGACGGCGACGGCGGTGAGGGCTTCCATTTCGACGCCGGTTTGGGCGGCGACCCTGGCGGTGGCGATGATTTCGATGCGCCCGGATTTCAGGTGGAGATCAACGTCTATGTGCGACAGATTCAGCGGATGGCAGAGGGGGATCAGGTCGCTGGTGCGTTTGGCGGCCTGGATGCCGGCGATGCGGGCGGTGTTCAATACGTCGCCCTTGGCAATGTGGTTGGCGGCGATGAGTGCGAGCGTCGCGCGTTTCAGATGAATCGTACCTCGCGCCACAGCCTCGCGAAGTTGGACAGGTTTGGCCGAGACATCGACCATGCGCGCCTTGCCGCGTTTATCGACGTGGGAGAGTGGTTTCATCCGCCGATGGCGATCATTTTGCGGCCGGGCGTGTAGTTGTTGCGGAACTCGTGTTCTTCGGGCTTGTTGCGGATGGTTTGGACGAAGACTTCGCGCAACTGGGCGTCGGTGCTACCCGGCGCGCGCACCACGGGCTTGATATCGTATTCGAGGTGCGCGCCGAGACAGGGGCGCAGCTTGCCGTCGGCGGTGAGGCGGACCTTGTTGCACGTGTCGCAGAAGTGAAGGTTGGTCATGGCGCCGATGAAACCCAGGCGCACCGGCTGACCGCGTCGGTTCGATAAGCCGCTGACCTCGTAATACAACGCCGGGCCGTTACCCCTGACCTCCTGCGGCGGCTCGGGAAGCGCGACGAGTTTGTAACGCTTCTCGATCCGGCGGCGGATGTGCCCGATCGAAATGAAATTATCATCCGTGAGCACTTCGCTGGTGCTGACAGGCATCAACTCGACAAACCGGAGCGTGACGGCTTTCTGGCGCGCGAAGTCGATCAGGTCGAACACTTCGTCATCGTTGCGGCCCTTCATCAGGACCATGTTGAGTTTAACCTGCGGGAACTTCGCCTCGATGGCGGCATCGAGGCCGGCCAGCGTGTCAGCGAGGTTGCCGTTGCCGCTCAGTTCGCGGTAGCGGTCGGCATCCAGAGTATCAAGGGAGATGTTGACCTTGCTGACGCCGTTCGCGCGCAATTGATGGGCGAGGGGAGCGAGCAGGGTCGCGTTCGTGCTCAAGCCGATATCGGTGACGCCGGGAAGTTTGTTCAACTGGCCGATGAACTCCACGACATTTTTCCGCACGAGTGGTTCGCCACCGGTCACGCGGAATTTCGTCACCCCGAGCGAGGTGGCGACGCGGGCGACGCGCAGGATTTCCTCGTAAGTGAGGATCTGGCCTTTGGGTAGCCACTCGATAGCCACGTCGTGGGGCAGGCAATAGGCGCACCGCTCGTTGCAGCGATCCGTCACCGAAATGCGCATGTAGGTTACGATGTGCACGCCTGCACAGACAATACGAGTTAGGGGCGCATACAGCAAGTCCCGACGGGCAAACTCGCCTGCGGCGAGCAAGCCGTCTTTCCGCAGGCGAGTCTCGAAGGCCCGGGGTAGCTGGTTGACATTGGTCGGGGGGCTTATATCCTGACGCGTATGCGACGAGCGTTTCTGACGGCATTGGTGACGGTATTGGCGGCCAGTTGCACGACTGATCCATACTCGCAACTCGAAAAAGCCACGCCGGTGTTGTCTCCGTCGCAGGTGGCTGACCTCCAGAAGAATGCCAAGACGCCCGAGGAACTCGGCATCCGCATGCAACTCACCGGGGAAACGGCAGGCTTTGGGGACGTGAATGTGATCGACGCGCACGAGAACGTGACGGTGCCGATGGTGGAAATACCGACGGACCAGCCACAGCAGGCCGGGGGCCGCTATCGGGCTCCGGTCGTTCTCGCCACCGTCAACGGGAAGCCCGACGTACCGGTGACGTTGGACAGCGGCAGCAACTTGAATCTTTTCGGGTACACGCTCGCACGCAGTCTCGGCATCCCAATGATCGCCGGGCTCAAATCGATCACCGGCCACGGCATCGGCGGGTCGGTGGACAACTACGCCGCGATCCTGCCCGAGATGCAGATCGGGTCGATTCAGTTTCACCGGATGGTGACGCTGATCGGTCCCGACGAGCAGGTATTGGGCATGACGCACAGTTTCTGGGGCGACAAACAGGTCATGCTTCTCGGCGTGAACGCGCTGCGCGGACTCTCGTATCTCACGATCGATAATCTCCGCGGGAACGTCATTTTCGGGGCGCGCGAGGGCTATCTGCCGGATGACACGTTGAAGTTCATGACAGCGGTGCCGCTCCACTGGGTCGGCCGGTTGCCGGCGGTGGACATCTCCGTGGATACCCATGAGGCGGTCACCTGCATTCTCGACACGGGGGGTGATTACGGCATGCTGTTGCCGCGCGTCCGCGCCAATGAATGGGGTTACTGGACCCCCGGCAAAGGGCCGCTGACGATTCCCGGTGGGGTGGGCGGCGCTTCGCTGGCGACGTCGTACCAGGTCAAGGTGGCGAAGGTCGGTGAAGCGACATTGGCCCGCGTCCCCGCGCGGACGGGCCTGATCGGGCCCGAAGTCGGTGGCGGCAACGTCTTCCTTGGCGATGTGGTCCTGCGTCGGTACCGCGTGACGTTTGATTTCAGGCGCGACACGCTGTGGCTGGAGAAATAAGGGGAGTCTCAGCGGTCGCCGTTTCGGGTTCACGGTTGAACGGGCAGAGGATAGGCACTATATTCGGCGTCGCCGCAACCCATGAAGCGAGAACCAACAACCCAAAACCGTGGCACGCGCGTCTGCGTCGGCATGAGCGGAGGCGTGGACTCCAGCGTGGCGGCGTACCTGTTGAAACAGCAGGGTTATGACGTGATCGGATTGACCTTCCGCGGCTGGCCGCAGGATTGTCGGTCAATTGAGGAGGACAAGTGTTGCGGGCCGCAGGCGGTGGCGGACGCGCGGATGGTGGCGCACGCGCTGGATATTCCGTACTACGTGATTGATGAGATCGACACGTTCCAGCGCGAGGTGATGGATTATTTTGCGGCGGAATACAAGCGGGGCCGCACGCCCAATCCGTGCGTGATCTGCAACGAGAAAGTGAAGTTTGGATCGTTGTTGCGGAAGGCGCGGGCGCTGGGCGCGGAATTTATTGCGACGGGGCATTACGCCAGGATTAGCGAAGAGCGAAGAGCGAAGAGCGAAGGGGGAAGTGGCGACCACTACCAACTTCGCCGAGCGCGGGATAAGCGCAAAGACCAGACGTATTTTCTGTTCTCGCTCAACCAGGAGCAACTGTCACGGGCGATGTTTCCGCTGGGTGACATGACCAAGGAAGAAACGCGGGCGGTGGCGAAGGAGATCGGGCTCAAGACGTACGGCAAGGAAGAGAGCCAGGAGGTTTGTTTCGTGCCTGAAAACGATTACCGGCGGTTCTTGCGCGAGAGCGCGAATGTGGTGGACACCAAGGGCGAGATCGTCCGGCGGGACGGCACAGTGCTGGGCCAGCAGAACGGCATACATAATTTCACGATTGGGCAGCGTGAGGGATTGAATTTGGGCGGTCTGCCGCGACCGTTGTACGTCATTGAACTGGAGGCGGCGACCAACCGGGTGATTGTTGGTGAGGCCGAGGAATTGTTGCGCGGTGATTTTGAGGTCAGCAACTGCATCTGGCACAGGGAGCCAACGTCATCGATGGAGGTCACGGTCAAGCCGCGCCATCAACATCCCGGTTGTCGGGCCGTTGTGGAACGCGGGAACAACGGAAGTGCGCGGGTTCGGTTGCCGGAGCCGCAGCGCGCCATCACGCCGGGCCAAGCCGCGGTGTTTTACCAGGATGATCTGGTTGTTGGCGGCGGATGGATTTGTTGACCAACTGCGGCATCGCGTCGATCCAGCACCGCAATGAAGCAGTTGGGCCGGATTCGGGTTTGACGAGGGGTGGTTCGTAGGGCAGGATACAGGAATGAAGTTCCGAATGTTCTCCAGAACGATACAGATATTGGTGTGTGCGGCTATTGGCGTTTGCGGATTGGGTCTGGTAGCTGAGCCGGCGCGGGCGGTGACCATCACGTTGTGGACGAACAACGTTGTCATGGGGGAGGGCCGGACATTCCAGATGCCGATCACGGCATCGGATCCCGACGGCCAGCCCCTGAAATTCGACGCGAAGGTCAGCAACAAGAAGTTGAAAGCGGTGTTCGCGCCCAGTTCGAACCGCAGCCTGCTGATCAACGTCAGCGGGGTGGACTCGAATAACAATCCGTTCACAAGTAATCTGGTCCTGCAGTTGTTTGAAGATCTCACGCCGCTGACCACGGCCCGGATCATCGACTTGGTGAACAGCAATTTTTACAACGGGCTCCTATTCCAACGGGTGATACAGGGTTTCGTGGCACAGGCGGGCGGCGCGACAAACAATCTCAACCTCGAATCGGGAGTGACGATCGATGATGAATACGAGGCGTCCCTGATTTATGACGGGTTCGGGCAACTGGGCACGGCCAATCAGGCGCCGACCAAACACGATTCCAATGACTCGCAGTTTTTCATAACCGACGTGGATCTGTCCATCAACAACACGAACCATCCGTCACTGGAGTTCTTAAATTTCTTGCAACCCATTTTTGGGCAGTTGACGAGTGGGTTCGACGTGTTGGCGAAGATCATGTCAACGCCGGTCGGCACGAATCCGGATACGGGTGAAATTAGCGCGCCGTTGTCGAACGTGGTCATGAATACCGTGACCGTGATTACCAACTCGCAGGATGCGGTGTTGCGGTTGACGGCGCCGCCGAGATTTCCCGGCGCGTTGACGAATGTTGTCAGCGTGGTAACAACCAATACTCTCAGCACGTTAACAACCAATAATCTCGGCGTGGTAACGACCAATACTGTCACCGTGACGACAACGAATTCTGTTACCATTCTGACCAATACCATCGGCGAGGTGACGGTGACGGTGAGCGCGACGAACACCGAGAATCAGGCTGCCACCCAAACGTTTCAGGTCGATGTGGTCGTTGACACCAACTCCTCGCCGCCGTTTGTGGGACCGATTCCCGCGAGTGCAACCGTCACGCAGGATATGGCCACGTCGTTCATCCTTACGGTTACGAATATCGACAGCAGTTCGACGTTTTTCGTCGTTACGGATCTTGACACCGGGGCGTTTCCGACGAACATGCTCTTGACCCGGGATGGCCACACGGGGCGGGTATGGGTCAATCCTGATGTGACACTCACGGGAAAGGCCAGCGTGAGTTTCGGCGTGAGCGCCGATAATCAGTTGACCGACACGCACGTGTTTGTGCTCAACGTCCTGCCCCGGAGCGCGACGCCGACGATGACCCTTGTGCCTCTCAACGGATCGTTCGTGGATTCCAGCACGGCGAACGGCAGCCGCATCAGTGTGTCCGGGACCTTTGCGTTCAACAGCCAATCCGACCAGACGTTTAGCAGCAACGATGTGATGGTGTTGAACCTGGGAGATCCCTCGAATCCGTTTTCCATAACCAATACGCCCGACCTTGGGTTGAAGGTACGGAATGGCTCGGTGAGCGCGAAGGCGCATCTCACCACCGCGACTTCGAGCGACGTAAACCTCTCGGCGCAGTTCAACATCACGAAGAATACATTCGCCATATCGGTGCAAGGATTTGATTTCCCATCGCCGCTTACCAACAACGAACTACAGATCGGGGTCTCGATTGGGAGCAACTACGGCACGGACCTGCGGCCATGGGTGGAAATCAAAACAAACCCCGCCGTATTTGTGCCGCCCGCGCCATTCGTGACGGGCGCTGAATGAAGCGCACGCAAACGCGTAGTTTTTCATTATTAAAGGGGAAATACTATGAAACGCCTGCCTGTGGCATTGGCACTCGCTTTGGGACTGTGTGTGGCCGGAGTGATGGCCGCGTCTGCTAAAGACAAGGATTCCGAGGACAAGGTTGGGGACACCGCATTTTCAGCCTATGATGGATCTCAGAGATGGCCGAGGGGCAAAGGCGGCGAGGTGAACAAGGACTACGCGGTGCCGATCTACATCGGATTGCCGGACAAGAGATTCAAGGTGATTGGCCGCATCTACGACAAACGGGAATCGGGCTTCGATGTCATGAGCCGGGCGTTCGATGAGGGGCTAGGCAGCGAGAAACATCGCATGCGCAATGTGGCGAACCAGGCCAAAGACCATGGCGCTGAAGCGGTGGTTGTGATCGAGGACGAGGATGTGTTCAAAGCCTTCAATCTCACAAAGAAGGAAGTGCGCGAGTCGTCGCCACTGTTCAAGTACAAACACAGCATCGTCCTCGCCGTGAAGTTTTGACGAGGATAGATCGGAGTCGGCCGCTGGCAACAATTCTAGCTGACGGAGATAACCAGGAATTCCTGGGACGGGCCGCGGGTTTGCAGTTTGAGGCGATCGCCGGCTTTCTTTCCGATGAGTTGCTGGCCAAGGGGAGATTCCGTGGTGATGACCAAGACCTCCGATCCGCGATGGTTGATTTCCATGCCGCCGGCCCTCGGACCGAGGAAATAGAGCATGCGCGCGCCGTTGGCCTCCAATTCCACCAGTGCCGTAACATCGATCGGGGCGCTCTCCCCGAATTTTCGCGGTTCGAGGTTTTGATACATGGCGAGGGCTTGCTCGGTTTCCGTTGCCAGTCGGGCTTGAGAACTGGCGAGGTAGGCGGTTTCCAGGCCGCGCGTATCATATTTGTCCTCGGCCTTGTTCTGTTCGTCGGAGGCATCGGCGTGCATAGCGCGCGAAGCTCCTGCCAGCGTGGAGAGCTGGATAGTGAGCTGCTCGATGATCCGTTGTACAATGATCCGTTTGGAAATCGCCATGGATGAAGCGCGCAGTCTGGCACGTTGCGGATGCAATGCAAGGAGTGAAATCGGGGATTTTTCCAATGACGATGCTGGGATTGCAGTCTCGCATTGACAGGGGGGTGGAGATTTGAGATTGCGGAGCGGGGAGATGATTCGGAAAAAGAGGCTTTAGGAGATTTCATGAAGAGATATCAGCGGGCGAGTGACATCAAGGTGGGCGTCGTTGGGTATGGCGGCGCGTTCAACATGGGCAAGGTGCACCTCAAGGAGATGCAGAAGGCCGGGATGACGCCGACGGCGGTTGCCGAGATCGATCCGTCGCGACTGGCGGTGGCGACGCAGGATTTTCCGAATATCGAGACGTATGCCTCGCTGAGGGCGATGTTGCGGGGGTCGGCGGTGGATGTGATCACGATTATCACGCCGCACAACACCCATGCGCCGCTCGCGCTCGAGGCGTTGAAGGCCGGGCGGCACGTCGTGTGCGAGAAACCGATGGCGATCAAGACGGCGGAATGCGACGCGATGATCCAAGCGGCAAAAAAGAGCCGCGTGGTGCTCTCGACGTACCATAATCGTCATTGGGATGGACCGATCATGAACGCCGTCCAGCAGATCGGATCCGGGCTGATTGGCGACGTTGCGCGGGTCGAGGCACACATGGGGACGCGGAACAAGCCCGGCGAGTGGTGGCGCACCAGCAAAACGATTTCCGGCGGCATCCTGTACGATTGGGGGGTGCATTTGCTGGAGTACAGTTTGCAGATTATCCGATCGGAGATCGTCGAGATCACGGGATACGCCAAGCGCGGTTACTGGGCGCCGCAGACGAAGTGGAAGAAGGATTGTAATGAGGATGAGGCGTTCGCGAGCGTGCGGTTCAAGAGCGGACAGTGGCTGACGCTGCTGATCTCGGCGCTGGACTCGAACCCGCGCCGCGGTTTCCTCGACGTTACGGGCACGGAAGGCTCGTACATGCTCGATTGGCCGTTCAATGAATGTTTCCGGCAGGACGGGAGCCAGATGACGACGCAGAGGTTTCGCAACCCCGCGGGCGAAGGCTGGCGCTATTACCAGAACATCGCCGACCATCTCACGAAGGGAGCGGAGTTGGTCATCACCCCTGAATGGGCGCGCCGTCCGATCCACATTTTGGAACTGGCCGACACCAGCGCACGGAACGGCAAGGCGCTGAAGGCAAAGTATGGGTAGGGGAGAATTGCGACCGCTGCGGGACATGGTCGCGTGTCGCTGCGCTTCGATTTCGATATTGTGAGGGACGAATGTTTTTGCCTGGGCAAAAAGTGGTGTGCGTAAACGATGTGTTCCCCGAAGCCATCAAGAAATTCTATTGGAAACTTCCCGTCAAAGGCGTGACCTACACAATCCGCGACTTGGTGCCGGGCATCGATCCCAGTGGTGAAGCCGGAGAGATGTGTGTGTACCTGGTGGAACTGATCAATCCGTGCAGTGACACGCCGCCGTATCCGGAGCGGGGCTTCAAGGCCGAGCGGTTCCGTCCGCTTGAGACAGACACGGAGACAGGGCAGGAAACGGACGATGTACCCCACGAGGTGCCGGAACAGGTGGCGGTGTGACGGCTGGAATGACGCGGCGCCGGGTTGAATCCTTCCCCGAGTTCGCCAATGGGTCGTCCGACGCGCCCTGGAGAGGCAGATGAGCATTGACCATGCGAGCATTTTTTTAGCGACGGGGCTGGGTTTATGTGATACAATAGAAGCCACGTTGTAAACAGAATCGAAACATCATGCATCAACAGAGGCACGGCCCTCGGGCAGAATATCGACAAGAGGAAGGCCAGCGAGTCAAGGACTCAGCCACTCTTGGCGAGGCGTTTCAGAAGTTGAAACGATTGACGGTCAGCCTGGAGTATTCCGACCCCGGAGGCCTTGCCAAGAGCAAGCAGGTCAAGTACGAGGTCAATCTGGCCAACGCGAAGTCCGTCTTCCGGTTTAACTGCTTGAACGACGAGTGCATTCGCGGTGATTTTGATTTGAGTGACGAGCTGGCCAAGGCCGTTAACCAGCGGCGTAATTCTGTGAGCGGGGAAGTGGTTTGCCAGGGCTGGCGTAGCCGCACCACCATCGATTCGGTCCATTGCCACAACATCTTGCGATATACCCTCAGTCTCGGCTATTGACGTGATGCCGACGGCCTCTCGGGCCGGCGATGGACGATGCAGGCTCATCGGTATGACATCGGGGATTGAGGGTGTTAACCCCCGTAACATCAGGCCGATCCATGGTTTTGGAACTGGCCGACAGCAGCTCCGAACCTCCGCAGCGCACCTTTTGAAAAAGTGTCAGTTTGAGCGAAAAACCATCCGACTTTGGGCCGGTTTTTGCAGGTGCTAAAAAAAGTTGGCAGCGTCCACTCCCGATTACGCCGCCCTTGGGACCGCGAAAAGACACAAAGCCACATCGGGGTTACCCTCACCCCCGGTTTCGCGAAACGAACCCAAATATTCGCGACGAGGTTTCGGGTTGATCTATTTGAGCGACAGCGGCTTAGAGATTGCAGCCTCGTGTCCAGCCTATGGGTTCGTTCGGTTCGGTTCGGGATGCCAACGGCGGGGTTGCGAGACCACTTCCAAGCTCAAGATCCCTCGGTTCAGGCCAGAATTACCAGCAACCTGGCCGACGTGTGAGTTTTAATGCTAGGCCATTGGAACTCGGAAGCGATTTTTTCTCTTTTCAACGTGACGGAGGTTTTGTAGGTTCTGCGTGACCCACCCCGTAGTTAGAACCGTATTAGGAGAACAATAGTCTTATGACGGCATCAATGAATCGCGCTATGCAACGGATTACCAAGGGGAATCCCCGGCGCAAGTTGTTTATCACCATGGCACTTTGCGCTGTGACGCTGGTCGCGGCGAATTGGGCACGGGCCCGCGACGCAGCCGAGGAGGTCGCAGCGGGAGCCCAGGAGCAGTTTCAATTCTTCTCGTTCATGACGAGCTCGCATTACGCCAACTATGAGCGCGTGGCGTTGTGGTGCGTCCTCGGGGTGGCTTTTTTGGGTCTGGGCTATGCGATGATGTTGATCGGGCAGGTGACGGATGCCGACACGGGTACGCCAAAAATGCAGGCTGTCGCGGACGCGGTGCGTGCGGGTGCCAATGCTTACCTGGCGCAACAATTCAAAAAGATCGTCGTGCTCATCGTGATTCTGACGGTCGCGCTGTACTTGACGGCGGTGAACTCGCCAATGCCCGTTGCGCTGGGTCGCGCTGGCGCGTTCCTGATGGGTTCGCTGTTCAGCTTCTGTGTGGGGTTTGTTGGGATGCGGTTCGCGACGCTCGGCAATCTCCGCGTGGCGGCGGCGGCGCGGACATCGTTTGCCAATGCATTGCAAGTCGGGTACCGCACGGGCACGATTACCGGGATGTTGACGGATGGACTGGGGTTGCTCGGTGGCACGCTGATTTTCATGGCGTACGGTGACCAAGCGTATGAAGTGTTGCTCGGATTTGGATTTGGCGGCACGCTGATCGCGTTGTTCATGCGTGTGGGAGGCGGCATCTATACGAAGGCGGCGGACGTTGGGGCGGATCTCGTTGGCAAGGTCGAGAAAGACATTCCGGAAGATGACCCGCGCAACGCGGCGACCATTGCCGACAATGTCGGTGACAACGTCGGTGACTGCGCGGGTATGGCGGCGGACATATTCGAGTCCTACGAAGTGACGATCGTGGCGGCGATGATTTTGGGGTATGCGTCGTTCGGTCACAAAGGCGTGATTTTCCCCCTGTTGGTGCGCGCGGTCGGTGTTATCGGATCGATCATCAGCACGTACAGCGTGCGCTCGAAGGAAGGCGATTCGGGAGATGCGGCGCTGGCATCGGTGCACCGCGGTTTCTTGATCGGTTCCGTGATCAGTGTGGTGGGTTTTTTCCTGGTCGGATGGTTTTATCTGCGGTTTGACGCGCAGTACCTGTTGCTGTACCGGCAGGCGGCGGCGGGGTATCCGGGCGGTGTAAATGCGTTACCGTCTTGGATCAACTTCGGTCAGCCGGGCTTGGATTTGCGCCCGGCGTGGACGTGCCTGATCGGTGTTTTCCTGGCCGTTGCGTTGAACAAGTGTACCAGCTACTTCACCCACACGACGCACGACCCGGTGAAGTCCATGGTCAAGGCGTGCCAGACCGGTCATGCGACCAATATCATCCAGGGAATTGCGGTGGGCTATGAATCCACGGTGTGGGCGGTTATTATCATTGCGATTGCCATTGGCGCATCCGTCGGGATTTATTCCGGCACATCGCCGATCTTCGTGGCGTACGGCGTGGCCATGTGCGGCATCGGCATGCTGACGCTAACCGGCAACACGATCTCGATGGACGTGTTTGGCCCCGTGGCGGATAACGCGAACGGGATTGGTGAAATGGGCTACGACAAAGCCGAGATGGGTGAGAAGAAATACAAGGAGGCCCGGGAGATTCTGGCCGACCTCGACTCCGTGGGGAACACCACCAAGGCGGAAACCAAGGGGATTGCCATTGGCTCGGCGGTCATTGCGGCTGTCTCGCTTTTTGCGAGCTTCATCGCGGTCATGGCGATGGGCAGTGAGGCGAGGATCAGCGAAATGACAACCGCCCAGTATAACAGTGTGGCGGGCATGCTCACGGTGGCCAACCCGGTGTTGTTTATCGGGTTGCTCATTGGTGGTGCCGTGCCGTTTCTGTTCAGCTCGATGACGATTCGCGCGGTCGGTCGCGCGGCATTTCTGATCGTCAAAGAATGCCGCCTCCAGTTCCGCGACAAAGAAATCTGGGCCGGTACGAAGAAGCCGGATTATGCCCGCGTTGTCAGTATCTGCACGACGGCGGCGCAAAAGGAACTCATTGGCCCTGGTCTGTTGGCGATCATGGCCCCACTGGCGGTTGGTTTCCTGCTGGGGCCGCTGGCGCTGGCCGGATTCCTCGCTGGTATGATTCTCGTCGGACAGTTGTTGGCGGTGTTCATGGCCAATGCCGGCGGCGCGTGGGACAACGCCAAGAAGCTGGTTGAAGATGAGCCGCGTGATCACGTGAAGAACACGGGCAAGGGTTCCGAGCGTCACAAGGCGGCGGTGACCGGTGATACCGTGGGTGATCCGTTGAAGGACACGGCGGGCCCGGCCATCAATCCGCTGATTAAAGTCATGAACATGGTGAGCTTGTTATTGTTGCCGCTGGTACTCAAGTTCCACATCGTCGAAGGCGTCGCCGATAGTGGCAAGTCTCCCTATGCGATTGCGGTTGTTGTTGCCTTACTCGCCTTGGCGGCGATTGTTTGGGCGGTCAACAAGTCGAAGACGGACTCGCCGGAAATGGCGGAGATGGAAAAGGAATTCGAAACGGCCTAGTCTGGCATCGCATTCTTGTTTGCACCGGGGCGCAGCGAACCTGCGCCCCGGTTTTCTTTGATCGAGATTGCGCGGCAACGCCTGCTGCGGTAATGTCCACCAATGCGGCGAATTCAAGTGGTTCTTCTGGCGCTCACGGCAACGGTGCTGCTTGGCGCCGGCTGCATGACTGGATCGCGACCTCAGCCACTGGCATGGGATGTCGTCAGCCTGAAGAATGATGATTGGCGCGGCACGCCACGACAAGCTCCGCTCATCGAAGGCGAAGACGTCGTCTTACGAGGACAGGATATACGAACTCAGCGTTCCTATTCGGCCCCCATCACAGTTGAGTTCGACGCAATGCTCGAAAGCCGCGTGGCGGACGACGGAGCGCTAATGTGCGAGTTTGTTCCCTCGACTCAGGCACTTGACAAAGAGCCAGAGCGTAACCTGCGGGTCCTCTTCCAATACGATCAGCAGGGCGATGCTATTTCCGTGCAGGAGCGGTTCCATCGCTGGCCGACTCCGAATTACAAGATCTGGTCGCGCTCTCCACTGTCTATCAACCCCGGTAATTGGCATCATATGAAATATCAGGTAACGAATGGCGGCTTGAACATCAGCGTCGATGGCCGGACATACGACTCTGATGGCGCTGCCGTTCCCTACAAAGCTTTTTATGTCTCTCTCCTGGGCTGGCAGCCGACGAACCGCTGGCACCTGCGGAATCTCTCCGTCCATTGAGTCACGGACTTGACCGACGTGCAGGGCTCACCGATGATGGACGCATGCGCGTCACATTCCTGGGCACCGGCACCAGTCACGGAATCCCGATGATCGGGTGCGACTGCCCGGTGTGCCGTTCGGACGATCCGCGCAACAAGCGGCTGCGGCCTTCGGTTTACGTCGAGAGTGGCGACCAGTGCCTCCTGATCGATGCTACCCCGGATTTCCGCACCCAAGCGCTTCGGGCCAACATCCGGCGCGTGGACGCCGTGCTCATGACGCACACTCACGCCGACCACATGCTCGGGCTGGATGATTTGCGGGTGTTCTGCCAGCGCACCGGCGGGAAAATGCCGATTTACGGTTCCTCGCATTCGATCGAGACGATTCGGCGGGTTTTCCCTTATGCTTGCCTGGAAAAGACGGAATGGCCAGGCGTGCCAAGTTTTGACCTCCACACCGTGCAGGGGTATCAGACGTTTGAAGTTTCGCCGACGCCCATTCGTGTCCTGCCGGTAGCGCATGGACGAATGACAGTGTTTGGGTTTCTGTTGGCGCGGGACGTGGCCTACATTACCGATTGCAAGACCGTGCCGCCGGACGTCATCGAGGCGATTCGGGGTATCCCGATTCTTGTGCTGGATGCGTTGCGGGATCGTGAACACCCGACGCACTTGACGATTGACGAGGCGCGCGGTGTGGCGGGACAAGTGGGCGCGGAATTGACGCTGTTCACGCATCTGTGTCACGAGGCAGAACATGGGGCCGTCGAGAATCGGTTGCCGCCGCACGTGCGTGTGGCTTATGACGGAATGCAGGTTGAGGTGATCCATGGCGACGTTCGCCTTCTGGCGTGAAGCGAGAATCGGGTTGCTGGTAGTGGTGGCGCTCCTGGGGCCTACGCGCACGGCGCGAGCCGACGGTTTGGCGAAGGGCGTCGTGATCGTCTACAACGTCGAAGACCCCGACAGCCGGCCACTGGCCGATTATTACGCGCTGAAGCGGGGCGTGCCCGCCAGCCAAATCTGTGAAATCAACGTCCGCGCGTCCGAAACAATCACCCGCGCCGAGTACAACCAGGAGATCCGCGACCCGATTTCGCAGTTCCTGGTTCGCAAGGAGTTGATCCATCAGGAACCGAAGACGATTTTCGATTCGATC
This sequence comes from uncultured Verrucomicrobiae bacterium, assembly GCA_963766065.1. Lineage (GTDB taxonomy): Bacteria > Verrucomicrobiota > Verrucomicrobiia > Palsa-1439 > Palsa-1439 > Palsa-1439. Next base: position 30,478 of record CAVYAC010000108.1, read on the forward strand.
CTCGGGCAAATCCCGGGGGTGGCAACAGTCAGCGCGAAAATCTCCTGCATCGTGTTGATGTACGGCGTGCCGTTGCGGATCGACAGCGATCCGAACCTGGCGGAGCGCGTGCCCGAGACTACGAAGGCGGAATTTCGTCGCAACGAAGCCTCCGTCGAAAGCGAGTTGGCGACCTTGCCCAGCCCCGGGTTGCCCATCACAGGGTTCTTGCGGAATCCATTCTTCGGAAGCGCCTCCGTGCATTTTGCGGCTCCCCTCAACAACACGATGTTGCTGGTGGGTCGTTTGGATGGTCCCGATCCGCAAACCGTGCGTCGGATGATCGATGACGCGTTGACTGCCGAACGGTACGGCGTGCACGGTCGCGCCTACTTCGATTGGAGGGACACGCAAGATCGCGGATACGTGGAAGGGGACGATTGGATTCGCGGCGCGTATCGCGCCTGTCGCGACCCGGGTACGAATGCGATTATGACGATCGACCCGAGACATTCGATCAGGATTATCCCATGACCAACGTCGCGATCTATGCAGGCTGGTACGCGCCCAACGTGTGCGGGCCGTTTGTCCGTCCTGATTTTCACTTCCGCACCGGGGCGCTCGCATACCACCTTCACTCGTCGAGCGGCGCCAGCGTGCGGACACGGACGACATACTGGGTGGGGCCATTCCTGGCGAAGGGCGCGACGGCCACCATGGGCAACGTCTTTGAGCCGTATCTCTCGCTCACGCCACATATCGATATGTTCTTCCAACGGCTAATGGACGGGGCGACGTTTCTGGAAGCCGGCTATTACAGCGAGCCCGTGCTGAGTTGGCAGACAACATTCGTGGGCGACCCTCTCTATCGTCCGTTTGTCACGTCACTGGACGAACAAATCCGGCGTCTCGCGGCCGACCACCAACCGGACGTCGAATGGGCGTACCTGCGCAAGGTGAACCTGCTGATGACCCAGAGCCAGTCCTCGGCAGCCGAGGAGCTTTGCCGGGCCAAAGCGGAGGCATTGGACAGCCAGGTTCTCTTCGAGAAATTGGGTGATCTGCGGCACGCCTCACACCAGGAATCGGGCGCCATCGAGGCATACGCCAAAGCCGACAAAACACCGGGCAACCCCTACCACCACATTCGAGTGGCCACCAAGATGGCTGCGGCCTATGAAGCAGACCGTCAGACCCTCCGCGCCTTGGCCGTGTACGAAAACCTCGTCTCCTCCTTCCCCTCAAACCACAACGTGGTCGCATTCTGCACACACGCTCGCGATCTGGCGGGCACGCTCGGTGACGAGGCCAGGGTGAAATCCTACCAGTTGAAGATCGACGAGTTGACCGCCCCGCCGCCCAAGGAAACTGGCCAACCGGAAAAGAAGTGACATGCCCCCGCGCCTTTGTTATCAAGATGCGCAGACGGGAGAGGCCCAGTAACTGTGATAGTGCCATTATTAATCCTGGCGGTGATCCTGATCGGTGTACCCTTGTGGGTGATCAGCGTTTACAATCGCTTGGTTTCGACACGCAACTTGGTCGATAACGCCTGGGCCCAGACCGACACCCAACTGAAGCGCCGCTGCGATCTGATTCCCAACCTCGTCGAAACCGTGAAAGGCTACGCGACCCACGAGCGACAGACATTCGAAAACGTGATCGAGGCCCGCAATGCCGCCGTCAATGCCGTCGGACCCCAAGCCAGGATGCAAGCCGAGAACGCCCTCACCGGCGCGATCAAGTCCGTATTCGCCATCGCCGAGGCCTACCCCGAACTCAAGGCCAATCAGGGCTTCCTGTCGCTCCAGTCCGAGTTGACCAAGACCGAGGGCTACATCGCCCAGTGCCGTTCGGACTACAACGACGCCCTGCTGAACCTCAACAACGCCTTGCAAGTGTTCCCTGCCAACACCGTGGCCGACCTGTTCAAATTCCAGTCCCGCGACTATTTCGGCGTGCCGCCCGGTGCCGCCCGCGAAGCGCCGAAAGTGCAGTTCTAGCCGACGAGCGCGGAATTCAGCTGGAGGCTGTTACAACCTGGTGGTGTGTTTCCACCGCACTTTTGCACTCGCTCGCTCCCGCTCGGCTCGCCCTGCGGGTCGCCGATCTGCATCGGCGCTGCGTCTCGCCGTTCCCTAGCGGCTCGGCTTCTCAAATGCCGCGTCGAAAGCTCGGGCGCTGGGTTTGAAGTCGAGCTTCTTCACGAACGCGCAGGCTTCGGTCGCGCCGTGCTCGCGGTCCATGCGGCTATCCTCCCACTCGACCGAGAGCGGGCCGGTGTAGCCGATGTCGTTGAGCGCGACGATGATCTCCTCGAAGTTGATGTCGCCGTGGCCGAGCGAGCGGAAGTCCCAGTAGCGACGCGGATCGGCAAAGTTCGTGTGGCCGCCAAACACACCGACCGTGCCATCGCCGTGACCCCACCACACGTCCTTCATGTGGACATGATAGATGCGGTCGGCGAAACTACGGATGAATTTCACGTAATCGACGTGCTGGTAGCCGAAGTGCGACGGATCGTAGTTGAAGCCGAATTCCTTGCAGCCGTTCAATGCGGCCACGGCGCGTTCGGCGCTGGCGATATCGAACGCGATCTCGGTCGGGTGCACTTCCAGCGCGAATTTCACTCCGCACTTCTTGAATTCGTCGAGAATCGGGTTCCACATCTTCGCGAAGAACGCAAATCCGTCGTCGATCATTGCATTCGAAACCGGCGGGAACGAATACAGCAAATGCCAGATTGGGCTTCCCGTAAAACCGTTGACGACCTTGACCCCTAGGTTTTTGGCGGCGTGCGCGGTACGCATTATTTCTTCCGCGGCACGCTTGCGGACATCGGCGGGTTTGCCGTTGCCCCACACGTGTGGCGGCAGGATGGACTTGTGGCGTTCGTCGATATTGTCGCAGACCGCCTGGCCGACCAGATGCGCACTGATTGCCCACGTCTTCAATCCGTGTCGCGTGAGAATCTCGTGCCGCGAATCGCAGTAACTCTTCGATTTGGCGCCCTGGCGGACATCGAAATGATCGCCCCAACAGGCCAGTTCGAGGCCGTCGAACCCAAAACCCTTGGCCTTTTTGCAGATGGTGTCGAAGGTGAGATCGGCCCATTGGCCGGTGAAAAGCGTGACGGGTCTGCCCATGATCGTAGTCTCCGTGTAATTCGCGTTGGACTCGCTGACGCACGAGTGATAAACAAGCGGCAGGGCGTTTTCAAGCATCATGTTCACCGACACACACGCGCATCTTTGCGACCTCGACTTCGCGGAGGATCTTCCGCAGATGATCGGGCGTGCGCAGGCCGCGCGGGTCACGCAGATCGTCAGCATCGCGACGGATTTGGAGTCGGCGCGGAAGACCCTGGACATCGCCCATCAATTTGACACGGTGTACGCCGCGGTTGGCTTGCATCCCGGCGAAGTGCCGAAGGTCACCCTCTGCGACATGAAGGAACTGGCCCTGCTGGCCGCCGAACCCAAGGTCGTGGCCATTGGTGAGACGGGCTTGGATTATTTTCGGGAGGCGCAGACCGACCTGGCGTTGCGTCAGCAGCAGACAGACCTCTTTTGGGCGCAACTCGAATTGGCGAAGCAGCGGCGTCTGCCCGTGGTCATCCACAATCGTGCCGCCGAACATGACATCTTGGATATCCTGCGCGCGCATGCGGAGGGCCTGCCCAAGGACTGGCGTCCGTGGGGCGTGATGCATTGCTTTTCCGGCAATGAGAAGTTCGCGTTTGATTGCCTCGAGATCGGGCTGTTGATCAGCTACACGGGCATCCTGACCTTCAAGAACGCGGCTTCACTGCGCGAAGTAGCCAAGAGAGTATCCCTCGACTGTGTTATGCTGGAGACAGATGCGCCGTACCTCGCACCCGTGCCGAACCGCGGGAAACGCAACGAGCCGGCCTACGTGCCGCACATTGCCAACGTGCTCGCAGAGGTGAAGGGCGCGACCGTGGAGGAAGTGGCACGGGCGACGACGGAGAACGCGCGGCGGTTGTTTCATCTACCCTGAGAGGAGGCCGCACATGGAGTTCAAACGCTGGGTCAGTGTGGTGATTCGGATCGTGATCGCACTGGGAGTGGGGATTCCTTTGTTTCGCTGGGCCGCCGGTACGATGAATAGTGGACAGGGCCTGGGACTGAACTTCGGGGCTGCATTTGCAATCGTGGGAGCCTTGTTGTTCTATGCCGTAGTCTTGTTGCTCCTTTTCGGCCGATCGATTATGGAGAGCGTGGCCAACAAATTTGAGAGCCTTTACATTGGGCATGATGACAATTTTCGGATTATGCCCGAGTACAGCACGGCCGAGGCGCGCGTCAAGAGCGGCAAGTATCAGGAAGCCGTGAACGAGTATCGCCAGGTGATCGCGGAGTATCCTGATGACATCTACCCGCATTTGCGTATTGCGGAGTTGGCTGTGAAACACTTGAACGATCTGAAACTGGCCGAACTCGAACTACTGTCAGCGCTGGGGAAGGCCACAGGGGAGGATTCCACGGCGCTGGCCGCAGGTCGCCTAGCCGATTTTTACCAGCTTGCGTTGCAAGACCCGGCGCGGGCGTTGGAAGTGATGAAACAATTGCGCGAGAAAATCCCCGGTACAAAACAGGCGAGGCTGGCGGAGGAACGCATCACGGTGCTCGAAAGCATCGCGCACGACGGCGTGCCGCTGCCGAAACCGCCCAATAAGATTGCCAATCGTCCATCGCGCTTCAAGATGTCGGACTAGTCAATGTCAGTGAATATGTCCGAAGTACACCACCGTTGTGTACGTAAACTCCAACCGACCGTTGATCTGGTGTTTGTCGAAGATGGCGCGCAAGGCATCGAGCATTGGTAGGTGATTTGGGTGCCCTGGCTCAGGTGCGTAAGAAGATGACAGCAACCGCCCCTTAAGGCTGTCAAAATCGAAAACTTGGTGGTTATCAAACTCTCCAAGCGTACAAGGTTGCGGAGCGAAGAACTCCGCGATGGCCGCCGCGTCCACGTTTCGATGGGTGACAGCCTCGAAATCGGTGCCGTAGCGATGCAACAGTTCCTCGTACGCGCACAGGAAAGGGGACGTGTCGATATGGCGGTCATTCCAGATTAATGCGACCCATCCATCTGGTTTGACGATGCGCGCGAACTCCTTGCGCGTCGGCACGCGGTCAAACCAGTGGAACGCCTGACCGGCCGCGATGAAATCCACTGAGGTGTTCGCCAGCGATGTGGCCTCTGCCATGCCGTTGATGCTCGTGAAGCCAGGATATTTCTTCAAGAGTCGTTCGCCCGCCTCGCGCATCTCGCGATTCGGCTCGACCCCAAACACCGGGATCCCGTGTTTCAGGAACAACTCGCTCAAGATGCCCGTTCCCGATCCGATGTCGGCGACGATGGATTTCTCCGTCAACCCGCAGGCACTCGCCAACGTGTCAACCACCGCACTCGGATAGCCCGGGCGGTACTTGATGTAGTTCTCCACGCGGCTGGAAAAGCGTCGGGTGGGACTTGTCGCCAATTCGCCCATACGAGGTAATTCTAGCAGAAAACGGACGCAGATGAGAACAGCGGCTTACAAACTGCGGTAGTAAAACCCGGCGCTCTCGGCAGCTTGGCGATCGAAGAGGTTCTTGATGTCGATCAGGACGGGCGGGGACATTTTCGCCTTGAGGTGGTCGAGCGTGAGCGAGCAGAAGGCGTTGTGCTTGTTCGCGAGGAGAACGCAGTCGCACTTCGGCACCTTGTCGAACTCGACGTTTTCGATGCCGAAATACTTGCGGACCGTGTCGGGCGAGAGAAGCGGATCGCAACCGAGGACTTTGATACCGAAACCCTGAAGGTACGTGATGGTATCGTGGACCTTGCTGTTGCGAATGTCGGGTACGTTCTCCTTGAATGTCAGCCCCAGGATCAGCACCGTCGCGCCCTTGATCGGTTTGCCGACGTGGGCGATGCCTTTGATGACCATCTCGCCGACGTGAATCGGCATGGAATCGTTGATCTGTCGGCCCGCTAGGATGACCTGCGGATGGTAACCGAATTGCTGGGCGCGATACGTGAGGTAGTACGGGTCGACGCCGATGCAGTGCCCGCCCACGAGGCCGGGATGATACTTGTGGAAATTCCACTTGGTGCCCGCCGCGGCGAGGACCTCGTCGGTATTGAGGCCGAGCCGCGAAAAAATCAGGGACAGCTCGTTCATGAGCGCGATGTTCAGGTCGCGCTGGATGTTCTCGATGACCTTGGCGGCCTCGGCGGTGGCGATGCTGGACGCAGGGAACACGCTCTTGGCGACAAGCGAGTAGAGCGCACTGACCTCTTCCAACGTCTCGGCGTCGCAACCACTGACGATTTTCACAACCTTGTCGACGGTGTGCTCGTGATCGCCGGGGTTGATGCGCTCCGGCGAGTAACCGATTTTGAAATCACCCAGCTTGAGCCCGGATTTTTCTTCGAGAATGGGCAGGCAAACTTCTTCGGTGACGCCGGGGTAGACCGTGCTTTCAAAAATGACGATGGAACCTTTACTCAGGTTTTCGCCCACGATGCGCGAGGCGCTGATGACCGGTTCGAGATCGGGGACATTCGCGCGGTCCACGGGCGTCGGGACGGCGACGACGATGTACTTGCACTGGCGCAACTGCTTCGCGTCCGTGGTGAAACGGATATTCGGGGACTTGAGGTCGCCTCCGAGGGTTTCGCCGGTGCGGTCGATTCCCTGCTGAAGTTCCTCGACGCGGCGCGTGTTGATGTCAAAGCCGACCACGGGAACGTGGCGGGCGAGTGACACGGCCAACGGCAGGCCGACATAGCCAAGGCCAACAATAGCAACCGTACCCTCAATTGTTTTCATAATGTTTGCGAACAACCCCGTAAGAAATAGCAAGTCCCGTGCTCGAAATCCAGCCGTTGTTCATAGGTACGCAGCGTTTACGGGATGAACTCGGCTGGGATTCAGCATTCCAGCCAGTAAAATACGCAGGGTATGGTAGTTCTTCACGTCGATCCGGTGCGTACCAAAGTCGGCCGCCAGCGGTTTCACATCCACAATCTCGTGCGTACCCGGATCAAAGCTCACCTCCAACACCCCGTCGTTGTAGACGGCCCGGCCGCGGTTCTCATCGAGGGCCAGAGCGTAGACCTTGCCTTCCATCCGACCCACAATCTGGGAGAGGGCGTCAACCTTGGTGACATAGAACCCATCGCGTTTGGGATTGTCGAGCCACGTCTCACGGTCGGCGAAGAAGCTCGGCTTTTGGATGAACGGGCCGCCGTACTCGGGGCAGAACGTATCGCAGTTGCCGCACTCGTTGCACCAATCGGCAAAATTGGCGATCTGGTGTTTGCGTTCAATCTTCAGCACGCCCGGATCGGCCAGTTGGAGCCGGCCGTCATCCCACGTGTAATTCGTGAACTTGATCTCGACGGGGTCCACTTCGTAATAAAAATTCGCGTCGTTCGGGCACACGGGAATGCACTTGTCACAACTGATGCAATCATAGAGGTGCAACTTCGAGTCAATCCGTTTCGGCACGGCCATGTTTTTCTCGGCCGTGTACCGTTCATCAGCGACCGTGCGACTCCAGATCGGGCCGATGTTGAGGAAGCCGGCGTAGTTGACCGCCTCGTCGCGGTTGTTCTTCGCGTGCTCGAGCGCCGCCTGGGCGTTTCCTTCCCGCTGGAGAATGAAATCGCCGATGTTGTCCACGCCCCGCGTCTTCATATCTCCTTCGAGGTTCTTCATGTACTCGAACAGCCGGCCGTAACCGCCCACCTTCAGGAGGTCGGAGCAGGTGGTGATCGGCACGAATCCGCAGGCCACGCAGTTGGCGAAATTATGTTTGTCCACAGCGGCGGAGAAACTGATCGGGCAGTCGGGCCCGTAGTTTTGCCGCCAGCGCTCGACCAGCCGCAGCGTGATTACGTGCAGCGGCGGGCCGCTGAGATAGATAATCTCGTCTTTTGGGAAGAACGTCTTGTGATTGATGACTTCCAGCGTATTGCTGAACTTCACGCCGACGGTGAGTCCGAGTTTGCGTCCCGTCTCCCGCAAGCGACGCATCATCTCAATGGCGTCATCGAACTTCAGCCCGACGTCGACGGCCGTCTTGTTGACCTGAATGTCGTGGAAGCCGAGACGGTCGTGCAGCAGGTAGTTGATGTCGTCCAGACCCAGCATCGTCGGGTTCATCTTGACCACGACGCCCATCCCGATGTCGGTCAGGAGGAAGTGGCAGATCTTCTCGATCTCGGTCGGGGGGCAGTTGTGGAACGTCGAGAGCGTGATCGTGTTGGAAATCTCATCCGGGTAGGGCAGGTCGCGGTACCGTTTCCAACGGTCGGGGATTTCCATGCGCAACTGGTCGATGTGTTTCTTCGCGTTGCGAAGACTGGCAATGAAATCGCGGATCGGTTGGGCCGAGATCCCTGCCAGGTTGTAGCCGAGACTGAAATCATAGATCGTCGATGTTTTGTCGAACTGGCTCGGCGGGAAGTTCAGCAGGTTGCTCGCCTTGAGCATCTCGACGAGCATCATGCCGGCGACGTATTCGTGGATCGACTCGTTTAGGCGGAGTTCCTGCGAGAACTCGATGTTGTAGCCGACATTGGTCATGTCGATGCACGGGCGGTTGATGACCAACCGGTCGTCGATCTGCACGGTCTTGAGTTCGAGGATGCGGGACCCGCCGAGCCAACTGAGCACGATGTTTTGCGCCATCTGCGTTTGCGGCCCGGCCGCAGGACCGACGGGCGTTGCCGCGACCCGCCCGTGAAACTTCACGGTTGTGTCCAGAGTTGGGTCGGGCACATACATTTTGCGCAACGGCAGATCGAAGATGGTTTGTTGCCGCTCGGGTTCCAGAAACATCCGTTTGACGAGATCGCAAAAAGGAGATGGATGGAGATCCGCCATAGTACCAATTCTGTCCACAGACTTTACGGCTTCCTATGCCGTAGTCTAGTCATAAGTTTTTCTGGCCGAACCGGGCTTTCAAGGTGGCGATTCAGAGTCTGCGTGGCCTCCGACAGGGTGTTTCTTGTCAAGCCTTACGAGTGCCAAATTGTCGGTTTGGGGTAGGCTCGCTGACATTGTGGCTGGCCTGCGCGCCATCTCTCCAGACCAACCGAGTTTTGTAACCACCGTATTCGTAAGATGTTAGGATGTCACAATTAGTGATGGCATCGGCTCTGCTCACGCACTGTGTGTAAACATCACAGATGCAGAAGGAGACTCGTCAGGATGCTGAGATTTCAGCACCGGGTCGGGGAACAGTTTACACGGGAGAGCGATGAAACGAAGTGACGGATGTCTGAGCGACGCTCAACTTCAGGCGGAGTTGAGCCGGTGCGAGTATTGCGAAGAGAAGCCGTGCCGCGAGGCCTGCCCGGCGCATTGTTCGCCGGCCGACTTCATCATGGCCGCGCGCGTGGGCGAGAAACCCGACTATCGCCGGGCGGCTGCCTTGATCATGAGCGCGAATCCACTGGGCGGAGTGTGCGGCGTCGTTTGCCCCGACTACTTTTGTGTGAAGGCGTGTTCACGCCGGACTTTCGATTCGCCGATCAATATTCCGGCGGTTTAAGCCACCGTGATCAAGAAAGCAAACGAAGTCGGGATGGCGGAATTCAAGCCGGCGAAGAAGAACGGGAAAACGGTGGGCGTTATTGGCGCGGGACCGGCGGGCTTGGGCGCGGCGGCGGTGTTGGCCCAGCAAGGCTATCAGGTCACGGTGTATGACCAGCAAAAGCGCGTGGGCGGGATGACGAATCTCATCCCGGACTTCCGATTGGACAAGAGTGTAGTGCGGGCCGACATCGAATTCCTCAAGCGACTTGGCGCCATCGAGTTCAAACTGGGCAAGGCGATTGCCGACCCGGACGATCTGCTCGAGGCGCACGACGCGGTCATTGTGTGCGCCGGGTTGGGCACGCCCGTGCGATTGGGCATCCCCGGCGAAGAATACACGGTCTCCTGGCAGACTTATCTGCAGAACCAAAAGAAGATCCGCGTGGCGGGCAAGAAAGTGGCGGTTCTGGGCGGTGGCGCGGTGGCGGCGGATTGCGCGACCACAGCCAAACGACTCGGGGCGCTCTCGGTCGACCTGATCTATCGGCGCAAGCAGGAGAACATGCCATTGACGCAGTACGAGCGGGACATGTTGCTGGAGCACGGCATCGAGATTTCGAGTTGCTGCAAGCCCATCGCGGTGATTCACCAAGGGAAGCGGGTCAAGGGTTTGCGCATCGACAAGATGATGTTGCCAAAGGGCAAATCCCCGCGGCCGGAAAACTTTGTCGTCAACAAGTTGGAATCGCCGGTCGTCCGCGAATTCGATGTGGTGATTTCGGCGATTGGCAGCCGGCCCCAATTGCCCGTGACGAAAACGAAGGGAATCTTCTACGCGGGCGACATGGTGCTGGGTTCCTCGACCGTGGTGGAGTCCGTGGCCAGCGGCAAGAACGCGGCGGTGGAAGCCGACGCCTTCATTCGCGGTGACCGCCGACCGCGCATTCGTGACCGCGCCAAGAGCCGGACAATTCTGACGGGCACACCGGTGTGTCCCGTGCCACTCGACGCGAACTTCTTTGGCCGCCAGATCCGCTCGCCGTTCCTGCTCTCGGCGGCGCCGCACACGGACGGGTACGAACAGATGCGGCTGGCCTACGAGCATGGGTGGTCCGGCGGCGTGATGAAGACCTCGTTCGACAATGTGCCGATTCACATCCCGAGTGAATACATGTTCGTGATCGGGGGCTCAACGTACGGCAATAGCGACAACGTCTCCCGGGCATCCGCTCGACCGCGTCCGCAAGGAAGTCGAGCGGCTGGTCAAGGGATTTCCGGACCGGCTCACGCTGGCGTCACCGGCGGGCCCGTCACGGGTCGTGACGAGGAAGACCGAGCGGGATGGCAATCGAACACGCGGAAGCTGGAGAGCGCCGGGGCGATGGGCGTCGAATACAGCCTGTCCTGTCCGCAAGGGGGAGACGGCACGTGCGGTGATGTTGTTTCCCAGAATGCGGAGCTGACGGCCAAAATTATTGACTGGGTCATGGAGGCCAGTGGAGAGGACAACCCGAAATTGTTCAAGCTCACGGCCGCGGTCACGGCCATCCAGCCAATCATTGCGCGGATTCAGGAAGTGTTCGCGAAATACCCGAACAAGAAAGCGGGCGTGACACTGGCCAACAGTTTTCCGTCATTGGCGTTTCGCAAGTCCGCGACGCGACGCTGGGAGGAGGGCGTGGTCATCGGCATGTCGGGGGAAGGCGTCCTGCCGATCAGCAATCTGACGCTGGCCAAGGTGTCCGGGACGGGCATTGCCGTTTCGGGCAATGGCGGCCCGATGGACTACAAAGCGGCGGCTAATTTTCTGGCGCTGGGCGCGCAGACGGTCCAGTTCTGCACGGTTGCGATGAAGTACGGCCTGGGGATTGTGGATGACCTTCACTCCGGGCTGAGCTACCTGATGCAAGAGCGCGGCTTCCGGTCGGTCAAGGAATTGATTGGCAGCGCGCTGCCGCACCCGATCACGGATTTCATGGCGCTGTCGGCGACCAAGAAACTGCCCGAGGTGGTTCGCGAACTTTGCGAGCACTGCGGCAATTGCGCGCGCTGTCCGTATCTGGCGATCACGCTGGACGGAGAAAAGGTTCCCGTGTTTGATCCATCATCTTGCATTGGCTGTTCGCTCTGCGCGCAGAAATGTTTCGCGGGAGCGATCACGATGCGGGACCGGACGGAGCGCGAACTGTTGGCGTTGGTGCACTAGCCAGCGGCCACGGGTGCGCAATATCTGCGGATGCCGGTGATGCCGAATCCGGCACAGGGTGGATTCTGTCAATTGACTTTCCGGTTTCCGTTGCCGTAGTCTGAAAAAACCATCGTGAAGCTGTCCCGACTGATCAAAGTTGCCCGTGGAGAAGAACCTGCTGATCTCGTTATCAAAGGCGGGCAGATTGTCAACGTCCTCAGCCAGGAGATTTATTCCGCCGATATTGCGATTTGCGGGGAACAGATTGCGGGGGTGGGCGATTACAGCGGTCCGAATGAACTGGATGCGCGGGGGAAGTTTGTCACGCCGGGTTTCATCGACGGCCACATGCACATCGAGAGTTCGATGGTCACGGTCTGGGAATTTGCCAAGACGGTGATGCCGCATGGGACGACGACCATCATGGCCGATCCGCACGAGTTGGCCAACGTGCTGGGAGTCGAGGGCATCGAGTATGTGCTCAAGACGGCGAAGTACCAGCCGCTCAGCGTGTACGTGATGCTGCCGTCGTGCGTGCCCGCGACCGACCTCGAAACCAGCGGCGCGCGTCTCAAAGCGGTGGACCTGCTCCCGTTCCTCGACAGCCCGTGGGTGCTCGGTTTGGCCGAGATGATGAATTACCCGGGCGTGATTCACCGGACCGAGGAAGTGCTGGAAAAACTGCGTGTGGTGGGCGGGAAGTTGGTTGACGGTCACGCGCCGCAACTCAGCGGGAAGGATTTGAACGCCTATATCGCGGCGGGGATTGGGAACGATCACGAGTGCACGACGGTCGATGAAGCGCGGGAGAAAATGCGGCTCGGGATGTCGATTGCCGTTCGGGAAGGATCGGTCACGCGCGACCTGTTGGCGCTGCTGCCGCTGATCAAACCCGAAAATGCCGACCGGTTTTTCTTTTGCACCGACGACCGCACACCCGCCGATTTGATGACGCGCGGGCATATCGATTCCATGGTGCGGATGGCCATTGGGGCGGGGCTCGACCCGGCGCTGGCGATTCGGCTCGCGACCATCAACACGGCGCGGTATTTCGGTTTGCCGAAGGTCGGGGCGATTGCACCGGGGTGGGTGGCTGATTTGAACGTTCTCACCGATCTCAAGACGTGCACGGTGGAGAAGGTGTTCAAGCGCGGCCATGTGGTGGCGGAGAAGGGTTACCTGCTCGGGAACAAGCCGATGAGCGCGATGATCGACGTGCGTAACACCATGCGCATTCGTCCCCTCGGCGATTCGAGTTTCCGAATCACAGCGAAAACGGGACGCGCGCGCGTGATGGAATTGATTCCCAACCAGATTATCACCCGGCAGAGTTTTGCCGAGCCGAAGCGCGACGATGGCCACGTCGTTTCCGACACGAAGAACGATGTGCTGAAGATTGCGGTAATCGAACGCCATCACGGTACGGGCAACATCGGGCTGGGCTTGGTGAAAGGGTTTGGCCTGAAATCGGGCGCGATTGCCAGCAGTGTCGGCCATGACGCGCACAACATCAACGTCGTTGGCGTCGATGATTCTGATATGCGGGCGGCGGTTGAAGAGATCGTGAAGATGCAGGGCGGCTTTGCCGTCGCCAACCACGGCAAGATTCTCGCGTCGGTGCCGCTGCCGATTGCGGGATTGCTGAGCAACAAGCCGTTGCCCGACGTGAAGGACGAACTCGATGCCGCCAATCGTGCGACGAAGGAATTGGGTTGCACCGTGCCGGAACCATTCATGGCATTGTCGTTCATGGCCCTGAGCGTGATACCGGAATTGAAGCTGACGGACCGCGGCTTGGTGGATGTGAACCAGTTTAGGATTGTGGAGTTGTTTGACGGGTAGGCTGTCACCTGAGCTTGTCGGAGAGGCTCTACCCGGTTATACGAAGCCACGTGGGAGTGGGCGCGTCCTCAGAGGCATTGACACGGTGGAGTCAACTTAGGACACTGGGTGCGCCGACAGGGATTGTTTGCGAATTAGCTGGAGCCGCACCCTTCCGGGTGCGCCCAACGCAGGCTGAAGTTGCGACCGTGGATACGACGTGGTCGCGTGTCGTCGGACTCCGCTTGCGGTTACGACAGGGAGAGAACATGACAGCCGATTTCGTTTATGGACCGACATTTGCCGAGATGCGTGATCCGTCGCGGATCAAGCCGGACGTGCGCAAGCAGGCGCTGGAGAAAAAGCGGACGGACCTGCTGCATCCGCTGAATTTGTTCAATATTACATGGAAACAGGATGACCTGAGCATTCCGCACATAGTGCTGCCGCGCGAGTTGACCGGTGTGGACGCCAATATCGTGGTGATGATTGCGCGGTATTTCCCGACGGGCGCGCACAAGGTCGGCCCGGCGTACAGTTGCCTCATCGAGAAGCAGGTGGCGGGCGAATTGCACCCCGGACGCGACCGGCTGGTGTTCCCGTTGACGGGCAATTACGGCATCGGCGGCGCGTGGGTCGGGCCGCGGATGAATTACGAGTCGCTGGTGGTGCTACCCGCCGAGATGAGCGCCGAGCGGTTTGAGAAGATCGGGTCGTACGGGGCGCAGGTCGTCAAGACGCCGGGCAGCGAGAGCAACGTCAAAGAGATTTACGACAAGGTCAACGAACTCAGGCGCGACGCGAAGAACAAGATCCTCAACCAGTTCGCCGAGTTCGGCAATTATCGGTTTCATTACGACGTGACGGGTCACGCGGCGCAGGAGGTGGTGAAAGGCGTTGGCAACGGCAAGGTCGCGGCGTTTGTGTCGGCGATAGGATCGGCGGGGACGATTGCCGCGGGCGATTTCCTGAAGCAACAGTTCTCGGATTGCCGGATCGTCGGCTTGGAACCGGTCCAGTGTCCGACGCTGTACAACGCGGGGTTCGGCGCGCACGCCATCGAAGGCATCGGCGACAAGCACGTCACGTGGATTCACAATGTGTGGAACATGGACTGGCTGATTTGCATCGACGACCAGCAATGTTTGAAGGGCCTGCAACTCCTGCAAGAAGGCGCGGACACGCTTGTCGGCGAAGGGGTGAAGGCCGACATGGCGAAAGCGTTCGTGGACACATTTGGCATCAGCTCGGTGTGCAACATCCTCGGCGCGATCAAGACGGCCAAGGTCATCCAGGCGGGCAAGGGGCAGAATGTTGTCACGATTGCGACCGATGGTTTTGACCGGTATCCATCCGTGATGCAGCGGCTCAACAAGGCCGTGGGCAAAATGACGAAGGACGAGGCAAAACGGCGCGTGGACATCTTCCGCGGGGCCGATGTGAGTGATTGGGTGCAGGAAGGCACGAAGTTTAATCGGACACGCTGGCACAACCAGAAGTACTACACATGGGTCGAGCAGCAAGGGAAGAGGATCGATGAACTTCGCGCGCTAGCGAAACCCGAGTTCTGGTTGAACGAACAGGCCAAGACGGCGGAGATCGACAAGAAACTGGCGAAAGCGAGGAGATTTTAGTTTCAACACGGGACACACGAGGCGGGCGCTTGACTTGAGGCCACAGGGGAATCAAGCTAAGGCAAGGTGACGATGAAAACACGATGGATCTATTGCTTGTTTGTCGCAGCGGCCCTGGTCGGGGCTGGCTGTAATCGGTCGGAAGAGACTTCGCAAGCGCCACCGCCAGCTCCGCCGGCGGCGCCGCAGACGGCGGTTTCGCCAGCGGCCACTGGCACGCAAACTCCGGCGTTGCCGCCCGGGCATCCGAATATCGGCGGCATGAGTGGGCAAAGTTTGCCGGCCGGTTCGGCGTCGGATGCACCGAACCCACAATGGTCGGTTCCCGCGGACTGGCAACCGGGCAATCCGTCGTCGATGCGTCGGGCGACGTTCCTGGTGAGGGGTGTGGATGGGCAAACGGCCGAGATCGCGGTTTCGGTGTTTCCAGGAGACGTGGGCGGATTGATGGCGAACGTCAATCGCTGGCGCGGTCAGATCGGCCTTGGTCCAGTCGCGCCCGATGAGATTGCCGGGATCACGTCGGACCTGGACGTCAACGGGACGAAGGCGACTGTGGTGGATTTCAAGGCGGACACCGCTCCCTCGGGGAAAACGCAACCGCCGCGCATGATCGTGGTCACGGTCCCGAACGCGGGCAATTCGTGGTTCTTCAAGATGACGGGTGACGCGCCGCTGGTGGGAGCCCAGAAGGAATCGTTCCTGCAATTCGTGAAGTCGGTGAAATTCTGAGCGACGCGCGCCGGTCTTACAGCGATGGACGCTGGCGACTGCGGGTGACGACGAGATGGATCGCTGACGCGATGTAGATGAGGGTGCCGATGACGGACAACGTCGCGAGTGGTCCAACGTGGAAGGCGCGAGCCATGGCTTCCAGGTTGCCGCTCTCTAGAATGTCGCCATTGGTGGCGAGTTGCAGGTACTGGGAATACGCCCGCACGAACAGCGCGAGCATCGCCACCAGACACACGCAGAACCCGCCCGCGTACAAACTGCCGGAGGTCCGTTGGCCGAGGTAGATTTGGCCGGTGCCCGGTACGAACAGATTCAGGGTCATCGCAAACCGCAGTGTTCGGGGACGAGGAGTCGGTGCTGGCGGAGCAGGGCGGACCTCGGGGATGCTTGGAATGACCGGGGGAACGCTGGATCTTGGGAACAACCCCCACGCATTGCTTATTTGCTCTCGCACCGGTACCGGAGCGGCCGCCAGATCATACAGCGTGGTCTGACCGTTCTTGGTGACGGAAATCCGGACGGCATCGCGTGGCGCAATGGTTGGCGGCGGAGACGAGGCCGTGGACGGTTTTGGCTTTTCCGTTGTCAACATCGCGAGCATTTGCGCCTCAAATGCCGCTTCGCGCGTTTTCTCGTCGCGATCCGATAGTTTGGCGATGTCTTTCCATTTGGGCATAGCGTAATCCAGCACGTCAACGAGGCAGGATTTGTGCCTGAGATAGAGATGTCAGGCCCAAAAGACGCACGTCTCGCTACATATGAACGGACTCAATGTAACACGAGACGAACGATTATTCCATGGTCTGGACGATATATCCGCCGGACTTTTTGTCGGGCTCGATTTTGAGGAGACTGCGGTTCTGCATTTCCAACAGCAGATCATTGAAGGAGCGGAACCCGTGGGCGCGTTCATTGAACCCGGGATGACGACGCTTGATCGCCTGTTTGATCATCGATCCGTACGTAGGATCATTCGCACCCCGTTCCGAAGAAATGGCCTCCAATGTTTTCAGCACCAGATCGAACGCATCGGTCATGGTGGGTCCCTTGGCCTTGGTCTCGCCCTCGGGGCTCTTCGCCGCCGCAACCGGTACGGTCTGAGCCGCACTGCGGTGTCGGGGTTTGGATGGTGTCGCGCGCACGAGATCATCGTAGTAGATGAATTCATCGCAATTGTTGATGAACAAGTCGGCGGTCGAGTTTTTGACGCCGACGCCGATGACGGTCTTGGCGTTCTCGCGCAGCTTGCTGACCAAGGGGGAGAAATCGGAGTCACCGCTGATGATCACAAACGTGTCAACGTGGCTCTTGGTGTAACAGAGATCCAGGGCGTTGACGACCATGCGAATGTCGGCGGAGTTTTTCCCGGACTGACGCACGTGCGGGATCTCGATCAATTCGAACGCCGCCTCGTGCAGGTCACGCTTGAACGCCTTGCCACGATCGAAGTCACAGTACGCCTTCTTGACCACGATGTGGCCCTTGAGCAGGAGACGTTCGAGCACCTTCTGGATATCGAACTGGGGATAATTGGCATCCATGGCTCCGAGCGCAATGTTCTCGAGATCGAGGAACACCGCCATGGTTGCGTTGGAATCCTGTGTATTCATCGATTGCCTTCGTGTAACGCTTCGGCTTGTGCGTTGATATCGGTCATTGTCTGGGTCAACTCCGTATAGACGTCGTCATGGATATTGACAACACCATAATTGGAATTCTCGCCGTCGAAACGCCCTTCCTTCGGTTCGTCACAATGCTCGAACCAGTGATAGCCCACCAAGTTCGGATTTTGCAGCGCCTGGGTGACGTAGTTCCGGAACGCCGTGGCGCGCTCGGTCTGCGTCTTTACCTTGGGGCCGGCGCCCTGCGAGTTCGGCAGGCCGCTATCCTCAGAGCGGAACGAGAACTCGCCGATGATCAGCGGTTTGCCGAAGGCGGCGTACCGTTCGACCGTGGCGCGCGGGTTGGGCTGATAGCAATTGAAGGAGACCACATCGACGTACTTTGCGGCGGCGGCCACGACGGGCTGGGGCGGGAAATAGGCAAACCGGGCGCCGAAATTCATATGGTTGGGGTCGGCGGCTTTGATGGCCTCGTCGGTGACACGGAAATACCGGTCGGCCAACCGCGCGAGGAACGCGTCGCAATCGGCGACGAAGGCCGCGCGCTTCGGGTCGGCCTCGTTGGCTTGGCGTTCCGTTTCTTCATTCTGTTTGTAAACTGCCGGACGCACTACGGGCGGGGCGATCGATGTGGCATTCAGCACGTCCTCCCAGGTGGTGAACTTCGTATTCCAAACCGCGTTAAACTTGCTCACGTCGTGATAACGCTCTTGCAGGAGGGAGACGGCGGCTTTCTTGCCGGGCACATTCGCCGGCTCGTCGAGGAACATCGTCAGCAGTTCGTCAGGACCGCGCCAATCGGGACCCCAGCGCAGTTCGTTGTCCGTGAACCATCCGAGGACCCGAACGTCGCCGGCGAGAGGAGTGCACACCTCACGGGCGCGCTGGCGGGCAAAGGTCTCGAAATCGGGATCGAACGCATCGGGAAAGATTCCGTGCAACCATGCCTGGCCCTTCTGTTTTTGCCCGACGAACCCCGCCCCGAGGTCAACGATAGGAGCATAGGCCAGATGACGGTTACTGACGGTGATTTCGGCGAGGGCACTGTCGGACCACGCACCGAGAGTATTGAACCCCCAACCGATCAATCGTTGCGCGACCGCGTTCCGCCACGCCGTCGGGTTGCCGTATTTCACTTTATTGGTTTCGCGGTAGGGGGAGACGTTGGTGCCCTGAATGGTGTCCTGCGCAAACTGCACGGTGGTCACACCTTTGGAGATGAACTGGTGGCCGTCGGGATCGACCAGCCACCAGCGGCCGTCCACCTGCACGGCGTGAAAAAACAGGTTGGTAGCGGCGGTGGCCCGGGTCTGATCGGCGAGGAGGGTCAGCGCGGCCATGAAGTATACCATTCGGGAAATCTTAGCCATGATGCCGCATCGTGCCAATCATGCATCCCGTACACAAGGAGAATGTCCACAGGTCACCGCGGCGTCAGGTCGCAGGCGGGTTCCACCAACACGGGCCTTTGCCCTGGATGGCTTCGAGAGCCCGTCCACGGGTTTCGGACATCTGTTTGGCCGAGACGGGTTTGAAGGATTGGGCGGCAACGTATGCGGCGTCCTGTTCGTTCGTGAAACTCAGGCCGAGCAGCGCAACGTCGGGATCGAGCGTGAGGGTGTAGTGCAGACATTCGGCGACACCCATGCACGGGAGGCTCGGCTCGGCTGGTGCGTCATTGCCGCCAGAACTGAATTTGTCCCGCGGTCGGGTTTGGAGCGGCTGATTGTCGACCGGTGGTGTCGCCAAGCAGTTTCCGGCGCCGAACGTCTTGAAACAAACCGTGCCGACATGATGTTTTCGGGCAAGCGGCAGGATTTGTTCGATGTAGCGGGGGTCAACGAACGGTCCGACGGGAAACATGACCAGATCACAGAGGCCCGAAGGGATCGCCGCAAGCGGGACGTCGGGATGATGCGACGAAATGCCGCGGAAACGTACTTCCCGGCCTTGACGCAGGAAGCCAATTGTTCCATGCCGCCGCCCGGCGCGGCGATCTTTTGCCAATCGTCCGTCGTGCTGACGCCGTGGAACACGAAGCAGTGGATCATCGTCAGCCCCGTGTTTTTCAGGCTCGCATCAACTTGTGGGACGAACGGCTCGTGGTGATGGTCAATCTTGTCGATGACAAACATGCCGCCGCGCCGACCTTTGAGGGCGGAGCCAACGATCTGCTCGCTGTAACCCTCTTCGTAGTTCGGAGCGGTATCGATGAGGTTCAGGCCCGCATCCATCGCGCGGTGGACGGTGGCAACGCAGCGGTCAAGCGGGACGTTGCGATCAGCGAGGTCGCCGATGCCGAGGATGGTGGCTTCGAATCCCGTGTGACCCAGTTCGCGGCGCGGTCGGAAGGTACCGTGCCACCCTGTTGGGCGTGTAATCGTGTTTTTCATCACTGGCTCTCCGTATCCGATGGTGGAATCATAGATGACTCCGGCCCGGATTGACAATCCGCAATGGAAGATCGACCCGGCGGGTGGTCACGACGCAGGAGACGGTTGCGCAACGGGTGGCGGTGGCCGCGTGAGGCGCATGGTGATGAGGCCGGCAATCAGGCAAATGACGGCGCCAAGCGAGACGGCGAACGAGGCGCTAGTGGCCCTGGCAATGGCGCCGGCCAACAGGCTGCCAAAGGGCGTCAGGCCGAGGAACGCGAGGGCGTAGATCCCCATCACGCGTCCGCGGAGTTGGTCGGGCACATGAGTCTGGACGGCGGTGTTGGCGGTGGCGAAGAAGATGATCATGAAGAAGCCCGAGCCCGCCAGCGCCGCCGCGGAGAGCCAATAGACGTGAGAGAGCGCGAACACGGCGAGCATGATGCAGAAGCCGAAGAGCCCGCCGTAAAACAGTTTTCGTCGGGCCACCGAATCGCCGAGGGAGGCGAGAGTGAGTGCCCCAAAGAATGCTCCGACGCCGTTGGCCGCCATGAGATAGCCGTAGCCGCTGACCTTGACATGCAACACATCGCGGGCGAACACGGGCAGCAGGACGCTGTACGGCCAGCCGAAGAGGCTCACAATGGTAACGAGCGAAATGATGGCGCTGAGAAGTCGGTGACCGCGGACGTAGCGCAATGCCTCCACTGTTTCATGCCATACCGGCTTCCGTTCCGCGCGTGGGGCCGCGGCGGGCAGGCGCATGGCGAAGTACGCCGCCACGATGGCGAGGTAAGAAAGGCCGTTTACGAAGAAGCATCCGGTGAGGCCGATGATGCCGATCAACACGCCAGCGAGGGCGGGGCCGAACACGCGGGCGCCGTTGAAGAGCGACGAATTCAATGCGATGGCATTCATGAGATCGTCTTTCCCGACCATTTCGATGACGAAACTCTGGCGGGTCGGGATGTCGAATGCGTCGGTCAATCCGTCCAGGAACCCGATCAGAGCGATCTGCCAGATCTGGATGACCCCGAAGTGATAGAGAGCCGCCAGGCTGAAGGCGAGTACCATGGCACTGCTTTCGGTGAGGATGACGATGCGGCGTTTCTCGAATCGGTCAGCCATGGCGCCACCGATGAGGGTGAAGAGCGTGACCGGGATGGCTGAGAGAAAGCGCACCCAGCCAAGGGTAAATGCCGACTTGCTGAGATCGTACACGAGCCAGCCCAGGGCGACCTGTTGCATCCACGTGCCGATGACCGAGACGAGTTGACCTCCGAAGAAAAGCCGGTAATTCCGGTGTCGGAAGGCGGAGAAGGTCTTTCGCCAACTGATTCCACCCGCAATGACCGACCGCGGCTGCGCTACCGTGTCGGCGGGCACGGTGGCAATCGTCGGCTGGCTGTGTTTCGGCGCTTGAATTGGATTGTTCGCGGGCAAGGCAAGATGGAATAAACTGGAAACGGCGGCAGAAATCAACGGGAGATTCGCGCGGGGCGCAAAACAAGCGCCACTTGGAATTCGCACGCCGCCACTACCACACGGTGGCTGCTCGTTGTCCCGGCGCAGGCAATTTGGTCAGGCGCCAGCCTTGGAGCGTCCGAGCAGGAAGTAGAGAATCATGCCGAGCACTGGCAGCACCAGGATCAGTACAATCCAGAGAACTTTCTTGCCGATGTCACCGCTGCCCTTCGCGACATCCACTATCGCGATGATGTCCAACGCCAACACGACCAGCCCAAGCAGTCCAAACATGCTGACCCTCCTGTTTGTGAAAACAATAGCAGGGGGTTCCCCGGATGACAAGGTCTGAAATATTCTTGTTGACAGCGCGCCGGATTTAAATATAGTCACACACAATAAAGTTAGGCATGGCTAATATCCCCAAACCGACGAGGTCCGAGACACCGGGCGATTCACGCGAACCGACGGCCACGCCGGTTGCCCCGGCGCCGGGCGGGGGCCATCTGTCCCTTGAAGGCATGCACGGCACGGTGAACGTGCCGCCTCACCGGGCCGGGTTCTGGCAGCAATATCGGGCGTTTGTCGGGCCGGCGATTTTGATCAGCGTCGGCTACATGGACCCGGGCAATTGGGGCACCGATTTGCAGGGCGGCGCGCAGTTCAAGTACGGGCTGTTGTGGGTGGTTGCGCTTGCCAGCCTGATGGCCGTCTTCCTGCAAGTCATTGCCGCCCGCCTTGGCGTGGCCACGGGCAAGGACCTGGCCCAAGCCTGCCGGGACTGGTACCCCAAATGGACCCGCTGGCCCAATTGGTTGACGATGGAAATTGCCATCGGCATGACCGACCTGGCCGAAGCGCTGGGCAGCGCAGTCGCGTTGAACCTGTTGTTTCACATCCCGATTCAGTGGGCGATTATCATCACAGCGTTCGATGTGCTGCTGCTGCTGGCGTTGCAGGGGTTTGGCATGAGGCTGATCGAAGCAGTGGTCGCGGTCTTCGTGCTGACCATCGGCGTCTGTTACGGCATCGAGATCTTCGGATTCGCACAGACCCGGCCCGATTTCCTGGAAATGGGGCAGGCCATGGTGCGGCCCGACTTCGCGCAGGCCGGGATGCTCGTGGTGGCGATTGGCATCATTGGGGCGACCGTCATGCCCCATAATCTGTACCTCCACACGGCGTTGGTGCAGACGCGCAAGTTACAGCAGGACGAGCCGTCCATTCGCCGCGCCATTCGATTTAACACGATCGACACGACCGTAGCGCTGACCATCGCCTTCTTTGTCAATGCAGCCATCCTGGTGCTGGCGGCGATCGTGTTCTATGGGAAGACCAGCGTCACGGTGGCGGGCGGCCAAACAGTCGCATTCAGTCCGGATAGCGATTGGATCCGCGTCGCCTATCTCACACTGGCGCCGCTGCTGGGGAAGACGCTGGCCAGTACGCTGTTCGCCGTGGCGCTGCTGGCGAGCGGTCAAAGCAGCACGATCACCGGCACGATCGCCGGGCAGGTGGTGATGGAAGGATTCATGCACTGGCGGATCAGGCCGTGGTTGCGGCGGCTGATCACCCGGACGCTCGCGGTGTTGCCGGCGATCCTGATCATTAGCGTTCGCGGGAATGGCAGTGTGACCGATCTGGTCAACCTCAGCCAGGTCGTCCTTTGTTTAGAGTTGCCGTTGGCGATGTTCCCGCTGCTGCATTTCACCAGCTCGAGGAAACGCATGGGTAAATGGCGCAATGGCTGGTTCTTGTTGATCACCGGCTGGGGAACTGCCATTCTGATCACGGCCATGGACATCTACAGCCTGCCCGACGCGTTGAAGGACGCTTGGGCGGTCATTGTTGGTCACTGAAGAATGAAAGGGCTGCTATGTACAACAAGATTCTGGTGACGCTGGACGCCACGCCGACGGATCGGGCCATCATCGAGCATGTGAAGGAGTTGGCGAAAGTGATGCACAGTCGCGTCGCGTTGCTGCACGTGGCTGACGGTTGGGCGGCCAGAACCTACGGGGCAGACGCCGTCAGCCCCGAAGTCGCCGAAGACAAGGCGTACCTGGCGAAAGTCCAGTCGGAGTTCCAGTCAGCGGGCATCCCCGCCGACGCCGAGTTGGCGTTTGGCGAGCCAGCCGACGAAATCATCAAATGGGTTGAGAAGAAAGGCTGCGATCTGGTGGCCATGAGCACGCACGGACACCGATTCATCGCCGACCTGTTTCTGGGATCCACGTCTCGTCAAGTGCGCCACAGCATTAGCGTGCCAGTCCTGCTTCTCAAGGCGAAGTAGGAGATTTGCGTGTCCGCAATCCCAAGAGCGCGCACGGTCAGGGCACGAGAATTCGGGCGGGCATTCGTAACG
The DNA here is from genome assembly GCA_963766065.1 of uncultured Verrucomicrobiae bacterium. Lineage (GTDB taxonomy): Bacteria > Verrucomicrobiota > Verrucomicrobiia > Palsa-1439 > Palsa-1439 > Palsa-1439. The sequence continues at coordinate 54,220 of CAVYAC010000108.1, forward strand.
CGGGCCGGGTTAACCATTCTGATCGTGTGGCTTGTCCTGCAACCGGTGAGTGGATTGCGGGCGGAGGAGCCGGCGGTGAGTTCCAATGCACCTCCACCGCTGATGGCGGCGAACTCTGAGACCAATCAGAATCAGCGTTGGAATCTCCATGCCCAGAACACGGACGTTGTCCAGTACCACCCGGCGTTCCACGCGGATTACTCCGGGCCGAACAGTCTGGCGAAGAATGAGGAAACAAAGGAGACCGTGTCGGTGGACCTGATGGGCGGGGTGCGACCTTGGGAGGGTGCGGGCCTGTACGTGGACGCGCTGACGTGGCAGGGATACGGCTTGAGCGATGCCTACGGCATTGAGGCGTTTCCGAACGGAGAGGCGTTCCGTGTGGGAACGACAGACCCCAACTTCACCCTGTCCCGCGTGTTCCTCCGTCAGGTGATCGGGCTGGGCGGGGAGCAGGAAGCCATTGAGGACGACGCGCTCCAATTGGCCGGCAAGCAGGACGTGCGGCGGGTGACGATCACGCTGGGGAAATTCAGCGTCAAAGATATTTTTGACAACAACGCCTACGCCAACGACCCGCGCACCCAGTTCATGAACTGGAGCCTGATGGCCAACGGGGCGTTTGACTATGCGGCGGACAGCCTCGGGTTCCAGCAGGGGTTCGCGGTCGAGTTGAATGAGCGGCAATGGGCGGCGCGGTATGGCATCTTTCAGGTGCCAGAAAGGTCAAATCAGATGGCCCATGATTGGCACCTGTTGAAAGCCTGGCAGATGCCGGCCGAACTGGAGTACCACTGGACGGTGGACGACCACCCCGGAACGGTGCGATTGCTCGCCTATGTGATGCGGGCGCACATGGGCAGTTTTGAGGCGGCGCTCGATAGTCCCATCCGTCCGGCAGACATCGTGGCCACGGAGAAGTACCGGTACAAGTACGGCTTTGGGCTGAACGTGGAGCAGGAAATCGTCAAGGATGTGGGTGTGTTTTCGCGGCTGGGATGGAACAATGACAGGACCGAACCGTGGTGCTTTAACGATGTTGGGTGCACGGGGTCCGGCGGCGTCAGCGTCAAGGGCGAGCCGTGGCGCCGCCCGAACGACACGTTCGGCGCGGCGTTTGTAGTCAGCGGCATTTCCCGCATTCATCAGGAATTCCTGGAGGCGGGCGGCACCGGGATTCTCGCGGGCGACGGCGAAGGCAATTTGTCATACGGTTTGGAGAAAGTCGTGGAGACCTACTATGATTTCCAAGTCTGCAAGTCAGTTCGGGCCGCGATCGATTTCCAGTACATCGACGACCCGGCATTCAACCGCGACCGCGGGCCTGTCGAAGGCGTCGGCGGAAGATTACACTGGGAGCTTCAGGCTGGCCTCACCGCCGGAGCCATTGGGCCATTCACCGGTGGATCTCACGATGGATTCCGCATGGTGGTGAGAAGACTCTTCTCCTGCAATTGGAAAATGGCGAATTTAGTGTTGACTAACTGTTTTAGCTCTGGCTAAGTGTCGCACAGTCTCGGTCGCTCGGAAAAATCTCTTACTGGTGGCGCCATGCAAAAGAACCTCGTACTGGTGACGTCATGGATTGTGTTATTGGTGTTCGCGCTGGCTGGCGATCTCGCGTTCGCACAGAGCAACAGCCTGCCGTCCGCTGTTCCAACCGCTCCTTTGGCAGCAGGTCCAAACACAGCTGAAACCGGAACCAATTCCCCCGTCAAACTCCCGGAAATGGTCGTCACGGCGCACCTGGATGCAGCCCGCGAACAGATTGCGCCCAGTCTGGGGGCGGTCACTTACAAAATCGGCGTGACACAGATTCAGTCAATGGGTCAGGGTGAAGACGCCACTTTTCAGCAGGTGCTGCTCCAGGCGCCGGGCGTGGTGCAGGAGGAATTCGGGGAGATCCATGTCCGTGGCGATCACGGCGATGTGCAATACCGCATCAATGGGGTTTTGCTTCCCGAGAGCCTCAATGGTTTTGGGCAGGAGATTGATCCGCACGTGATCCAAACGGTCACGCTCATCACCGGAACCATGCCGGCCCAATTTGGCGACCGCACGGCCGGGATTATCGACGTCACAACCAAGGCGGGTTCTCAACTCAACGGCGGCGAGCTCTCCATGTACGGCGGCAGCTACGACACAATCCATCCGTCCCTGTCATTGGGCGGCACCACGAGCAACCTGGATTATTTTATGGCCGCCTCCTATTTGCACAACGATGTCGGCATTGATAACACGACCCCGAGCCCCGATCCGCTGCATGATGAGACCGATCAGGAAAAACTCTTCGGTTATTTCTCGCATCCCATCGGCGACGCCAGCCGGCTGACGTTACTGCTCAGCGGGTCGTACTCCGATTTCCAGATTCCCGACACGACGGGAACGTCAAACATCTACCAGTTGGCGGGCGGCCCGCCGCCGGATTCCTCCGCCATCAATAACAACCAGAACGAACAGAATTATTACGCGGTGCTCTCCTATCAGGTAACAGCGGGCGACCTTTCGGCGCAAGCCTCCGCTTTGACCCGCTACACGGCCATCCAGTTTTCTCCCGACGTGCCGCAAGACCTTATGTTCGGTGGCAACGGCGCCCAGGTGAAAAATAGTGATCTCGCCAACGGGCTTCAGATGGATGCGTCGTACATCCTCGGAGACCGCCACACCATCCGCGCGGGGATGCTGGCCACGTATGACATCGAACGACTCGATACCGACTCCTCTGTCTTTTCCTCCGGTTCACAATTCACTGCCAGCCCAACCAACCACACCATACCCGTGCTCGGCGGCCCGGCGCCCCTGCCCGGTAACCCGCCGCAATCGTCCACCACTCCGTTTACGATAGCCGCCAACGGTGGAAACAGCGGGTTGACCTCCGGCATTTACTTGCAAGACGAGTGGTTGCTGACCGATGGACTCACCTTGAACTACGGTGTTCGCTATGACCGCTTCGATGTTACCTTCGATCACGAATACCAGGTCAGCCCGCGCGTCAATCTGGTCTGGAAGATTGACCCTGCCACGGTCGCCCACATCGGCTATGCGCGGTATTTCATGCCGCCGACGTTGCAATACGTTCCAGAGTCAACGGTCAAAGCGTTTGAATATACCACCGATGCTCCGTTCAATGGGCGGGACAATCCCCCCAAAGTTGAACGCGATCATTATTTTGATGCGGGCCTATCCCGCACGATCACCCCACCTTGGCAGGTCACCGTGGACTCGTTCTGCAAGCTCGCCAGGAATCTGCTCGATGATGGGCAGTTTGGCACCGCCGTCATTCTCAATAATTTTAATTATACGTCCGGCACGGTTTATGGCGCGGAGTTGGGCAGCACGTACAAGCAAGGCCCCGTTTCTGCGTATGGAAACTTTTCGTATGTCCAAACGTGGGCGCACAACATCGACTCGGTTGAAAATGAATTTCCGAACAACGAGTTGGCGTACCTGACCGCGAATAACATCCAACTGGATCATCAAGGCAAGTTCACCGGTTCGGGCGGCATCTCCTATATTTTTCTAAGGGACAACCGACTTTATACAGATTTCCTGTATGGCAATGGGCTGCGCGCGGGGTTCGCCAACCTCGAGAAGCTGCCCGCCTATTGGACAGAGAACGTGGGGGTGGAGCACGTGTTCCCCGTGCATTCCAGGGGTATCAAAGAGGTGAAGTTGCGCTTTGATTGCCTCAACGTCTTCGACGAGGTGTACGAAATACGCAATGGCACGGGCATTGGCATCGCGGCCCCGGCCTACGGACAGCGCCGCGCCTTTTACGGTGGGCTCGCGGTGGACTTTTGAGAACGAGGGTAATGGATTTTGAACGGCTAGCTCAGGCAATACGGCCCGCATCACATGACAGCTGACGCGGTCACCGAAACCGCCGCTTCACGAGATCGTTCATCTTCGTCACGAGACCTTGCAGGTAGACGGTGGCGAGCTGGCCGTAGTTGACGACGAGCTTGCCGTTGACGAGGACGAACTTGGCGCGGGGGGAATGGCAGAGGAGGAGGGCGCCGAGCGGGTCTTGCGCGTAAGCGCCGGCAAATTCGATGGTGTTGAGGTCGTAGATGGCGATGTCGGCGGCGAACCCGGGGGCGATGTTGCCGAGTTCCGTTTCGCGGTTGAGTAGGCGCGCGCCGCCGAGCGTAGCGATCCGGAGCGCGTCCTCGGCGGTGAAGCTGTCCGCGCCATTCCTGACGCGTTGAAGTAGCAATGCCTGACGCGCCTCGGCGAGAACGTGCGCGCCGTTGTTGCTGGAGGAACCGTCGACGCCCAGCCCGACCGTGGCGTTCGCCTTGAGCATTTCACAAATGGGAGGAATCCCGGAGCCAAGGATCATGTTGGATGACGGACAATGCGCGACGGCGGTTTTCGTGTTGGCGAGCAGTTTGATCTCGTCGGAGTTCAGGCAAACACAGTGGGCCCATGACACATCCGGACCGGTCCAGTCGGCGCTGGCAAGATACTCGGCGGGTCGTTTGCCAAATTTCTCGATGCAGAACCTGTTTTCGTCTTCGGTCTCGGCGACGTGGGTGTGGCAGAGGATCTTTCGCGATTTGGCGAGCGCGCGCGTGTCTTTCAGCAAGTCGAACGTGATGGAGAAGGGGGAGCAGGGCATGAGATCGACGCGGGTCATTGCATATGGGTTCGCGTCGTGGAACTTCTCGATGACGCGTTCGCAGTCTTTGACGATGGCGTTCTCGTCCTGCACGACATCATCGGGCGGCAAACCGCCCTGGCTGCGCCCGAGCGACATCGAGCCGCGGCCCGCGTGGATGCGCATGCCGAGTTCGGCAGCGCCTTCGATGACGGCCTCGGCTTTCACATCGGATTCGCGGGGGTAGACGTAAAACATGTCGTTGGTGGTGGTGCAGCCCGAGAGCAGCATTTCCGCCATCGAGATTTGCGAGCCGAGTTTGACGGCTTCGAAATCGATGCGTCCCCAGACTTCGTAGAGTCCGAGCAACCAGTCGAAGAGCTTGGCGTTTTGCACGGGCTTGAGGCAACGCGTGAGCGATTGGTAGAGATGATGGTGCGTGTTGATCAGCCCGGGGATGACCGCGCAGTTGGTGGCGTCGATGGTCTCGTCCGGTTGGAAATCTTTCGGGACGGCGGCGACGACGTCGCGGATGCGATGGTCTTCGATCAGGACGTGATGGCCCTCGAGTTGTTCGACGCGCAGCTCGCCCGCCCTTTTCCAGCGGATGACGTGGCCGTTTTTGATGAGGAGCTTCATGGAACGGCAGCAGTTTTACGCAGCCGGCGACCCACAAGGCAAAGAAATTCGTCGAACAAGTTTTAATTCCTCTCGACAGGGCGAGCGGGTTCGTCGTATAAATCGCAGGACGGGATGGCACCCGTGGCGAGCCCAACCTAAACCTAAAGGAGAGCAATTATGAAGAGACTAATTGTGATTGTGGCAACGGCTTGCGCAGTGGTTGTGTTCATGTCGGGATGTGCGATGGTCGGTGGGGTTGCTGGCGGAAGCTACGCAGGAATCTATACACAGACAGAGGGGCCAGTAGCTGTCGGGAGCGCCGCGACATCCGAGAAGGTCGGAACAGCTACGTCCACCGCTATCGTTTGCTTCGCTACTGGCGACGCGAGCATCAAGGCGGCGATGGAGAATGGTGGGATCACGAAAATCCATCATGTGGACTACAAGGTCATGAGTGTAATGGGCGTTTACGCCAAGTACACGACGGTCGTTTACGGCGAATAAGTAAGCAACGACGCCACGGGTGCCTGGTCCGTCTTGTTTGCTGAAACAAGTTCGCCGTATTGATTTTGCCCGGTGCGTTTGGTGGTATTGGCGAATGGCCATCCAACGCATTTCCCGATTGCGCTGTGTGATCTGCGGCACGACATATGCCTTGGGCAATCGGCGCAATGCGGTGTCGAGGGCGTCCTGGACATCGAGTACCACTACGGGAAGGTTGCCAAGACGCTAACCCGAGACGTCATGTAGTTTGCGAGTCAAGACAGGTATGTTCCTCTCCCCGAGCGGGTAATTGCGGTCTTGGCTCTTTCAACAATTGTCACGGCTTCGCAGCAGGTGGCGGCTCGGTCATAATGAATAGAATCCGAGTCGGCGCCTCTTGGTGACTGACGAGGAACTTCTCCTGCTTGTACTGCCCCTGAGCTCCGTCCGGCGGATAAGCCTTCACAATTGCCCGTTCTTTAAGTCTGTTGTGTTCGCCCCGTTGCGGCAGGGTCACATCACAGGGTGCCGTGCCGACGACATTCTCGTTGACCTCGATGCGCGCACCGGGCGGTTGCGAGTCGATATGGGTGACGACCTTCTCGGCAGCGCAACCCACACAAATAACGGCGACGGCGCAAAGGACAAACTGAAGATGCTTTCGCATATTATCTCCTTGTTTCGATTGATCCGACATTTCCCATGTGACTTACCCGCACGATGATCGCTGACCATTTACACTGACGAGCAGTCATCGTAGCACCTTTGACAAGGCCGACAAGCCGATTCGGAGTCTTTGCCGTGGCTCCAAAATTCGGATGCCTCTTCACAGAGAGGAATATTGCGGCCCTCGCCAGGGTCCGGATCGGTCTGTCAAACGAGAACGCCACGGGTGCCGGGTCCGTCTTGCTTGCCGGAGGAAGTTCGTCGCGTTGATTTTGTGAGGCGCGGCGCGTAGTATCTGGCGCATGGCCATTCAACATATTTCCCAATTGCGTTGCGTGATCTGCGGCACGACGTATCCCGCGGGCAATCGGTACACCTGCGACAAATGCGGCGTCGAAGGCATTTTGGACGTCGAGTACGACTACGAGAAGGTCGCCAAGACGTTGACGCGGCACGCGCTGGCGCAACGGGCGCAGTGGCATTGGCGCTATGAGGAATTGATCCCCGTCGATTTCGCGCTGCCGCTGCCGTCGCTGCAATTGGGATGGACGCCGGTGTACCACGCCGACCGGCTCTCCGAGTGGGTGGGCGTGCGCGACCTGTATGTGAAAGATGACGGACGCAACCCGAGCGCGTCGTTCAAGGACCGCGCGAGTTCGGTGGGCGTGATGAAGGCGATCGAATACCACGCCCAGACCATTGCCGCGGCCTCGACGGGCAACGCGGCATCGTCGCTGGCGTGTTTTGCGGCGGCGGTGGGGATGCCGTCGGTCATCTTCGTGCCGGGAAAAAGCGCCCGAGCCGAAGATCGCGCAACTGCTCGTGTTCGGCGCGACGGTCATCAAGGTGAAGGGTACGTACGATGCGGTTTATGATTTTTGCATGGAGGCGTGCGCGAAGTATGGTTGGTACAACCGCAATTGCGCGATCAACTCGTACCTTGTCGAAGGCAAGAAGACGTGCGGGCTGGAAATCGCCGAGCAATTCGCCGACATGATGCCGGATTGGGTGTGCCTGAGCGTGGGGGACGGGTGCACGATTGCCGGCGTGTGGAAAGGGATTCGCGAGATGTTTCATCTCGGGTTCATCAAGAAACTGCCGCGGATGTTAGGCGTGCAGGCGGCCGGGTGCAAACCTGTGTCCGACGCGTTTCATTCGGGCAAGGACCTCGTGACCGTTGACGGCGTGACCCGCGCCGACAGCATCAATTGCGGTACGCCGCGCAACTGGCGGAAGGCCGTGCATGCCCTGCGCGAGTCGAGGGGCGAGATCGTCGCCGTGTCGGACGACGAGATCATGGAAGCGATGAACAAGACGGCGCGATTGAGCGCGGTGTTTGGCGAACCGAGCGGCGCGGCGAGCGTGGCGGGCGTCAAACGCGCGATTGCCGATGGGATCGTCAAGAAGAGCGACAGCGTCTGCGCCGTGATTACCGGCAACGGCCTGAAGGACATCAAAGCGGCCATCGAGACGGCCGGGACGCCGATTCATATCCCGCCTGATCTTGACGTGCTGGATGAGGAATTGAAGAAGCGCGCAGCTTAGTGTCCTACCCGGCGGTTCGTTTTCTAAGGCGAAGAGGAGAGTTCCAACTCGCGCAGCCTGGGGCCGTAGAGGTTGCCGATGTAGCCGCCGGTCCAGAAGATGACGTACACGAAGCCGACGAGGGCGGCGAGCACGGCGACGAACGCGCGGAAGTGGCGTTTCTCGAGGTGTTCGAGAGAGGGAGTGTAGGCAATGAGCCCGATCACCGCGGCGACGACAATGACGGCATCGACGCTGGTGCGTTGCCAGTAGCTGCCGCCGAGATGGAGCCACATGCCGAATTCATCGAACGTGAGCCCCATGGCGAGGCCGTAGAGGAGCGCGACAATTTCGGCGGTGCGTCCATCGGGCCGCGCGAAGATGGAATAGCCGCAGACAATCGCCAGCAGGAAGATGCCGTAGTTGAGATGGTGGACATGCGTGCCGTGCAGGAAGAAATACATGTTCGCGACCTGTCCCGACATGATCAGGAACACCATCATGCGCGAGATGATAAAGGTCATGATGAACCCGAACAGCGCGCGCCGTGCGAGCCGGTCGAATGTCTCGGGAGGATGTGTGGACTTCAGAATCATGGGCAAGTTCATCGTACTATCGCGCGGATGTACGGGCAAAGGCAAAATCATCGGGCTGGTTATGCGAGCGCGGGATTGACGGCAGCGGGGGATTCATGTTAACCGCATAGCAAAGCCATGCTACTTAAAAATGCGACATTGATTTCGCTCGCGGGTTCGACAGTCGAGCGAGCGGATTTACGAATCGAAACGGGTACTATCACGGCGAAGGCGGTGACGCTCAAGCCGGGTGCGGGGAGAAGACGCTCGATTTGGCGGGCAAGTTTGTGATGCCGGGGATGGTGTGCGGGCACACGCACCTGTACTCGGCGCTGGCGCGCGGTATGCCCATGCCGAAGAAGACACCGCACAATTTCTACGAAATCCTCAAGTACGTGTGGTGGACGCTCGACCGCGCGCTCGATGATGAGGCGGTCTACTACAGCACGCTGGTTGGCGTGCTCGACGCTGTTCGTTGTGGGACGACCACCTTGATCGATCATCATGCCTCGCCGAATTTCATCCGCCGCTCGCTCGGTGTCATGGCGGAAGCGTTCACGAAGGTCGGGCTGCGCGGGGTGTTGTGCTACGAGGTGACGGACCGCAACGGAATGCGCGGGGCAACGCTCGGGTTGGAGGAGAACGAGACGTGGGTGGCGAAGAATCGCGGGCCGATGTTGGGTGGACTGGTTGGCGCGCACGCATCCTTCACGCTTTGTGACGAATCGCTCGCGGGCTGCTCGGATTTGGCGGAAAGTTTGGAGTCGGGCGTTCACATTCACGTGGCGGAAGACCCGTGCGATCAGGCTGATTGCACGAAGAAGTATCAAATGCGCCTGATCGACCGTCTGGCGGCATTCGGCGTGCTCGGTCCGAAGACGATACTCGGTCATGGCACGCATTTGGACAAGGCGTCGCTCGATGTCGCACGGGAGGCGGGTTGTTGGTTCGCGCACAACACGCGCTCGAACATGAACAATGCCGTGGGCTACGCGCCCGTGCATCTCATGGGCAAGCAGGTCGCGCTCGGGACCGACGGCATTGGCGCGGACATGTTTGAGGAAGCGAAGTTTGCGTGGTTCAAGGCGCGGGATGCGCGCAATGGAATTGGCATCGGCAATGTCGCTGGATTTCTGACGGGCGCGCAGAGCCTGGCGTCGATGCTTCTCAATACGCGGCTCGGCACCCTGGAAGTCGGTGGCGCGGCGGACATCGTTGTTTTGGATTATCCGACGCCGACGGCCGTGACGTTCACAGAATCTGCTCGGGCATTTGATCTTCGGGATGTCATCACAATTCGTGACGGATGTGATGGTGAACGGGCGGTGGGTGGTGAAGAATCGCCGCGTGGTGGGCGTGGACGAAGACAAGGTTCGCGCGGAGGCGCAACGCGTGGCGAAAAGGGTGTGGCAGAGGTTTGAGAAGTTGCCGCCGAAAGGCTGATCAAGTTTGTGTCGCAATCTTCGCGTCGATTTCCCGGATCATCGCGGTGTTTTCGCAGATGACTTTGTGTTCCACCCGGAACGCGTAGAGGTTGTACGCGACCGTGAATAACGCGAACGCCATGTGCCAGTGGTGGGCCGACGGACTGAGTTTGTGCGTGTCCATCCAACCTCCGAGCCAGACCGTGATGATGACAAACAGGCAGCCGAGCGTGGCATGTCCCGATGTCTGGCCTTTGAAACGGCGCGTGCGGCGGACGTAGCCGGTCTTCGGATCATTGGGCAGGCCATGCGCTTCCACGGCTTCCTTGATCCCGCGGCCCGATCCCATGAAATGCATCATCACGACGCAATGGGTGAAGCATGTATAAACTCCCGTGAGCACACCCATCGCCTGGTGTTGCCAGTGGGCTGATTGATGGGTGATGCCCAACCAGATGGTCACGGCGAACAACACAATATTCCAAAACACGAGACCGATGAAGATTTTCCCCATTTGCAGCATGGGGGGAGGATAGGTGGTAGCCGTGCTTCTGTGAAGTGCGGAATTGACTGACGGAAACGGGCGAGGTCTACGGATTTGCCAACGCTTGCTGAATGGCCGCAAGTTCATCGCGCGTGAGGGGCGGCAGAATGCTGGCGGCGACATTATGCTCGAGTTGGTTGCGGTTCTTGGTGCCGGGAATTGTCGTGGAGACAGCCACGTGCGTCAGGACAAACTTCACCGCCAATTCGGCCATGATGAACCCGTATTTCTGGGCAATGGGTTTCAGGCGCTCGACCGTGTCGATATCCCGCTCGAAGTTCTGGCGGTTGTCGCCTTCGAGCCATTTGCCGCGGATGTCGTTGGCGTCGAACTGGTGATTCTTGGCGAGTTTGCCCGACAGTTTACCCATCGCCAGCGGCCCGCGGGCGATGAAGGCGATGCCGCGCGCGTGACAGTACGGCAGGATGTGCTGTTCGACGTGGCGATCGAGCAGGTTGTAGTTGGACTGCACGGACGCGAGGTGCTGGCGTTCGTCAAAGTGCTGAACCATGTCGAAGTCATTGGTTGAGATGCCGTAGAAGCGGATCTTGCCCTGCTTCTGCAATGTCTCGAAGGCGTCGAGGAAATCCGTCCAGCGCTGCGTGCGCCAGAGGTGGCATTGATAGAGGTCGATGCGGTCGGTCTGCAGGCGACGGAGGCTCGCGTCGCAGGCACGCAGGATGTAGTCCTTGGATTCGTTGAACGTGCGCTTGTCCTGATCGTCGTGCCAGAAGCCGACCTTGGAAGCGATGTACTGGCGGTCGCGGTTGCCGACCTCTTTGAGGGCACGGCCCAGCACCTCTTCACTGTGGCCCCAGCCGTACATGTCGGAGGTGTCGAAGAAATTGATGCCGAGTTCCACGGCGCGTTTGATCGTGGCGACGGATTCCTCGTCATTAACGCCCGACCAGCCGTCGGCCCGGCCATCGAGCATGATGGCGCCGCCAAACTGCCAGCAGCCCAACCCGACCTGACTGACCCGCCACCCGGTCTTTCCAAGAGCACGATAAACCATCGTCCGTCTGCATTACCCCATTTATGCAGGCTTGGCAACAACGGCGACGGTTTGGCGGGTACATTGATTTGCGCGGAGGCTTGTGGAACGTTGCGCGCCAGTGGTAAGATGAATCCCGGGTTGCAATGCAAAATCGTTTTCTCAAGTTTTTCGGCTCACTCAAGCTGGCCGTGGTGGTTTTGTTACTGCTGGCGGTTGCCATGGCGGCCGGCACGTTTCTGGAATCACACGACAACTCGCGCGTGGCCGCGCAAATCGTGTACCGGAGCTGGTGGTTCAACGGCCTGCTGGCCGTGCTGGCCGTGAATGTGGCGGCGGCCGCGCTGTCTCGCTGGCCGTGGAAGCGCAAGCACGTCGGTTTTGTCATCACTCACGCCGGGATCATTATATTGCTTGGAGGCTGCAGCGCGGCGTTTCATTACGGCACGGAGGGCATGATGGAGATGCGCGTCGGCGATACGCCGGCGAATATGGTGCGCATCGAGGACGAAGCGTTGACGGTGGTCGTGCCCGAAACGGGCGGGCGCGCGAAGGCGCTCGTGCAGGTGAAGCGGGACGGAACTGTCAGGCCGGGCGGCGATCCAAACGGGGAAGGACTTGCGGCTGACGCTGGACGCATTCATACCCACCAGCCATGTTATGCAGCTTGTCCAAGATGGCGGCACCGACCCGAATCCAGCGTTGCAATTTGAGTTGAAGAGCGAGATGGCGGGTCAGGACGTGACGGATTGGCTGGTGGCGGCATCGCCGGAACGAAGTCATGCGAGTATTGGTCCGGCGCAGTTCGAATTTGTCCTGGCGCGTGACGCGGACGAACTGAGGCGGCTAACGTCAGCGCCGGCGGACGCGGCGAAAGCGGGGCCGGAGTTGCGGATCGAGATCGACGGGAAGCCGTTCACCGTCCCACTGGCCGAGAATGTGGACAAGGACGTGCGATTGGGAGAATCGGGGGTGAAAGCGCACATTGCCGGTTACTGGCCCGATTTTCGATTGGACGAGAACCACAAACCGTCGACTGCTTCCAATGACCCGAACAACCCCGCAGCCGTCGTGGTCCTGAGCCGGGGAGAAGATGAAGAACGGCAATTCGTGTTCGCGTCGGGACAGATGGACCCGATTGTGCGGACGACGCACGGCCAAGCGATTGGCGCGCATGTGAATCTTACGGGAGGCGTCGCACCGAAACAGCGTAGCGGCGTGATGACTGTTGTGCTCGCGCCTGACGGCAGCCTGCATTACGCGGTCGCGGCCAAAGCGGGATTCAAGTCGGGGGAAATGAAGGTCGGGGAGCCGGTCGCGACGGGTTGGATGGATTTTCAGTTTACGCCGGTGAAGTACGTGGCCAGGGCCGTGACCTCCGAGAGGGTGGAACCGGCGACGACGGATTCAGACGACAACGCTCCCGCGCTGAAGGTGACGGCGCACGCCAACGGCCAGGAGCAAGCGGCGTGGGTGCGATTTGGCCAGCCGGTCGTGCTGGAAGTTGGCGGCAAGACGATCCACGTGATGTACGCCTGGGATTTCATGCAACTGCCGTTTCGGGTTGAGTTGGAAGATTTCGTGGTGGAGCGTGACGAGGGCAGCATGAACGTGGCGGGTTGGACGAGCAAGGTTATTTTTCACGATGACGTGCGCGGGCTGACGCAACGCGCGTCGATCTGGATGAACCATCCCGCGTGGTTCAACGGCTACAAATTCTCGCAGGCCTCGTGGAACCCGAACGATTTGAAGTACACGGCATTGCAGGTGAAGAAGGACCCGATGATTGTGACGTATGTGACGTGGACAGGCGCGGTATTGATTGTGGGCGGAATCGCGCTGATGTTTTGGGGGCGCGGTTGGTTGCAGAAGAAAGCAGGGGACGATGGCCGACGAGCGACAGGGGAAGGGAAAACCAAGCCGGTGAAAAAAGAGGCGGTGGCAATATGAAGAAGCTGATGACAATCCTCGTGGTGCTCACCCTCGCGGCGACGGCGTTTGCGGATGATCTGGATTTCACGGCGCTGCGGTTTCTGGCGGTGCAGAAAGACGGGCGGAAAAAACCGCTGGACACCGTCGCGTTGGAAACGGTGGAGAAATTAACCGGGCAAGAAGACGTTCCTCGATCCCGATAGCGGGCGGCAGATGGAACCGATGGACGTGCTGATGTCGATGTGGTTCGAGACGCGCGAGTGGAGCAAGGTGCCCGTGATTTTGGTGAACTACAAGCCTTTACGGGACAGGCTCGGACTGGCAGCCGACCAGAAATACTTCGCCTACACGCAACTGGCGACAGACCAATTTCGAGAAATGATGGGGCGAATCGAGCAAAAGGAGAGTGGCAAACAGAAGGTCGATCTCACGCATGAGGAGCGCGAGGCGCAAATCGTCGCAGATCGGTTGCGGTTGTTGGACGAGGCGGTCGGTGCGCAGTCGCTGGCAGTGGTGCCGCATCCGAGCAGCGCCAAGGGCGCCTGGGTGCCCGTCACCGAAATCGCCAAGTACTACGGTGCGGACAAGGAGGCCGAACTTCAGAACATTTTCAAGACGCTGGCGGGGGCGTACATGCAGCGTGATCCGAGCGCGTTTGCTGCGGCTTCCGGCCAATTCCGGTCGTTTCTGGTTGCACTGAGTCCGTCCGTATACCCGACGTTCGCGAGCCTCCAACGCGAGGTGCATTACAATTCGTTTCATCCGTTTCGCAAAGCGTGGATGTTTTACCTTGCCGCGTTCGTATGGATGCTGGCGACGTGGCGTTCGCGGAACGCGGGGGTGTACTGGATCGGGGTGGCGATGTTCCTGGCGGGCGTAGCCGTACACGCGTGGGGTTTTTACCTGCGGATCATGATTTCCGGTCGTCCGCCGATCACGAACATGTATGAATCGGTCGTGTGGGTGAGTTTCGGGGCCGCGTTTTTCGCGCTGATTCTGGAGTTGGTCTATCGGCCACGGTACTACATCGTCGCGGTTGCGCCGATATCGGTCGTGATGTTGCTCCTGGCCGACCAATTCCCCGCAGTGCTCGATCCGAGCATCGGGCCGCTGGTGCCGGTGTTGCGTGACAATTTCTGGCTGAGCATCCACGTGCCGACGATTACGCTGGGGTACGCGGCGTTTGCGGTGGCGATGGCGGTGGGCCACATCGCGTTGGGGTATTACCTATTTGCGCCGTCCGCCCGGCAAACCATCGTGAAGGTCGAGAACTTCATCTACCGCGCCATGCAGATCGGCGTGTTGCTGCTGGCGGCGGGGACGATTTTAGGGGGGATTTGGGCGCACTACGCCTGGGGACGGTTTTGGGGCTGGGACCCGAAGGAAACGTGGGCGCTGATCGCGTTGGTAAGCTATTTGATACCGTTGCACGGTCGGCTGGCGGGTTGGCTGAGTAATTTCGCGCTGACGGTTTCGAGTGTGGTGTGTTTCATGGCCGTGCTCATGGCGTGGTACGGGGTGAATTTCGTGCTCGGCAAAGGCCTGCACAGTTATGGATTTGGGGTCGGCGGGTTTTCCTATGTCATCGGATATGTAGCCGTCGAATTGGCGCTGGTAGGGTTCGCCACGTGGCGACGAAGCACCGCGAGAGACGTCAGCCTCACCGGTGCCGCCGCGTGAGTGGGTTTGATGGCGACTCGACGGATTGGTCGCCGCCGAAATCCAGAGCGAGACGGCGAAGCAATACGAGGGACCGCAGGCAGACCAGAAGCAATTGCAGTTGGAAGAAACGGCGGGCACCCCAACAAGCGTTGCCCCCGATATTCACAGGCAGGTGGGATTGCGGAAAGCCGGACGTGCTGCCGCGCCTGATAATCTGGCCGAGACGCCGCCTGAGAATCTGGCGCAGCTTAAACTTCTTTCACAAACTGCAAAAACAATCTGCCCCGTCCAAATTTACCACCTTCAACCAGGATACCCACAGCCCCATCGTCGAGCAACTTCTTGATACTATTCGCCACACCTTCCTTCGATGAATAAGGCTCGTTGTCTGCAACAAAACCTGAATTCTGCAAGCATCCCCATTTATCGCCACGAAAGATCAGAAACCACTGTGTTTTATCCCAGAGTTCAGAAACTGTCTTCGCAATTTCTTCCGTCGTTCCGAGCTCACGAAACTCCTGCTCACTTGCAGTGATGAGTCCATTCCGAGTGACGGCGGTATCACTGAAGCGAGCGAAAACTAAAAATTTATCATTTCTCATACTGTCGATCTCCTGTTTTTCTGATCCAATCAGACTAAACGCGCTTGCGACCTGCAAGCCGACACCTCCTGTATGACATATAGTCCGCTACTAGAAAAACACAAACGGCCAAGAGTGTATGTTTTTCAACGTGGCTGGATGACGGCCACACCGCCAGTCACCTCGGACTCGTCCACCCGCTCCCCGCAGTCGAAAGCTGGCACTGTGCGCGTGCCACCAGACGTGTCGAGTATATTGATAGCGCCCGACTACTTTACCCACCGTGTAACACGTCGAGCCATCGACCATTGAATCTGCTCGGGCAATGCTTGACGAATACGAGCGGCATATTGGCGTCCACCTCGCCCCCCAGTTTCAGCGCCTTCACTAGTGGCCATCACTGGTTACCTGAGCAACGTCTCCCACGATGAACCAATCGGAATATCGCTGGACGCATCCCTCGGAAATTCTCCTTTGCTCGTTCCTTCTGCGGAGATTCTTCAGTGCTGCTTCCCCATCGGTGCCATTCCACCATCGCGGTGTAGAGTTCGCTAAAGTCATAGACAATTCCACCGATGCGCAACAGGTGGCGCTTGGGGGCAGGCAAGGCGGCTTCCTCTCGGCGCTTCCGTTCGGCCAATGCCCGTTGCTCCGCTTCGACTTTTTCCAATTGCTGCCGCACCGCCACAGGGTCATACCCGAATCGCCTCTGAAGTTCGGGTGGCAATTTTTCCAGCGGAATCGTCGCAACGCCAGTCTTGTGGAAAATAGTGACAGTGGTTGGCGTAACTCTCTCCCAGCGGACTTCTTCATAGGTGGTGCCGTCTATTACGATGCTGGCGGGCAGAGCATTGCCCGTGACGCCACTGGGCGCGGCGTTGATAAACGGCGGGGCGGGCGTGTTGGTTTCGTCTGCACGAGCGGCGATGGCAACAGTGAAGGCGAAAAACACAGTACAGACACGTAGGCGATTCATCGCAAGTTCTCCTTCCGTTTTCGGCGTATCTCCTTACTCCTCACCTCCGATACCACGCATTTACTCTGTCACGGAGGTCTTCGCGGTGTAGCGATTCGTTCAGCAGCGTAGAGGCTTGGTCTCTGGTCAGATTATTGGGAATTGCGGCACCGAGAAACTGTAAAAATTCGATCTGCCTTTCAGTGGGCGGCAAGTCAGCGTGTGTCGCTCCGGGGTGTGTTTCATAAAATTGCGAATCTGCGAGCTTTCGGACCTCTCGCTCCTGCCGAGAATTCAATCCGCGCAGTTCCCAACGCTGCGTAATGCCCCAACGCTCGCGCAATGACAGCGCCACCTGTTTCAAACGGTTCGCGAGATCACGATTCGGGACAGGTTTGGCTTCCAGCCTGTCGTCAAACAATCGCACCTCTTCATTGGCCACAATCCGGGAATTAAGCCACTCGACTGCGCGATTGATTACGGCAGCCTCATCGGGACCTGCCAAGTTTGCCAGGTCTTGCAATTTGTTGCGCGTGCTGTGAATACATGTGTTTCCTCCGCGCTCAGCGACGATCGCCGCGTCTTCGATGTCGCGAACCAAATACGCCCGGTCTGTGCTCAGTTTCTTTGTTATCGGGACTGTGGTTGTCTGGTGACAAGACGGGCACTCAATGGACAAGCCAGCGCCGTGCTTATCAATTACCATCCGCCGTGAACAGTGCTGGCAGCGAAACCGGATGTCTGAAGCCGCAACACGCTTCTTTTCCTGTCCCGGTATCTTCCGCCCTTTCTCTCGGAACGACTCAGCGACAGAGGGGGTTGTTCTGCTGTCGGCTCAATGGTTGATGAACAACCAACCACTGCCGCGTCACGTGAAGACAGTGTCCCTCTGAAAACCTCCAATGCCTTTTCGATTAGCGGGTCTGAAGCAACAACTGCCGAATCGGGTGAGGGCACGATAAGAGGCTGGCCACACTTTGGGCACTGCACTGTCAGGCCAACGCCAGCTTCGTCTATCACGACATTTTGCCCGCACGAGCTACATTTGAACGAAATGTCCATACGCTACGCCGCACGTGCTGCATCCTACTGCTCCATTGAACGTGCGTGCAAGGGTAGAGCCACTTCAGTTTGATGCGGGCGTCTATGCGGTGAAGCGCCAGTCAGCGCAAATCTCCTAAAGGAATCTCCAGTTGCACCACGCGGCCGGTCTTGATGGCACGCTGAAGTCCCTGCCGTGCCGCGCAAGCAGAAGATCGGGTCGCTAAAGCGATGGAGGGGGGAGGACCCACCCCTTAATCCCCTCCAAGGAGGGGAGGAGGAAGCGCGGCAATCGCTAATGGATAATTCGTCTGGACGCGGCGGGGGACGGCCCTTTCTCCATCACGACAAGCAGAAGGTACAGAAAAGCGCGGCGCCCCGGCAGAGCGGGGCGGCTACACCGGATCGGTTCGGAAAACCGACGGTACACCGGAAACGGCTCATAGAGCCGACGCTACACCTGTGGTCATTGAAACAGACTGACACCGCGCTTCTTGAAAACGGGGATGAGGAACACTCCCGCGACGAAGCCGCCGACGTGCGCCCAGAAGGCGACCCCGCCGTTGACGTCCATGCTATTAAGAACGGCCATTCCACTGAGCAATTGCAGGCCGAACCAGAGAACAAGGAACAGAAACGCCGGCACGTAAAACACACGCCAGAAGATCCAGATCGGGAACAGCACCAGCACGCGCGCGCGGGGAAACAACAACAAGTACGCGCCGAGCACTCCGGAAATGGCCCCACTGGCCCCGATCATCGGGACGGTCGAATCCGGCGAGAGGACAACCTGGGCTGCCGCGGCGGCAACACCACACAGCAGATAGAAGACGATGAATTTGAAGTGGCCGACGGAATCTTCGACGTTCCTGCCGAAGATCCAGAGAAAGAGCATATTGCCGATAATGTGGGCCCAGCCGCCGTGCAGAAACATGGAGGTAAAGACGGTGCGGACGGTGTCGGGCGAGGGCGCGTGGGTCAGGTTGGCGGGTGTGAGGGCGAAGCTGGCGAAAAACGCGTCCTGCAGGCTCTGGCTGCCGAGTGAGAGTTCGTGCCAGAAGACGACGGCATTGAGTGCGATGAGTGCGAGTGTGGCAAGCCCAAACGTTTGGGGCGTTCGATCGTCTCGCAACGGGATCATTTTGCGGGAACGGGCGCGGCGTCAGGCAGGACAGGGGGCAACGGGGGCGCGGACGGGGCGGGCGCCTGTGTGAAGGCAGCCTTCAGCCAGGTGACAATGATCTGGGGAAGATTTCTGACACCGAGCAACATATCGGTCCCGTGCAGGTTACCGGTGCAAATGGTCAGCTCGTTGGTTGCCGTGCTGGCGCCCGTCTCTTTGCGGATTTCGACAAGACGCCTGGACGACTCGAACGCAAACGGGTCGTACTGCGAAACGAATATGCGCAGGGGCGCGTGCGAAACCTGGGAGATGATGTCATCGGTCCGCACGCCGCGATAGGTGATGCCGGGGCTGAGGGCCACGACGGCCGCAAGGTCCTCGTTGATGGCCGCGTATCGCAACACGATGTTGGCGCCAAAACTTTCCCCGATCACCGCGATATGCTTGGAGTCGATTTCCGGCTGGGTTTGCAACCAATCCACGGCCGTCTCCACATCGAGCAACGTATCCCGGTAATCACCGCCGGTAAAGCTGCGAGCATCGAGTGTGACCGGGCCGTCCGCCGTCTGTTTGCGGGTGCTCTCACCGTAGCCACGCAGGTCAATCGCCAGCGCGGCCAGGCCGTTTTTCTGGAGGACCGCGGCGAAACTGGCCCAGGTGTTACGGTTCCGGTCCACGGAATGGACGAGCAGAACGGCTGGCGCGGGGGTCTGCCGCACCGGATACCAGGTCCCGACAATACCCACTTTGTCTGTTGTACGAAGATGGACAGTGCGGGTCGTCTGGCCCGAGACCAGAGGTTGGGCGGCGAGGACAATTAAAAGAGCTGCGAGAGCGTTACGGAACACGGACTGACTGTAACAGAACATCAGTTCAGTTCAACGGTTTTCAGGAGCTGTTGGCGGACGACGGTTTCGGCGCGCTGGCGACGTTGCTCCGCGGGCAAATCCCGAGGGTTCCACAGACAGAAGGGCTGGCCGAAGGTGACGCCGAGGGTTTCGCAGCGGAGCTTGCCCCGATGGATCGGGAGCCAGTTGCGGGCGACGTACGGCTTGCGGGTATCGCGGACGATCACGGGCAGGATCACCGCGTTGGCGAGCAACGCAATCGCACCGGCCCCGGGCTTGATATCCGGGTCACCGCCGAGCACGGATTTCTGTGTGAGACGGATTCCGCCTTCGGGGAAAATTGCGAGGCAGCGCCCGGCCCGCAGGCGTCGAATGGCCTCGCGCACGGCGCGTTGGTCCACGCGGGAGCGGTCGACGGGGAAACAGCCGATGGTGCGGAGGAGGCACGCCATCCACGGTTTGCGGAACATCTCGACCATGGTCATGAATTCGACGGGGCGGGGCAGCACCGTGCCCAACAGGGGAGGGTCGGCAAAGCTGATGTGGTTGCAGACGACGAGAAGCCCGCCTTCACGGGGGATCCGTTCGCGTCCCGCGACGCGTGTGCGGAAGATGACGCGAAGGATGATCGTGAACAGCGATTTGCCAACGCCGTAATAGAGGACGTAGAAGCCGAGGCGCATTTACGGTTTGTACACAAAAAGAACGAGCCCCGCAACTCTGCGGGGCCCGTTCGAATGTGCAACTGTCCGAGGAAGCCGATTAGGCTTTGCGCCGACGGATCATGCCGATCGCGCCGAGCAACCCGACAACAACGAGCGCGATGCTCGACGGCTCGGGAACCACGGTGAAATACTCGCCGGGGGTCGAACTAAAGTTGAACCCTGCCGTACCGAGATTGCCGTATCCTAGAGGCAATTCTGGCAGGAACTGGTTCGACAGATAGGTGTCGCCGCCGCCGTTAACGTCGGCCAACACCTCGACTGAGCCACCCGCATACCCGATCGCAGAGAGCGGGATTTGCAATTCGAGACCCGTCGTCGCGTACGGGCCACTAAAGGCACCACCCGTCGCGCCCATCGTGCTGACGTTGTTGTTGTTAATTGCAATCGTCATAACGCCGCCGTCGGAGCCTGCCGCAGCAATTCCCACGGAACCCTCACCGAGGGCGCCGACGTAGCCGCCGTTGAGGGTCCCCGCGCCGTTATAAGTGTACTCTTCGCTGTAGAGGGTACCATGGTAATCATTCACGTCGTAGGCGAAGGTCGCAGCGAAGCCCGGACTGAATTGTGAGCCATTCATGGCCTGCATCGTGGCGGTTGCGGCAACGGAAAGCGTACTTCCCTGGTTCACCGCATTGCCGCCGTTCACAAATACGTTCACATGGTTCCCGTTGTTTTCGTAGTTACCCGCCAGGAACAGGTACAGATTCCCACCGGAGATCTGGCCGTAAGCGGCATCCAACTCGGAACCGCCAGTCGAATCATTACCGGTGGCATCGCCAAAGCCGGTATTGATCGACTGGAGGGCCAAGGCTGGCCCGTAACTAATCGTCGTCGTGCTCAAATCTCCCGAGATCTGGCCATACGAGGCCAGCGCCGCTGACGCCACAATGGCGCCTACACATAGAATAGCTTTTGAAAGTTTTGTCA
This sequence comes from uncultured Verrucomicrobiae bacterium, assembly GCA_963766065.1. Classification (GTDB taxonomy): domain Bacteria; phylum Verrucomicrobiota; class Verrucomicrobiia; order Palsa-1439; family Palsa-1439; genus Palsa-1439. The sequence continues at coordinate 75,445 of CAVYAC010000108.1, forward strand.
TATACCTTTACCTTTTACCTCTCCCCTCATTCGGTTGCTGATTCTTAACTCGCGTCGTTTTAAGCAGTAGATCGCACTGCGACCTGGCTACATTTTTATGAAATATCAGGGGTAGAGTCAACATAATTCGAGCGTTTTACCTCCTACCCATCTGCTCATTTTGCCCCAAGTGCGCAGAACGTAGCCAGCATTTGATGCAACCTCTTGGCAATCAGGAGGAAAGCTTTGAGGGACAAATACAAGAGGAAGCCGCAGTTGGCTTAAAAAACTGCGCAAAAAAGACCGAGCCCCGCACTTCTGCGGGGCTCGGTCGGCTTACAAATTACGGTTTGGTTTAATGACTAGGCATTGCGACGGCGGATCATGCCGATCGCGCCGAGCAAGCCAACAACGACCAAGGCGATGCTCGAAGGCTCGGGAACAGTGGTCACGCTCACGGTGCCGTTATTCATGTTCACTGCTACGTACAAGGGATCGACACCATCCGATGTGAGGCTCAAGTTCCCACTCCACAGATCGGAGCCGGTAGTACCATACGCATACCAATCCCCGCTATCCCAAGATATACCGTCCGCCCCATTGCCGACAGCCGCCAGCGCTTTGAAGCCGTACGTTCCGGCTGCCAAAGTCAGGGTTTCGTCGAAGATGCCGCCGCCTTCATAGGTCATCGGATCACCCGTGGTGCTCCAACCGTCGAAATCACCTGGCAAGTACATCTGTTGCGCCCAGCCATCAGAACTCACACCAATGCGATACGTTGACGGTGTCGCGTTATCATTGTAAGTGTTGGTGTCAAACGTGATCGTGACGTTGCCGGTGTTGTCTTCCCACAGCCAGGAGTTACCGCCGCTTGTCGGATAAAGCCAATTGGTGCCATCCGTAACCCTGTACTGTTGGGCTCCAGCGGACAAACCGGTCAGGCTCACCTGCCAGACACCTGGACTGGTTTGCGTCATTTCGTTGCCGTTCACTGTCCAGTTGTTAAAAGTACCAGCGACGTAGTACTGCGCCATAGCGGACGATGCAGCCACAAGGAACGCTGCAGCTGCTACTGAACTGAAGAACCCTTTCATAGATACCTCACCCTTCCATCGTTGAACTGTTTTAGTATTCAACTCGCTTGGCAGAGGGGCCGGAACGGGGTGTGTAAACCGGTCTAACTGTCGGGCTCCCTTATAGGGGATTTTCCTAGTAATGTCAATTAAAAAGGGTAGAAAAAGTAAAGGAAACAAGAGAAAAAGTGTCCGAATTGGCCACTTGTTTCTAAGCCCCCGGTATATGCCGACTTAGCTGCCGAATCGTGTTGATTTTGGCCCAAGTCGCACTTGAAACTAGTAGAGAGAGTTTCATGGCGCAAACAAAGAACCATACTGCCCCTAGTGACGCGATCAGAGCTGCGAAGGGCGCCCGCGAACCTGAGACATGGCTCTTGGGAGTCGTTATTCTGGTTATTGCGTTCCTGGCGTACCAGCCGGTATGGCACGCGGGGTTTATCTGGGATGACGACCTGCACGTGACGCAGAACGTGAATCTGCGTTCCCTCCACGGTCTCTATCGAATTTGGTTTGAGCCGTTGGCTGACCAGCAGTACTACCCGCTCCAACTCACCAGCTTTTGGATTGAGTATCATCTCTGGGGACCGCGGCCGTCCGGGTATCATGCGGTCAATATTCTGCTGCATGTCCTGAATGGGCTGCTGCTGTGGATGGTGCTGGAGCAACTGGCGATGCCGGGCGCCTGGCTTGCGGCGGCCATTTTCGCCGTCCACCCGGTGCAAGTGGAGTCGGTGGCCTGGGTTTCCGAAATCAAAAACCTGCTCTCGACGACGCTTTATCTGGGGGCACTGCTGGCGTTTTTCCGGTTTCGACCGCTGTCGGGCGTGGCCCAAGCGGATTCGCCACGCTGGCGCTTCTACTGGCTGGCCATCGCGCTGTTCCTGTGTGCCCTGTTGAGCAAGACGGTGGCCTGTTCGCTGCCGGCCGTACTGGTGCTTCTCATCTGGTGGAAACGAGGGCGGGTGGCAAGGCAGGACGTCGTGGTGTTGAGTCCGATGTTTCTGTTGGGAATCACATTCGGCCTGATGACGGCGTGGTTGGAGAAACATCATGTCAACGCCAGTGGGGCGGAGTGGTCGCTTTCCGGTCTTCAGCGGTGTCTGCTGGCGGGGCGTGTATTGTGGTTTTACGCCGGGAAGTTGCTCTGGCCGCAACGCCTCATCTTTATTTATCCGCACTGGGACATCGACCCCGGGGTGTGGTGGCAATACCTGTTTCCGGCGGCGGCGCTGGCGGTGCTCGTGGCGCTGTGGTCACTGCGGTCGCGGATTGGGAGTGGCCCGCTGGTGGCGGCCCTGTGTTTTGTCTGCACTCTGTTTCCGGCGCTGGGGTTCATTGATGTCTATCCATTCCGGTTCTCCTACGTGGCCGACCACTTTCAATACCTGGCCTGTATTGGGTTGATCTCTCTCGCCGTCAGCACCGGCACCGCGATCTGCGAACGAGCCGGTCGATGGGGCCGCGACTGGGGAGCGCTCGCGGCCGCAGTCGTGCTGCTGACGCTGGGAGTGTCCACCTGGAGGCAGGGACACAGTTACCGGGATGTGGAAACACTGTGGCGCGATACGTTGGCCAGGAATCCCCGATGTTGGATGGCGCACAACAATCTGGGGGCGATCCTGATGTTGTCGGGCCGGGTGCCGGAAGCCATCGTTCAGTATGAACAGGCGCTGCGACTCAAGTCGGATTACGTCGAGGCGTACATCAATCTTGGAAATGCCCTTTTCTATGAGGGCCATGTCCCGGATGCCGTTGGAGAGTACGCACAAGCGCTGCGGCTCAAGCCCAATTCCGCGGAAGCACACACGCGTCTGGGGATCGCCCTGGATCGAACGGGCCAGGTGTCCGAGGCAGCCGAGCACTACGAGCAGGCGTTGCGGATCAAACCCGATTATCCCCAGGCACTGAACAACCTCGCGTGGTACCTGGCGACGCGTCCACCGGCGGAAGGCGGCAACATTGTTCGGGCCGTGGCGTTGGCCGAGCGGGCCTGCCAGCTTACGGACAATCGAGCGGCAGCGTCTCTGGATACCCTGGCTGCCGCGTACGCCGCCACCGGTCGGTTCGCTGACGCCGTCGCCACGGCGCAGAGGGCGGTTGAACTGGCCCGGACTGCGGACCACCCAGTGTTGGCCCAGGAAATCGAGGCGCGGTTGGAATTGTACCGAAGCGGACGCGCTTACAGTCAGCCCACGGGAGTGACGAGTCCAAGCAGCCCCTAATCGGCCGGCCTCACGCGCCGTTGGCCGTCATGCGGCGGGCGATCACGCCTTACCGACGCCACCGGCGGCCAGCGCCTGTTCGCCACCAGAGCCTGGCCGTCACGTGAGATTCTTGGGCGAGGCTGCTCTGTTTTTTTACAGTGGTGACATGCTATTGTCGGCTCGATGACAAGACGGAAACCAATCCATGACGCTCCGCATCAGCGGACGGCGGTTTCCTCCGCTGGGGCGAAAACACGCTGGGCGCAGCGCCCCTGGCTGTTGGCTCTGGTCTTGGCGGTCGTCACGTTCGTAGCATACGAGCCAGCATGGCACGCGGGCTTCATTTGGGACGATGATGATCACCTGACGGCCAATCCCGCGATGACCGCGCCGCACGGGTTGCGCATGATCTGGTCATCGATGCCCGTTTCCCGGTACTATCCATTGACGCTCACCAGCTTCTGGGTGCAACGGCGGCTGTGGGAGTTGGACCCGATGCCGTATCATCTGGTCAACATTGCGCTTCATGCGATTAATGCGCTACTCGTGTTCCTGGTGTTACGACGCCTGCGGGTGCCCGGAGCGTTGTTGACCGCCTTGGTGTGGGTGGTACACCCGGTGAACGTGGAGTCCGTGGCCTGGGTTACCGAATTGAAGAACACGCAGTCGGGACTTTTCTTCTTTGGGGCCAGTTTGTGTTTTCTTCGATTCGAAGCGCAGGGACGGCGTCGCTGGTATGCACTGGCACTGCTGTGCGGCGCAGCCGCCATGCTGAGCAAACCATCCACGGTCATCCTGCCGCTGGTCCTGTTGCTATGTGTGTGGTGGGAACGAAGACGCTGGCGACGAATCGATATCATGCGGATCAGCCCATTCGTTGCGTTGGCGTTGGGAATGTCGGTACTGACTGTGCTCGAGCAGCGCTGGCAGATCTCCAGGTCGGGGCCGGCGGTTTGGCAGGTTGGGATGGCTCAACGGTTCGCCATTGCCGGCCGGGCGGTCTGGTTTTATGCGGCCAAATTGATTTGGCCCGCGCCGCTGGTGTTTGTCTATCCGCGGTGGACACTGGACACGTCGTCGTTACTGTCTTGGATGCCCCTGATGGGACTCGTGGCGGTGGGGATCGTCTTGTGGGTATGTCGCCGACAGCCTTGGGGTCAGGCCGGGGTGTTTGGGTTGGGATTTTTTGTGATCGCCCTCCTGCCGGTGCTCGGTTTCTTCGATATCTATTATTTTCACTATTCGTTCGTTGCCGATCATTTCCAGTATCTGGCGAGTGTCGGGCTGATCTCACTGGCGACAAGCGCCGGCATGAGTCTTACTTCACGAGCCGGCAAATTGGGACGGGACATTGGGGTGGTTGCGGTCTGTGCCGTGCTCCTGATATTGGGAGCGCTCACTTGGAAGCAGGCACAGGTTTACCGGGATGTCGAAACGCTGTGGTCGGACACGCTCACGAAGAACCCGAAGTGTTGGATGGCGGACCACAACCTGGCGAACCTGTTTCTCCAACGCGGTGACGTTCCCGATGCGATCGCGCATTGGGAACACGCGCTGCAAACCGATCCCGATCTCCCCGAGGTGTGCAACAACTTGGGGACGACCCTGTTCAAGGCAGGCAGGGTGCAGGAAGCGATCCGCCGCTGGGAGCAGGCGGTGCGCAGTGATCCCGACTATTTCGGGGCGCACTTCAACCTCGGGGTGGCCCTGGTTCAACAGGACCGGCTGCCGGAAGGGATCGGGCACCTGCAGCAGGCGCTACGTATCGACCCGGATTCTTTCGAGGCGCACTACAGTCTGGGACTCGCCCTCGTCCGTCTCGGCAAGGGGCCGGAGGCGATCCTGCAGTTGGAGCAAGCGTTGCGGATCAAGCCCGGTTCGGTGCCGGCTCAATCCAGGCTGGCCTGGCTTCTGGCGACACTCCCGCAGGGCGAAGGCGGCGACGCGGCTCGCGCGGTGGCGTTGGCCGAGCGGGCCTGCCAGCTTACGGGCAGTCGTCTGGCCGCCAATCTCGATGTCCTGGCCGTCGCGTATGCCGCGGCCGGTCGGTTCGCCGACGCCGTCACCACCGCCCAGAAGGCGGTTGAACTGGCGCGCACGGCGAACCAACCAAAGTTGGCCCAGGAAATCGAGGCGCGGTTGGAATTGTATCGGAGCGGACGCGCTTACCATCCATCTTCCTCGACCGCTGTGACGAGCCCGTGAAACACGTGATCCGCAATCGCGGATCGAGCTAGCGGGCCGTAGAAGACGTAATTGTTACAGGTTGCGACGTTGTCAGCATCTGGGCGTTCGTCGTATCTGGTGCGGCGGTCGCAGCGAGGGCGACGATTGCTGAGAGCATGCAGAAAGTTCTCATGAACCAAGTCTCCCAAATACGTTTGCAGTTCGCTAGGGCAGTCTGGATCGGAGGGGAGTCCAGTAGACAAATGAGAGAAGCAGCGGCGTGGCTACGGCTCAGTATCATACTCTCGGCGGGAAACGATATCAAGACGGAACGGTGACGATGGGGGGGCGAGGGAGTATCTGAGCACTCACAGCATTCAGATGTAGCCACGGCGCTCTGTCGCCGTGTGGGAGACGCCGCCCCGACTGAGCGGGGCGGCTACAGGGCGGAGACGGTTACGGCACGGAGGCGCCCCGACGGAGCGGGGCGGCTACAAAGCTGGGCGGCTACAGAGCGGAGATGGCGACCGACCTTGTGCCGGCGCGGTGACGTGGTTCAGTTGATGTTGGTCGTGGTTTGAGGGCAACCGGTTGGGCACGCGGTCTTCTCGTCTTCACCCCAATCGTTTTGGATAATCTGATATTCGCAAGAGATAACGGGCCCGTTGATCCATTCGACGTGACCGTCGCTAAAGAGACAATTTCGCCCGTCCGTGCCGTGAATGTCGCCGTTGACAAGATCACCAGTAACGTCGTTATTCCCAGGTGTGCCGCACGGGCTTCCTGATCCCGTTCCGTTGCACGGAGAGGAGGCGCATCCACCCAGGGTCTTATCGGCCATTAGCATATAGGCGCGATTGCCGCTGGAGCTGCCGACACCGGCATTCGGAGCATCACTGGATGACAGTGGCGGGTTGCCGGTCCCGATCTTGGCGATGTAAAAGTAGCTGATATTGTACGCAAAAAGCTGTGTCCAATGAGGGGGCTGGGAACTTCCGGCTGTTGGAGGATTCTGACTTTCCGGTTTCTCCGATCTCGTCCCCTTGCCCGCCCAAGGGGACATAGTTGAGGCGCCAGCGGATTCTTTGTTGTTGTCACTCGGACAAAAGAAGGTGTCCGGATTGCCGACGTATCCCAAGGCGCAAAGGAGTCGGCAATAGGCTTCAATATCGCCGCATGGTTGCACGGCTGGTCCCAACCCAGCGGCACCGCCGACCCATTTGTTAAACAGCTGCGCCGGGCCGTTTGCGGCACCATCCGGGTAAGGGAACCATCCATTGAAGTCGTCGGAGTAGGAGATCATGGCGATGCCGATCTGGTGGAGGTTGCCCGCGCACACGCCGCGGCGGGCTTTTTCGCGGGCCTTGTTCAACGCCGGGAACAGCATGGCAGCGAGGATGCCGATGATGGCGATGACGACAAGGAGTTCGATCAAAGTGAATGCGCGGGAGGAAACTCCAACGCGACGGGACCGGGAGAGCTGGAAGCGTGAGCTCATATGCTTAAGAATTAGCACGCCGGTAGGGCTGTGTCAAAGGGAAAACGCTTTAACAAATGAATTGACTCTGGCAGCCCTTGGTTTTACTATGATTGATACGTGTCAGTGTAGCGCCAGCAGTGGACGTTGTAAGAAGGGAAGGCATACCCCTCACCCGCCCTCTCCCCCAAGGGGAGAGGAGTCGGACGAGACGCGAGGCGTTCGTGCCAAGGTCTTGAAGGATGTAGCCACGGCGCTCCGCCGCCGTGCTGGGATGCGCCCCGACAGAGCGGGGCGGCTACAATGATAGACTGGAAAATGTGAAAACGGTGCTTGGGGAGGGCGGCCCCTTGAGCGAAAGGCAAGTCGAATGAACGAGTCCAGAAAACGGTATACGATCAAGGACATCGCCGAACAAAGCGGCGTCTCGTTGTCCACGGTTTCGCTCGTCCTCAACGATAATCCGCGGATCAGCCAGACGACGCGGGCGCGCGTCCTGAAGACGATCGAACGGCTGGGCTATCAACCCAACCGCATGGCGCGGGCGCTGGCGTGGCGGCACACGCGGACGCTGGCCGTTCTGGTGCCGCAACTGCGGCATGCGTTTGCCGACGTGTATTTTGGCGAGATCGTCAGCGGCATCTACGACCGCGCGAGCCGCTCGGGTACAAGATCCTGCTGGAGGTCGCCCGCAACGAATTTGTTGACAACAAGGAGTATCGGCAACTGTACGACCAGAAATTTGTGGATGGCATCCTGTTCATCGGCGCCAACTCGCGGCATCGGTTCGTCTCGGAGTTGACGGACGGCACGCGACCGTTCCTGATGGTGAACAATTACTCCAAGGAATTCGACCTGAATTACGTGGTATCGAATTACCGCTACGGCGCGTGGCAGGCGGCCAAGCACCTGGTCCGCCTGGGACACAAGCGGATCGGGTTCATCGCCGGCGGTCTCGGCGAAATCCAGACCAGCCAGGACATCCTCGAGGCGTTCCAGGAAGTCGTCGAGGACAGCGGGATCGGGTCCGATCCGAGCCTGATTGTGGACGGATGGTTGACAGAAGAGGGCGGGATGAAGGCGGCGGAGGAATTGATGCGGCGCAGCCCGGACGTGACGGCGATTTTCTCGTTGAACGACAAGATGGCGCTGGGCGCGATCAAGAAGCTCAACGAACTGGGCCTGCGGGTGCCACAGGACGTTGCGGTGGTCGGGTTTGACGATATTCCCCAGGCCAGTTTTGCGATTCCGGGACTGACGACAGTCCACCAACCCCTGTATGAGATCGGCAAACTTGCCTGCGAGCGGATGGTGGAATTGATCCACGGCAAGGTCAGTCGCGTTCAGGAAGTCATCCCGATTTATCTCACCGTTCGGGAGTCCTGCGGCGCGCGGCTCAAGAACGCGGTTGCGGCTCCGGCCGTTTGATCGCGTGAGGGGGAATCGATCCATGCACATGAAGCGCTGGCTGGCGCTGGGGTGTGATTAAAAGTGGTCGTTGGAAGCCAACGGCACCCCTCACCTTTCTCCTCTCCCCCAAGGGGAGAGGAAATGGCGGACACAACGCACGCCTCGCCCCGCCGGGGGAGAGGCCCGCCCCGCGGTAGTTTGCGGGGACGGGTGAGGGGGAAATTGATAGTGCGGGCGCCACTCTTAGCCATACCCTTGGCGCTGTTGCTCGGAGGTGTGCTCCCCATTTCGGCCGGCGCGGCGGTCACCGCCACGCTCGTGAGCGACGGGGAGATCGAGCAGACGTTCCACTACACCAGTACGACCGCGAAAACGGTCAGCGTCGCCGGCGAATTCAGCAATTGGAGCGAACTTCCCATGACGCGGGACGACTCCGGTACCTGGTCGAAGACACTCCACCTCAAGCCCGGATACTACGGCTACAAGCTGGTGGTTGACGGCGAATGGATCCTCGATCCCGCCACCCCGGCGCGCAAGATGGCCAATGGCCTCGAGGACCTCGGCGTGTCGGTCGGCGGGGTGCAGCCATCGGCGGCCACGCCCGCCACCGTCAACAAGGTTCCCACCACGTTTTCGTTCTCGGATGCCCGGGCCACGAGCGTCGTGCTCGCCGGTGAGTTCAACAATTGGGCGGACAACGAGGATGGCAAGGTCACAGGCCACACGGAATGGTTGCTGAAGAGCGATGGCTCGGGGAACTGGACGTTGACCGTTCCGCTGGCGCCGGGCAAGTACCGGTTCAAGTACGTGATCGACGGCGGTGCGCGGTGGGAAAAGGACCTGCGGTTGCCGGCGACGACCGATGACAATTCGGTGATCGAAGTGAAGGCCGCGGCCATCGAGGGTGCGGGCGCGACTGCGGGAGGAACCGGCGTGACGTTCCTGTATACGGACGCCAAGGCGACCACGGTCCATCTGGCGGGTGATTTCAATGGCTGGTTGGACAACGAGGACGGCAAGGTGACCGGTCACGGCGAATGGCTTTTGCAAAATGACGGCACCGGTCACTGGAAGCTGACGACGCCCTTGACCCCGGGACGACACCGGTTCAAGTATGCCATTGACGGCGGCACGCGGTGGGAGACGGACCCGCGCCTGCCAGTGGCCACCGACGGGAACTCGGTGATCGAGGTGTCCGCCCGTGGGTCGGCTTCGACCACAGGTGTTTCGGCCGCGGCCAGTTCCGCCCCGACGTTCACGTATACCGACCCGGTCGGCGAAGAGCGTGTACGTGGCGGGGGATTTCAATGAATGGAATGCCACGGCCAACCCGATGGAACGGGAGGCCTCGGGTGTGTGGATTGCGTCGATTCCGCTGAAGCCCGGCAAGTACCAATATAAGTACGTCGTGGATGGCAACTGGAAGCAGGACCCGCTGAATCCCGAGACGGCTGACGACACGTTCGGCGGGCGGAACTCGGTCAAGACCATCGGTCCGTAGCGGATCGGTGGCCTGCGGGAAGAGGGGACTGGTCGCGCAGCATTTGATACACCATTATGTCAGCACCCGGAACGATCGATGTTTGCATGCGGCATGAGCCGCAATCGCGGCGGTTTGTCAACACGCTGGGGGATGGCCGCGTCATCCTGAAATTGCAGAGCGCGTGCGACGCCCTCGACGACGCGCAGGTTGTGTGGCGCAGTGGTTCGGCCGAGCGCGAAGAGACACTGCAACGGCTTGGCTCGGTCAACGGAAACGAGTTTTTCAGCGTGACCATCGTCCCGAACGGTCCGGCCGAGTACATCTTCCACGTGCGCGCCTGCGGCCAGCCGCGGTGGTTGACGCCGCAGGGGTTGGAGTTCGATTCCAGCAAACCCCGCACGTGGTTTCGCTACGATGCCGGCCAGCAGGCGCCGTTCAAGACGCCGGCGTGGGTCCGCGACGCGGTCTTCTATCAGATTTTTCCCGATCGTTTTTGTAACGGCGACACGTCCAACGATCCGCCCAACGCCGAGCCGTGGGGCGCGCCGCCCACGTTCCGCAACTTCATGGGCGGCGATTTGCAGGGGATCTTCGACAAACTGGATTACGTCGGCGACCTGGGCATCTCGGCGCTGTACCTGACGCCGATCTTCAAAAGCTCGAGCAATCACAAGTACGACACGATCGACTATTTCACCATCGACGAACATTTTGGCGACCTGGCCCTGCTGCGGCGGCTCGTCAACACGTGTCATGCGCGGGGCATTCGCGTGATCCTTGACGCGGTATTCAATCATTGCTCGAACCTGCATCCGTACTTCCTCGACGTGAAACAGAAGGGCCGCGGTAGCCGCTACTGGAACTGGTTCTTTATCAAGAAGTGGCCGATTCCCGACCGGTTCGCGCGTCACAAGGACGCGCTGGAATGGTACGAGTGCTGGTGGGGATTCCATTCGTTGCCGAAGCTCAATTACACCAATCCGGAAGTCGAGGAGTACTTTCTCCAGGTCGCGCAGTATTGGCTGCGCGAAGCGCACACGGATGGCTGGCGGCTCGACGTGCCGAACGAGGTGATTCAGACCTTCTGGCCGAAATTCCGCCGGGCGGTGCGGGACGTGAACTCCGAGGCGTACATTGTCGGCGAGATCTGGGACGATGCGACTCCGTGGCTGATGGGTGACCAGTTCGACGCGGTGATGAACTACCGGTTCCAGAAGGCGCTGCTGGGGTATTTCGCCGAGGAGACGCTGGACACGAAGGGATTGGACCAGACACTGCGCCAGCTCATGCTCGACTATCCCGAGCAGACCACGGCGGTCATGCTGAATCTATTGGGCAGCCACGATACGGCGCGTCCGATGACGGTGGTGAAGGGGGACGTTCATTCGCTGAGACTCATGGCGGCGTTGCAATTCACGTTCGAGGGCGCCCCGTGCATTTACTACGGCGACGAAATCGGCCTGGAGGGCGGCAAGGACCGGATTGCCGACGGTGTTACCCATGGCAGAAGCCCGAGCTTCAGAACCGCGAGTTGTTCGCCTACTACCGACGGCTGATCGCGATTCGGAAGGCGAACCCGGCGCTGCGCACGGGGACGTTTCATCCATTTGTCGTGGACAACGACCGTGAATTGTATGCGTATGAGCGTCGCGCCGATGGCAATCGCTGCATTGTCGCGCTCAATCGCAGCGAGTCATCGCAGACTGTCGAATTGCAGGCGCGGGTTGCGGCAACGGAGCCTTTTTTCCGGTCGGCGAGTGAAGGGCGACGAGGTCGCTGTTCCAGCGCGGCAAGCGGCAATCCTGCGGGTCGAGACGTAACCGGCGGTGGCGTTTCTCAGAACGGCGGGCAGTGCGTACAATCGGAGGCGTGGCGAACCATGCATCGACGGCGAACAACGTTACTATTGGCGGTTTTCTTGTGGCAGGCCTGGTTCGGGAGCCCTCGCGCATTCGGGGCCAGCGAGCCGCCGTCTCCCACGAGCTACCAGATTCTCGGTGACTGGTCGGCAAACGATCCGATGCAACCGGCCAGCTTCATGCAGGAAACCGCCCCTGGCGAATTCGAGAAGCTGCTCAACTCCTCGGGGCCAGCGGTGGTGCATCTGGCCGTCGTCCGGAATCACGACCTGGGCCAGATCGTTGTCAACCTGACGATTACCGTGACCCAGGAGAAACCGCAGGTCTGGCGGGCGCGCTATGTCGAGAAGACCCGGCGGTTGACCTGCCAGCCGGCAGACCTGGTTCAATTCCGGTACCGACCCAGGGATGATCCCGCATCCCCCACCGACGTGGACGTTCATTCGGTCAATCTCGTGGGGACATTCAACGATTGGGACCGGAGGGCGATGCCGATGACCAATCTGGGAGACGGCACGTTCGTCAAATACCTCAAGCTCGACGAGGGGATCCATTATTACAAATTCTTCGTCAACGGCGACGTGTGGATGCAGGATCCGAACAGCGATCCGGCATTGCGCGAGGACAACGGACACAACAGCTTCAACTCGGGCATATTTATCGGCGAGCAGGGCAAGGACTTCGGTCCCGCATCTCCTCGCGACATCAATCTGGCCGCGGTCCGCCACGATCCACAGCAGGCGCGATACTTCAATGTAGTTTCCAGCGACTCGGCGGAGGTGAAACTGCGGACCTTGCACGACAACGTGCAGCACGTAGTGCTGCATTGGCGCGACCGGCGCGATCGCGACATCCCGATGGAGCGCGACGGGACCGAGTTTGATTTCGATTATTGGGACGCGACCGTATCCACCGAGTCGACGAACAAGACGGCCTATTATTACTTCACCCTGAGTGATGCTGTCACGAACCGGACGTATGCGGCGAGCGACGGACACTGGTTTGCCTGCGATTTGACGGAACGGTTCCCGACGCCCGACTGGGCGCGCAACGTGGTCTGGTACCAGATTTTTATGGACCGGTTCCGCAATGGGACGACGGACAATGATCCGCCCCACACGTTGCCGTGGCGTTGGGATTGGTACAAGCTGGCGGCGTGGGAAAGTCTGCGACAGGACAATCCTCAGTTTTCGAATGACTGGTATGGTCGGCGGTTCGGCGGCGATTTTCAGGGTGTGTTGAGCGAGCTGCCGTACTTTCGCGAGTTGGGCGTGACGGCGTTGTATTTCTGTCCGATTTTCGAGGCGGGCTCGAACCATGGCTACGACACGATCGATTACCGGCATGTCTCGCAGTATTTCGGTTTCAAGGGGGACAACGAAGCGGTCATCGGGAAGGAAACGCTCGATCCGAAGACGTGGCAATGGACGGCATCGGACAGGTTGTTTCTGCTGTTCATCAAGGAGGCGCACAAGCAAGGTTTGAAAGTCATCATCGATGGCGTGTTCAACCACATGGGACGCAACAGCTTCGCGTTGAAGGACGTGCTCGCCAAGGGCGAGAAATCGCCCTACGCGGATTGGTTCGATATCACGAGCTGGGGGCCGCCCGTGAAGTACAATTCGTGGGACCGCGGCGGTGGGATGCCGAACTTCCACAAGGATTCCGAAAAGGGATACGCGTCGGATTCCGCGAAACAGTACATCTTTGACATCACGCGCCGCTGGATGGATCCGAATGGCAACGGCGATTCGTCGGACGGCGTCAACGGCTGGCGGCTCGACGTGGCGCAGGATGTTCCCGCCGCGTTCTGGATCGATTGGCGCAAGCTGGTGAAGGGGATCAATTCCAACGCGTACATCACGGGCGAGATTTGGGGGATCGCGACGAAATACTTGCAGGGCAACGAATGGGACGCGGTGATGAATTACCAGTTCGCCATGCGGTCGATTCACTATTTCATGAACCAGAAGCGCAAGACGACGGCGGCGAGTTCGACCACCAGCTCCGGGGCTTGCTCGCGGCGTATCCGCTCCAGGTCAACTACGTCATGCAGAACCTATACGATTCCCACGACACGACCGGTTGGTGAACATGGTTGTCAATCCCGACCGCGATTACAACCAGAGCGACCGTCTGCAGGATGGCGCACATTACGACGGGTCCAGCCGGGACCAGCCGCTTATCAGATCCAGAAATTGATGGCGACATTTCAGATGACGTTCCTGGGCGCGCCGATTATCTGGTACGGGGACGAAGCGGGGATGTTCGGCGCGGGCGATCCCGTGACCGCAAGCAGATGCTCTGGAAGGACCTGGAGCCGTACGACAACCCCCAGGATGCTGTTATCGCCCGACCTGTGGGAGCATTACCGTCGCGTGATTGCCATCCGCAACACGTATCCCGCGTTGCGCACGGGCCGGTTTCACACGTGGGTGACGGATGATCCGAACGAATTTACGGATTTACGCGCACGCGAGGCGACGAGGTCATCGCGGTGGTCGTGAACAACAGCGACCGGGACCAGACCGTGACTCTCCCATCTCCGTTTCCCAATGGTAGCAAACTAGTGGACGTGATGACCGCGTCGCCCGTGGACTTCGTCATGGTCCCGATGGAGAGCCTGGGTTTCCCCAGTTTCGCGAAGGGCGCGATGGTGCGCGCGATGCGCATCGGGCCGGACGCTAGGCCGACCTCCGTCGTGCGCGACGGGAAAATCAACGTCGGCCTGTCGAAGAAAAGCGCAGCGATCCTCGTGCGAGAGTGAGACAGGGCGGTGCAGGCGGCAATCGTTCACCACGAAGAGCGCGAAGGACACGAAGAGGAAACGGATTTACTCACGCAGAGACGCAGAGGGCGCAGAGAACGACGGGAGAGATCTTTGCCCGATTTGTTGAGGGGCCAAATCGGGCAAGGCGTCCGATGTGAACGGGAAGCACACAGACCGGCTCAAGAACTCGGCCCGTATAGAGAAGCCTTGGAGAAGGCTAAGGAAAAGGGACAAAAGGGATTTGAAAACTGGCCTATGGACATTGAGGGAACGCAGCGAAGTAGACGGTATTCTCTCTAGCTTTTGTGCAGGCGGTCCCCCTTCGCTTCACGTTGTGGGCGTCGAAACGACGCGACGCCTTCTCGGTGTGACCCTCACGCCTCGAATTGCGGGGACGGGGACGTTCGAAGGGGATTCCGCTGTGGACAGCGGACGCTACAACGACGAGGCACGGACCGCGGTCGGTGCCCGCGGCTACAACGACGGGGAGCACGCCGACAGAGCGGCGTGGCTACAACGACGCGGACGGCGCCCGGGCCGGGCGCCCTACAATGCGGATCGGGCCGCGGTTCAATGTTGCGCCGACGCGGGGGTCTGCCCCTACGGCAGCAGGACGCGGACGCGATAGAACCGGGACGGGACGTTGGTCACGCCGCCGACATCGATCATGTTGGTGACCGTGCCGAGGCCGGTGCCGCCACTGAGGATATTGGTCTGACCGGGGACTTGCGTGAAGTCATTTGAGTAGCTGCCAGTGGCCGTGCCCGCCGTGTACTCCAGCACATTCGTGCGCGACGCGAACCCCGGTGACCAGGTGCTGTCACCGCTGGCGCCGAGATACGTCACAATGACGTTCGTGTTTGACTTCACGATGCTAATGACGCGCAGGTAGGTCGTTGAGATCGTGGGGTTGAAGCCAGCCATGTAAGCCTGCAGATAGGTGAAGCCGCTGGAGCCACCGTTGGCATAGGCGCTGGCAATGGCACTGAGCGGATTGATCCCGTATTGCAGCTTCCAAGAATCGGGAATACCGTCGCCCGGCGTAGCTGTTGGTGCCATAGGTCACTACGATGTCGTTGGTGATGTCGGCGGACGTGAGGGGACCCTGGACATGGACACGGCCGGTCGTCGTATCGTACTGGGAAGGCGAGGGGACGTAGTAGGTGCCGTTTGTGACCACCATCACTGGCGTGACGCCGGCGGGGATGCGCAGGTAGACGTCGTAGTTCAGCGCGCCGACGGTGTGCTTGTTGATGTCAGCGCGAACGTTCTGCGCGTTCTCTGTGATCGTGACATCGAACCGCTGGCCCTGGGAATCGAGGTTGTTGAACGTCATGGTGCTCCACGCGGAGGGCAGCTTCGGTGCGAAGTAAGCGGTATTGTTGCCGTTCGTGCCTTCGGGTTTGAAATCGAGGAACATCATGATTTGATCGATGAGCGTCGAATGCGATTCCCAGGTATTGGGCCAGGCAGTCTGGAGCCAGAAGCCGGGGTACAACTGCAGGGCCGGTGTGGGTGCAATTTGCTCGGAAGCCAGGCCCATCGGGCCCAGTTTGGCGACGAGCAGGTCGAGCATGTCCTTGTTCGTGTCCACCAAGCTGGTGCCGCCAACGTAATCCTGCCAGCGAGCGAAGTATTCGCCGAGCCAGGAGGAGGCCAGGAACCACGGGCTGTGGAGGTAGGCGCCGGGGGACGTGTTCCAGTAATCGTCCGTGTCGCCATTGACGTTGTGGGCGTAACGATTGACCAGGCCGACGATGGAGGCATAATTGACAAAGTCGGTTTCGACGAGGCTGTCATGCCATGGACCGCCGGCGCTCTCGCAAGCAGCGCAGGTACCGACCGCCTGACGGCCCTTGAGCCACTCGACGACATTCGTCATGAGCGGGTTGTTCGGCTCAAAGACCTCGAACGGCAGGGCCATGCCCAACTGGCTGATATCGGCGGGTTCGTAGCGGGAATTGATGCGATTGGTCAGGCCCCCGATGATGTAGCCGGTCTGGGTCGTCCACGTCGTTTCGTTGGACGTGTCGCCGACCATGGCGGCGAGATTGGCGGCATCGCGCAGACCGCGGACGATGGAGGCGTTGGAATAGAGGAACTCATCGGAGGAATCCTCCCAGACATTCTCAGTGTACATGAGGTTGTTGGTGAAGTCATAGTGGGCGCCGGAGGGATCATTGGTGCCGGTCCAATAAGACGCGTACGCGGTCTGGAGCGCCAGTGGGTAATAGTTCGCGACAAAACTGGCATCGCCCGTGATAAGATAATGATAGTAGAGACCCCAGGGGACGATAGCCGTTTCGTCGATTTGGGCGCCGGTCCACACGTAGTAGCCATCGGTCGTGTACTTTTGCCAGAAGAACGACAGCCCGCCCGGGTTGCTATCGGGAGGGCGGTACGCATCGTTCTGGAGCCAGTGGTAGAAGTGTGCGGCTTCATTGGTGTGCGCTGTCCGATCCAGAGTCACGGCGGCGTACACGCCGTCGCGAGGCCAAATAAACGGATAGGCGCCATTATGCATGCCGGCCATGATCGCACCCGTCACATCATCGACGTGCAACGCCGTAACCAACAACGAGCGTTTGAACAGCGTATTATACGCGGCGCTCGGGAGATCCACGGTCACGCCGCCGTTTAGCCAGTTCGACCAATACGTCTCCGTGGCCGCCTGGGCGGTCGCCATGTTGTTGTTGTAGAACCAGGTGATCATGGGCCGGCCCCAGAAGTCGTACGTGCCGGTGGCGCCGGCAAAATCGTCCCAGGAGCCGACGACCATCACGTCCACTTCATTGGTGACGCCGGGGGCGAGTGTAATGCGCTTGCCGACCCAGCCCTCTTGATTGTCCGTGGCGGTGAGGTCACGCCAACTGCCATCGGCGGGCAGACCCGCACCCGTGGCGGTATTGGTCACCAGCTTCATCGTCGTGGCAAAGTAAATGGAGCTGTTCTTGATCCAGTCGAAGGCGAACGACGGGGAATACCCGACGCCATAGCCATTCGGGAGACATTGCTGGTTCGACGAAGGCACATCGACGTAGTTGGTGCTGAACGTGACCATGGCGTTGTAGTTCGTGCCGCCAACGGTGGTTTCCCAGTACATGATATTATTGGTGTTGTCGCCGTTCACGTTGAAGTTGGCGTCGTAGTAGAAATCGATCGTGTTGGTGGCGGCTTGATTGTTGGTCAACAGGAAGCGCTTGATGTAGACGCCGTAGTTGGTGCGTGTGTTGTCGGTCACGATGGGGAGAGCGTTGGTTGAGGGGCAGAAGTCGTATTGCACGACCTGGATGTCATTACCGGCGGCGACCAATTGGTTGGAAGTCAGCACCACGTTGACGCTGTCACTGTCCCATTGTTGGGTGACGTTGGCGTAGTCGGTGCCATTCGTGTTTTGGAGCCAGTAGATATTGTTTGTGCCGGCTGCGCCGACGGCGATGCCGCCCATGCCGGCGATCATATTCATCTGGCCATTGGCTTCCTCGTTCAGGTTGGTGCAGGGGACGTAAGGATTGCTGTTGTTATTCTCGTTCGGCCACGATTCGGGGCCGCGGTAGCCTTCATTGGAAGTATCGACGCCGTGGCGGTCACCCACGCTTGGATAATAGATGTCGTAGAGCGCGCCATTTTGATCGAGCATCGCGTTCATGTAGCCGTTGCCGACAATCGCTTCTTCCTTCCAGTGATGGATGTTGGTTGCCGGATCGCTCGGGTAGCCGAAGCCCGGCCACGGCATGGCGTAGGTCGTGTACGTGTAGTTGCTGCCGACGTTGGCGTCCAGATTCAACGTCAGGGCGTCCGCGTTGCTGCCGGTCAGCCCGCCAGCGGGCGTGACGGTCGAACTCAGAATGTAATAAATCACCGTGGTGTCATCGGTGCCCGTGGGCGGGATGTTGGCCGTGTAACTCGTGCCCGATCCGGAAAGTGCGGAAAAACGACGTGGCGAAACCATTCGTGGTCCAGCGCACAAAGATGTTTTCTTCGGCGACTTGGCCGCGCCCAAGGTAATAGTCACAGTCACAGTATCGTTCGTTCGTGGCACTGCAGGAGATTGGCCGGCGCGCATGACCGATACGGGGCGCGCGGATGTCTTCATCACGGCGAGTGTGGCGGTGGCGTTTGTGGGAGGATTGATCGTGCGGAACGAGTAGTAAAGGCCGTTTGTCAGCGTGATGGTGGCGTTGCCGCCGCTGTTGAAAGCCATGGCCGTGGTCCCGTCGATGGCCACGGATGCGCCGCCCCAATTGTAGGTAAAGGTGCCATTGGCCGCGAGCTTGAACTGGTACCCGCCATTGGTCACGTTGCCGCCCGACGCGGCAACGTACATGACATTGGTGAACCAGTCGGCGCCGGCTGGTGTGCCTGGCGGTGAGACTTTGTTCATGAGAAACGGCATGTTGGGATCGCCGGCGTTTTAGCCATCCCAGTTGCCAGGGATGTTCATCGTGGTCCATGCCGAGGCGCTGGACAGGGAGAGGGTCGTGGCCGCAAGCGCCGAGAGGACGAAGCGGAGACAACTTCGGTTTGTTGCTAAAACGGTTGAACAACAGAAGAAACGGATATTTCGTGCTGTGACTCTCATAACAATCAATCTCCCTCTTATCCCGGATGAATCAACCCATCCCGGCGTATTCTTCGTCGGTAATAATGTGGCGGCCCATCAACACATAGTCATGGGAAACGGCCTGCATATCCTTGACGTAATCGGCAATCACCAACAAATCGCTGAAACCGACTTCGGCAAACACGCGTCGGGCGGCCAGTTGTTCTCCCATGAATTCTGCTTCCAGCTTTTCAGACCGGCGTCGCGGGCAATATCAATCAATTCCCGCACCAATGCCCGGGTTAGTCCGCGCCCACGGTAATTGGGGTGAACCACAATGCTGATCCGCCCGATGTGACGCTTCCAACCCGCCAAGTGCTGGTGCAGCGAGGCATCGGCCACAATGCGGCCATCGGCAATGGCGACGATGGGGAGTATTTTCCCGTAATCGATGTGTTGACACCAGTCGTGGATGACCTCGGGATCGGTGACCCGATGCTTGAACAGAAGTCGTTCGGTCTCGGGAACGGCGGAAAAGAATTCATGAAACGACTTTTCGTCGGAAGCCTCTAGCGGGCGCAACGTGGCTTCCAGCCCGCCCTTGATTGCCACGGTTTTCGGATAACGCTCGAGAATGTCGTCCATCTGGATGTGCTCGCTTCCCAAGGCACTTAACATAGCAAAACCTCGCGCAAACATCAAGGCTTAGAATTGAAGTAATTGCAGGCGGTTGTTATTGACCCAGATTTTGGACGCGGTAGAACCGCGTTGACACCGCGCTTGCCGTCGTATCGGTATAGGTCATCGAGACCTGGTTGACGGCAGCGGTGATCGGCCCCCCGATGTCTTGCCACGGACCGCCGGCGCTGGCGCTGTCCAACACTTGGTAGACGTAGCCAGGGACCGAAGTCCAGTTGACCACAAACCGGCGGGCGGCGTGGATTGTGCCGTCGTGACCATGAAGATGGACGCCGGATTGGTGGGATTCAGCCCCGCCAGATACTTGAACAGGTTGTCCTGTCCCGTGCCATCGGCGTCGCAGGTGGCACACGACAGGCCATTCGTCATCATGCCGTTGACGTTGTTCGTTGGTTGGTTGGGGAAGTACTGGGCGCGCCATGAATCGGGGATCCCATCGCCCACGGAGTCGAGGGGCTGACCCGTGCCGACCGTGGTGCTGAGCGTGGTGAAATGGCCGGCCACGTCCGTTAGGTTCATGTTGGTGGATGACGTGAGTCTCAGTAGCCGCGCGTGAATCTGCGCCATGCCGTTGGTGGGGATATTCGTGTAATTGAACCGCCATTCCAACGGGTAGGTGGTGTTCAGCCCTACGGTGGACGGCCAGATGGCTGTCGCTTGGGCCCATTGGCCGGTGCCGTTCCCGTCGGTGATCTGGTACCAAACCGCGCTGGTCGTGCGATCGGCGCGGACGACCACGTTGTAATTCGAACCGGTGATTGTCGTGCCGTAGGCCGGAAACAGGATCTGGCCCTGCGGCGTCCTGGTGTCGTAGTAGAACGTCTGGGTGTTGAGGTTGTAGATCGAGGCCTCGCCACTGCGTTGGAGGAACGCTTTGGTGCGCAGGACGTGGAACCCTTCGTCCAGCCCGTTTTGCCACACCCCATAATCGTTGTGTGGATAGAAACCGATGGTTGCCGCGTTGAAATTCGTG
>CAVYAC010000109.1:0-15843 GCA_963766065.1 uncultured Verrucomicrobiae bacterium
CCCAATTTCCAGGAGCTCGCCGTGGCACCGGCGGCTGGAACGGCTGCAGCGGGTTCTCGCCGCCGTCGTCGGGCATGGCGATCGGCTGCAAGTCTTTGTCGTCGACCGGCAATTCTTCAGCAAACGGCAGTTGCCCGGCTGCACCCGCTGGCGGGCCGGCGGTGACCGGTTCCGGCTCGAAAGCCACCGGCCGGTTGTACGCGACCGGTGCGGCCGCGCACGGCGCGAATACAAGGCTCGCCGGAGGAGGCGGACTCGTCGGCTGTTGATCATCGGAGGCCGGAGCCTCGGCAAGTGCCTGCGCCTGCTGTCCGCCGGCGGTTACCTGGCCCGGCTGGCACGAGCCGACCCGTTCTGCCGGGCGATCGGCGGCGGATCGAATGTCCAGTCGCCGGCCCTGGATGCCTGGGGGGCAACCGAGGCCAGCAACAGCGACAATGCCGGCAGGAAAGCGACCCGATTGACCCGCACAGCGGTCTCCTTACAGCGAACATGCTTGCACAATCAGGCTCCGATGCCCAGCACGCGGCCCATCACGGTCCCTTGCCTAATCGGACATTTCCTAGCCTCCAGCACAGGAATAATCGCTGAGAACCGGAAAAATTGAGGCAATTCGCCCAAACAGCCCAGGCGGCAATCCGGCTCAGCCGCGATTAGCCGGGCGAGGGGCGATTGGCAGTGTTAAGTCCCTGCGCCTCTTGGTTTCGCGGTGCTGGCGGGGCTTGCTAGCGGGGCTTGCCTTTTTCACCCTGCGGATTCGACAATCCAAGCGAACCCTGAACAATACGGCATTCTCGACGGGTCCCCCCGCTGGAGACTGACAAATGGCATCACCGCTCAAAAGTTTGATCGCTTGTGGCACCAAGCTGTGGCTGGATTCGATCGACCCGGACTGGTCGTGCGCAACCGGGCCTGGGTGCCACCGGGGCCACGTCGAACCCGATCATCCTGTCCGACTTGATCAAGACCGGCCGCTTTGACGGCAGCTCGAGCAGCTGATGCACGAAGCAGCTCGACGACGACCGAGATCGCCTGGCGAATGACCGACGAGCTGGTCGCGGGCCCAGCAGGTATTTTTGCCGGTCTGGCGAAACGCACGGCAACGACGGTTACGTCAGTTTCGAGCTCGATCCGCTGCTGGAGGATCCCAAGCTCGGGCCGTCGCACGCCGAGCGTGTCGGCAGATAATCGAGCTGGGCAAGAAATGGTCGGCGGGGCCACAAGAATCGCATGATCAAGGTGCCGGCGACGCCGGCCGGGCTCGAGGCGCTGGAAGAACTGGCCGCCGCCGGCATCACGCTGAACGTGACGCTCTGTCTTCACCGCCGCGCCAATATCGCCGCCCGCGACGCCGTTGGCGCGGCGCACCAGCAGCACTGGCAAGCTCGATCGGTTCAAGAGCGTCTACAGCATCTTCGTTTCGCCGCGTCGACGTTTACACCGAGCAGCACGTGCCCGACTTTCGCCGCACGGCCCAGGGCCAGGTGGGCATCGTCGGCGCGAAGCGGATCTGGAGCGAAAACAGGAATATTGGACGAACAAGAAGCCTGCCGCTCGCGCAGGAAATCGTCTTTGCCAGCACCGGCACCAAGAAAGCCGAGGATCTGCCACGAAATATGTGGCCGCTTTCGCCGGCAGCGACATCGAGACCAATCCGCCGGCCACGAACGACGCCGTCGAGAAGTGCGGCCTGACGTTCACCAGCCATCGACGAGCTGCCGCCGGCCGAGGTGCTCACCGAAATCGATCGCAAGGTCAATGTCGAGCGCATGGAGGCAACGTTGATGAGCGAAGGGATCAAGAAGTTCGCCGAGCCGCAAAAGGCCCTGTTGGCCCTGATCGCCCAAAAGCGGCAAGCTTTGGCGGCAGCTCATTAGAAATTGATCGAGAACCGCCAAGCACCGGCTCATTTTGCGTCTGCCGAGAGAACACGGGAGCAGCACGGCCACCTCTCGAAGCTGCGCACAGTCCACCTTCCACCCCTATCTCTCTTCGAGCCTGTCATGGATATCGATCCTTATGCGCGTGTCCCGGCGGCACCGGCAAAAAGCTGAAGTTCTGCTGCCCCGACCTGACCAGCGAGCTGGACAAGCTTTCGCGGATGATTTCGGGCGAGCAGCAAACCGCTGGGCGCTCGAGCTGGTGGAAAAACTCGAAGCCAAGCATTCCGATCGGGCCTGCCTGCTATCGACCAAGGCCATGCTCCAGGCCGAGCTGGGTCAGACCGAGCAAGCTGCGGCCACCGTGGCCCGCTTCCGCGAAAAACATCCGGAAAATGCCGTCGCGCGCTGGCCGAATCGGCGATTCTCGCGGCCCGCGAGAAACCGGCCCTGGCCGTCGAACTGCTGCAACAGGCCTTCGAACGAGCAGGCCAACAGCTGCCGATGCAAGTCTACGATGGCCTGAACGTCGTAGCGATGGGTTTGTTATCGCAGGGCGAAGTGCTCGCCGCGCGGGCGCATCTGATGCTGCAATTTGGCCTGTCCGGCGGCAAAGACGAGCAACTGCTCCGCCTGATCGTGCAGATCCAGAGTTCTGCGGAAGTGCATTTGCTGCTCAAAGAAAACCATCCGCTGGTCAAAGCGCCCGCCGGATGTTGATTTGGAAGCGGACGTTCGACAGGGGCTTTGGAAAAAGCCCGCAGCGGGCGCTGGCTGGCCGCCGTGAGCGAGTTTCAAGCCTTGGCCGACAAGGCGGGCGAGTGGCCCGCGATTTCGCACAACATCGCCGTGCTGCGCAGCTGGCTGGCCCAGCACCGCACGCGGTCCAGGCTTGGCGTGGCTACGCGGCGCAGCAGATCCCGCTCGACGACGCGGTCGAAGCCCAAGCCCTGGCCCAATTGCTAGACATCGAGTCGGCCGAACAAGTCGAAATCGTGCGCACGGTGTACCCGTGCGCAACATCGAATCGCTGTTGGCTCAATTGAGCAGCCACCGGCGATCCTGACCATGCCCGGCGACCTGCGGCCATGGCCGCCGAGAACGAGCCGCCGCCGAAGGGCTACTTTTCGCTGCTCGATCGCGCCAGAAGCCGGCGGCCGGGGGCAACCTCACGCCGGCCGAGATTCCGCGGATCCTGGGGCAAGTGCTGCTGTACGGCAAACAGACCGATCGCGACGCGCGGGTCGAGTTCATGGCCGCCCGCCCGGATTTTGGCTGCCCATTCAGCCACAGATACGCCTTCAGCTTGCCGTCAACCGCCTGAATACGGTCGAGCAACGCCTGCGTCGCCTCGCGGGCGGAAACGTCGCCGCCCCGCAGCTTCTCGCGGAGTTCATGAATGGTCAGCGTGTGGAGGCTCATTCGACGATCTTGGGGACAATGAACAGGTCGCGGACCTGTTCGGGGGCGTTTTTAAGAATCTTGTCGCGGTCGATGGACGGTTGCACCTCGTCCTTGCGGAGAACATTCGAAAGCGGCGTCGCGTGTGCCGTCGGTTCGACTTGCGAGACATCCAACTCGTTCAGTTTGGCGACATACGCCAGGATGTCGTTGAGCTGCGCGGAAATGTTTTCTTTTTCGGCGTCCGTCAGGTGCATCCGCGCCAAATAGGCCACGTACGAAACGTCGAACTTGCTGGTGTCGTCTGCCATATATTCGAGTCCCGCATCATACCGGCCTGCAACCAGCCTGCTCAAGTAAAATGGTTGCGCCGACGCTGCCGCGATTGGTCAATCCAGCGACCTCGCATAAATGATCGTATAGAGGATGCTGCCCGATCCGTCCGGCTTGCGAAATCGTGGCTCCCGATGGACCTCAATGAATCCCAACTCTTCGAAGAAATGACACGCTCGTGGATTGTTCGCGCTGACGCCGGCATGAACGCCGCGGACCCCCGCCTCGACGGCGCAGTCGCTGAATGTTTTCACCAGATCTTGCCCGAGGCCGTGTCCGCGGAAGCCGTCCCGAATGTTAATGTGCAGATGTGCCGGGTAGTCGTGGAGCGACGCGCGCGCCGCGTGCCCACCCGTCAGCCAGAGGCCGATATTGGCGCGGAGGAAGCGCAACGTTTGTGGATGCCACAACGTTCCGCGCACGAGCGCCTTGAAAAAAAGTTTCGGCCCGATCCGCCAGATCATGACCCGCATGAATCGTTTCGTATCGAGGCACCCCGTGAGATAGCCGACCACGCCGTCACCCTTGTCCACAACCCACGTGGATTGTGGCTCGAATTCGGTATAGTAATTCGTGAGCAGATCCGCAATGACCTCCCGGTCGGGAAAAAACCGCTCGACGGGTTGGCCGGCATCGGCCGTGTCAGCACAGATTTGCCGCACTGCGGCGCGGTCGCGCGGTTCGTAGGGGCGAATGTGCACATCGGTGCCCATGTGCGGGGACATATCGCACGCCCGACGTTCCCTTGTCCAGTCCAGCGTTGCTTTTTCGCAGGCCGTCTCAGACAATCAGCTTTCTATGAAACCGATGGTGAAGCTCGCGTGTGCCGTTTTGCTCTTTTTCCCCCTTCTCTGTGCCGCGGACACCGGCCCTGTGATCTCGTGGCACAGCAACTCGCTCAATGAACTCACGTTCACGTGCCAAACAGCCGTCGTCAAGCTGGAGTTGCTCGATACGAACGTCGCGCGCGTGCGCCTGGAGCCCAACGGGTTTGCGTTCAGCACGAATGCCTCCTTTACCGTCGTCAAACAATGGGTCCGACCCCCGATCTCCGTGGTCGATGGTGACCTGTTGACCGTTACGACTTCCGGTCTCCGAGTTAACGTAAACAAGAACCCGTTTCGTCTGACGTTTCGCAAGCCTGACGGGACCGTGTGGCTTGGTGGCGCCAGTTCCGGCGGATTCTCTTTGTCGCCGCCGGACGATACGTTCACCAACCGCAGCGCCACTTTCCAAATGGCGGGTGGAGAACAGTTTTACGGACTTGGGTTGGTCCTCGGCCAACCACTGAGTTATCGCGGCCAGATTCGGTCCCTGTACAACGATCGCGCCCGCTTCCAGTTCGGCGCGATGACCGACATGGCCGTGCCACTCGTTCTCTCGTCGAAAGGGTACGGCCTCTTTCTGGACAACACGTACTCGCAACTGTGGGATTTCATCTGCTCCGATGGCACCCAGTGGCGCGCCACGGTCACGGGCGGTGAATTGGATTACTACTTCATAGGCGCCGACGGCCTCGCCGATACGCTCGACCGCTACACCCAGATCACGGGTCGCTCGCCACTGCCGCCGCGCTGGGCGCTCGGGTACATGCAGTCCCGCTACGGCTATCGCAACTGGTCGGAAATGTACGCCGCACGCGATACCTTTCGCACCAACGACATGCCCTGCGACGCGATGATCCTTGATCTCTACTGGTGGGGACGACGGAACCAGATGGGCGCGTTGACATGGGGCCCGACGAACTTCCCGGAGCCGGCCACGAATCTCGCCGCGCTCGCCGCCTCGGGCATCAAGGTCATCAACATTCACGAGGAGTACCTCAACCAGGACAATCCGCCCGCCAAGACCAATTTCGACGAGGCCGCCGCGCTGCATTATCTCGTCTCGTCCAATGAAGAGATGACCGCGCCCAGCCTCCTGGAAAACAAAGGTTTCTACGACACCGCTGGCTATTTCGATTTTCTCAACCCCGACGCGCGCCGCTGGTGGTTCACCAAAATCAAACCACTCGTTAACGACGGCATCGCGGGATTCTGGACTGACCTCGGCGAGCCGGAGCAGGATCGTCGCTCCGATTATCTGTACGGCGGACGCCGCGAGTCGGAAATTCACAACGTGTACAATTTGCTCTGGCACCAGGCGCTAGCCGACGGATTCGCCACGTACTATCCGAACCGCCGCCTCTACATCCTCAGCCGCTCCGGTTTCGCCGGTGACCAGCGCTTCGGCGTCGGGCATTGGACCAACGACACGCGCTCGAACTGGCAGACGCTCGCCGCCCACCTCAACGCGCTGTGCAATTACGGTTTCTCGGGCATGAGCTATTTCGGAAGCGATATTGGCGGGTTCACGGGCCAGCCGAGCGAGGAGCTGTACACTCGCTGGTTTCAATTCGGTGCGTTCTGCCCCGTCTTCCGGGCGCACGGCAGGGACCCGAAGCCCGTTGCCCCCTACGAATTCGGCCCGCAGGTTCTGGAGCGCTGCCGCACCATCATGAAATTGCGCTACCGGTTGCTGCCGTACATCTACACGACCGCGCGCGAGACGTTCGACACGGGCATACCGATGTGCCGCGCGCTGCCGCTGGCCTTCCCACACGATACGAGCGTCGCCCTCAATGGAACCCAGTTCATGTTCGGCTCGAATATCATGGTCGCTCCCGTCACGACCCAGGACATGACCTCACGCTCGGTGTACCGCCGTCGGGCAATTGGATCGATGTATGGAGCGGTCAGGCATTGACCGGGCCGGTGAAGACAAATTGGCCCGCGCCGATTACGCAAATCCCGGCCTTCTATCGCGACAACTCGATCACGCCACTGGGACCCAACGTCGAGTCGAGCCAGTTTGACGACGGCACGCGCCGAGGGTTGCGAATCTACTGCACTGCCAAGGCGGTCGGCACGGTCTACGACGACGACGGTGCGTCCAATGGCTATCGCTCCCATGAATTCGCCACCACCTCGGTCAGCGCGGTCAAGTCTCACAATACCGTCACCATCAACATCGGCGGCGCAGTCGGCTCCTACACGGACGAACCAACCCAGCGACTGTGGCAAGTCGAGTTGTATTGCCGTAATGCCGTCTCCAATGTCACCGCCGACGGCGTCGCCCTGTCGAACCTCGGTAATGCCGCAGCGCTCGTGTCAGCCGAGTCCGGCTACTACCTCGACCGCACCGAGAACCTACTATACATCAAATTGCCATCAGCACCGATCACCCAGACACACAGGCTCACGGCCTCTCTTAAGTAGCCGACGACACCAGCCGATCGCATCGAACCACCGGGCACGTGCGCAGAGCCTGACCCACATGCCCGCCAACGCCCATTTCGCCCGTCTTCCCCATGCTCTACCCCTGAGAATTGGGTTCGTTTTTGGCTTTTCCGGAACTGACTTTTCCACGCACGGCTTGCACAAAATTGGGTTCGTTTCGTACCCCCTCCCCCCTCCGTCTGGCAGGAACAGAAGCACGTCGAAGGGGCAGCGCCGAAGGGTGACGCCGGCTCCTGTGTCGGTCGTCCCATCCCTTATGTCAAAGAACCATACTCGTCCTGCAACCCCCAGCCCCTATTTCAAAGCCAAGCCGCTGGGAGCGGCGCGACGAAACACCGCAAGTTAACTCCGACTTCGAGGTCGGGGCGGCCCGTAGGGCGAGCCGAGCGGGCGCGAGCGAGTGCAAAACAACTCTCACTATCGCCCTACCGATATCACACCACGATAGCCGCGGCAACCCCAATCTCGCCCGCCGATTCCGCTTCCCACAACCAAGCCGCGCCCACCCCATCATTCCCCTGTAGCCGCAGGCTTTAGCCTGCGTTCGTTAGCCGTCTCCCTGTAGCCGCGGGCGCCGACCGCGGCCTTCCAGCGTTGTAGCCGCCCTTGCTAAGCCCGCTTCGTTCTTGAGCAGATTGTTGCGGATCTCGTTTTGGAGAAAGCTTCACCCACACTTCCCTTGCTATTTCCCCTGAAATCTGTTAAACCGCTTTACACTTTATGAAACGTTCCGTAACGCTCCTGTTCGGCGTTCTCCTCGGATTGCCCCTCATCGCAGCCGCAGACCCTGGTAACGTCACCTCGTGGTTCAGTAATTCCCTCAACGAACTCACTTTCACCTGCCAGACCGCCGTCGTGAAGCTGGACATTCTCGACGCCAACGTTGTCCGCGTCCGGATAGCCGACCGGTAACGCGTTCAACACGAATGCCTCCTTCACCGTCATCAAGAACTGGACTCTCCCGCCGATCTCCGTATTCGTGGCGGCAAGTCAGTTGAGAGTTACGACTTCAAACCTAGAAGTCGAACATGTCCACGACGCCGTTTCGGCTCACGTTTCACCAGCCCAACGGCGCTGCGCCCGGCGCCCTCTGGCTCACGGACACGAATACGACCGGCATAACGTCCACCCCCAGCGGTTCGATCACCAATCTGAGCGAGACGTTTGCCCAACAGTCCAACGAACAGTTCTACGGCCTCGGTCTGGTACTCGGTGAACCGCTCAGTTACAGCGGCCAGAGTCGCACACTCTACAACGCCCGACGGAGCTTCGAATCCGGCGACATGACGGACATGGCCGTGCCACTGATGTTGTCCTCGAAGGGTTACGCCGTTTTCGTGGACAACACCTTCTCCCAGACCTGGAACTTTTCGCTGTCCAGTGACACGCAATGGAGCACGATGGTCACCTCCGGCGAATTGAACTATTACTTCATCGCCTCCACAAGCCCCGCCGATACGCTCAACCGCTACACGCAAATCACGGGCACGGCGCCAATGCCGCCGCGCTGGACGCTCGGCTACATGCAATCGCGCTACGGCTACACCAATTGGTGGGACATGACCACGGCGGAGGCCGAGTTCCGCACCAATGACCTGCCCTGCGACACGCTCATCCTCGACCTGTACTGGTATGGCACGCCCAGTGTCATGGGTGGGTTGACATGGGACACGGCGACATTCCCCAATCCTGCCAGCAATCTGGCGGCGTTTGCCTCGTCGGGAATCAAGGTCATCAACATCCAGGAAGAATACATCAACAATCAAAACCAGCCCGCCCTGAGCAATTTCAATGCGGCGGCTGCCGCCGGCTACCTGGTCTCCACGAACCCGCAAATGACCTCGCCCAGCATTCAGGACAACTCCGGCTTCTACAATACCGCCGGTTACGTCGATTTCTCCAATCCCTCCGCGCGCGCCTGGTGGTTCACCAAAATCCAACCCCTGTACGCCGCCGGCATCGCGGGGTTTTGGACCGACCTCGGCGAGCCGGAGCAGGATACGACGACCGATTACCTCTTCGGCGGCCACCGGGAATCGGAGATGCACAACGTCTACAATCTTCTGTGGCATCAGGGGCTGGCGGAAGGATTCGCCAGCAATTATCCGAATGCGCGCCTGTACATCCTCAGCCGCTCGGGCTTTGCGGGTGATCAGCGATTTGGCGCCGGTCACTGGACGAATGATACGTACCCGAACTGGGCGACGCTGGCCGCGCACCCAACCGCCCTCTGCAATTACGGCCTGTCTGGGTTGAGTTATTTCGGCAGCGACATCGGCGGCTTCGATGCGCCCCAACCCACCGACGAATTGTACGTGCGCTGGTTCCAATTCGGTTCGTTCTGCCCGATCTTCCGCGCCCATGGGGTCGATACCAAACCGACCGCTCCGTACCAGTTTGACCTGTTCGTGCAGGACCACTGCCGCAACGCGATGAAGCTGCGGTATCGACTGCTCCCCTACGTGTACACCGCCGCGCGCGAGACCTTCGATACGGGGATGCCGATGTGCCGCGCCCTGCCACTGGCGTTCCCGACCGATTCGAACGTTCTCCAGAACGGCAACCAGTTCATGTTCGGGTCGAATATCATGGTTTCCCCCATCGTCACGCAAGGGGCGCTCTCGCAACCGACGTATCTGCCCGCCGGAAACTGGATCGACTTGTGGAGCGGGCAGCCATTGACCGGTCCGGTGACAACGAACTGGCCAGCGCAGATGGGGTATACCCCCGCGTTTTATCGCGACAACTCGATCACAGCGCTCGGGCCGTACGTCGAGTCCAGCCAGTTTGACAATGGCAGCCAGCGTGGCGTGCGCATCTATTGCAGCACCAACACCAGCTATACGCTCTACGATGACGATGGCGCGTCCACTGGCTATCGCTCCAATCAACTCGCCACGACCTTTATCACCGCCGCCGCGGCCAGCAACAGCGTGACCGTGAATATCGGCGGCGCATCCGGCCCATACACCGGCCAACCCACGCAGCGCAGTTGGCAGGTCGAACTGTATTGCACCAACGCCGTATCGAGCGTCATTGCCGACACGGTTTCACTATCGAGTTACACCAGCGCGGAAAACCTGGTTGCGGCGGGCTCCGGCTTTTACGTGGATGGCGCGGAACACTTGTTGCGCATGGCGCTACCACTGGCGTCGATCACCCAGTCGCATGTCATCAACGCCTACTTGAACCTGACATCCCCTCCCCCGTACGAAGCGCGGATCAATGCCGGCGGGCGGCCCTATCTCGATCAAGGCGGCGCGATGTGGGTGGAAGACCGCCCGTACAGCCTCGGGTCGTTTGGAATCAACGGTGGCGGCAGCAACATGATCCCCAATGCGATCACCAACACCGTCAACCCGGTCATGTTTCAATCGGAGCACCTGGGCGTGACGTTTTCGGCCTTCTTCGATTGCCCCGATGGCACCTATGAAACCAGTCTCTACAACGCCGAGACCCAGTGGCACGCCGTTGGCCAGCGGTTGTTCAACGTGTCCATCCAGGGCCAACAGGTGTTGAGCAATTACGACATCATCGCCGCGGCAGGCGGTTCGAACACAGCGGTCATTGCCACATTCACTAACACGGTTTTGAACGGCCAACTGGAGATCGATTTCACCGGGATCGCCACGATGTGGGACACCAACGCGCGCGTCTCGGCCATCCGCGTACGGAAAATCGCCGACCCGGTCTACCAGCCGATTCCGCCGACCATTAGCCTGTTCACGCCCGCCAATGACTCCACGGTCACGGGCACGGTCTTGGTCGCAGGCACGGCCAGTGACGTTGTCGCGGTCGCAAAAGTCGAGGTTAGCATAGACAACGGCACGTGGATCCTCGCGACGGGTACCACGAACTGGTCGTACCTGTTCAATACGCAGACCGTGCTCAACGGCGTGCACACGATCTCCGCGCAGGCGACGGATTCGTCAGGCAACGTGTTGACCATCCCCACCGTCACGGTCCGCGTCATCAACGTGCCGGGCGCGTACCTCGCGCGCATCAGCCCCGGTGACCCGGGCAGCGTCACCGATTGCTCCGGCAACGTGTGGATTGCCGACCAGGCGTATACGCCCGCTCATATGGCTGGTCCGGCAGTGCTACCACCGGCCACGTCGCCAACGCCATCTCCGGGGTCTGCACGAACGTCTACCCGCTCTACCAGTGGGAACGATACAGCACCGAGCCTGCCGGGTTCAGCTATCTGTTCGATTGCCCGCAGGGCGTTTACGAAACGATTCTGAACGAAGCCAAACGTACTGGAGCGGCACCAATGAACGCGTATTCAATGTGTTCCTGCAAGGCCAACAGGTGCTGACGAATTTCGACATCTACAAGGCCGCCGGCGGCCAGAACATCCCGATCAGCCGCGTGTTCACCTGCACCGTCTCGGCCACGCAACTCAACATGACGTTCACCCCGATTATCGACAATGCCCGCGCTTCCGGCATCCAGGTCCGCAAGATCGCCGACCTCGATAGCGATGGTGACGGCATTCCCGATTGGTGGATGCTGGCGTATTTCAATCATCCGACCGGCGAGGCGGGTGATAATTCCCTCGCTAACGACGACGCCGACGGCTCTGGCTTTTCCAATCTGCAGGACTACCTCGCGGGCACCGATCCCCTAGATCCCAGCACCAGCTTTCGCATCACCAGCATCAGTGTTGTCAGCAACAATGTCCAGGTCACGTGGACAACCGAGCCGAGCAAGACAAATCAATTACAGAGAAGCGGCACGCTCGGCACCAACGCCACGTGGTCCAGCGTCGGTTCTCAGACCCTTGGCACTGGCTCTCCCGCCACCCAGACCGACTTCGGCGCCGCCACCAACCCGCCCGTGTTTTACCGTGTCATATTGGTGCAGTAGTTCACGATTCTTCGGACCCACGCACTCCCGAGTGCCCTGCTTGACGGCACCGGCGGGTTGTAGTAGCCTGCGCGGCAAATCCTGATGAACCGTTACAAAAACCTCGTCATCGCCCTCTTGGGAGTGTTGGCGTTTGCGTTCCTGATGCCGGTCAGAGTGCCCCGCGCCACTGGTCTGGACCCGGGGCGAGGGCTGGAGTTGGGTGCACGAGGGAGTACCGATCGGGGCGACCCCCGTTGACCAGCTTAAGATCGGCCAGGATCTGGAGGCCAGGAAGCAATATCGCCGCGCGATCCCCGCCTATCGTCGAGTCATCGCCCACTGGCCGCTCTCGTCGTTGACCCAGGAAGCGCGGATGGGGTTGGCGGAGTGCTACAGCGCCATCGCCTATCATTACAAGGCATTCCAAACGTACCAGGAATTGATCAAGAAAAATCCGAACACACCGCACTTCGATGAAGTGCTGCAGCGCGAGTTTGAAATCGGCAACCTGTTCCTCGCCGGCGACCGGCAAAAGGCGTGGGGCATCCGCTGGTTCCCGTCCATGGACCGCGCGGTGGAAGTATACGAGGCGGTCGTCAAAAACGGCCCGTACAGCCCCGTCGCGATCGACGCCCAGTTCCGCATCGGGCTGGTCTACGAGAAGGAGCGCGATTATCTCTCCGCCGTCCACGCCTATGAGAAACTCATGGAACGCTACCCGAAGCATCCCCTGGCGGAAGCGGCCCAATTCCAGATTGGCTGGGAATACAAGAAAGAGTCGGCCCGCGCCGAATACGACCAGAACTCGGCGAACCAGGCGATCGCCGCGTTTACGGATTTCATCTTTCGCTACCCGCAGAGCGACAAGGTGCCGGTGGCCGAGAAGTATCGCAGCGCGTTGAAGATCGAGCAGGCCCGTGGGTTGTTCCACATCGGCGAGTTCTACGAAAAGAACCACTACTACAAGTCGGCGCTGATTTATTACAACGACGTGATCGAGAAGAACCCCGAGTCCGATTGGGCGACCCAGGCGAAGGGGAAAGTCGCGTCGCTCACGCCATTGGTCGCCGACAAGACCGCCACGCCATGAGCGGCCACGCTTCGACGGACCGTCGAGGCCGAATGGTCCGCGTCATCCAGGCGGCGCCGCTGCTGCTGCTGTCCGGCTTCCTCTTCGGTTGCGCCGGTTATCACATCGGCCCGGTCACCACAACGAGCTTCCATTCCATTGCCGTGCCGATGTTCCGCAATGAGACACCTCGTCCGCAACTCGAGGCCCAGATTAGCAACGCGGTCATTCGGCGGCTCCAGCAGGATGGTTCCT
The DNA here is from genome assembly GCA_963766065.1 of uncultured Verrucomicrobiae bacterium. Lineage (GTDB taxonomy): Bacteria > Verrucomicrobiota > Verrucomicrobiia > Palsa-1439 > Palsa-1439 > Palsa-1439. The sequence goes on from CAVYAC010000109.1 coordinate 13,068, forward strand.
TGCGAATCGAGTCCCGGTCACGGGCCGATGTGGTCCTCACCGGTACCGTGGAACGTTATGATCGCATCGCGCTGCGGTCGTTGCATACGGATAACGGCGTGCCGCGTGAGTTCCGAATTTCCATCACCGTCCGCGTCGAAGCCACGGACCGACGGACCGGCGAGACGGTGCTGAAATCCACCGAGGTTGAAGGCACCTCCGACGTGTTTATCGGTGAGGACCAGACAAGCTCGGAATATCAGGCGTTGCCGCTGGTGGCCGACGATATCGCGAAGCGGGTCGCTGGCCTGATCGTGGAGAGCTGGTAGTTTGACGCTCGATTCCCACGGCGGATCGGGATCTACGCCGCCGCCGCTTTCAGACGGGCTGACAACGGGATTTTTTGCGCGAGGCGTTGTTGCGATGGATCACCGGGTCTTGGCCGCCTTGTCCAGCGCGGAGCTCAGCAGGCGATACAGCGCGCTGGCATCGTCCGCTTTCTTGGCGGAGACAGCCGCGAGAAATTTCTTTTCCAGCGTGTGCAGTCTGGATTTAATCGATTTGTTGTGCGTTTGCTTACGGACGCTGCCGCGCGCCTGTTTCGCTGCGGAACGTGTATTGGCCATGATAAATAATCCGATGAATCTATTGCGTCCTGGTTGCTTGAGTGGCGCGCCATCTTACGTCCCGAACCGCAAAAGTCAACGGGGAAAATTGTGCGCCTCCTGAAGCTCTTTCTGGGCCTTCTCCTGCTGCCCGGCCTGCGCAGCGCTCACGATGACGGCGTGGCGGCTGGCCCTGCAGCTCTCCTTCTCCCCGAATGCGATGAACAGCCCCGCGCTGTGGGCCTTCGTCGGGGGCTACGCGCTGTGGCTGGCCGTGTTCGCCTTCCTGCCCAAACCCATGCGGACCTACGTCCTCGGCCACGAATTGACCCACGCCATCTGGGCGTTGATGATGGGCGCGCGCGTCAGCGGTTTGAAGGTCAAAAAGACCGGCGGACAGGTGCGCACGAGCAAGACCAACTGGTTTATCGCGCTGGCGCCGTATTTCTTCCCGTTCTATGCCGTGCTGTTCATGATCGTGTTCTTCCTGGCGTACGCCATCTGGGATCTTTCTGCATACCTGTGGGTGCTGTTCTTCCTCGTGGGACTCGGCTGGAGTTTTCACATCACGTTCACGCTGATGATGCTCCTGACGGTCAAACAACCGGACGTCCAATCGCAAGGCGTCGTGTTCTCGACCGTCGTCATTTACGGTATGAATCTGCTGGTCATGGCCCTGGCCATCGCGGCGTTGTCGCGCGCGGTGTCGTTCGGCATGCTCGCGCGGTCACTGGGCGGCGACCTCGGAACCGCCTACGGCTGGACTCTCGACAAACTGGTAGCGTTGTGGCATGATGCCGCGGCTTTCGTTCGCCACAGACAGCATCACTGACGCGGTTCGCGATAGGATACATGAATTTGACGGAAATCCTGAGTGTGGAGCAAATCGTCCCGCGCCTCGCCGCCGCGGACCGCTGGGCGACCATCGATCAGCTCATTGAACGTCCTGGTGCGGACACACAAGATCCGCACCGAAGACCGCGAGACGGTGCGCAAAGCCGTCAAGGACCGTGAAACGAGCAAGAGCACGGGGATCGGTTATGGGATCGCCCTGCCCCATGCCAGCGTGGCCTGTATCCAGGATGTCGTCGCGGTGTTTGGGCGCGATCGCTCCCGGCGTCGATTTCCTGGCACTCGACAATCAGCCCGTTACCTTGTGTCTGCTGTTTCTCACGCCCCAGGGAGAATTTCAGAAACACCTGCTGTTGCTCTCGACCGTCGCCCGCTTCTTGAGCAACAAGGACAACCGCCAGAAACTCGAACCCGCGCAGTCCGCCGAAGAAATCCTCGCCATCTTCCGCTCCGCAGCCTGAGAGCTCCCAACAATATCCGTAGCCGCAGGCTTTAGCCTGCGCTGATGATGCTCCTGACGGTCAAAGCGCCCCTCATCGGCGTTACGAGACGCTAACGCTCTCGTGCACTCGCAACTATCCTAATGGCCTCACATCACAGCGAAGAACGCGAACACGATCACACCAAAGATGAACGCCCCCAGCCCCCACGCAAACCAGAAATCACGCGGTGTCTCAGAACGGACGATAGGATTGTGCGGCATGCTTTTTGTCGTGATCCACTTGCCGCCTTTTATATGTAAGCGGCCCGTAATCAGAGCCTGAGCCAGGAACACAACTCCGCTTACGAGGAACAGCCATCGAAGAGTTCTGAAATTGGGCTGTGCATTCATTATCGAACTGACAGTGTCTTGGTAGTAGCAAAGCATTTTCAGCGCCATCCCCGTCTCGCCGCGACTTTCCGATTCTACCACCTCGCCCCTCCCTGCAAGATTAAGAAATTCTCGCCATCTCTCGTTCCGCATCTTAAGCTGGCTGCCCATGCCATCTGCGCCTGACATACTTGCTGATGCCGTTGAACGGGCTTTGCGCTCGGTCGTCGGCCCCGAGAACGCCGGACCGGCGATAATCCGGCCGTGCGCCGACCCAAAGTTCGGGGATTACCAGGCGAACGGCATCATGGCCGTCGCGAAGCGTCTCGGCCAGAACCCGCGCGAGTTGGCGGACAAGGTCATCGCACAACTTCAGGTGTCCGAGGTCAGCGAACCGCTGACGGTTGCCGGCGCTCGGCTTCATCAACTTCCGGTTAAAACCATCGTTCGTCACCGGGCAAATTGCTGCCGCGGCAAAGGACGAACGTCTCGGCGTGCCGGTCGTGGCGAAGCCGAAAACGGTCGTCAT
>CAVYAC010000110.1:0-32248 GCA_963766065.1 uncultured Verrucomicrobiae bacterium
GAGCCCCTGAAACTGGACCGACTTGAAAGAGAGTCCTTGGGTATGCGACAAGCGACCAGGAGGACGCAATGCGAGGCAAACGGTTCAGTGAAGAGCAGATCATCGGGATTCTCAAAGAAGCCGAGGCGGGTGTGGCCCTCGGCGATCTGACGCGCAAGCACGGGATTTGTGAGGGCACCTACTACCGCTGGAAAGCCAAGTACGGCGGGCTGGAACTCAGCGATGCCAAGCGCCTGCGCCAGTTGGAGCAGGAGAACAGCCGGCTAAAGCGGTTGTTGGCCGAGGCGCTGCTGGATAAACAGATTCTCCAGGACGCCTTGCGCCGAAACTGACGACGCCCGCCGCGCGTCGCACGGCTGTGGAAACGGCGTGCCAGCAGTATCGGGTCAGTCACCGACGAGCGTGCGGGCTGATGAGCATTCGACGCAGCAGTTACTACTACTGCGGGCGTCCGGCCGATGACGGGCCGTTGCGGGAGGCCCTGCGCCAAGCCGCCCAGCAGCGCCGTCGCTACGGCTATCGGCGGCTGACTTGGCTGCTGCGTCGGCAAGGCTGGACCGACAACCACAAACGCATCGAACGCATCTACCGCGAGGAGGGCTTACAGGTGCGCCGCCGCCGTCGCAAACGCCAACCCCGTCTCCCGCGCCAGCCGTTGGAGCCGGCCACCGCGATGAATCAGCGCTGGTCGATGGATTTCATGGCCGACAGCCTGGCCGATCGCCGTCGGATTCGCTTCCTCAATCTGGTGGATGATTTCTCGCGGGAGTGCTTGTCCATCGAGGCCGACACCTCCCTGCCTGGCGCCCGGGTGGTGCGCATCTTGGAAGGCCTGCGGCAACAACGGGGTTGCCCGTGTCAGTTGGTCATCGACAACGGGCCGGAGTTCACCGGTCGGGCGCTGGATCAGTGGGCGTATGCGCACGGCGTCGAGCTGGTGTTTATTGAACCCGGCAAGCCCCAACAGAATGCCTACATCGAAAGCTTCAACGGCAAGTTCCGTGACGAGTGTCTGAACGAGCACTGGTTTCTCAGCGTGCCGGATGCACGGGCGATCACCCAAGGCTTTCGCTGGACGTACAACCACGACCGCCCGCACAGTGCTTTGGGCAATCGGACACCGACAGAATTCGCGGCACAAGCCGCGCTCCCAGCCTCCGTCTCCCCCCACGGAGGCTGGGGAGCACAACCAACAGAGGGCATGGACAACAAACCAAAATAGGTTACTATCGCTCCCGGACTCTCACATCAATTGGTCCAGTGAGAGGGGGCAGGTCAGTGCGGCAGAGCGTATGGCGGACCTGGTGTCTTTACGGTGATCTGGAAACGTGGACGTGAGCTCGTTTGCACTGAGCGTTTGGCGCGTCGTGAAGGCGTGATGTCAGCCAGTCGCGGCTGTGGAGCGACAGAGGCCGCGCGGGGAGCCAATACGCGGTGATTACAGAAGCAGTGAGTCGAGCGCGCGCTTTGCCGATTGCGTCTTACTGTGCCAGTCAACGCCACCCTCAACAGCCGAAATGGGGGTTCTGAAGAATGCTATTTCTTTTGGGTCTTGAGTTTGATCTTAGAGGGAAACTCATAGACGAGTTTGAGAAGCATTTCGGAAAACGAGAGTAGGTCTATGGCGTCTTCCTTCGACATGATGAGAATCTCGTGATTAGCTTCGTTGGCTTTGGTTCGGATGTGATCTACCCATTCACGAGCATCAGGCGGAATATAGTTGTGTGCAGCAAAGAATTCGACATAGGCAACAAAGTTCTTTCCAGCTTCAGCTCCTTTAGCGACTGCAACGTGCATGAGGAGTTTGCGGCAGGCAAGGACTCCTGCGGTTGGGGCGCTGGCTCCTACGGCAGCGCGGGCTTCCTTGTAGAGGAGTTTAACAGATTCGTCCGAAATTCCCTGGACATCTTCGCCAGCAGGGGCGCCGGGGGTTTGTGAGCCATCTGTGTCGATGAACGTGGGACGGAGGCACCGATGGCAAAGGAAAATGGCGGCATCTTGAGAAGCGGAGCCGTGTCCGCGTGGAGGTGCGTTTGCGTGCCAACCCTTGTGAGATGAAACATCCTTCCCACAGTAGGCGCACTTGAAGCTTGTTGGGTTTACGTCAGTAACGCCTTGCCAAGTGATTTGCTCCATAAGGGCCTCTTGAGTGGAAGGATAGCGGATCTGGTGAGACTTTACAAGCCAAGGGGTAAAGGTCGGTCGGAGCGCGATGGGCGGATGCGGCCCGCCAGGGCCGCGCCGCCCTGCGCTCCATAACTTCAACAGAAGAGGGGTTAATGGTGAGTGGAAGACTGGCCTGAGGAGAGCAGGCGAGGTTCTGGGACGTAAGGGTGCGCTTGGCGTCAGTCGGGTGGAGGAGACTGGGTCAGGCTTCTATTTCTCCAAAAGAATAGGAGATTGTGAAACTTGAGTAGTGACTCGGTGTTCGCCTTGTCAACAAGAAATTTGGCTTTCTTCCGTTGGAAATCGGCTGAGGCTTTTAAGAGGGTTTGGTGTGCCTTACGAAGGTCCTCCTGCAGGGCAGTTAGGTGGCGGCGTTCGGTGAGCCACCATGCGGGGTCTGTAGTGTCGAGAATTGCGTCGGTTTGAAGTGCATTCAGTTCGTCCGTGATTTTGACTTTCGTTTTGTCGTATTCTTTGCGTGCGAGTATGCCTTGGGCAATATTGGTAGCCATCTGGGCAGATGTCTTTGCGAGGTCAACCAATTGGCCTTGGAGGTCTTTGCGATCATCCCCTATCGCTTCATTGGCGTAGGTGGCCAGTTCAGTACGGTATGTGTCGAGGTCGAAGCGCATGGATTTGTAGCTCTGCAAATAAGCGTCCGTATCCGATGTGGCGCTATCGTATTCCTGAAGTGCTTGCGTGATTAACAGAAGGCATTCCTCGCGTCTTTCAGCAGCATACTCGCGGGCCGTATGCTTGTATGCCTGGATCGAGAAGTAGCAGCTGATCGCAGAAATGACGAGGGCAACGATGGATATGCGGGCGGGGTTGTTGGAGGGTTTTTGTGAGGCACTCATCGGCTTCAGCACTAGAGGGATATCATTATCAGAATCATGACGAGGCGGCAAGGGGGTGCGTGCAAGCGTGAGGGGTGCGGGTTGGCCGCGAAAATGTGGTGTCAACTCGCTCCACCCGTTGCCTTTCGCCATTCGCCTGCTATACTCCAAGTCTGTTCGCAGGTTTACCCCGAACGCTTTCGGGGCAAGGACGAGTTCATGGACGACACAATCGCGGCTATTTCCACCCCGATTGGCGAAGGCGGGATCGCCATCATTCGCGTCTCCGGTCCGCGCGCGTTTGATGTCGCGGAACGCATTTTCCACTCGCGCCACGGCAGGGTATCTGAGTTCCCCACCCACACGCTGCATTTCGGAACCATCGGCAACGACGGCGAAATCATCGATCAGGTGATGTTGGCAGTCATGCGCGCCCCGCGCACGTACACGAAAGAAGACACTATCGAAATCAATTGCCATGGTGGCGTGTTGACTGCCCGAAAGATCCTCGCACTTTGCCTGCAAAGTGGCGCGCGTCTAGCCGAGCCTGGCGAATTCACCAAACGCGCCTTTCTCAATGGCCGTCTCGACCTGACCCAGGCCGAAGCCGTAATGGACCTGATCCGTGCCAAGTCCGACCGCGCCCATTCGGCAGCGATTCACGAACTCGAAGGTCATCTCTCCGTCAGGATTAACACCGCACGGGATAAACTCTTGACAATTTTGGCCCACATCGAGGCCCACATCGACTTCCCCGACGATGATATCGGTCCAGAAGTGCGCGAAGACTTGGTTCGCGGAACAGAAGCGGTCATCAGCTTCGTGCAATCGCTGCTCGCAACCGCACGCGAAGGCAAGATCTTGCGAGACGGAATCTCGGTCGCGATCATCGGACGGCCTAACGTTGGTAAGTCCAGCCTCCTCAACGCCCTCGTCGGCAGTGATCGTTCTATCGTTACACCGATCCCTGGAACCACTCGCGACACAATCGACGAGACGGTCAGTATCAGTGGCATTCCGTTCCGCTTCACGGACACGGCCGGTATTCGCAGGACACGCGGTCCCGCTGAGAGGATGGGCGTACATCGCAGCCGTAAGGCATTGGAGACCAGCGAGATAGTGCTACATGTGTGTGATTTGTCTCGACCATTTATCGCTGCTGACGCCGACCTGGTATTCGCGTGCCGCGACAGGCGCGCAATTCTCGTATTGAATAAGGCAGATCTGAAGGAGCGGTTCCATCTACCGATGCCGCTTCGAAGCAATCTGGAGTGCATTCCCTTGTCAGCTACCCGGGGTGACGGCCTTGACACGCTACGCAAGAGGCTTGTTGAAATGGCGTACTCCGGTGCCGTCGGCAGCGCACATGTAGATGTCGCCATTAACGAAAGGCACAAGGCCGCCCTTGAGGCATCTTATAAATACTTGACAGAGTCATTACATTGTTTTCGTGCGTCAGAGCCGTTGGAAGTCGTCTCCCAGCAAATGCGGAGGGGCGTGGACTGCTTGGGTGAAGTGATCGGAAAGACAAGCACGGACGATATACTTGAACGAATTTTCGCCACGTTTTGTATCGGCAAATGAGCACCGTGTTCACATACCCAAGACGGTACGATGTCGTCGTGATTGGAGCTGGCCACGCGGGCACCGAAGCGGCACTCGCGAGCGCACGAATTGGCTGCCAGACTCTCTTGCTAACGTCCAACCTCGATACCATTGGCCAGATGTCGTGTAATCCAGCCATCGGCGGCCTGGCCAAGGGCCACCTTGCGAGGGAAGTGGATGCGCTCGGCGGAGAGATGGGGATCAACACGGATCACACCGGTATTCAGTTCCGCATGCTCAACACGAAGAAGGGACCCTCCGTCTGGGCTCCACGAGCTCAGTGCGATAAGAAGGCGTATCAATTCAGGCTGAAATGGGTAGTCGAGCAGCAGGCAAATCTCGATGTGAAGCAGGCCATGATTGACGACTTGGTGGTTGAAGCCGACAGGGTGTGTGGCGTCGTCACCAAGATGGGGGTTCGATACGATTGTGGCGCCGTGATTGTCACGACAGGAACGTTCCTTCGAGGATTGATTCACATTGGCGAATCCAAGATGGAGGCCGGGCGGGCTGGCGAGCCGGCTGCATATTCACTTTCCGATTGCCTGAAGAGGCTCGGATTTGAGCTTGGACGACTGAAGACGGGTACGCCCCCACGATTGAACCGACGATCAATCGACTTTTCTAAAATGGATGTCCAGCCAGGGGACGACCCAATTCCATTCTTCTCATACCGCACACCACGAACGTTCCACGTGGAACAATTACCGTGCTATCTGACCTACACGACTGACAAGACACGGGAAGTCATCCAAGCCAACCTGCACCGCTCACCCATGTATTCCGGTCAAATCCACGGTGTCGGCCCGCGGTACTGCCCATCCATCGAGGACAAGTTCGTGAAATTTGCTGAGAAGCCGCGACATCAAGTTTTTCTGGAACCAGAGGGGCGCGCCACTGACGAGTTCTATGTGAACGGCGCGTCCACAAGCCTGCCAGAAGATGTTCAACTCCAAGTGATCCATACCATCACGGGTCTCGAAAACGCCCAGATTATGCGCCCGGCGTACGCCGTCGAATACGACTACAGTCTCCCTCACCAGCTCCATCCGACGATGGAAACCAAGCGGATTGAGAATCTCTACTTTGCCGGCCAAATCAACGGAACATCCGGGTATGAGGAAGCCGGGGCCCAGGGTCTCATCGCCGGAATAAATGCCGCCTCAAAAGCCAAACGTTCACCACCATTAATACTCACGCGCGCAGATGGTTACATTGGCGTCTTGATAGACGATCTGATCACAAAAAGTACTGACGAACCCTATCGGATGTTCACGTCGCGCGCCGAATACCGTCTTCTTCTTAGGCAGGACAATGCTGACTTACGGCTCACACCGCTTGGGCACCGGGTTGGCCTGGTTGAAGACTGTCACTGGCAGCTATTTCAGAGAAAGCACAAATCAATTGAGTCTGAAATCGAGCGACTTCGAAAGACTCGGGGTGGATCGAATACGTACGCCGAAATCCTCCGCCGACCGGAGATCACGTATGCGTCGTTACCTATTGCCGACAGAAGTCTTCCCGACGATGTCACGCAAGAAGTTGAAATTCAAATCAAGTACGATGGCTATATCGCTCGTGATGTTGAGCAGATTGACCGCTTCAAAAAACTTGAAGATAAGATCATTCCAACATGGATAGACTATGAGAAGATTTCAGCGCTGCGATTTGAGTCCCGTCAGAAGTTGACCCGCTTCCGCCCAGACTCCATTGGGCAAGCCTCGCGTCTTTCTGGAGTAACCCCTGCGGATATCGCGATACTACTCGTCTGGCTGAAACGATCTGGTAAGTCATAGCACGCCACTTCAATCAGGAAAACCATACTACCACTTGTCAAGAATTAATGTTCTAAAGCTATCGAATAATCCATCTGCATCATGCGGCCCTGGAGATGCTTCCGGGTGATATTGAACACTAAAAACCGGGAGCTTCTTATGTCGCATTCCCTCAACGGTCTGGTCGTTCAAGTTGATCTGTGTGATTGCCACTTCGCTCGACTTTAGGCTCTTGGGATCGACCGCAAACCCGTGGTTCTGTGCTGTCATGCAAACCCTCCCGCTTGGCAGGTCCTTGACAGGCTGGTTCGCGCCACGATGGCCAAATTTCAATTTGAATGTCTTTCCGCCAAATGAAAACCCGAGAATCTGGTGACCCAAACAAATGCCGAAAATCGGAACGGCACCGATCAGGTCGCGAACCGCGCTGTGTGCATAATCCAAGGCTTCGGGATCTCCCGGCCCGTTCGATAGAAACACCCCCGCAGGCTTGTAACTCATGACTTCATTGGCCGTCGTGGTGGCTGGCACGACCTGAACACGAAAACCACGCTGCCGAAGTTTCCGCAAAATGTTGTACTTGATTCCATAGTCGAACGCGACGATCGGAATATCAGCGTCCGGAAGCTCACTCGTGTATTGCATTTGCCCATCAGCCTTGCGTTCGATCCTCCAACCCTGACTCAATTTGTCTCCCGGATCCCAAGCGAATGCTTTCGGATGCGTGACCTCTTTCACGTAGTCCACGCCCACAATACCACGCCAGTCGCGCGCGCGTTTGACCGCTTCCTGGTCGCTGATGCCTTCCGTTGAAATACACGACTTCATCGCACCTTTTACGCGAAGGACTTTTGTAAGCGCCCGCGTGTCGATTCCAGCCACTCCTGGAATTTTGTGCTTTGCAAGATATTCCGCCAGAGACATTTCCGATCGCCAGTTAGAGGACAGCCCGGAAACTTCCCGCACCAAAAACCCGGTGACATGTGGCCGCCAACTCTCCACGTCCGTTGAATTGATCCCGTAGTTCCCGATCTCCGGATACGTCATCGTCACAATTTGGCCCTTGTACGACGGGTCCGTGAGAATTTCCTGATAGCCGGTCATCGAGGTGTTGAAGACCGCCTCGCCACAAGCCGTGGCCTCCGCGCCAAATCCTTCCCCGCGGTAGACCGTGCCGTCCTCCAGTGCAAACACTCCGTTCAGCTCTGTCGCCATCTCATCCTTGTCCGTTCTCGCGCCAGACAATCTCGCCATTCACCACCGTTGCCGCAGCTCGACCGCAAAACTTCCAGCCATGAAACGGAGAGTTGCGGGATTTGCTCGCCGACGCCGCGACATCGTAAGTCCACTCGCGTTTCAGGTCAATGACCGTCACATCCGCATCGGCGCCCATCGAGAGCGTTCCCTTGTTCAACCGCAGCAGCCGCGCCGGGTTCACCGTGAATTTTTCCACCAGTGCCCGCAGATCGATCACCTTCTTTCTCACGAGCTCCAGCGACAACGCCAACTCCGTCTCCAATCCGATGATCCCAAACGGCGCAAAATCAAATTCCACTTCCTTCTCGTACGTACAGTGTGGCGCGTGGTCGCTCGCGATAATCTCCAGCGTCCCGTCGGCGAGTCCTTCGAGAATTGCGTCGCGATCCCGTTCCGCGCGCACGGGCGGATTCATCTTGAAGTTCGTGTCGTACGTTTTCACACACTCGTCTGTCAAGGTGAAGTGATGGGGACACGCTTCGCCGGAAATCTTGACGCACTGCTTCTTTGCTTCGCGGATGAGTTGCACCGCGCGCGCCGAGGAAACGTGCTGGCAATGAATGTGCCAGTCCAATTGTTCCGCGAGCAAAATATTGCGCGCCACGATCACATCTTCGCCCATGGCGGGCCAGCCGCGCAACCCGAGCGCCACGCTCCAGTGCCCTTCGTTCATCACGCCGTCCGCGACGAGATTGTAATCCTGGCAATGATCGAGCACGGGCAGGTCGAACATCTTGGAGTATTCCACGGCGCGCCGCATCAATTCATTATTCTGAATGCAGCGACCGTCGTCGGTGATGGCCACCACGCCCGCTTTCTTCAGCGACCCGATCGGCGCCAACTCCTCGCCCTTGAGTTCCTTCGTAATCGCGCCCGTCGGGAACACATTCACGCAGGCCGCCTCCGCTGCGCGTTGTTTGATGAATGCGATCGTCCCTGTATTGTCCGCCGCCGGCGCCGTGTTCGGCATGCACACCACCGAGGTGAACCCGCCGCGCGCCGCGCAACGCGTCCCCGTCTCGATCGTCTCCTTGTCGCTTCGCCCCGGCTCGCGCAGGTGCACGTGCATGTCGATCAACCCCGGTGTCACGACCTTCCCGGTCGCGTCAATCACTTCTGCGTCCGTCGCTGCGGTGGATGCAATCTTGCCGTCCACCACAAACACATCGCGCACGTCGTCCACGCCATTGGCGGGATCGATCACGCGTCCGTTCCGGATCACCAGCGAGTTCACTCCGCGCCCTCCGCCGAAATTCTTCCGCCCGCGCACAGGAACAACACTGCCATGCGGACCGCGAGGCCATTCGTGACCTGCTCCAGGATCACCGAACGCCCGCAGTCGGCGATTTCACTATCGATCTCCACGCCGCGATTGATTGGCCCCGGATGCATGATCATTGCGTCGGGCCTGGTCCGCGCGAAGCGTTCCTTGTTCAGCCCAAACATCGCCGCATACTCGCCAATGCCGGGAAACATTGTCTGGCGCTGGCGCTCGTGTTGAATCCGCAATAAATTAATCACGTCAGCGTCCCGAATCGCCTCCTCGATGTCATGCGTCACCCGGCACCCGAATTCTTCAAACACGCGCGGCACCAGCGTTGACGGACCCGCCAGCGTGACGTGCGCGCCGAGTTTCGTGAGCAGCCAGATGTTCGACCGTGCCACGCGCGAATACAAAATGTCGCCGAGGATCGTGACGTTCAATCCCGCGATGCGGCTCTTCTTCTCGCGGATCGTAAACGCGTCGAGCAACGCCTGCGTCGGATGTTCGTGCGCGCCGTCGCCCGCGTTGATGACGCTCGCCTTCAGGAATCGCGATAGAAAATGCGGCGCGCCGGCGGCGGAGTGCCGGATGACGATGATGTCCGCGTTCAGCGCCTGCAGGTTCAATGCGGTGTCCTTCAGGGTCTCGCCTTTGACGAGGCTCGACGCCGTCGTCGTGATGTTGATGACATCGGCAGACAATCGTTTTGCCGCCAGCTCGAAACTCGTCCGCGTACGCGTCGAGGGTTCGATGAACAAATTCACCATCGTCTTGCCGCGCAACGACGGCACTTTTTTGACCGCCCGCTCGCCGACTTCCTTGAACGCCGCGGCGGCATCCAGCAGATGGTTGATCTCGTCCGCCGTCAGTTCCTGGATGCCGAGCAGATCCTTGTGCGTCCACGTAGTCGCCGTCATCGCTCGATCACCACCTCATCGTTGCCATCGATTTCCGTTAGATGGACCCGCACCCGTTCGCCCGCGGATGTCGGCACGTTCTTGCCGACGTAGTCCGGCCGAATCGGCAACTCGCGATGGCCACGGTCCACCAGGTTCGCCAGTTGAATCCGCCGCGGCCGCCCGAAATCGCTGATCTCATCCATCGCCGCCCGAATCGTGCGCCCGGTAAACAACACGTCGTTGACGAGCACGATCGATTTTCCGGTCACATCGAACGCAATATGCGACGGCCCCACTTTCGGCAGCGAATCCCGCAACGCCAGATCGTCGCGATGCATGTTGATATCGAGTTCGCCCACGGGGAATTCGCGGTGGAGGATCGAGCCGACCTTCAACGCCAGCCGCCGCGCCAGCGGCACGCCATGGGTGCGAATGCCCACAAACGCCAGCGAGCCGGCCTCGGGATTGTGTTCGACAATCTCGTGGGCCATGCGCGTTAGCGCCCGCTCCAGCGCCGCGCCGTCCATGAGCACCGTGGCGCTCACGGCACAAAAAAAACCGTCTGCCTCGTCGAGGCAAACGGCCCTATCAGATTAATCTGGTCTTTCATTTCCGCTCCTTGTTGGCCTCTCAGTGCCAACTTAAAGGTGCAACGAACGTCCTTGCTCGACTACGACCGCGACTGCTTCCGCGACTTGCGCCAGTTCGAGCGATGTTTCACGATCCAATCCAGCAGCGCGCGCTCAAACCCGATGTCGTACCCGGCCTTTCTCGCTCTCCAGCCACTTGTGCCGCAGAATCTCATCGCGCTCGGCCAGAAACTCCCGGTACAGCGCCGAGTTCATCACGATCTCTTCGAGTCGCCGGTTATATCGCGCATATCACTCACGGGCAAACTCTCTTGCCACATTCTCATACGGAAGCATAGCCTATACCATTGCGGTACTATACTGGTTGTATATCACACGGCATCTTCAAAAGCAACGGTTCAGTTCCCTTGGCGTTCAACCACTTGCGCGTCTGCGTCGCGCTGAAACTCGATCATCAACCGCAAAATCTCATCCAGCGACTTCGTCGGTCGCCACCCCATCAATTGGTACAACTTGTCAGTACTTGGCACTCGCCGACGCATGTCTTCGAAGCCTTTCGCGTACGCCTGCTCGTAGGGAATGAGGCGCAGTTCCGACCGACTTTCTGTCAGACGTTTGACACGTTGCGCCAGCTCCAAAATCGAGACTTCCTCGGTGCTGCCGACGTTGTAAACCTGCCCAATGGCCCGCATTTGATTGGGCAGCGCGGCCAACGCCCGCACCACGTCCGTCACGTGGCAAAAACAACGTGTCTGCTTGCCATCCCCATGAATCAGTATGGGCTCGTCGTGCAGCGCGGCCTGCACAAACCGGGGCACCACCATCCCGTATCGCCCCGTTTGCCTCGGCCCGACGGTATTGAACAGCCGAACGACGAAAACGGGCATCATCTTCTCACGCCAGTACGCCAGCGCCAGGAATTCATCCAGCAACTTGGAACACGCGTAACTCCAGCGCGCAACGTCGGCGGACCGATCAATAGGTCGTCGTCTTCTCGAAAGCGGTCGTGCACGCTTTTGCCATAAACCTCTGATGTCGAAGTCACTAGCAAGCCGATCTTGCGTTTTGCCGCCGCGGTCAACACGTTTTCCGTGCCGCGGACGTTATTCTCGATGGTGAACACCGGGCTGCGCACCACCAGTTCCACGCCGACCGCCGCCGCCAGATGGTAGATGAAATCAACTTGATCGACCAGCGGCTCCAGAATGTCGCTGCTGAGAATGGACCCCTTCGTGAAATGGAAACTGGGATTGCCCTGCAGGTGGGCGATGTTCGCGGTCGAACCCGTGCTCAAGTCGTCGATGACGAAGACCTCCTTGCCCTCCGTCACCAATACCTCGGCCAGGTGCGATCCGATGAACCCTGCCCCGCCGGTGATCAATACCCGTTGCACAGCATGGTAGACTACCCCCTTGGCAATGGAAAAGCCATCCAAACATGTTAGCATTATCATGCATCATCCGGCCGAGGGGCTCGGGATAATCGCCGATGCCCTGAAGCACGGGGCCTTCACCCCCCAGTATATTCGCTCCTTTGAAGGCCAGACGGTCCCTCAGGAGGTCGGCGATGTCGCCGGCCTCATCGTCATGGGCGGACCGCAAAGCGTCTACGAACAGGACAAGTTTCCCTTCCTCCGGGATGAAATGCGCCTCATCGAAGACGCATTGAAGCACACCAGGCCCGTTCTCGGCGTCTGCCTCGGCAGCCAACTCCTCGCTGCCGCACTCGGCGCAGATGTCTACCCGGGAAGGCAAAAGGAAATCGGGTGGCATCGCATTTCCCTTACCGATTTCGCCGCAAATGATGCGCTCTTCTTGGGAGAACCCGGTTCCCTCATTGCTTTCCACTGGCACGGCGACATCTTCGATCTCCCCCGAGGTGCCACGTTGCTGGCCTCCTCCGCCCTGACCGCCCACCAAGCCTTCCGCTACGGCCAAAACGCCTACGGCCTGCTTTTTCACATGGAAGTCACCCTGCCACAAGTCCTGACGATGGTCGAAACATTCGCTGACGAGCTCCAATCTGCGGGCCTCAACGGCACCGCCATCAAACTGAATGCCCACACCTATCTGCCAGCCCTGCAGAAGATCGGCAGGGAAGTCTTTGCGGGGTGGGCGAGCTTGCTGCAATGAAAGTCCTGATCACAGGCGCCGCTGGAAATTTGGGCTCATTCCTCGCCCGCGATCTCCTTTCTGGTCCGCATCAATTGCGCCTGCTGATTCACAGACGCGAACTGCCGTTCTCCATCTCGGATTCCCCAAGCGCCTCGGTTTACCGCGGAGACCTCGGCAATCCGGCAACGCTGCCGGATGTCTGCCGCGATATCGATTGCATCATTCATTTCGCCGGAGTTCTGTTCGCGCCGAATCCCGAAGAATTCCTTCCGCGAACCAACCTGGGCTATGTGAAAAATCTCGTCCTTGCCGCTCAGGCCGCACATGTGGGCAAGTTCATCTTGATTAGCTTCCCGCACGTCGAAGGCGAGACGTTTCCCCAGCCGGCCGGCGACGGACCGACTCGACGGTCAGCCAGATTCCGTTCACGCCCGGACACGGTTGGCTGCCGAACGGTATCTGTTCGAAACCTGCCGGGATAGCGGGACCGTTCCCGTGGCACTCCGGCCGGCATGATCTACGGCCGGGGCGTGTTGATGATCGAGGCGGCGCGCTGGCTGTTGCGGCACCGATTGCTGGCGACATGGCGCGAGCCAACCTGGGAGCACCTGCTCGCCTTGCCGGACTTCCTGAAAGCTGTGACTGTCGCCATTGAAGGCGCGCACGTTTCGGGCATTTACAATGTCGCTGACGACCAACCGGTGACGTTACAGGAGTTTCTCGATACCCTGGCCGTTCACTGGGGCTATCCGAAACCGTGGCGCTGTCCGCGCTGGATGTTTCCCCTGGCCGCTGCCAGCTGCGAACAATTCGCGTCCATTTTCGGCACCAAGTCGCCATTGACGCGCGACTTCATCAAGATCGGCATGGTTTCCAGCGTTGCCGACACCTCACGCATGAAACGCGAACTGCTTCCAAAGCTTGCCTATCCCTCGCTCCGGGAAGGTCTGGCGCTGCTCTGAGATTCCAAGGGACTGCCAAGCGACCGCAGAAATCCATCTCACCGAACCTTCGGCACGGGCCGTCCGAGCTTCTCCAGCACGGCCTTCATGTCTTCCCACACTTCCTTCTTGGCCGGCGGATTGCGCAGCAGATAGGCGGGATGGAAGGTTGGCATGATGGGGATGTCGCGGAACGTATACCAATGACCGCGCATTTTGGTGATGCCGAGTTGCACATCGAGCAAGGCGCGCACCGCCGTTGCACCCAAGGCCACAATGAGCTTGGGGTTGATGAGTTCGATCTGGGACAACAAATACGGCAAACAATTCGTCACTTCGTCGGGCAACGGCGTACGGTTCTCTGGCGGGCGACATTTGATTACATTGGCGATGTATACGTCCTCGCGTTTGAACCCCATCGCCACGATGATCTTGGTGAGCAACTCGCCGGCGCGTCCGACGAACGGTTCGCCCTGCATGTCTTCGTCGCGTCCTGGCGCTTCGCCGACGAACATGATTTCCGCGCGCGGGTTGCCGACACCGAACACGACGCTATGCCGGCATCGCGACAACTCGCCGCATTTCACGCACACCTTCGCCCGCGCCTCGATTGCCGCGAGTTCGGGGACAACACCCGACGGCGCGGCAGCCGCCGTCTCGGCAACCCGTCCAGCCCTGGCACTCGTGACGGGGGCCGTGGCTACTACGACGGGTTTTCCCAACTCCTCCAGCGTTTCGCGTGACACCGCAACGTGCGTCACACCGGACCGTTTCATGTCTTCGAGTGCCTTGATTGTTTCGTCGATGATGTTGTTCAGGTCTGACACAGTTTCACCATATCCTCCGGCACCGGCGCGGTAAACTCGACAAACTGTTGTGTCCGCGGGTGCGTGAACCCCAGTTTATAGGCGTGCAACATGAACCGGGCAACCGAGATTTTCGATTTCGGATTCCCCGTCCCTGATTTGTAACCATACGTCGCGTCACCCACCACGGGATGACCGATGTGCGCCATGTGCACGCGAATCTGGTGCGTCCGGCCCGTGTGAATGTGCAACTCCACCAAGACAAAGTCCGGAAATTGTTTCAGCACGCGGTAATCCGTCACGGCGGCCGGCCCCGCGCCACGCGCGCGGACATTTTCTTGCGGTCGCGCTCGCTGCGGCCAATCATCGTTTCGATGCGTCCGCTCGGCCGTTCCAATTTGCCCCAGCACACGGCGCGATAAATCTTCTTCACACCGCGCGACTTGAATTGCGCCACCAACGCCTGGTGCGCGAAATCCGTCTTCGCCACGACAATGCACCCGCTCGTGCCCTTGTCGAGTCGATGCACGATGCCCGGTCGTTCCACGCCGCCAATGCCGGCAAGTTGACCGCGACAATGATGCAACAGCGCGTTCACCAGGGTGTGTTCCTGATTTCCCGCCGCTGGATGCACCACCAACCCCGCCGGCTTGTTCACCACGATCAGGTCGCTGTCCTCAAACAGAACGTCGAGCGGGATTTCCTCGGGTCGTGCTGCGAGCGGGCGCGGTGGCGGAATCTCAATCCCGATCTCATCACCCGCGCGCACAGCATGACTCGGCTTGCTCGGCTTGCCATTGACCCGCACGTCGCCCTGCTCGATCAACTTCTGCAGAAACGCCCGTGAATGTGCGGGCAATTCCCGTCGTAGAAATTGGTCGAGACGCAGTCCCGTAGTTGCCTTGGATACAGTGAATGAAGACATCGTGTCAACATCCTCACGCGGTGCGCAATTCGACGCGCCGCGGAAGCAGGGCGAGGGCGACGGAGGACACCGCGATCATCAAAATTGCCACGAGATGTCCCAGGGTCAACCCCCCGAAGTAATGTGTCGTGTAGTCGCCCCGAAAGAATTCCACCACGAATCGTAGGACGCCGTAGCTCAAGATGTAGAGCCACCAAATCTGGCCGTCAGCGCGTTTGAGCCGATAGACCGCGCTGAGTCCGGCGAAGATGGCGAGATTTCCCAGCGCCTCGTAAATCTCCGTGGGATGCACGGGGATGCCGGCCATGACATGCGGCGGCGGAAATGTCACCGCCCACGGAAGCGAGCAGGGTTTGCCGTAACAGCACCCGTTAAAGAAACATCCCAGGCGGCCAAAGGCGTGCCCCAGCGCGATCGAGGGCGCAAAGATATCGGCCACTCGAAAGAACGGCAGTTTTTTTACGGTCGTATACGTCACCGCGGTGAGCGACGCCACAATGAAGCCGCCGTAAAAGACAAATCCCTCCCGCAACGAACGCACTCCCTCCATGCGCCAACCGTAGAGAAAATCGTCCCAGAAAAAGATAATGTGAAACAGCTTGCCGCCCAGCATCCCGGAAACGACCAGCCACGTGCCCAAATCGGTGATTCGTTCCGGATCGATGCCTTCGTGGCGGGCGCGTCGGGATGCCACAGCCAGCCCGACGATGAATCCGATGGCCACAAACACGCCGTAGGTGTGGATGTCGAGCGGGCCGAGGCGGATAAACTCGGGATGCACGGCGGTTTCCTAATACTTCTCGTCGAGCACGATGCTGTTCTTCGCCAGAATGGTGCCTTCGGCCAGGTCCAGCGCCACGAGGGACTCGTGGTAATCCGCCTCCGCGCGGATCTGGGCGACCCGGGCGGTGGCCAGTTGCGTCTGCGCCTGCAATACGAGAAACGTCGTCGAGGTGCCCGCCAGGAGTTTCTTCTTTTCCGCGTCCAGCGATTCCTCGGCAAGACGCGTCGCGGCGCGCGTGGCTTCGACGCTCTTCAAATTGGTTTCCACGTGACCGACGGCGTCATCGACCGCCACAACGATGTCTTGTTCGAGGGACTTGAGGCTGAGCAACGCCTGGTCCGCGTCCAATTTCGCCATGTGGTAATTGGCGCGAGCCTGCCGATTGCCCAACGGCACCGAGACAACGACGCCGACATTCCAGTACGGGCTCCGGGTGCTGGTCAGGTTGTCGCCGAAGCTGTTGAAGTTGTAGCCCAGACCGTTCAAGTTGTACGTGCCGGTGAGGTTCACTTCCGGCCAGAGCTGGTTGCGGTTGAACTGCACGGTGATGTTCTGGGATTCCAATGCATGGTAGGCGCTCTGGTAATCCGGGCGCGTCTCCAGTGCTCGGCGGGTGCTTTCCGCCACGTCCAGTGCGATCATCTCCACCGGCGGGTAATCCACCGGCACCAACGACATCCCCCCAAATTCCGAGACCTGCTGGCAAATGAGCCGTTTCAGCGTGTTCTCGTTGTCTTTGATTGCCCGCGCGGTGGTAATGACGCTTTGCTCGCTTTCGGCCACGCCCGCCTCGGCTTGAATCACATCCAGCGGCGACATCGTGCCGACGCGTTCCTGAATGCGGTTCTGATCGAGTAATTCCCGGGCCAGTTCGCGGTTCTCGACCGAGGCCTTGTAATTCTCGATGGCATACACCAGCTCATAATAGGCGGTGGCGACGTTGCTGACGGTGTTCATCACAAATTGGACGAAGTTTTGGATGGCGATCGTCCGGTTCTCCCGGGCGATACGGATGGTTGCCGCGTTGACCCCGAACCCAAAATTCTTCAGCAACGGTTGTGTCAGGGTCACACCGGTGTCGCCGCTGAAGGTGTTGAATGTGTTGGTGAACGAATTGCCGTAGCTGTGATCGGCGGCCGCCGAAAAATCATAGGTCGCGCCGCTCGGCAGTTTCCCGCTGAGGTCGGCGCTCGTCAACCAGCTCTTGGTCCGTTCCGTTCCGGAAGGCGACCCGAGCCCGGCGGCGTCCGGGGACGACAGCCACGTGGTGGTAGACTGGTTGTTGATGCCGCCCGAAAGCACGGGGTCGTACACGCCCTGCGCGCCCATGACGCCCCAGGTCTGGATGGTGGGAGTGATGCGCTGGGACTTGATCTCCAGATTGTTTTCCAACGCGCGCTCGATGCATTCCTGCAGCGTCAATGACTTCGCCTGGTTGGTGACCTGTCCGCGGGCAACGCACGCGACCAACAGCAGGGCCATCCCGACCAGATGCGGTTTCAAAGATTTCAGCCGAAGGTAGGAGTTCATGGATCTATTCATAGCGTAGGGCGTCGATTGGGTCGAGACGAGAAGCCTTTTGGGCCGGGTAATAACCAAAAAACACGCCGACGGCGGCACTGAACAGGAACGCCAGCACCACCGAACTCACCGAGACCAGCGTGGGCCACCCCGCGATGGCGGACAACAACTTTGCTGAACCGATTCCCATGGCAATCCCGATCACTCCACCCAACGAACTAAGCGTGATCGCTTCGATGAGAAATTGCAACAGGATGTCGCGACCATGGGCGCCAACCGCCATGCGAATGCCAATCTCCCGCGTGCGTTCGGTGACGCTGACGAGCATGATGTTCATAATGCCGATCCCGCCGACAATGAGCGATACGCTGGCAATGGCGCCAAGCAGCACGGTCATAATGCGGGTGGTTGCCGTCGCGGCGTCCGCGATCTCCTGTTGACCACGGATCGTGAAATCATCGTCACGGCCCTGACCGAGGCGATGACGTTGCCGGAGCAGGTCCGCAATGCTCTTTTGCACGCTGTCGGAGAAATCGGGTGAGGCGGATTGCACATTGATCGAACCCAGGTTGGTGCGTTTGGAAACACGCTTCATCTCGCTGGTATACGGGATAATCACGACATCATCCTGATCGGTGCCCATGACCGAAAGCCCCTTGGGAGACAGGACGCCAAGTACCTTGAAGGGGATGTCGCGGATGCGCAGCGTCTTGCCGACCGGATTCTCGCCGGGGAAGAGCTGGGTGACAATGGTCTTTCCAATGATGCAGACCTTGGTGGTTCCGCGCACGTCCTGGTCGGTAAACATCGCGCCGTCCTGCAGCGGCCACTGGCGGATATCCAGATAGTCCGGTCCCTCCCCGAGGATCGTCGTGTACCAGTTCTGCCCTTCGGCGAGAATCTGCTGATGGTCGCGCACCTCCGGGCTGACGCTGATGACTTCCGGCACTTCGCGGGCAATCGCCAGCGCATCGTCGAACGGTCATTGTGCCGGCGCCGCCCCAGCCGCTCCGCACCCCGCTGCTGGACCAATTCCCCGCAAACACGAGAACGACATTCTGCCCCAGGCTGGCGATCTGCGTTTCGACCTGTGACTTCGCGCCATTGCCGATACCGACCATGGCAATGACCGCGCCGACGCCGATGATGATGCCCAGCGCGGTCAGCGTCGAGCGCATCTTGTTGCGTCGGAGCGCGCGCAGGGCCATTCGCAGCGTGGCGGTGATTCTCATGCGGAAAGTTTCACGGCTTGCTGTGCCTGCTCCAGGCGGCGGAGTTCAACTTCGGCAACCGACCGGCGCTCGACCGGCGCGTCGTTGACCACCAGGCCGTCGCGCATGATCACGTTGCGCTTCGTAAACGCCGCGATATCGAGTTCGTGCGTTACCATGACAATGGTGATGCCCGCCTCGTTGAGTTTTTGGAATACCCCCATGACTTCCACGCTCGTGCGCGTATCCAGATTACCCGTCGGCTCATCGGCCAGCAATACCGCGGGATGGTTGACCAGCCCCCGGGCAATCGCGACCCGCTGCTGTTGGCCGCCGGAGAGTTGATTGGGATAATGATCTGCGCGGTCGGCCAGACCGACGATTTGCAGCGCGTGGATCGCGTGCTCGCGTTGCTCCGCCGAGCTGAGGCGGTCGTGTGTGTACAACATTGGGAGCTCGACGTTTTCCAGCGCCGACGTGCGCGACAACAGGTTGAACCCCTGAAAGACAAAACCCAGTTTCTTGTTGCGGATGGCGGCCAGTTCGTCACGATCGAGATGAGAGACGTCAACGCCATCCAAAAAATACGATCCCTCCGTCGGCCGGTCGAGACAGCCAATGATGTTCATCATCGTGGATTTGCCCGAACCGCTGGCGCCCATGATGGCCACGAATTCGCCCGAGGCAATCTCCAGGGTGACCCCCCGCACGGCCAACACTTCCACTTCGCCGGTGTGATAGGTCTTATGCACATTCTCGAGTTTGATGACCGCTGTCACACGCCTCGCTTCCTCAGAATCGCCGCATGCCGAATGGATTGTTCGCCTGCGTCGAAGTGCTGCCCTGCTTGAATGAGGCAAACGTGACCACGTTGTTGCTTTCGCTCAGGCCGTCGGTGATCTCGGTATACACCCCATCGGTGATGCCGATCTTGACTTGAACTGGCTCGAGTTTGCCGTCCTTCAGAACGTAAACAGGCCGCGTGGGGCGATGTTCCCCCTTCGGATGCTGGCCGGAGGGAGCATTGCCCGCGGGTGGACCACC
This sequence comes from uncultured Verrucomicrobiae bacterium, assembly GCA_963766065.1. Lineage (GTDB taxonomy): Bacteria > Verrucomicrobiota > Verrucomicrobiia > Palsa-1439 > Palsa-1439 > Palsa-1439. The sequence goes on from CAVYAC010000110.1 coordinate 19,739, forward strand.
GCCGGCGGCCGCCCCGGCCGGCGGCGCGTTCGTTGTCGATTCCGGAGGCCGGAAGCGCAGCGCCGCGTTGGGGATTCGCAATACGTTGCTGCGCTCGGCCACGATAATCGAAACGTTGGCCGTCATGCCGGGCTTGAGTTTCAAATCCGCGTTATTGACCCCGATGACGGTGTCATAGCTGACGACATTCTGGACGTTGGTCGGCGAGTTCCGAACTTGCAAGACGATGCCGTGGAACGTCCGATTCGGAAACGCGTCCACCGTAAAATCCACCTTTTGCTTTTCCTCCACCCCGCCGATATCAGACTCGCCGACATTGGTATCGATCTGCATTTTGGTCAGATCGTTGGCGATCACGAACAGCGTGGGCGCATTCAGGCTGGCCGCCACCGTCTGCCCGACGTCCACGTTGCGAGAAATCACCATGCCGTCCACTGGCGAATAAATCGTGCAATATTGCAGATTCACCCTCGCCAGTTCCACGGCCGCGCGTTTGATCTGCACGGTCGCCTCCGCCTGATGAAGGGTGGCCACGGCCTGGTCGTCGTCTGATTGGGGAATGAGCCGGTTGGCCAACAATTCCTTGGAGCGACGCGCGTTCACACTCGCCAGTTCCAGGGCCGCTTCCGAATTGGCGAGGTCACCCTCGGCCGAATGAAGGTTGGCCAGATAGATCGACGGATCAAGCTGGGTGACCACCTGTCCATTGGTCACCGGCGAATTAAAGTCCGCGAACAGCTTGGCGATTGTTCCCGAAACCTGACATCCAACCTGGACATTGGTGACCGGGTTGAGCTGGCCAGCGGCCGTGACCAGTTGTGTCAGGTCGCCGCGCGTGACCGGGGCGGTCAGGTATTGCGGCGCGCTGTCCTTGCGGACTTTAATGTACCACGCACCGAGCCCGATTAACGCAATCGCCCCAACAATCAGCAGCCATCGCTTCCAAGAACGTCGTTTGGTCGTATTCGCCATCGTTAGATTCCACCGTTTGTGATTTTCGTCGAAGCGTATTCAAGTATCAGACGCGGACGCCAGCCCAAAAGTTACAACAAACGGCGCCACATGTCCCGTCTGTAAAAACGTAGTCCTATGGCGCAAGCGCAGCACCGTTCCCTGCGTTCACGAACCGCACCGACTCGACGCCTCCGGTGTGGAGCAGCTTTCGGACAGTGGTCTCGGCGTTGTCCTGCGCATTGCTCAGAATCCCCATCTGCACGGCGGCGGCCTGGATCGCTTCCAGCGCCGCCAAACGGGTTTTTTGCTCCAGTTCGGGATCATAGGGCTCCCACGGGGTCCACCATGTCTTGGAGCGGTCCCACACCCGGGTCTGCTTCTCGTCCAGATACACATGCATGACCTTCGGTTGCGGTAGGCGGGCGGTGACCACGCCCTCCGCCGACACGTGAACATCGTTCGTGGACAACAACGACAGATCCACTCCCCCGAGAACATCCCCCTGCACCAACAGCAGGATCTTCTCGGACCCGAACGGCACTTTATCTTCTTCCAAGCCGACAACTTTCTGGATGCTGTATCTGACCGTGACCAGTTCGCTCAGTTCCTGGATTTCCCGGACGACCGCCGGCGCGTCCACCACACGACGGATGACTGTCTGTCAACCGCCGAAGTAGTAGAGGTAGAGACAGGCGCCGCCCAGCGCGAGGATGATCGCGCTGACCGTGTAGAACTTGATTGTTTTCCACATGAGCGTTTGGAGCCTCAACGTCTACCAGTGGCGTCGCTGGAACGAGCGGAACTCTCCGTTACGCAGTCGCGCCTCGAACGGTTCCTCGTCCTTCAACAAAACCATATACTCCCGGCCCACCAGGAGCGCCACGGCGCCGGCAAACGTGTCGTCGGCGACCGTGAAACTAAGCATCTCTCGATCGAGGATACCGTTGGCGGGCAATTGGATCAATTCTGTCTGCGTGCCGGTGGTTGACGGCAGATAGTAATCCTTGGCGTGGTCCATGAGAACAAACCAGTTGCGGCTCAGGGTCACGTCGTACGGATTCGGGTTTTTCAACCGCAGGTATACGATCAGCACGCAACCGGTCTCGGTCTTGCCCACAACGACTTCCGCCAACTGCACGACATAGTTCGTCCCGCCATGGGTCTGCACGGGATGCGGACGGCGGAACTCGTTCGCCTCCCGGACCCGCAGCAACGCCAGCACGCCAAAACTCACCCCAATGACCACCAGGGCAATCACGGCCACCAGCTTTTGCATGCGTCGATTCACGGGCCTGGCACCATCCGATTCAGGGTCCCAACCGCGCCAGGCCGTCCCGGCCTCTCAACACCTTCGGGATGCGCCAAAAAATGGGGCGCGGCACCTGGCACGGACCTCGGTTGTTTGCTGAACCCAAATCGTCACACATCTCGCCGCGTCCGCGCAATCCCTTATTCGGGCGACGGCGCATTACGGTGACGCCGGATTTGTCTCCGCCCACCGCGCTTGCAGTTCGGCCTTCGCCTGGTCGGCATACGCGCGCAGACTGTCGTCCGTGAAGGACGATCGCAGGCTTTCCAACAGTCGCATCCGCGCGGCGTAATCCGGTTTGAAATGCGGCGGTACGGGAACCGGCTGTTCGCGTCCAAAGCTCACCGGAAAACCGGGGTTGGCCAGGCCGTCAACGGCGGCGTAGAGCAGGCGCGAATCTGTATTGGGGTAGCTGGCCAGTGCGCGCAGCAGTTGGTCGGCGTCGGGGTTGACCTCCATCGTGGCGGCGAGGTAGCGCGTCGCATCCACCTGATTGGGCAACGTCAGCGTGCCCGAACGCCACACGCGGGTGAGTGTGGCCGACTGGTCGCGGTCCGCCAGCAGGGCGATGGCTTCCAGGGCGCGGTGATTGTTGCGACCCGCGGCTTTCTCCAATTCGGGCAACGCATCGACATCGGCAGTGGCCACGGCTTGTTCCATCCAATTGCTGGAGGCGCCCGGCGGGGAGCCGGAATCTCCGCTTCCGGGGACGGAACCCGGAAGGGAATGCGGCGGCGGGTTTCCAACGTGGCCTTTTCGTGCATGTTGCTTTTCAGCGCCGCCGCCGTCTCTTTGAGACGCTGCACTTCCGCGTTGAGCCGGGCATTGTCCTGTTCCAGAAGTTGGACCTGTTCGCTGGCGGCGACGAGATTGGAGTCTGTCGCGGATGTTGCACCGCTACGCGCCCGCTCGAATTGCTGTACGGTAAACAGGCCGACGGCCGCGATGACCGCCGCCCCCGTCCACAACCCGATCGAGAATGCCGCTGCCGGTTTCATTTTCCGTGGATGCGCGCGGGGCCACTATAACCGCGTCGCACCGTTCGCGAAAGCGAAATCCCCGGTTCATTTTCGGTAGCGCCACGTCGCTGGGTGGCCGGGAATTCCTCACCACGACGAGCGCGAAAGACACGAAGAAGGCACGAGGGCGTGGAGCGGGCCTACTTCACTTCGTAACCCCTTCGACAATTGCAATCTCGTCCTCGGACAGCCCGTACAGATCGTAGACGAGGCGGTCAATGGCCTGATCGGTGTCGGCGATCTCTTGTTCGAGGGCGGCGAGGTCGGACGTGCCAACTTCTTTGGCCACGGACTTCATCAAGTCGCGAATGGCTTTCAGGTTGGCCAGTGCGGCAGGATGGAGAAAAACCAGCGGTTGGAGACCGTTGACGATCAAATCGTAAAAGGGCTGCGGGGTCTTGCCCGGTCGTCCAAGTGCTCTTGTGGGTGTTGGTTTCCAGGAAACTTCGCCAGGATGCGTAGATGAACTGCTGAAACACCGGATTGGAAAAGGTCAACCGCACTATCGGCTGAATTACCGGCGGTGCGTCCTTAGCGTCGGATACTTCGGCGGCAATGGTGATATGTTTCTTTCCGGGCTGAACCACGATCTTACGCACGAATCCTTTGCGCCGCACGTCGCCAATCAGGACTTCTGCCGTTACCGTCGCCCTGTAGTCCTTTTGCAGATAGTGGGCGAGCGCACATTCTGTGCGGTGCAATTGGGCGGCCTTCTTCTGTAACGCCTGCGGCAAAAACCATACTCCGTCGTGTGCCACCTGAATAGCCTCGACGCTTTTGACAATTTGCTTTGAAAGTGCCATTTGTCTCTTAGATTTCGGGTCAGCCATCTTGATTGGTAGCTGTGCGAGACTGGCGATTGTCACCTGTGGGAATGACGTTTCTGAAGTCCGCGAACATTGTGCGCCAGAAGAAATCTGTTAGACGGGAATTAATGATTCCCAAGAGGTGAAGTTCGTCCCTTAGCGACTTGGACTTGGCACGCACGGTGAAAACGTTACCTGTGACGGCAATAGGTGTCCGAATCAGGCTCGCTGTCGGTGTTCGGGAGATCTGTCGCACTACGATCTTGTGTGGGGCGAGGTGCACTTCAGTGTCCCAAGAACCTCCAGCCGAAGAAGGTTTTTCAAGGGAGACGAATTCTGACGGCGGCAACGTGTGATATCGGTGAACGTCCGCACCTTGCAGGATGGGAACGTAGGCTGGAGACTTTTTTGTCGGTGAGAAATACTTGCCGCGGTCTCCTGTAATGAGGCCGCGATTAATTACACCCACCTCTACCAGTCGTGGAAAACTCTTCGTCAACTTGTTGATTAGAGAGTTGTTTCCTTCATTAACCAGGATATTCCAGACACCGCCGCTTTGGGTGCTAAAACTGGCCTGGGACACGTGAGAGAACGACTTTGGGGTCAGAGCAAGTGTCTCACTCAATTCCGTCGTCGTTAGAACCGTTTGTGTGGATCGTTTCCTTGCGTCGGTTTCCTTCTTCAGCAAAAGGATGCAGGTGTGCACATCCGCGTCAGGGAACACCATCTCGCGGGAAATGGCGATCTGCTCAATGCAGCAGTGTTCGACAATCCAGTCCCGCAAGACCTGCACGTAGACGTTGTTTAAGATGCTGGTGGGAATGATGTATCCGAACCTGTCGCCCGTTTTGAGAAGTGAGATTCCCCTTTGAAGGAACAGATGGAATAAGTCGATTTTAAACTCTGCCGCAACGTAGGTCTTCCGAAGAAAGGCAAGAACATCTTCGGGTGTGTTGTGCGGCTGCAACATCCCGTACGGCGGGTTGCCGACGACGCAGTCGAAACCGCCGTGCTGCATGATGTCCGGGAATTCGCTTTTCCAGTTGAACGCGGCGTCGCCGGCAACGGCTGGATCGTCGATGAGCGAATTGCCGCGTTTCAGATTATTGGAGAGCGTGGGCAGCAGATTCAGCGGCTTGTCACCGTTCTTGCGGATGGTGACGGACTCACGGATGTATTCGCGCTCGACCTTCATGAGCCGCATCCAGAGGTTGAGCTTGGCGACCTCGACGGCCTGTTCGTCCAGATCCACGCCGAAAATGTTCTCGGTGACCACGAGTTTCCCAATGTGCTCGACCGGCTCGGGGATTTCACGTCCCGCGTCGAACAACAGGCCGGTGGTTTGCCCGTGGGCTTGTTTGCGTTTCGCGCACTCGGCGTTGTAGGCGTTGTAGGCATCGACAAATGTGTCAAAGGCCCGCAACAGGAACGAGCCGGAGCCCATGGCGGCGTCGAGGACCTTGATTTGCGACAGTTCGCGGATTTTGGCGAGCGCGCCCTTGTAATTCTTGTATCCGAGCAAGGCGAGCGCTTCCTTTAGGACGGGATCGATCTTTTTCCCGACCGTGTGGGCGACGATGTAGTCCACAATATAGCGGGGCGTGTAATAAATGCCCTCTTTTTTGCGAAGCTCATTGGTGTCTTCGATAGTGATGCGGCCATCTTTTTTGTCCAGCTTATGGGCGAGAAACCGTTCGTAGACCGCGCCCATGATGTCGGTGGACATGCGGGAGAAATCGTAGCCGTACAGATGTTTGTACGAGAGGAACTCGCCCTGGCCCCGCTCGAAACCGCATTGCGCGGCCACATCGGGCGTGAGGGCTTCGTCACCGATGACAATGGCCAAGGCGATGTTGTCGATGGCAAGCTGGTCGCAGAGTTGCGGGCGGATGAACAACTCGGTATTGAAGTCGCGTTTGATCTCGGCGAAGAGGGATTCTTTGAGAACCTCCGAGAACGGTTTGGTGGGCGGGTCGCCGTAGAGCTGGATGTAACGGGCGAAGCGCCGGGCCAGCGTGTCGTGTTCGATCAGCCGGTTGGTTTCGAGCATACGGCAGAAGATGAAGCGATCGAGTAGTTGCTGACTGGCTTTCGTGAGGTCGGGGATGCTCAGGTCTGGATTGCGGAGCGCGAAGCCGTTGGCGATGATGAGCCGCCAGCGTTTGAGGTCGGCGAGGAACCGCTTGTCCAGATCGGCTTTCTGCCGCTGGTCGTAGAGTTCGTCGATACGGTTGGCGACGACGTTTTCCAGGGCCAGCAATTCCCAGAATTCCTCGCGCCGGGAGACGATGTCGTCAAGCGTGAACGAGAAGCTGGGCACCTCCTCATGGAGGCGGATGAAGTACCACTGGGCGAAATTTGTCAGGACAATCCAGTTGATCGGTTCTTCGCCGCGGAGTTTGTCGGGCGGGGTCCTGCGGTAGTTGTAGATGTAGCGGGTGACCTGTTCTTGGTGCTTCTTGAACAGGTTTTTCGCGGGATCGTGCAGGCTCTTCGCCTCAAGGAACATCAAGGGGTGGCGGTCTTTCAGGAGATAATCAACGTCATCGTCGAGGATGTGGAATTCCTTGTCATAGTTGGCGGTCTTGTACCCCAGCGCCGTGAGCAACGGCTCGATGAGATGCTGCTTGGTGGCCTCTTCGGGTGATGCGTCGCCGAATCCTGTAACGATGAGATCTCTGGCGGTCTTAACAAGCTCGTCGAGCTTGTCGTAAAACTGTTGTTGCGAGGAGGCTGCCTGCAGCGCGGTCATGCGCGGGCAGTCTACAAGCGGCTGATTTGGCAGGCAACCCCGAAAAGGATTCGGGGCGGGGCCCGGCGTATGGGCTGTTCGGCTGGCGTGACGCTGAATCATTAAGCGCTGATTACGGCCACGGATACGACGAGGCCGCGTGTCAGTTGCGCCCAAAACGCCCTGGGTGCGTTTGCGGCCCAAGATACTACGAGGCCGCGTCTTGCCGTGCCCGGCGCGGCTCCGCCTTCGTTTCGGCACTGCGGGACTCGGCTTAGAGCGCCTAACAAAACCCACTGTTTGTTGTAGCCGCGGCGCTCTGTCGCCGCGCCACCTTGGGTTTTTAGGGCTTCCGACACACGCCGACAGAGCGGCGTGGCTACAGAATCTGGTTTTGTCAGGGGTTCTCAGCGGCCAGTGCCGCTTTCGGCTCCGCTGCTGTCGCAGGTCGGTTGGCTTCCGCTCAGTCCCCTTCGCGTCGCCCTGCGGGCCTCGAAACGACGCGAGGCCGCCTCGCAGCTACCCTCGCCGCTCGGCTTTGCGGTTGACATGATTATCATGTTGTGATATCGGTAGTCCGATAGGAAGAGATGTTCTTTGAAATGAGGTAGCCAGGGACAGGTGAGAGGCTATCGGCTGGGATTGCGCTGTCGGCAAAGATTCGGCGCGTGTCGTCGGACTCCGCTTGCCGACGCTGCTATGGTGATTGTCAAGCTCGCAAGGGACGCAGGTTAGTGGTTCATCTTGTTTTCTGCTGTTGTTTGCCTCAGCCGTGTTGTTCTGCCTGAACCTCGAAGACTGCGCTCCGGGTTCCACCTGCTATCCGCACATGCTCCCGCAGGAGCAGTGCACCATGACCTATCCGTACGATCGTCGCGCAGAACATCAGCGCACCCCATCTACAAAACGGGACGGACTGCCATCCGTCCCCGCGTCGGCTTCGGGCGCGTGCCACTGCCAAAGCTTTTCGTTGCCGTTCCCATCCCGTGTTCCGTGGCCGGGACTCAGGCCGTCGTGGGACCGCTCCCGCTGGTTCGCAATTCCAAGCCTAATTGCGCGGCCGTTACCCGGCCCGTGGCCATCCGCCACAGATCCACTCCCAAGCGCCGCGCCACCGCGACGATCGCCTTCTTGCGCCGCGCCGCACTGGCCCGCGGATCGCTCAATACCGGCCCCCAGCGCCGCAGCGCCACGTACTGGGGTTGAAAGCGCACCAGTCGCCAGACCAACTCCACCAGCCAAACCCGCAGCCGCGGATTGCCGTGTTTGGTGATCGAGCCCAACCGCCGATGGCCCCCACTGGAAGCCTCGCGCGGACAAAGCCCCAGATAGCTGCCCACTTGCCGCCGGTTGTTGAATCGCGTCCAATCGCAAACCTCTCGCTCAATCAACGCGTGGGTCAGGCCGCCCAGTCCCACGGGCCGCTGTTGGGGAGCCGTTTGCTCCAACTGCCGGGTCAAGGCCTGGAGTTCTTCGTCCACCGCCACCACCAGCCGCCGCAATCGGCTTAACTGTTCCACCATCCAGGCTGGCGGCGCGCTGACGCTGAAGGCTTGCCAGGGGCGCGGTTTCCACCACCGGCCCTTCAGCCGGCGGCCCTGGCTCAACAGTAGGCTGCGCCCCTGGGCTTCCAAGCGGCGGCGTTCATCCCGAAACTGCTCGCGTTGGCGGCCCAGCGCCCGGCGCTGTTCTTCTTCGGGAGTGGGCACTCGCACCACCGCCAAGGCATACAGATTGCCCCGAACGTACTGGTCCAGTTTGAGCACCAGCGCCCGCGCATCGGTTTGATCGGTCTTGACGCCCGTGTGGCGCTCGTCGAGTTCTTGCGGGCAGATGACGACGTTGCGCACGCCCACCGCCAGCAAGTCCCGGTGCAAGCCATAGCCAAACGCGCCGGCTTCATAACAACTGAACACCTGCGTGGCCAGGGTGGTTTGCTCGCGCGCCCATTCCCGGAATTGGGCCGGGCTGAACTTCTGCGGTGGCTGCGGGTTCTGGCCGTCGAGTTGGCGCACGACCACATAGAAGCGGGCATGGACATCGATACCCAGCTTGATCTGAGTTGCTTTTGGAGCCGAGATTTGTTCCCCTCGGCAGTGGGAGTTTGTCTGTGTTGTGTTCATCGTCGGGTGAGCGTACTCCCCGCTCGCCCGACTTTCACCATGTCATCTACAACGACGGCAGCCGGGCCGGCTGCCCTACAAGCGGAAAGCGCCGCGGCTACAGCTACGGCACGGCGTTTCGCCTGGGGCAGGCGACGCTACAGTCAACGGTCGTGCGGAAGCCCGACGCTCCGAGCGGAAACGAGGGGAAGTCGGCACGACCGGAACGGCGGGATATCTGGACCCTTCGACTTCGCTCGGGGCGGGCTCTCGGCATCCCGCTCTACAATAGGGGGCGGCGTGGTCGGGAGACCGGCGCCGAACAGTAGGTCCGCGTACACGGTACGCGGCTGCAAGGGGAAGGGCCCGACGGGGAGGGGGTTGCAAAACGAACCCAATTCTACGCAAGCCGGCGTGGAAATTTCGGTTTGGGAAAGCCAAAAACGAACCCAAATTGGGCATACGGCAGGGGACGGTGCCGGTGAAATGTTAAATCGGGTAAAACAAGCCAATATTTTTGGTGTTAGCAGTTGTGGATTGGATTGATGGACAATAGGTTAGAGATCAAGGTGTGCCATTTTGGCACTTGGCTTTGTTTGACTCCGCTCACGCCTGTTCGCGTCGCCCTACGGGTGCCGAAACATCACGGCCTCGTTTGCAACCTAGGCACGACGTGGTTGCGTCTCGAGGACTCGGCTCCGCGGCTACCCTCGCGCCTCGGCTTTCCAAAATTGGCTTCGTTTGAGGGGTTTGATGCCCGGTTGGCGACGTTTAGACGCGTTGGCGACGGTTGCGGCGCGCATGGGTTGCGATCCGTCGCCATCTGTGGCCGGGTCCTGTTGGTTAGTGTGTCGCTGGCGCTGGGGTCTTCGTTCCCGGGGACGCGGGCGGACGATTGGTCAGACCGGGTATGGTAAACGGATTGCTTTCCAGCTCGGTGGCAGCATTTTTCTGGTTCGCCCAGCGGGCACGGTCGGCCAGGAGAACCTGCTCGTTGTCCGGTGGCAACGGGCTGTAGGCCTTGAGGGGGAAACTCGCGGGTAGCTGGCCGCGCAGAAACAATTCCCATCCCTTGTACTCGCCCTTGGCAACCTCTGATTGCGGTCGTGCGTCAATGATATACGGCGTGAGAAACAAATACTGGACACCCTTCGGCGCGACGAAATCATGGATCTCGTAGAAATCGTCGAGGGTCAGGGGGATCCAGATGGCTCGCCGTTCCCCGTTCCAAGCGACGGTCCACGGCATATCACTGCACGCCAGCGAGTCGGGTTCGAATTGGGCCGAGACGCTGCGCACGACGGGGGAGACGTAAGGCGGATAGGGAAACATCCCCTGCCGCGGCGGCAACATGGTGAAGATCATCGGCGACACGTTCAACAAGACGAAACCGCCGATCGCCATGCCGCGGGTCAGTTTGATGCGAAAGGGCACCCGATCCAAGAGCAAATAGAAGAAGGCGGTCCCGTAAATCGCGATGATTGGCAACAGCAAGACCAGCAAGTTCCCTCCGCCCACATTCCGGGCCGCTGCGTTCCGGGTCCGACCCGATCAGCGACATGGCAAGAATGGCCATTACGATCACCCCCAGCACCAAGCCTCGCAACCGCGACACATCCCGCCGACGAAAACCGTACAAGATCCCGGCTCCAAAGAACAACACCAGAAAATCGGTGCCAACAAGGCGCAGATTGTTCAGCAACACGATGCGCGCGTTGGTCAGGAATTTTGTCGAGAGCGCATGCATCGAGTAAGCGTCACGAAAGTCAGGTTTGTAAGAGCGTGGCAGCGCTTCTCCGTGAAATGTCCCGGATCGATCCACCAACTCGTATTGCGCGATACCCAGCGCACTACCCGAGACGCGATGGTTACGGACCAACCACGGCGTAATGACCGCGGCAAACACCGCCACATAGACAGCCGCCCATATGGCCGCCACCCACCCCCGAAAGATGCGCATCACATAAATCACCATCGGCAGCAGCAAAAACGCCGCCAAATACCGGGTCAAAAAGCACAGCCCCACCAGCACCGCGCTGGCAAGCACCCAGAGCACGGCCTGGCCGGTCGCTGGGGCCGGTGTGGGGCCAGCGGGCGCCCCCTCGATCCGCTCGGCCGGATTGAGTTTGCCGTCGGCAACAAACAAACAGTACGTCGCCAACAGGAACAACAGCATCAGGAAGTTTGTCGGCAATCCGGACACGCCATACGACCACAACGTGTCGGAGAAGAACAGCAGCCAGGTCGCCATGATGGCCACGCGCCGGTCAAACAGTCGCTTCGCCCATGCATAGGTGAGGAGCAGACACGCAAACAGGCACAGCTGGTCGAACGGCAGGATCACCCAACGCTCGGGGTAGTAGACGTGTTCGGCCGAGTCGTACGTGAATGCCTTTGCCGGGAAGGATCTTGAACAATCCCGCCAACACCATCGGATACAACGGCGGATTGCAAATATCGGGGTGGTTCATGATCAACCTCGCCCGTGTGGCTTTGTCTTGAATGTTCCAACCGTTCTGTTCGAGTTGCCAGAGGCTGAGCGGACGGATGACATACGTGGTGAAGCCCTGGCCGTGCGCAAGGTTGCGCGCCAATTGGGCCATATCCATTGATTCCCGCTTGTTGAGCCCGCGAAATTGTCCCGCCGTATACACGAGACTCAATGCCGCCGCCAGCAGGATCAACAACAGCCACTGCATGATTTTCCTGCCCCGCCCAATCTCAATTTGAAAGACCGCCGTCTGGATCGTCGTTTCCGGTGCTACGGATCGCGCCATGTTCTCTGCTCCTGTTCTCCGATTCTCGCTTCGTCCTACAAATTCTCGAGCCCGTACTTCTTCAGTTTCCGATGCAATGTCCGACGGCTGATGCCGATCTTCTGCGCCGCTTTCGTGCGGTTCCCGTCCGTCTCCTTCAATGCCTGCACGATCAATTGCTGTTCGGCGTCTTCGACGGTCATCCCGGCGCGGACCACGTTGATCTTGCCCAGGTCCGCCCCTCCTCGAATGGCCGCGGGCACGTCACGCACGGTCAACCGTTCCGCACGCGCCAGAACCACCATCTGCTCGATGGCGTTGCGCAATTCCCGCGCGTTGCCCGGCCAGTCTACGCCAGAAGCAGGTTCAATGCTTCCGGCGTCAGCTCGCGAACCGGCTTGTTGTTCTCCCGGCCGAACTCATCCAGAAACGCCTTCACCAACAGCGGGATATCATCCCGCCGCTGCCGCAGCGGTGGCAGGTCAACCGTCACAACGCTGAGCCGATAAAACAAATCATCGCGGAACTTGCCCTCACTGACCAGCTTTTTTAAGTCCCAGATTGGTGGCGGCGACCAACCGGACATCCACCTGCAACGTTTTTGCCCCCCGACGCGCTCGAACGCCCGTTCTTCCAGCACCCGCAACAACTTGACCTGCATCGCCGGCTCCAACTCCCCAATCTCGTCAAGGAACAGAGTTCCCCCTCCGCCAGCTCGAACCGCCCGATCCGCCGTTCCACCGCTCCCGTAAACGCGCCCCTCTCGTGTCCAAACAATTCGCTTTCCAGCAGGGAACTCGGGAGCGCCGCGGCGTGCACCGCCAGCAGCAATT
>CAVYAC010000111.1:0-8458 GCA_963766065.1 uncultured Verrucomicrobiae bacterium
GATCGGGAACCTCAACCTGACCTACGACCATACGCGCCGTGATAACGAGCGCGCCCTTGCCGTGGCGGATGTCCCGGTGCACATCGACACCGGCCATGCCGCCAAGACGCTCATGGACTTTGTCTTCGTCGCGCCGACCGCGCCCGACAAGAACGGCGAGATCAAGACCACGACGGTTCCGGCGAAGAACTACCTGCTCGACAAGATGCCGGACCCGGTCGAGTAATCGTTACTTGCGGATAAACATCCGCGCGAACTGCTCGAACACCCGCGTGGAGACCGGCCCGTCTTCCCCGTGCCAATCAGCTTCCCGTCCACGGTCACGACCGGTACGACCTCTGCCGTGGTGCTGGTGAGGAACATCTCATCCGCGGCGTAGAGATCGGATTTGGTGATCCGTTCCTCCGCAGTCTCCACTCCGCCGGCGCGGGCTGCTTCCAGAAGTTTGTCGCGGGTGACGCCCGGGAAAATTCGCATGCTCTTCGGAGGCGTGCGCAATCGCCCCCGCGTGACCACAAACACGTTGCCGGCAAGTTCGACTCGTTCACAACGTCGTCGTCCCCGACGAAAATGGCGTCGTTGGCACCGGCCTTCTTCGCCATTTGATACGCAAGGACGCTCGGCAGCAACGCGATGCTCTTCGATATCGCCCCGACCCCAGCGAAACTCCGGTACGGTGATGACCGCGATGCCGGTCTCGCGAACCTTCGTCGCGGGCGGACCCAACTGGCGGACGGTCATCACGATCGTGGGCTCCACGTCCTTTGGTATTCCGCGATGGCGCGGGGCGCAACCGCGCGTGATTTGGAGGTACACGATCGCCTCGGCAAAACCGGAGCGTTGGATGCCCTCGTCGATGATGGATTTCCACTGCTCGACAGCGAGCGGGTTTTTCAGCTCGAGCGCTTCGAGACTGCGGGACAATCGTGCCAGATGCTCGTCCGTCGCAAACGGTTTGCCGCCGTAGGTGCGCACCACCTCGTACACGCCATCCGCGAACTGAAATCCGCGGTCCTCCACGCGAACGGTGGCGCGTTCGAGAGGCAGAAACTCTCCGTTGACGTAGGCGATCTCGGGCACAGGTCGGTCATCTCCTTGTCGGGAAATACAACGCACCGACTATAGGTTTGCGCCTGCCATCTGTCAACGGCAGCGCATTGGGCGGCGTTACTACGGGCAGTCTGGCCGATTTTTGCATTGAATTCTGTGGCTTGTTCTTCTACGTTTCGCGTTGGGGGACCTTGGAATTATGGGAGGAAACTGTAGAAGTCCGAGACGCGTCTCGGCGACCGCCGCTTTTTTCGTGGCGCTGTGTCTCTGCGCCACCGTCCCGACCACGTTCGGGGCCACGGAAACCAACTCGACAACTGCTGCCAAGGACCAGGCTTCCGAAGGCGATGCCGCGTGGGCGCAGCACGTCGTCCAGTCGTATCAACAACTTCAGGAGCAGCAGCAATCCATGATGCGGAGATCGAGCAGGAGCGGCAGGACGCCGCCGCCAATGCCCGTGCCGTGCAACAGGCCCGCGAGGACGCCGAAGCCGCCGCGAAACGCAGCAGCGAGGAGGTCGAATCGCGCCTCAACCGCATCGAGCAATCGGTTTCCTCGGAGCGCGAACGCGAGATCGAGGTGATGCAAAGTTCGCACCGGTTCACCCTCATCATGGTCGGCATCTTCGCCGGTGCCGGGTTCTTCGGGATGTTGTTTTTCGCGGTATTCCTGTTGCGCATCATGAATCGACGGACCGAAACGATGATCGCGCAGTTCACCGCGCACGCTCTCGGCCCCGGTTTCACCCCCGCCGCGCTCGGCGCGGGTGACACGCAGGTTGTTCCGTTCAATCGCGTCGAACAATCGACCACGCGGTTCCTCAACACCATCGAACGGCTGGAGCAGCGGATCAACGAACTCGAAGGCGCGGCCGCACCGGTTCACGGCCCTGAGGACGGGGCGCCGAAGAAGCCCGTCGAATTGCCGACGGACGGTACCGAAGCGCGGGCGGAAACGACGGAGGCGGATTCGTCCGCGACACGCGCCAAGACCGAGAAAACCGAGCGGGATGCCCGGATCGCATTGTTGCTGGGCAAGGGCCAGGCCCATCTCAATTTGCAGCAGGCCGACACGGCGCTCACGTGTTTTGATGAAGTGATCGCGCTCGACCCGACGAATGCCGAAGCATTCGTCAAAAAGGGAATGGCGCTGGAACACCTGGGGACACTCGACGAAGCCATCGACTGCTACGACCGCGCCATCGCGCTGGATAATTCGATGACGATGGCCTACCTCAGCAAGGGCGGGGTGTTCAATCGGCTCGAGCGCTACGGCGAAGCGCTGCAGTGCTACGAACAGGCGCTACGCGCGCAGCAGAAACCCAGCGTCGCGTAGGTTCACGCGGCTGGGTTGGGACGCGGCGTTCTCGGCTTCGAGCGCTTTCCGGGCGATCTGGAAATTCTGGCGCATCAACTCGCGTTTCTCTTCCTCGACGGCCAGTAGCTGCTTTTCCAGTTCGGCGATGCGGTTTTCGTAAGCGGCGAACCGGTCCTGGACCGTCACCTGCGCCCTGGCGATCCGTTCTTCGAGGTCGGCCATGCGTTTGGTGGCTTCGGCCTGCGTGTCGATGAGGGTTTCCCGTTGCGCGAACAGCGCCTGCACGAGCCGGTTCATCATCAGCCGCGCCAGATGCGGGATTAACGCCATCCGCAAGGCCGTAGTTCCGCCTTCGACGCGTTCCACAATGGGAGTGGGATGAAGCAATTCCATGCCGCCGGCGACAGGAGAACGCGCGCGCCGGGTCGGTTCGGCTGAGAAAAATTCCGTGATGGAATACGGGGGCACGACGATTGGATCGCCGCAATTCGTGCAGGAGACAACGCCGCCAATGCCATCTTCGACGACGGCAAGCTTCTGGCCACAATTCAGGCAACGAAACTTGATCACGACTCGATCGCGGTCCCTCCTTGGTGAAACCGTTGGTGCCAGAATGCCGTGTCCCATCGCGCCCGTCAATCCAAATTCCGCCATTCCTGTGAAAAATGCGGGCACTTGAATTTGCCGGAGCTCCACAAAGACATTGCAGGCTCTTGCAGCGGGGCGGGGGTGTGATCATACTGGTGCCGCCATGGGACTGCGCATTGAAGATTTTCAGCATGAGATTGCCGCGGCGGCGAAGAGCTACGACAAGTTTGTCGTGTGCGTCGAGAAGACGCCGGATGAATTTCTCAAGAGCCTGCAATCGCTGATGGGAAAGGCGATCAACGTGTTCGAACATCGCGCGCCGGGCCTGCGTCACGGCATTGCGCTGGACCGTCACGTGACCATCATGATCAGCGAGAACGACAAGGCGCGCCCGTTGTGTGGCATTTATTTCAACCTGCACTCGCCGTTTCGAAGAAGACGTTTGCCCCCTCACCTTAATCCTTTGCCGCCACGGCACGGCAGGCGGCGTCTCGTCGGACTCGGCTCCTTCCGGAGGGGAGAGGAGACACGCTCGCCCACTCTGCCAGCCCGGCAGTCCCACGCCGACGGAGTGGCGTGGCTACACAACTCGGCGCCCCAACCGCAAAATCTGAGTGCATCCGAGCGGGTCTCTGGCTAGAGTACGCGCGCGAGTATGCCCAAACGGACGGACATCCATAAGATTTTGATCATCGGCAGCGGCCCGATTGTGATCGGCCAGGCCTGCGAGTTCGACTACTCGGGCACGCAGGCCTGCAAGGCCCTGCGCGAGGAAGGTTACAAGGTCGTGCTGGTGAACTCGAACCCGGCGACGATCATGACCGATCCCGAGTTTGCCGACGGCACGTACATCGAGCCGATAACGCCCGAGGTGGTCGAAAAAATCATCGAACGGGAGAAACCCGACGCGCTGCTGCCCACGCTCGGCGGCCAGACGGGGCTCAACACGGCGATGGCATTGTGGCGCAACGGCGACGCTGCAACGGCACGGGGTCGAGATGATCGGCGCGAAAGCGGAGGCGATTGAGAAGGGCGAAGACCGGTTAAAATTCAAGCAGTGCATGCAGAAGATCGGGCTCGATGTGCCGGTCAGCGGCGTGGCGCACACGGTGGAGGAAGCGCGGGAGATTACCCACATGATCGGCGGTTCCCGGTGATCATCCGGCCCGCGTACACGCTCGGGGGCACGGGTGGCGGGATTGCTTACAACCGGGAGGAATTTGATGCCATGGCCCAGGGCGGACTCGACGCCTCGCCCGTCACCGAAATCCTCGTCGAAGAATCCCTCATCGGCTGGAAGGAATACGAGACCGAAGTGATGCGCGACAAGGCCGACAACTGCGTCATCGTCTGCTCCATTGAAAACCTCGACCCGATGGGCGTGCACACCGGCGACTCGATCACCGTCGCGCCGATCCAGACGCTTACCGACAAAGAATGGCAGATCATGCGCGACGCCAGTTTCGCCTGCATCCGCGAGATCGGCGTCGAAACGGGCGGCTCGAACATCCAGTTCGCCGTCAACCCCGACAACGGGCGGCATGTGCGTGATCGAGATGAACCCGCGCGTCAGCCGTTCCAGCGCGCTTGCGTCCAAGGCGACAGGCTTCCCCATTGCGAAAATCGCTGCCAAATTGGCGGTCGGTTACACGCTCGACGAAATCCCGAACGACATCACCAAGTCCACCCCGGCGAGCTTCGAGCCGGCCATTGATTATGTCGTCGTGAAAGTCCCGCGGTTCGCCTTCGAGAAATTCCCGCAAGCCGACCCCACGCTCACCACGCAGATGAAATCCGTCGGGGAAGCGATGGCGATCGGCCGCACGTTCAAGGAAGCACTCCAAAAGGCACTCCGCTCGCTGGAAATCGGGGCGCACGGCTTGAGCGGCGGACGTTGGGGCAGCCGTGAGATTCCTCCCCACGAGGAAATCGAGCGCAAACTCATCACCCCATGCGCCGAACGCATCTTCTACGTCCGCCACGCTTTTCGTGCCGGTTTTGACATGGATGCCATCTTCCAACTGACCAAGATCGACCGCTGGTTTCTCCATAACATTAAGGAAATCGTGGATATGGAGGAAGAGCTGGCGACAGCGGGAGGTTTGGAAGAATTGGTGCGCTGAACAAGTCCCAATCGGTGTTGCGTTCGAGAAGGATGGTTCCCGCGGGTTCCCGCGCCGTCCTCAAAAGAATCTTCAGAAAATCGCCGGTATGAGTTGACGCGGCACGATTTTCGCGTAGGTTGCTTCAGCATGGCGGGACGAATCGCAGGTCGCCCCGCGACTGCGAGACGCATGGCGGTCGCCGGGATGTGTTTGCTGGCGGGGTTAGCCAGCAGCGGCCGGCTCGATGCCCAATCCGTCCTGTTCGCTTTTACCCGCGGAAAACCCAGCGACGCCGTCGAAATGCGTGCGGTGGAAGTGTCTCCCGCGCAAGGAGATTCAGGCTTGGCCTTGCGCGTAGACGGCGAAGATGACCCGCAGTGGGCGGGCATCGTATTGAAAGCCCCGCGCGGACATTGGAACCTTTCCGAGCATGACGGGCTGCTCCTTGACGTCCGCAACGTTGGCGACGCCGAGCTCACACTTGAATGCCGCGTCGAAAATGCCGACGCCGATCCCCCGCTGCACTGCAACAGGGGCCAGGTGACGCTGGCCCCGGGCGCGCGCGGGACGCTGGAAGTGTGGTTCAGGCGGTCGGCATTCAGTTTGGCGTCGCTGCCCATGTTTGGGATGCGGTCGTTCCCGCCACCGGATCCGGGTGAGGACACGATTGACCCGGGTGCGATAGCGCGGGTGGCCATTCTTGTACCGAAACCGAAGGGCAAATTCAGTTTTGAGATCGGCGACGTGCGGTTGAGCGAATTGAGCGCCAGCGTCACGCGACCGAACGGGGAAATGCGCTCGCTATTTCCGTTCATTGACACGTATGGACAGTACATCCACGCGGATTGGCCGAACAAGATCCACTCGACCGAGGAGCTGACCGCGAAACGCTTCGCCGAGACGACCGAACTGGAATCCAGGCGCGGGACGAGGTCGTGGGACAAATACGGTGGTTGGAAACGGGGACCGCTGCTCTTGGGAACGGGGTATTTCCGTACCGCCAAGTATGACGGGAAATGGTGGCTGGTCGATCCGGACGGACGATTGTTCTTCTCGAACGGGATCGATTGCATCTGGCCCGGCGAATCGACGCCCGTTGATGGACGCACAGCGTGGTTCCAGGATTTTCCGGGGAACCAAGAGGATTTCCGGCAGTTCTTGACGCCGGGCGGCCAGTCGCAATGGGGACATTACACGGACGCGACGCCGGCGACGTTTGATTTTGCGGGTGTCAACCTGAAACGCAAGTACGGCGCGGACTGGCGCAACAGTTTTAACGACACCACGCAACAGCGGTTACGGAGTTGGGGCCTCAACACCATCGGCAACTGGTCCGACCCGAAGCTGTGCAAGGAAGATCGGACGCCGTACGTGGCGGCGGTGCATTTTGCCAGCAGACCGATCGAAGGAACCAAGGGCTACTGGGGACGGTTTCGCGATGTGTTCGACCCGAATTTCGGCACGCAATTGCGGGCCAGCATGGCCGACCAGGCCGCGGCGAGCGCGGACGACCCGTGGTGCATCGGCTATTTCATCGACAACGAACTCATCTGGGGGACGGATATTTCCCTCGCGCTGGCGACGATCGATTCGCCGGCGTACCAGGCCGCCAAACAGGTGCTCGCATCGGACCTGATGGCGAAATATCGGCTCATCGAGAAACTCAACGGCGTTTGGGGCATGCACTACAAGTCCTGGGGCGACCTCATCGAAAGCCGCGATATGCCCGACAAGACGCGCGCGCATGATGATCTGGTGGCGTTTTATCAGCACACGGTTCGGGAGTATTTCAAACTGTGCCGTCAAGCCGTGCGCGAAACCGCTCCCAACCATCTTTATCTCGGCTGCCGGTTTGCGGGTGTGAACCCCGAGGTTGTCGAGATCGCGGCACACTACTGCGACGTGCTCAGCTACAACATCTATCGGCGTGCAGTGGCGGATTTCCGGTTGCCTGCCGGTGTCGATGCGCCGGTGATCATCGGCGAATTTCACTTTGGTGCGACCGACCGCGGGCAATTTAGCCCAGGACTGGTGAGGGTCAAGGATCAAGCGGAGCGCGCCGCTGCTTACGAGAGCTTCGTGAGCGACGCGCTCCGCCATCCCAATTTCGTCGGCTGCCACTGGTTCTCGTATCGCGACGAGCCGACCACGGGCCGGACGCTCGATGGCGAGAATTACCAGAACGGGTTCGTCGATGTCGCCGACACGCCGTACACGGAGACCGTCAATGCCGCCCGCGACATTGGCTACAAGATGTACGACATCCGCGCCGGCATCGAGCAGCCGCCGCGCGCCGCCACGCAACTCACCGCCAAACGGTGATGAAACCCGTCTCTGGTCGTAGCCGCACCCTTTAGGGTGCGTATGAATCCGATCATCAGCGCAGGCTAAAGCCTGCGGCTACAGTTCTGGCCTGCGTTTACGAGAAGCCGGCGATGGGATGCGGGACGTAGGGTTGTTCCAGGGTTGCGACTTCCCCAGCTGTCAGCTTGACTGACAACGCTGCGACGGCGTCTTCCAGATGTTGCGGTTTCGTCGCGCCGACGATGGGCGCCGTGATGAATGGTTTTTGCAGCATCCACGCCAGCGCGATCTGAGCCTGTGGGATGCCACGTTTCCTGGCGAGCTCGGTCACGCGGTTGACGATCCCCTTGTCCGATGCTTCCGTCTTGCCATAAAGAATGTTGCCGAAGTTATCCGACCCCGCCCGGTCGGTGCTCGATTTCTGCGCCCAGGGGCGGGTCAATCGCCCTCGCGCCAAGGGGCTCCACGGAATCACGCCGATTTTTTCCGTTTGGCAGAGCGGCATCATCTCCCGTTCTTCCTCGCGATAGAGCAGGTTGTAATGGTTCTGCATCGAGATGAACCGCGTCCAGCCGTGACGCTCGGCCAGATCCAGCGCCTTGCAAAACTGCCAGGCAAACATCGATGACGCGCCGATGTACCGCGCCTTGCCCGCTTTTACCACGTCGTGCAACGCCTCGAGCGTCTCCTCGATCGGCGCGTCATAGTCCCAGCGATGAATCTGGTAGAGGTCGACGTAGTCCATGCCGAGTCGGCGCAGGCTGTGGTCGATCTCGCTCAGGATCGCCTTGCGCGACAGGCCTTTTCCGTTCGGATCGTCACGCATCTTCCCGTGGACCTTCGTCGCCAACACGAATTCGTCCCGTTTCGCGAAGTCGCGGAGCGCGCGTCCGACGATCTCCTCGCTCGTGCCGTCGGAGTACACGTTGGCCGTGTCGAAAAAGTTGATGCCGACTTCGAGAGCGCGCTTGATGAATGGCCGGCTCTGATCTTCCGGGAGCGACCACAGATGATTGCCCCGTTCCGGCACCCCGTAGCTCATGCAGCCGAGGCACAACCGCGACACCTTCAACCCGCTCTTGCCCAAATTGATG
>CAVYAC010000112.1:0-92678 GCA_963766065.1 uncultured Verrucomicrobiae bacterium
AGACCGATATGGGCGGCCCGAATGCGCAACGCACGGTCCAACAGGGCGCGGACACGGTGACCTGGCTGGCGACGGATGCCCCACGCGATTTGACCGGTCAATTCCTGCGCGACCGAAAAGTGATTCCCTGGTGATCAACCAACTGACACCGAAAGAAGGGGACTCGTGACCGATCGCAGACTTGCGGGGAAAACGGCACTGGTCAGCGGCTCGACCGCGGGAATTGGTTACGCAATCGCGTTGGGCCTGGCGCGCGAGGGAGCGCGGGTCTGGGTCAATGGCCGCACGCAGGTGCGGGTTGACGCAGCGATCGGGAATATCCGCAAGGAAGTGCCGGATGCGACGCTCGAAGGGGTTGCCGAGGATCTGGGAACTGCTAATGGCTGCGAACGACTGGTACACCGGGTGCCAACCGTGGACGTGCTGGTGAACAATTTGGGCATCTTCGAGCCAAAACCATTTGAAACAATCCCCGATGCCGATTGGCTGCGCACGTTTGAGGTGAACGTGATGTCGGGCGTGCGGCTGAGTCGCGCCTATCTGGCCGGAATGAAGGAGCGCAATTGGGGTCGCATCGTCTTCATTTCCAGCGAAAGCGCGGTACACATTCCCGCCGAAATGGTGCATTACGGCATGACGAAGACGGCACAGGTGGCGGTGGCGAGAGGCATCGCCGAGGGGTGCGCGGGCACCGGTGTGACGGTGAACAGTGTGTTGGCGGGCCCAACGGCTTCGGAAGGCGTCACGACTTTTGTCGCGGAACTGGCCAAACAGCAACACGTGACACCCGCGGAGTTTGAAAAGGAGTTCTTCAAGAACGTAAGGCCCACATCCCTGTTGAAGCGTTTCCTGCATCCCGAGGAAGTGGCCAGTGTCGTGACGTTTGTGTGTTCGACCGAGGCGGTCGCGATCAACGGGGCCGCCGTCCGCGCCGAGGGTGGCGTGGTGAAAGCGATACTCTAAACTGGAATCATCAGGAGGCACGGACATGAAACGAAAAGCATCGGCAGCATGGAACGGGGGTTTAAAGGACGGTAAGGGCGCGATCACAACCGAGAGCGGGGTCCTGAAGGACACGCAATACTCATTCAGTACGCGGTTCGAGAGCGGCATTGGAACCAACCCCGAAGAATTGATCGCTGCGGCGCACGCGGGCTGTTTTTCGATGGCGCTCTCCGCGCAACTGGGTGGTGCGAACCTGAAGCCGGAGCGCATTGCGACAACCGCGACGGTGACCCTGGAGAAACTGGAAGCAGGCTGGACGTTGACAGCGGTCCACCTGGATGTTTCCGCGAAGGTACCGGGAGCAAGTGCCGAGGCGTTTCAGACAGCGGCCAAGAACGCCAAAGCTGGTTGCCCCATTTCCCGCGTGTTGAACGCCACGATCACGATGGACGCCAAGTTGGAGCCCTGACCCACCGGACACCCGGGCGTCCCACCTCGTACCCCGGAAAAAACCGAGCTGACAGTCCAAGCAGCCGAGGCGCCGGAGCCTTTGCTGTTTGATTTGGCATGAAAACCGTGCCACACTGCCCGGGAGACGGGTTGCAGGGCGTTGCAAACAACTAAACGGATGAAACCACTGGAGAAGGAGACACGCACGAACCATGAGAATCACTCGCATTATAGCTGTCGTGGCGGCTTTTGTGTTGATGGGCACATCGGCGTGGGCGTTGGACACATACAAAGTTGATCCCGCGCACAGCTCGATTGGCTTTTCAATCGACCATATGGTCATCGACACCGTGCACGGCCGGTTCCGTCAATTTGAGGGGTCCATTACGGTCGATCCCGATAACGGCAACGCGCTCAAGCAGGCGGGCGCGACCATCCAGACCAAGAGCATCGATACGGACGTTGAGAAGCGGGATAATCATTTGCGCAGTCCCGATTTCTTCGATGCGGAAAAGTATCCCACAATCACCTTCGAAAGCACGGGCGTCGATGCCCAGAAGTTGACTGGAAAATTCACCATGCATGGCGTGACAAAGGAAATCTCGCTGCCGTACACGATCAAAGGGCCGATCAAAGACCCGATGGGCAATGTGCACCTGGCACTGCAAGCCAAAACGAACCTCAATCGCAAGGACTACGGGGTGTCGTGGAACAAGACATTGGACGCGGGCGGCTTGATGCTTGGCGAAGAAGTCAACATTGAGATCAATGGGTCATTTGTCAAGCAGACCGCGGAAAAGAAGTAGCCGGCGTGCTGGCCATGGCCGAGACGGTTGATTTCACGGACCGATATCTGCGGGGAGAAACCCCGTGGGACTCGGGAAAGCCGAGCGAGGAATTGCTCCGGATCCTCGGTGCGGGAACACTGACAGGCAAGACCGTTTTGGAATTTGGCTGCGGGACGGGGACGAATGCGGTCGAACTGGCCCGGCGGGATTTGTCGTTACGGCAGTGGACATCGCGGAGCCGGCCATCCGAATCGCCCGTGACAAAGCGCGCGCCGCCGCCGTGACGGCGGGCTTTCGTGTGGCGGACGTGTTGAAGGACAATCTCGGCGGGCCGTACGACATCCTCTTCGACCGCGGCGTCTATCATTGTGTGCGGACGATCGACCTGAAACGGTTTCAGGAGTTTCTCCGGAAATCCACGCGCCCCGGTAGTTGGTGGCTGAGCATGGCCGGCAACGCCAAGGAGGACACCGATCCCGGCCCGCCTGTGGTCAGCGAAGATGAAATCCGCGCGGAATTGGGGCCACTGTTTGATATCTTGGAACTGCACGAGTTCCGGTTTGCCACGAAGAAGGCGGATTTCCGTCCGCTCGGCTGGTCCATCCTAATGCGGCGAAGGTAAGCCGGTTACGATGCGCAAACTTTCTCGCGCCTTCTACGACCGGGACACGATCCTCGTCGCCAGAGAACTCCTCGGGAAGCACCTCATACATGTCTGCAACGGTGGGGAACGCGTCGGACGGATCGTCGAAGTCGAAGCCTACCTCGGACCGCACGATCTGGCGGCCCATTCAGCGCGCGGATTGACCGAGCGCACCAAGGTGATGTTCGGTCCGCCGGGTCACGCCTACGTGTACATGATTTACGGGATGTACTACTGCATGAACGTCGTGACCGAGCGCGAAGGGCATGCCTCGGCGGTGTTGTTGCGGGCGGTGGAACCCGTGCAGAACGTCCATGGGCGGACGCAGGGGCCGGGCTTGCTGTGCAAGGCCATGGGAATCGACCAACGGCTCAATGCCCACGATCTGGTGAGCGACGACTTCTACATCGCCGCGCCGCCGATCGGAAAGCCATTGACGATCGTCAAGCGACCGCGAATTGGCGTTGAGTACGCGGGACGATGGGCCAAACGACACCTGCGGTTTTACGTCAAGCGCAATCCGTTCGTCTCGCGGCCCTGAAGGATTAGATTTCCTTGCCCTGGAAGAGCACGCGGTGCTTCAGTGCGGCGGATTTGTAGCCTGTCTTCTTCCGCTCAACTTTCAAATTGCCGTCTGCCCACACAAACTCTGTCAGCGAGTAGGTACCCTTTTCGTGATCGAAGCTTTCGCCGTCGTCCTCGTAGAGGTAGCCGGATGTCTTGGTGCCGGGATAGACATCGAGAATGATTTCGTCGGGTCGCTTCTGATCGACGTACTCGATCGGCTCGGTCATCGGAATAATGGAGCCAGCGCGGACGAATAGTGGGAGTGTATCGAGTGGCGCAGACACCGTGACATATTCTCCGCCACTGTGTTTCTGCTTCGTCCAATAGTCATACCAGTCACCACCGACCGGTAAATAAACGGCCCGTTGCCGGGCGCCCGGGCTGGCAACGGGTGCCACGAGCAGTGATGGGCCGAGCAGGAATTGATCTTCCACCGCGTAGCCGTTCGGATCATCGGGGAACTCCCAGAACAGCGGGCGGATAATCGGGGTGCCGTCGTGCGCCGCTTCGTGGAAGAGATTGTAGAAATAGGGCAGGAGTTGGTAGCGGAGGCTGATGTAGCGGCGGCAAATGTCCTCGACTTCTTTGCCGAACGTCCACGGTTCCTGGCGGCGCGTCCCGATGGCGGTGTGATTGCGGAAGAACGGGAAGAAGGCGCCCGCCTGTGTCCAGCGCGCGAGGAGTTCGCCCGTACAATCGCGTCCGAACCCGCCGACATCCGGACCGCAAAACGGGACGCCGGAGAGGCTGAGATTGAGACACTCCGAAATACTGACGGCGAGTTGCTCCCAGAGACTCTGGTTATCGCCGGTCCAGACCATTGCATAGCGCTGGATGCCGGCGTACGCGGCGCGCGTGATGACGAACGGTCGCTCGTTTGGTTTCAGCGTGCGCAATGCTTCGTAGCAGGCCCGCGCCATGTTGAAGCCGTAGACATTATGGGCGCGCTGGTGGGTGGTCCACTGCCCCTCGTACTCGTGCGGAATGTCGATGGGCATCGTGCCGCCGGGATGATTCCAGACGGCGGGCTCGTTCATGTCATTCCAAATGCCCGCGACTCCGACATCGAGCAACGCCTTGTGCCACGGTCCCCACCATTGACGGACGGTTGGGTTCGTGAAATCGGGAAACACACATTCGCCGGGCCAGACGTTGCCGGTGAACCACGAACCGTCGGGATTCTTCAGGAACATCCCCTTCCCTTTCCCGTCGCGGCACACGATGAAGCCGTCATCGTTCTTCACGCCGGGATCGATGATCGTGACCAGGCGGAAACCCATCTTGCGCAACTTCTGGATCATCTCGCGGGGATGCGGGAACGTCTTCGGGTTCCAGGTAAACACGCGGAAGCCGTCCATGTAATCGATATCGCAGTAGATCACGTCGCACGGGATTTTGCGTTTGCGGAAGTTCGTCGCGACGTCCAGAATCTCGTCCGCGCTCCCGTAACTCCAGCGGCTCTGCTGAAAGCCGAGAGCCCAGCGCGGCGGCATCCACATCCGCCCCGTCAATTCCGAATAGGCGCGAACGACCTCCGGCACGGAATCGCCGGCGAAGAAATAGTAATCGAGCTCGCCCGCTTCAGATTCCAGGATGTAATGATTTTCGCCCTCGACCTGGCCGAGATTGAAGTGTGTCCGATAGGTGTTGTCCCAGAAGATGCCGTAATGCGCGCCGGGACGGGTCGAGATCAGAAACGGAATGGAAACGTAGAGCGCCTCGGTGGCGTAGGTGTGGTTCGGGTCGTCCGTATTCCAGAACGTCGTTTTCGAACCGCGTTTGTTGAGCGGGCCGGTTTTCTCGCCGCACCCGAAGAACTTTTCTTCCAGATCCAGCGTGCGATGACTACGGCATTTCGCATCCTCCCAACCGATGCCCCGCGTCGCTTCATCCCCGTTCAGCTTGCGACCATCCGGTGTGGAGAACGCGATTCGCAGTGGCGATTTCTGAAGCGTCACCACAAGTTTTTTTGTGCGAAGGGTGATCGTCTTCGGTCCGTTTTGAACCGCGGCATTCAGTCTTGGCCAGTGTATTTTGTCAGTCGCGTACGAAAAATCGGGCCCGAAATCACTGGCCTGCGTCGCCCGCACGCGCACGATGCCGTCGGCGATGGCGGTCACGCGCACGCGGCCATGCGCGCACACCAACTCCACAGTCGTGTCCCGTTCTTCAAGGGAGATGGCATTTCCTATGCCGGTGAAATTGTTGTCTGCCATTCGAGTACTTCTCCGAACCGTGTGGGTATTTTTCAGACTCCGTCGCGAAATGCAAGCGGTTTACTGATCCACGAGTTCGAGCGAATCGAAGAGCCGACAAAGCCTACGGCCTGGTGTGGACTGGCACGGCCTTTGGTCTACCAGCCGAATTGTCGTTGGTAACCCCGATCCCAGCGCGAGAGAACAAGTTTTTGACGCGTGTAGAACATGATGCCTTCCATGCCTTGCACGTGCAAGTCGCCGTAGAACGAGCGGTTCCAACCGGAAAACGAGAAGATCGCCATCGGCGCAGGCACACCGACATTGATGCCGATCATACCGCAGCGGACGCCGCGGGCGAAATCACGGGCATACTTCCCGCTGCTGGTGAAAAGTGTTGCCCCGTTGCCATAACCGCTGCGGTTGGTCCATTCGATGGCTTCCTCGATTGTCTGGGCACGCAACATCGAGAGCACCGGTCCAAAGATTTCTTCCCGCGCGATTTTCATCTCCGGCTGCACATGGTCAAACAACGTCGGGCCGACGAAGAACCCCCGGTCCGCCTTGAGGGCGCGACCATCGCGCACCAGAGTGGCGCCTTCCTCGACGCCTGTATCGATATACTTGCGAATGCGTTCACGGGCGCCTTCATCAATCACCGGCCCCATTTGCGCGGCGGGATCGTCGTATGTATTCCCGACCTTCAAGTTGTCGATGGCTTCGAGGACGCGGCGCTGCAAGCCATCGGCCGCTTCGGCCACTCCCACCAAGAGCGATCCCGCCATGCACCGTTGACCCGCGCAGCCGTATGACGAGCCCATGATCGCGCGCAAGGTCGGTTCCGGATCCGCATCGGGCATGACGACGAGGACGTTCTTCGCACCACCCGCCGCTTGGACGCGCTTGCCGTGCTGACAGCCGAGGGTATACACGTGCTGAGCGACGGCCGATGAACCAACGAAGCTGACCGCAACGATGTCGGGATGCGTACAGATCGCGTCCACAACTTCACGACCACCGTGCACCACATTGAACACGCCCCCGGGCAATCCGGCTTCCATGAACAACTCGGCCAGTCGTAGGGTTGTTAATGGGACTTTCTCACTCGGCTTGAGAATGAACGTGTTGCCACAGGCGATCGCCAGGGGAAACATCCACATCGGAACCATCGCGGGAAAATTGAACGGGGTGATGCCGGCGCAGACACCGATGGGTTCGCGCGTGGTCATTCCGTCAATTTCGGAGGCGACCTGCGGCACGACCTCGCCCTTGAGCAACTGCGCGATGCCACACGAAAGGTTGACAACCTCCATTCCGCGTTTCACATCGCCCCGCGCTTCATCGAGCGTTTTGCCATTCTCGCGAGTAACGAGCCGCGCCAACTCTTCGAAATGCTCCGTTAACAGATTGCGGTACTGGAACAGGATTTCTGCGCGACGCGGGGCGGGTGTATTTGACCACGGACCAAATGCGCGCTTTGCCGCTTGCACAGCCGTATCGACAATGGCCGCGCCACACATCGGCGTGCGGGCGATCGTCTCACCTGTTGAGGGATTATGGACGTTAGTGAACACGCCGTCAGCCTGTGACATCCATTGCCCGCCGACCAAGATTGGTACATCGCTTCGATCCAACACAGAACCCGTCATCGTTGTGATTCTCCTTGACAGTATGTACCCCCAAACTCTGGTCCGGACAAGCGTGAATGGGATTAATCTTTAAATCATCCGCCATAGCCACGGCTGACCGTTTGCCGCAGTGAGATCGTGTCGACGCAGCGGCCGTGGGAAGATCTTACGCGATAGCTTCAGTGGCAGACTGCTGGGACTGGTTGGCGCGTTTGCGTTGCGTCGCATTGAGGATTTTCTTGCGGAGACGGAGATTCTTGGGCGTCGCCTCGACGTACTCGTCGGCTGCGATGTATTCGAGGGCGCGCTCCAGGCTCATTTTGAGCGGCGGGTTCGAGTTGAATGCCCTTCCCTTCTCCCTGGCTGCGCATATTGGTCAGGTGCTTGGTCTTGGTCGGGTTGACGGGCATATCTTCCGCGCGCGGGTTTTCGCCGACAATCATCCCTGCGTAAACTTCTTCCTGCGGGCCGACGAACAGGCGACCGCGTTCCTGGATATTGTTGAGCGCCCAGGCGGTGGCGATGCCGGTTTCCATGGACACCAGCGTGCCAGTGAGCCGCGTGGTGATTTCGCCGCTGAACGGCTCGTAGCTCTTGAACATATGACTCATCACACCGCGACCGCTGGTGAGATCGACCATATCGGTCTCCAACCAATCAGCCCACGGGTCGGGATGGTGCATTCCAGACTGACACCATGCGGGTGATGTTGCATATGGGTGATCTGCGCCTTGCGGCCCGCGAGATTCTGCATCACATCGCCCAGGCATTCGTTGGCACTCTCATCCACAACGTTCGAACGGCTCGAGCGTGCGTGCCATCGGCATCCTTCTTCAGAATCACTTCGGGGCGCGAGACGAGGACTTCGTAACCTTCGCGGCGCATTTGCTCGACGAGGATCGCGATCTGCATTTCGCCACGGGCGTTGACGAGGAAAATGTAGGCGGCCTCGGTGTCCTGCGACTTGCAGCGAAATGTTTGTGCGGATTTCTTTGTAGAGCCGTTCGCGGATATGGCGGGCGGTAACAAACTTGCCGTCCTTGCCGGCGAGCGGACCGTCATTGACGGCGAACTGCATCTGGATCGTGGGCGGATCGAGTTCCGTCCATGGAACCGGTTCGCGTTCTTCGCTATCACAGAGGGTTTCGCCGATGGCGAGTTCTTCGAAGCCGGAAATGCCCACGATATTACCCGCCACGCCGTCGACAATCTCGCCGGATTTGAGGCCGCTAAACTCCCAGACCTTCGTGACGTTGGCGCGCTCGCGTTTGCCGTCCTTGTGGATACACACGATCGAGTCGCCCACTTTGACGTGACCGCCGGTGATCTTGCCAATGGCGATGCGTCCCACGTAATCGCTCCAATCGAGATTGCTGACGAGCATTTGAAACGGCGCCTTGATATTGGCGGCGGGCGCGGGAATGTGCTTGATGATGGCCTCGAAGAGAGGGGTCATGCCATTGTGTTTGTCGCCGAGTTTCTTGATCGCGTACCCGTCACGCGCGCTGGCGTAAATGAACGGGGCGTTGAACTGTTCCTCGGTGGCGTTGAGTTCCAGAAGCAACTCCAACACCTTGTCGTGCATCTTGTGCGGGTCGGCGTGTTCGCGGTCGATCTTGTTGATGACCACGATGACTTTGAGCCCATGACTCAGGGCCTTTTTCAACACGAACCGCGTCTGCGCCTGCGGGCCGTCAAATGCGTCCACAAGCAGCAACACGCCATCCACCATGCCGAGGATGCGCTCGACTTCACCGCCGAAATCCGCGTGGCCGGGGGTGTCCACAATATTGATCGTGTAACCGCCCCAGTGGACGGAAGCGTTCTTGGCCTTAATGGTGATACCCTTTTCCTTCTCGAGGTCCATCGAGTCCATGGCGCGTTCTTCCATGGCCTGATTGGCGCGGTAGACCCCACCCTCGCGCAGGAGCTTGTCCACGAGCGTGGTTTTGCCGTGGTCAACGTGCGCAATAATGCCGATATTGCGGAATTTGCTGTTCATAATGACATCTGAGCAGAGTACGCCCTACTTCAGAAGGTGGGACAATTTAGTGAAATTGGCGAAAAAAGCAAGGTATTTAGGCGAACGTTCGGCTTGCGCGGCGGAAACGAGTCAAGGTGGGGAACGACCTGCGGCGATGGCCCGTTTCCGCTTTTCGAGCCAATCGATCGCCCGCCGTTTCCCCTCGGCGATTTGCTTTTCCGGCATATTGTTTTTAATCCAAGGAATGTCCGCTCTGGCCTCCTCCATGCCTTGCGCCGCCGCCAGCGCTATCCATTTCACCGCCTCCGCCTCATCCTTCGCCACGCCGTGGCCTCTGGCGTAGCTGTCGCCCAGTAGGTATTGAGCCACGGCGAGATTCTGCTCAGCGGCCAGGCGAAACCACCTCACCGCCTTTGCCTCATCCCTGGTCACGCCCTGGCCCTCCTTGTAGCAGAGGCCCAGATTGAATTGAGCCTTCGCGAGATTCTGCTCGGCGGCTTTGCGGAACCATTTCACCGCCTCCGCCGGATCCCTGGCCACGCCCTGGCCAGTGGCATAGGAGACGCCCAGATTGAATTGAGCCGCAGCGAAATTTCGCCCGGCGGCCAGGCGAAACCACTTCACCGCCTCCGCCGCATTCGTCGCCACGCCCAGGCCCGTGGCGCAGCGGAGGCCCAATTCATTCTTGGCTTTGGCGTTGCCTCTTTCCGCATTGGCGCGGAGTGCGGCCAGTCGGTTGCGGTCAGCAGCATCGCGTTGCTGGGCGTGCAGCGTTTGTCCCACCAACATCAGTGACAATCCAAGACCCAATAGTAATGTCTTTAGGTTCACAGAATTCTGTTTCTTCACATCACACCTGGGTGGCGAGTTGGGTGCAACACGCGGCCCGCCCATGGAACACTGTTATGGTTGCCGTGCCGATTTTTGTCCGCGTCAGAGCAACTGTCAACCCCGGAACGGCGAATTGCACCGGCGAGTGCGAGCGACCGACTGTCCCGGGATAAAGCCGATTATGCGCGGATGGGAAGGCATTGGGTCACTGGCGTTTACGTTTGAGAAGGGTCGGGAGCGCCATGGGACATGGCTTGACCGGGTCATGACGAAGACCTATTCTGCGCCGCAAATGACGGCTTCTGGAACGTCGGGGAAACTCATCACGCGGCGGATGGTCGCTCGGGCGTTGATCGTGGTGGTGCAGATTTCCCGAGTTCGCCTGGCGAAAGCGGTGTTCGAATCGGCCAGGGTGTAGATGAAGGGCGTACGAAAACCGCCTTCGCCGTGGAAACGCTTTCGCTATCGATTGGAAGCGGCGTTTTTGGAACTGTTGGCCGTCCTGATCCCGTTGCTTTCGCGCAAAATGCTGGTGCGGATTGCGAACGTCCTTGGCTGGGTTGCCTTCCATTTGCTCGGGCGTGAACGCGACATCGCGTTGATGAATCTCGACCTCGCATTCGGTTCGACCAAGTCCGCCGAGGAGAAACGGCGCATCGCTCGTTCGTCCTTTCAGACGTTCGCGCGGACGTTCCTGGGTCTATTCTGGGGTCAACGGCTCAATCGCGCCACACTCGATAGCGTGGTCGAATTCGATGTCGAGGGCTTGCGGTTGGTGGAGGAAGTGCGCGCGCGCGGCAAGGGCATCATGTTCATCACGCTGCACTATGGCGAGTGGGAAGTGCTTGGTTTGGCGACGGCGTTGCGGGGGTTTACCATTACGATCGTGACCGAAGAGATGCGCAATCCTCACGCGGTCCGGATTCTGGACCGCCTGCGCGGCCACGCCGGCAGTCGTATCATTTCGCAGCGGTTCGCCATGACCAAATTGCTCAAGGCACTGAAGCGCGGCGAGTGCATCGCCCTGCTGGTCAACTTGAACGCCATGCCGAATCGCGGCGGCCTCTGGCTGGACTTCTTCGGCAAACCCGTGTTCAGCTATTCGACCGCCGCGTTGGCCTTGCGCACGGACGCCCCGATTGTGGCGGCTCTGGCTCATCCGTTACCAGATGGGCGCGTACGCGTGGTCTACGGCCCAGAAATCACGTGCACGCCCACCGGCAATGAGGAAGAGGACTTGCACGTCCTCAGCCAGAAATGTTTGCAATTTTGTGAACAGTCCATTCGACAGCGTCCTGAATTCTGGCTGTGGATTTACCGGCGCTGGAAGTTCCGGCCAACGGCAGACCCGAGCGGATACCCGAAATACTCGCATTATGCCGAACGCATACGGCCGCGCGGCGAAAACGTCGAAAGCCACCGGTGACCAGCGATCATCTGGGATTTCTGCAACGACAGAAAGTTCACGCGCCCAATCTCAACAACCTGGCATCCCAAAGCGCTGCCTTCTCTGATTACTGGATCTGTTTGTTCCCGACCTTGGTCAAGCTAGTGTTAGAGAATTGTCAGTTGGGCAGGAGTTGGTAAAGAACAAGGGCTCAACCCAAACCGAGCAAGGAATGGAGTCGAGCCCATGTCAGAGACCTATGCGGTCTCCATATCGGTCAGCCTGACGGTACGGGGACGGTTCACCAACGTCAAGCATTTGGAGGAAGCGGTGCAGCAGCAAGTTCAACAAGCCGCGCAACAGTTCTA
Organism: uncultured Verrucomicrobiae bacterium; assembly: GCA_963766065.1. Classification (GTDB taxonomy): domain Bacteria; phylum Verrucomicrobiota; class Verrucomicrobiia; order Palsa-1439; family Palsa-1439; genus Palsa-1439. Next base: position 11,787 of record CAVYAC010000112.1, read on the forward strand.
TGCCCAAGCCGTGGCGGCCTACCAGCGGCAGTGGCTGGCGGCGCATCGGGAGCGCTATCAATCGGTGCGCTGGCGCCAGCGGCAATTACTAAGCCCGTGGGGCGAGCTGGCGCTGCCGGTGCTGATGGTGCGGGAGCGCGGTCGGTCTCGAGGCGGCTATCACAGCTTGGGCAAGGTGCTCTGGCGCGGCAAAGCCACGCGGTTGTTAAGCCCGCAGGTGGAACGGCAGGCCTTGGAAGCCGCCACGGGGCAGAATTACCGACCGGCGGCGCGCCAGTTGAGCCAGCGCTGCGGGGCGCGGGTGTCGCACTGGGCGGTGTGGCGATGCGTCCAGTATTACGGGGCCAAACTCCAGGACCAACTGCAGCGGGACTGGTGGCCGGACCCGCCGCGTAAGGTGGCGGCGGAGGTGGTGGTGACCGAGGTGGACTCGACGTGGTTGAAGTGGCAGCGGCGGGGGTGCGGCCACGAGGGGCCGCAGCATTTCCTCATGCATTTGGGGCTGCATTACACGGGCCGCAGCCGCCGCCTGGATCAGCGGGGTCGTACCGACGTGAGCCTGGACCAGAAGACCTGGTTGGTGGGCACGGGCAGCCTCGGTGAGTTCGGCACGCGCCTGCGCCGCCACCGTGACCGACACTATCCGGCCGGGCCGGGGTCCCGCTCCCTGACGGTGCTGCTGAGCGATGGCGACGAGGGACTGAAGTGGGTGCGGGAACGCGAATTCCCCGAGACACTGTGGCTGCTGGATCGCTGGCACATCGGCCAGAAGGTGCGCGAGTTTGTCGGCCCGGATCAGGCCGCGTGGCGCTCGATCATGGCGGCGGTGTATGCCCACGACAGCGAAGCGGCCTTGGAGGCGCTGCGGTCCATGGAACCGGCCTCCGACGACCCGCGCCGCGAGGGCTTCCACGAACTCTTCGGCTATCTGCTGGGCCATCGGGACGGCATCGATGCCTTCGGTCAGATCCCCAAGCGCTACCGTCAGCGCCACGGGTGCCTCGGCCCGGTGGTGCGGGCGGGCAGCGGCGCGGTCGAGAAGAACGTCGAGGTGCACATCAACCGTCGCTTCAAACGCCAAGGGCGCGGCTGGAATCCGGTGCGCGCCGACCGCCTGGCCCAATTACGCTGGCTGCAGCAGGACCACAGAAACTGGAATCACTGGTGGAACAACGTCTGCCTCACCACCACGAAAATAAACCCGGGTTGGCCCACCACTGACAATTGACAAACAGTACCCTTGGTCAAGCGCGGGTCGAGAATCGGCTGGACACAAGCCGGGGAGTTGGTTTATACGGTTTACGTTGTGGTGTCTGTGCAAACGCAACCAGCAATCTCGGAACGCGGGCTCCGACCACTGCCCATCGTTGTATCCGTGATCACTCTCAACGAGGAGCGTAGTCTGCCGCCCGGTCCCAATCCAGGAACACGTTTCGGCTTGCGGGTTGTCCGCGGTATGGTCACTATGGCGCGCACGTCAGATGCACACCGCGACTGATATAAGGGATTACGTTCTCTCCATCCGCTTTCGGTTTGTCGATCCCCAAACCAAACCACCCGGGATGGGCGAGATCGACAAGCTCTTGCGCTGGCTGAGAATCCCACTGGACGTTCTGAATACGAAATTCGCTGACAGTGGTTCCGAGGCGATGGTCCGGCTGCGCGAAGTCTCCAGAATTCCCAAGATGTCGACGATCGCTATCGGCGCGATCATCGACAAGCTCGTCGGGCGTATGCCGCTCGATGAAGTTTACGTGAATATTGGTGTGTGGAATGGGTTCACCTTTCTGGCGGGATTGGTCAATAACCCCTCCAAGACGTGCATTGGAGTAGATAATTTCTGTAAGTTCGGCGGGCCGCGCGACCAGTTCCAGGCAAGGTTTCAGAAATACAGAAGTCCCAATCACCACTTCTTCGAGATGGATTATGCCGAATACTTGGCGACGGTTCACCACGAACGGATTGGCGTTTACATGTATGATGGCGACCACACCTACGAAAACCAGCTCAAAGGCCTCGAACTCGCCGAGCCGTTCTTCGCCGAGGATTGTGTGATCCTGGTGGATGACACCAACAAGCAAACGGCCCGCCAGGCGACGATGGACTTTGTGTCCAGCCGAGGTGGCCGGTATCAGGTTGCCGTAGACCAGAAGACCGCGCGAAATTGCCATCCGACATTCTGGGACGGAATCATGATCGTTCAGAGGATCGCGTAGTGGATAGCTCCTTGCCGCTCCCGCTTTCGGTGTCGGCGATCGCCCTGAATGAGGAACAAAACCTCGCTCGCTGTTTGGAAAGTGTGCGTGGCTTGGCCTCGGAGATTGTGGTGCTGGACTCCGGGTCTGTCGATCGCACCGGGGGAAATCGCCCGTGACTTCGGAGCGATCTTTGCGGTCCACTCGTGGCAAGGGTACGTCGCACAAGAGAACGCGGCGTTGCGACAGTGTACCCGACCGTGGGTGCTGTGCCTGGATGCCGACGAGGCGTTGTCACCTGACCGCCGCGCCGAAAGACGACTAAACCCACGCACGCATCGAACCGAAATTTGGTGCCAGGGGGGAGAGTTGAACTCCCGACCAAGGGCTTATGAGTCCCCTGCTCTACCACTGAGCTACCCTGGCATAATTTACTACTGCTAAAATATTTACAACTATTTCATCCAAACTGTATTTTGTTGTTGTAACCCTATGTTGTAACCCCATATACTGCGAACATGAAAACCAAGTCGGCAACTCGGTTTGACCTGCAGTACGTTGGAGAGAACCTCTACCGCAACAAATCATCGGGCATTTACTATGCCCTTTTCAAACGTGACGGCAAGCAGATTCGCAAATCCCTCAAGACCACCGATAGGGCGATGGCCCGTCGGTACCTTGGCGACTTGCGAGGTCAAGTCCAACGACTGACAACTGCCGAAGCGAAGTCGCTGCCTTTCGCCGAATACGAAAAGAACGACGAAGGCGACGAGACGCGGCTTGTGGGCGGTCTTGCGGGGCGCTGGCTCAACACCGCCGCCGGTACATTGAAGCCCTCTCTCTCGACCGCCGTTTGCGGACCATCCACAGCCTTACGCCGTTCTTTAAGAACAAGACAGTCGGCAGTATCGGCAAGCTCGATGTCGAGCGGTGGCGGCACAACGAGTGACACAGTGCAAGCCACGCACTTTCAACATGGAACTTGAGACCCTGGACCCTGCTTCAAGTACGCCCTTGAACACGGCATCCTCTTGGAAAACCCAGCCGCGCACATCCGCCGACGCAAGTTAAGCAAACCGCGCCTGACGGTCCCAACCCGTCAGCAATTCAAAGAACTATTAGCTACAATCCGTCAATGCCGCACTATGACCAAGCCCTGCGCCGAAGACGAAGCCGCCGCCAACCTGATCGAGTTCCTCGCCTACAGTGGCTGCCGCCTGGCTGAGGCTGTCGGCGACCGCAAATTCGACAAAGACCCAATCACGTGGGGCGATATTGACTTCGACCTGCACACATTCACCGTGACGGGAAAGGGTTCGGACGGAGGCAAGACCCGAACCGTCCCGTTGTTCCCACCACTTGAGCGGCTGTTGTTGAACCTCAAGGCGAGCTGGCGACTCCACTCCGCCCCGCCAATCCCATCTTCACCATCCAGTCCGCGAAAAAGGCCATTGAGACCGCCTGTCGTCGGTTGGGCCTGCCGCACTATCACCACCACACCTTCCGTCATTTCTTCGCCAGCAACGCCATCGAGCACGGCATCGACTTCAAGGTGATCGCTGAATGGCTTGGGCATGCCGACGGCGGCGTGCTCGTTGCCCGAACCTACGGCCATCTCCGCGCCGAACATTCGGCAGCAATGGCAAAACGTATGGTGTTCGATGCGGTCGCCGAGCTTCCCGACAATGTCGTGGAACTGCCCAAGACGACGACTCGGTGAGGCCAGTCGGCTGCGTCTCGAATTCATCCTGGATTCGCGGGGACTGGACGCATCAGTCGAAATAACAGCGGCTGAATATGAAGTGGCCATGCCAATTGTTCCAGTGCTGTGAAGACACTGGCTAAGGGGGGATTTGATCACGAACGCCCTTGCGAAGTTGTTCCCGTTTGGGAACAAAATTATCCTTGTGACGGTCGGCGTGACGTTGCTCCACCGTGAAACCCTAGAAGCCAGGCCGTTGGCGAAATGTTGAGAACGCAAAAATGTGGAGTTGGGCGGAAATCGACACGATTTACGGCTTTTTCTGCCAACCAACTCCACATTTACGACGAGGAACTGTCGGCTGTGCCTTCGACCACTGGAGACAACTAAGGGGCGTCGCAGAGAATGCGACGCTCCCTGATGAACGGGCACTTAAATCCACCGGAAGGCCCTTCCCACAACGGAAAACAGTTCGCAGCAACGGCGAGCCACAGCATTCCCTGAGAACCAGGGCCGACGCAATGGGTTGCGTGGAATCCCGCCGGAAGACTTGCCAGGCGTTGCATAAATGTTGAGTCCGCTCGCGTGTTTGCCGCGTGACTACAGGGTCTTTCGCATCAGCTTCACATTTTTGAAGACTCAACATTTCGCCGCTTATGTGGAGCTCCACATAACTGGCGGAGCGAGCACTGTCCAGGTGGAGGCTGTCGTTTGCACTACCTTGACAGCGCACAGCGAGCCGTACAATAGAGGCGGGATTCACGCAAGCCTACTGGAGCCCAGCGCGAATGCGCTCCATGATTGGGATTGGGGAAAGCGATGTGCCCCGACATCCGCTGTCGGGGGACATCGATGGCGGCGTCGAATCGTCACCGGCAAGGCCAATGTCTTCGGGCTTTGCAGCGGAGCACCGCCGTTTGTGCCGGAGCGAAAAACACGAAGTCTGGGCTGCCCGCGCGGGTGGTTGCGGTGCATGCGGCATACCGATTTTAAGCACCAGTGTGGTGTGGAAACCGCAACTCGCGATCTCTACGATTTGGTGAAGAAGAAGGTAATCGTCAGTCGCGCTCGTGGCCGAGGCTGGCACTTCATCACGGCGCGGAGAATGCCTCAGAAATGACTCAAATGCCTCACGAACCCGCCCGCAAGGGGACATTGAGGGGACAAAAGGGACATGGCCGCAAACGCCACACGGGCACGCGCCAGAAATGCGCCGTCGATGGGACAAGATGCGGTCAAGGAGATTTCAGAAAATGCGAAAGAACATCACCGGCCCTCGTGTCTGCCAAGCGCGATTGCGGTCGCGGCCTCGACTCACGCAGCAACGGTTGGCGGATCGTGTCACGAAGTTGGGAGGTCACATCGACCGAGCCGGCATCGGCAAAATTGAAGTCGGCCTTCCCAGCGCAATGCCCGCTGTTGTCTGGTCAGGGGAACCGGATCGGGAAGCAGCGGCTTGATCTCCCATTTTTTTCATTCCAGCGAGATCAGCCTGTACTGTCACGAACGTGGGTGGCGCTGTGAGGGCCTGAATTAACCACTGTATCAAACCTGAAATAAGTTAATTAAGGTCCATTCCCAGAATCAAAGGACCGGGCAGAGAAGCTTTGGTAAATGGATTCGGGACTGGCCTTGGGTCCAGTGGAATGGATGGCAACTGCAAGGGTTTTCACAGCGGAACTGCAAATCTTGTGACACCCCTTGTGACAGTGACCTGATTTTAGTCAGGCCGGCATGTCAGAAGTGGCAGGTTCCATTGCCGTTGCAAGCCCGCCGCCAGATCCCAAAATCGCATTCGGCGGACGTGGCACGTGACGCCTGCAGGATTGTTCCCTGACGGGGAAAACGACCAAGATGCCCGCACCATTCAACAACACGTCGGGGTGTTTTCAGTAGGGCCACCAAGCCAGCAAGCAGATACTCGAAGTTTTTATTCTTATAGGAGATGTTCCCAATGGCGAGGTCATTGAGGAAATTCTCCGAGAATTCGTGGTGTGCTTCGAGGCCTTCAGGGCGTGCGTGCTTGGTGGGGGCGCCACAGGCTGTTTGGGGTCATGGTAGGGTTTTGCCCTATGGCATAGAGCTGGTCTCTAAATACCATACTTTAAAAATGACGAAGTGTCACATCGTGAAGGACGAATTCCATGCCATCGGCGTCTACCGGAGCTTTGGATGTGATAGCTTGAGACAACCATGAAAGCTCGGGGGGCAATTTTAGCCGCCGGGCATCGTTCTACTCGCGGCAACCCTAACTCTTCGTGGGGCCGGTCAGGAAGCCGGGCACGCGGAGATCGTGTGCTTCATTAAGGTCAATGGGGTGATTGGGCCGGCAACGGCCAGCTATATTTCCCGGGCGGTGGACGAGGCGGCGTCGCAAGGCGCGCAATGTTTGATCGTCCAACTCGATACCCCCGGCGGACTTCTTGATTCGACCAAGGAGATCGTGCAGAAGTTCCTTGCCTCGACCGTGCCGACGGTCGTCTATGTCGCGCCCCAAGGTGCCCAGGCCGCCAGCGCGGGTTGTTTCATCACGCTGTCCGCCGACGTGGCGGCGATGGCGCCGGCCACCGCCATCGGCGCAGCGCACCCCGTCGAGATGGGCGGTGGCGAGATCGACAAGACGATGAAGGAGAAGCTGAAGAATTTTTACGGCAGTTACATCGAGGGCATTGCCATCAAACGAAAACGGAACGCGGAATGGGCGAGGTCGTCAGTGCGCGACAGCGCGGCGATCCCCGCGGAAAAAGCGCTGCAGATGAAAGTGATCGATCTTATCGCGAGGGATCGCGAGGACCTGCTGAAGCAACTCGACGGACGCGAGGTGAATAACAGAAAGCTGAAGACGGCTGGGGCGACAGTGCTGGAGATTCCGATGTCTCTGCGCGAACGAGTTTTTCAGGCCATCGCGCATCCGCAGATGATGTTGGTCCTGACGTTGATCGTGATGTACGGGATCATTGGTGAGCTGACCAGCCCCGGGGCGATATTGCCCGGCGTGGCGGGCGTGATCGCGCTCGTGTTGTTGCTGTACCTGGCGACGGCGCTGCCGATGAACGCGGCCGGACTGGTGTTGTTCGGTGTCGCGATCGCGTTATTTCTCATTGATGCGTTTGCTCCCACGCACGGGATTCTGACGGCCGGCGGTATCGTGGCGTTTTTTCTCGGCGCGCTCATGTTATTCGACCGTTCCAATCCGTACTTGAGGTTGTCGCTGGCGTGGGTGATACCGGCCACGGTGGTGACGGCGCTATTTTTCATTTTCGTGGTCGGCAGCGGCTTGCGGGCGCAACGGATGCCGGTCAAGGCCGGCGCGGAGACGATGCGCGGCAAAGTGGTGCCGGCGTTGACTGCTATTGACGGTCGGGGCGGCAAAGTGTTTGTCGAAGGAGAATACTGGCAGGCTGTCAGTGATGTGCCGGTGGAGCAAGGCCAGCGCGTTGAGATTGTCGAGATGCAGGGACTGACGTTGAAAGTGAAACCCAAAACCACGTATAAGGAGTGCCTATCATGGACGCCGCGGAAAAATCGTTTGGTCTGATCCCTTGGATTGTGGTGGTGTTGGTGTTGGGCGTGGTCGTGCTGCCACAGATGATTCGCATCCTGCGCGAGTATGAACGCGGGGTGATTTTTCGATTGGGCAAACTGCTCGGCGCCAAAGGGCCCGGGCTGATCCTGCTCATCCCGATTGTGGATCGCATGGTCAAAATCGATCTCCGGGTCGTCACGATCGAGGTGCCGAAACAGGAAGTGATGACGCGAGACAACGTGCCCGCCACGGTGGACGCGGTCATTTACTTCCGCGTCGTTGACCCGCAGGCGGCGGTGGTCAAGGTAGAGAATTTCCTCAAAGCCAGTTCGCTGATCGCCCAGACGACACTGCGCAGTGTGCTCGGCCAGTCGCAGCTCGACGAGTTGCTGGCCCAGCGCGACAAGATCAACCAGCAACTTCAGGAAATCATTGACAAGCACACCGAGCCTTGGGGCGTCAAAGTCACCTCCGTCGAAGTTCGCGACGTGGTCCTCCCCGATACGATGAAGCGCGCCATGGCCAAACAGGCGGAGGCAGAACGCGAACGTCGCGCCAAGGTCGTCAACGCCGAGGGCGAGTTTCAGGCGGCCGAAAAACTCGTGCAGGCGGCGGGCATGATCGCCGTGCAACCCATCGCCCTGCAGTTGCGTTTCCTGCAAACGATGGCGGAGATCGCCAGTGAGCACAACACGGCGACGTTCATTCCGATCCCGATCGACCTATTCACGCCGTTCCTGAAGAAGCTCGGAGAGAATTCGCCAAACAAGTGACGCTGTTCGCAATTTCCTCCCGGAGACTCTGCCTGCAAGACCTTGTGGAGGTTCAGCAGGTTAGATCTCCTGATTTGAGATGGAGAACTCCCCGATTATTGCCTTATATGTCAGCGCAAGGACAAGTGCAGTCGCAGTTGAATTCGTCAGTTGGAGCAGCACCATGATGAGCTTGGTCTTATTGCGCCACGGGGAGAGCGTATGGAACAAAGAGAATCGCTTCACGGGATGGACGGACGTCGATCTCTCTGATCAAGGGCTCGCTGAAGCTCGACAAGCGGGTGCGCTTTTGAAAGCCAACGGGTACAGTTTCGACATCGCTTACACGTCAGTTTTGAAAAGAGCCATCCGGACCCTGTGGATTGTTCTGGATAAACTCGACCTGATGTGGATTCCGGTGGAGCGGTCGTGGCACCTGAATGAACGGCATTACGGCGCATTGCAGGGACTTAACAAAGCGGAAACTGCGTCGCGTTATGGCGAAGCACAAGTTCATCTTTGGCGCAGGAGCTATGACATGCGTCCGCCGTCTCTGACGAAGGACGACCCGCGCTATCCTGGTCATGATCCGCGGTACAGAGATCTGAAACCGTCAGAGCTGCCACTCACGGAGTGCCTCAAAGATACTGTCGCACGGTTCTTGCCATACTGGCAGGAGACTATTTCTCCAGTAATTCGGTCAAATCGGGCAGCAATCATCGTGGCGCACGGTAACAGCCTGCGCGCACTGGTCAAATATCTCGATGGGGTTTCCGACACCGACATTGTTGATTTGAACATCCCCACAGGAATACCCTTGGTCTACGAACTTGATGAAAAGTTGAAGCCCGTGACTCATTATTATCTTGGCGATTCGGAATCGGTCGCGGCGGCACAGCGGGCGGTAGCTAATCAAGGCAAAGCCGCGCATTAAAACGAGATTCGTGAAACGTGCTGAGACAGAATTACCTGCCTCAGTTCAACGCTCATGCAATCCAAACCCGTGCCCTGCCCAAGGCGATCAAGCGGGGTTGCATTGATGTTCGTCAGACGGATTGATGCCCGAAATCGGAACGCCTACGATGCCGAAAGGAGACAAATATGACAGACGATATTGCCAAGGAGAGCTCTGCCCTGCTGGCGGTAGCCAAGCAGGTGGTGAAAAGGGAGTTCGGCGAGGATTTCGTCACCGCACATCCCGAAGTCATTGCCTCAGTATTTCAGGGGATTGCTTCGATTGAACAGGCGAAGGCGATGGAACAATTGGGTAAGGACATTTGTGCCGCCGCCGCCCACGCAAGAGGAGAATGACGGATTAACCAGTTTCAGTTGACTGCTTCTGGCGTTGGGCGAACTTTACGGGATGGATGGGGACCAGGGATTGACCGAGATTATTTCCAGGCCGTCACGCTTCTCCAACATCTTTCGAGTTTCAACAAGATACTCCTGCCAGTCTCTGCCGTCCGCTTCGACGGACTGACGCTGTATGGATAGCCCCCCAGATACCGAGTCCGACAAATCTCCGGATCTGGAATATGCCATTGATTGCTGACCGTATTGTCGGTCAACCGGATGGTTGGGCATTTCTTTCCTCTTGAATCAACTCATGCCCCCTGTACGTCCCACTATACGCTTCGATGAGCTTGTAGAGATAGGCGTGAATTTTCACTATCGGCGTTGCTTTCCGGTCTATGACCCGAGTAGATGTACACAACCACTTCTTGCTCTCCTTATCCCATCGTAGCTCACTGGTGAACTGTTCCATCCGAAGCTGTGTGATGGCGTGTTCTGCCATCCCTTTGGAAGGAAACTCGAAATGGAACCTGAATTCCTGAAGCGTAGCCATCAAAGCCCCTTTCTTCTTATGCCCAACGCAAAGGTCAGGGGCGAGAGCCATGATTCACCGCAAATAACCCCGCTGGCATGGACGGCAACCGAAAATCCGCCATTTCTCGGTTGGCAGATTCGATCCCAGCCATCGAGAGCAACAAATCAACTCTGGCGGCGTTCAAGCTGAAAAAGTTGTTCATCACCTTGCAGACGTGGGGATCGCCTTTCCTATCCCGTTTTAAGACGGCGTAGCTCCAGCCCGCTATGCCTTCGCCCTTGGCAACAACACCGAGCAAGTGTCCGGACCGGTTGGAGAACCATTCGACCTCTTGCACCATCAGGTTCTCTACGGCGAGATTTTGAGGTAGAAACCGATCAAACTCGGAACGAGGGATAGTTTTAATACTCATGTCGTTGCATCCTTTTTTATGCAACCGGCAAACGCCTTTTCTTGGGCGACTGATGACTGTTTCTGGCTATGAGTTTTTCTAAATTGCCAGTCTATGCGGCACGTCATCAGCGGACAATGGGGTGTTCACCCCATGTTGGCTTGGGGGTTCTGTCGGTAGCCGGTCAGATAGAGCCGGGGCTTCGGCGTTCAACGACTACTGGAGAGATCAGAGGGCCCTGCCTTCTCGAACCAACGCCGATGAGGATGGTCGCAAATGACGCCACCACTAAAACTTACCGCATACTTGCAAACTTCGGGGTTTGCCACCAGGCATTTGGAGAAATCGAGAGCTTGCCCGAGATATTTCGTCCGACATATTTGGGGGTCTGGAAGACGCCGTTGCTTGCTGACCTTGTCGTCGGTCTTCCTCGCCGTCGTCATCCCGGCTAAAATCTGTTTGTTCATACTCGGCTCCTCTCCCAGCCGTTGCCTGACTGGATCAAAACCCAACCGAGTCTCGCCAATTCGGAAGTCAGACTAGCATTCCGGCCAATGGCAAGTCGAGCCTTTTTCAGCCGCCGGTTGTGGCGGTTGCATTCCTGATGGCGAGGCGTATGTTGCAGTAGAGAGTCAAAGCTGGTTGAAGTTTCTGAGGATCATGATTTCAGGAGCTCAGCCGTAAGCGGATAAAACAGGAAACCAATCCAAAACCTGTTCACGACTCAGTGAATGTCCCGCCCGTCTGGGCTCCTCTTTTCCCTGACTAAATCTCTTGGGCTTCCAATCCCCGCTGCTGATCCTTGCCCAAACCGCCCCGGATGGAATGTCAGGTAAACGTGGTCGCGTTCGGGTCACAGCCCCAGTGCCAAGGAGGTCTTGCGAAAGTGGTGGCCGTAGATAGAGAGCGTGACGGCCAAGGGAACGAGAGACGGACGGCGAAAGAACGTCCAGAACAACAAGCCCCAGTAATGAAAGCGTTCGTGACCGAAGACGCCGAGCCGAACACTGGCTCGGAAAAACGCCAGGAGATACTGCCATCGTACCGATCCACCGATCTTCGGCGGCTGGTACTCGCAAGAACGTGCGGATCCGCTGGTAGTACGGCCCCGGCGCATATAGATACTGGAGTCGGCGGTGTAAAGTTGCGCAAGGGGCGGGTTTATTCCGTCCAAGGTGCCCGCGGCAACATATTGCGCGTCACCAGGATTACCAGAATGCCTACGGAAACCATTTGGCATACGAGACTTCGGCGGGCAACGCTGGCAAGCGGAATGCTTATTCGAGTAGCATGAGGTGGAGGAAGGGCGGAATTATGCCCCGTATGAATCACCATAGTCTCAAACGGGAAAGCCATGGCTTTACTTTGGTTGAAATAATGATTGTGGTCGCTATCATCGGGTTGCTGACGGTATTGGCGTTGCCCTCATTCGTTAAGGCCCGCAAACAGTCTCAGGGGCGTCGCATTATGAATGACGCCCGGCAAATGGATGCAGCGGTTGACCAGTGGGCGATGGAGCTCTGCAAGGCGGATGGCAATACCATCGACACGGTGGGTGCCTCTACCTACTTGAAAACGGCATGGAAGTCGAACGACCTGCTTGGCCACGCCTACGTACTCAATACCGTTGGAACGGGCCAGATCACCATAGCGACGAGCAGCAAATCTGCATTGGCGGGCGTGGGGATTGATTGGGGCGTTTACTAGAAATCCACGCGTGGTCGTCGGACTGAATGGCCAGCGAGAATCGGGGGAGGCAGCAAGTCACAACTGGGGGCACTGACGCGATGATTTGCCATCGCCGGTACGCTACGGTCTGCTGAACCATCTCTTCGCGACCTTCGATGTTGTTGTCTGTATTGATCTGAATTTTCACAGTCCTATTTCTGCCTTCCTCTTGCCTAACAACGGCAGGTTGCGGCTACTCCCGTTTTCGTCGGCATCCGCTCGGACGGGACCACGACAACACGGCCGGTGATTCGTTGGTGAGCAAAGGCCTCTTCTGTGTCATTTCCTGCCTCCTGTTGCGTGATTCAGTCTCGTCAAAAACAATTAATAACCGCTTATCACCCTGGCGCCTTCTCAGGTGATTTTTCGTCCCTCGACGCGGCTGGGGGCCTTCCCCGTGTGGACGACGAATGGGGGATCGCCGCCGCCATCGGTCTTCCAGCGCAGGCTCGTCGTGGTGTCGCTCATGACTTCTCCTTGAGTGTCGGCTTGGGCTTGGGTTTGATCTCCGTTTGGGCCTCCGACTTGGGCTCGGCTTCAGGCTTGGCATCGGCTTTGGTTTCATCTTTCCGACCCTCACGCCCCGTCTTCTCCAAGTCTTCAACGGCTCGAACGTCCTCACGCCCCAGCTCCTCGTAAAGTTTATGCACTCGCTTGACGAGTTCTGGCGACACGTCGGAAGACGGCGTGGCCTTGGGTGCTGGTTTCGGTTCAGCTTTGGCATTGGCTGGCTGCGGCTCAACCTTTGATTCAGGTTGAGGCTCGACTGTGGGGTTGGTTTCACCCTCAGCTTTGGGTTTTGGCTCGGGTTTGGCCTGAATTTTGGGTTCGGCTTTGGTTTCAGGTTTAGGCTCAACAGCTTTGGTTTCGGGCTGCGGCTCGGCTTTGGCTTCTGGCTGCGGCGTGGCTTTCACTTCAGGTTTTGTTTCAGATTTGGTTTCAGGTTGAGGCTCGACCTTGGTTTCAGGTTTTGCCTGAACCTTGTTTTCGGGCTTGGCCTCAGCTTTGACCTCAGGCTTAGGTTCAGCCTTGGCTTGATTTTTCTGAATCTCCCGCTCCGCCTTGTCCCAGTTCTGAACGGATTGACCGTCCCGACGGCCCTGTTGCTCGTAGAGTTCATCGCCCGGGTGGCAATCTGCGGCGTCAGATCAGCAGATGTCTTGGCTTTGATTTCAGGTTTTGCCTCAACTTTGGCTTCGGGCTGCGGCTCGACTGCGGGCTTGGATTCAGCTCCAGCTTTCGCGGCAGGTTTGGGTCCGTCTTTGGCGTTCGGCTTCTGCTCGGCCTTTGCTTCAGGCTTAGGATCGGCAGTTTTGGTTTCGGGTTTAGACTCGGCTTTAGCATCTGGCGTAGGCTCGGTCTTGGCATCAGTTTTAGACTCAGATTTAGGTTCGTTCTTGGCGTCAGGTTTAGCCGAAGTTTTAGCATCACCTTCGGCATCAGGTTTGGCATCGGGCTGAGATTCAACTTTTGTTTCAGGTTTCGTCCCGGCTTTCTTGACGGGATCAAAAACCCGATAGGCGAGCAGTTTCACGCGGTCATTCATGAGGAACCACAGCCAGTGCATAGCCCCAAACAAACAATGCCCAACCCCAGCCGAGAGGCGTCATAAACAGCCCGTAAACCGCAATCAGAGTCGCCACGACTTGCGTGCCGAGCACGGCCCCCCATAAAATCTTTGCCGGTCGGATGGACCAGAACGGGCCGCGCGTGCGCGTCAGGAAGATCGTCAGATGTCCCGCCACGGACAGCTTCAAATACATCAACGTCTGGATATGCGCGCGGTCGAGGCGAAAGACACGCTCTCCGAGATAAAACAGGCCGAAGGCGGAGACGACCCCGATGACGCCCAATACCGTGGAAATTCCCAGCACCATGCGCATGTTCCAAGCCTCGGGCTGATCCTTGTAATGAACGTTGTCATACGCGATGGACAGGATCGCGCCGTCGTTGAGCAACGCCAGCATCACGATCATCACCGCCGTCAGCGGATAAAAGTTAAAGATCAGGATCGCCAGCGTCATAAAGAACAGCACACGCAGCGTCTCGGCGATGCGGTAGATCGCGTAGCTGTTCATCCGTTGGAAAATTCTCCGGCTCTCCTTGATCGCGTCAATAATCACCGACAGGCCGGGCGTCAGCAGCACGATGGCCGCCGCCGCGCGCGCCGCATCGGTCGCACTTGATACGGCGATACCACAGTCCGCTTTCTTCAGTGCGGGCGCGTCATTTACTCCATCGCCCGTCATGCCGACGATGTGGTCGCGCTTTTGCAGAACATCCACGATGTGAAACTTATGTTCGGGAAACACCTCGGCAAAACCGTCCGCCTTCTCGATGGACTCGATCACCGCCGCCGACTCCTGTTTTTTCGAGTCGCCCAGCGTTTTGGCATCGAGAATATTCGTGCCCATTCCCAAAGTCTTGGCCGTCTCCTTGGCAATCGCCAGTTGATCACCCGTCACCATCTTGATCTTCACGCCCATGGTCAGAGCGGTCGCAATCGTCGCCTTCGCATCCTCGCGCGGCGGATCGAACATCGGCAACACGCCGAGAAGCTGCCATGTTCCGTCGCCCTCGGCCCGCGCCACGCCCAGCGAACGGAACCCGCGCGCGGCAAAATCATTAACCGCCTTTTCCGCCGCCGCCTTCACCGACCCGTCATTGGCCGACAAGGCCAGAACCACTTGCGGCGCGCCCTTCGTCACCTTGAATGTTTTTCCGTCTTTGCCCTTGACCGTCGCCTCGGTGCGTTTGTGCACCGGATCAAACGGCAGGAAATGGACCACCTGATAATCTTTCAGCTCGTCTTTATTTTTCAGTCCGCCCAGAACCGCCAGATCAATCGTGTCGTTGTTGTCGGCGCGCGACGCCAGCGCGGCGGAAAGGACGATTTGCTCGGCGGGAATATTATTGACGCTGAACGCATCGCCCAAGGTCAGCTTGTTCTGCGTCAACGTGCCGGTCTTGTCCGCGCACAGCACGTCCACGCCCGCCAATTCTTCGATAGCTACCAACCGGCTCACAATCGCCTGTTTCTTGGCGAGCAAGCGTGCGCCGACTGCCATCGTCACCGACAACACCGTCGGCATGGCCACCGGAATCGCGGCCACCGTCAGCACCAGGGCGAACTGCAACGTCGTGAGGATTGCGTCACCACGGTAAATCGCAAAACCAATGATCACTGCCACCAGCGCCACCGCAAGGATGATCAGATAATTGCCAATCTTCAAAACCGCCTTCTGAAAATGGCTGACTGTGTAGCGCCTCCTGCACCAGTTGCGCCGTCTTGCCGAAATATGTTTTTCCACCCGTCGCATACACCAGCGCGCCAATTTCGCCGCGCCGGATGATCGAACCGGAAAACACGGCCTCGCCAGCTTTGCGCGTGGCGGGCAAAGATTCGCCGGTCAACGCGGATTGATCCACCGACACCTCGTCACCCGCCAGCAAACGCGCATCCGCCGGCACAACGTCACCCAGCCGCAGTCGAATGACATCGCCCGGCACCAACTCGCGCGCTGGTGGGTTGATCCATTTGCCGTCGCGGATCACGCGGGCCTTGATCGCCAGCTTGGCTTTCAAGGCGGCGATTTCATTGCCCGCCTGGCGTTCCTCCCAGAAGGCGACCACAGCGTTGGCCACGAGCAACAGGAGAATGATGAAAAAATCCGGCCAGTGCCGGACCACGCCCGACAAAATCACCGCCATCTCGATCATCCACGGGATCGGCCCCCAAAAATAGGAGAGGAATTTCAGCAGGAGATTCGTTTTCTTCTCGACCAGTTCATTCGGCCCATATTGCGTGAGCCGTTTCTTTGCCTCCGCTTCGGTGAGACCATCTGGTGACGATTCCAACTTTTTCTCGACCTCAGCCATCGGCAGCGTTTTCAAATCGTCTTGCGGGCCGTCTTGGCTTCGGGCTTCGACCCCGGTTTGGCTTCGGATTGCGGATGGCTTTGGATCAGGAGCCTTGGGCTGGTCGGCATTGGGTTTCATAATGCGCATTCTCCTTTTACTTCATCCGGGGATTTCGTTAGTCTTGGAAGACTTCCGTCTAGCGCGTGCATTTGGTTTTGCTCACAGTTTCCGGTTCCGGATTGTGCGATTGCGTTATGCTGATTCTCCTTCGGCTTGGGACTCATTGATTCCAGCCCGGACGATGGCCAGAAACTGGTCGGCATTCAGGCTGGCGCCGCCGATGAGGGCGCCGTCCACGCCGTGCCGGCTAAGCAGCGCGGCGGCGTTCTCTGGCTTGACACTGCCGCCGTACTGGATGGCAAGCGACTTGAGCCGATTTCTCCCCGAACATCTGACCGAAGCGGCGACGAATGACGGCGTGCGCGTCCTGAGCCTGCTGGGGAGTGGCGTGGTGTCCGGTACTGCCGATTGCCCAGACCGGTTCGTATGCGATGATCAGGCGGGGCAAGGTATCCGCCGACAGTCCGGCCAATCCCTGGATGAGTTGCCGGTCAAGCACCGCTTCGGTCTGGCCGGCCTTACGTTGGTCCAGAGTCTCGCCGACGCAGAAGATCACATCGAGGCTGGCGGCTAGGGCAACCCGCACCTTTTGGTTGATGAACGCATCGGATTCGCCCAGCTTGTGCCGGCGCTCGCTGTGTCCGAGGATAACGTACTTGCAGCCGAGATCGAGGAGCATCGTCGGGCTGACCTCGCCGGTGAATGCGCCTTCCTTCTCGGGATAGAGGTTCTGCGCCCCGAGCGCGACGTGGCTGCCCTTGAGAATTTCCCCAACAAGGGCCAGATAGGGGAAAGGCGGACAGACGGCGACAGATACACGATCCTCAATGCCCATGCCATCCACGACCGCCTTGGCCAATCGCCCGGCTTCGGCGGAGGTGGTATTCATCTTCCAGTTACCGATGATGAATTTCTGGCGCATGTTTGGTTTCATTGTGTGCTCACGGAGGCTTTGACAGATGATCCGCCACGCGACGCTATATCCTTACCAACCCTTTCCATCGCGGCACTGTATTCGCCACGGCGCGCGGCCCGGTTGCATTTGGCCGGTGAAACAGGGCCTGTTGGGCCGCCAACACGTTGGCCTCCTTGCCTTGCCAAATCTCCAAAGCTGGTTGCTGGATGGCGCGGGCAAACGAAAACGCCAACGCCCAAGGCAGTCGCGACTTGAATCTGACATTCATGGCATTCAAACGGGCCGAGGCCAGTTCACCGGATTGGCCACCCGACAAGAACGCAATTCCCGGAACGGCAGCGGGGACGACTCGCAAAAGACACCTCACCGTGACGTCGGCCACCTCGTCCACCTTTTCTTGCTGGGGGCAGGTCAATCCCGGAAGCACCATGTTGGGTTTTAGGATCATCTTCTCCAGCATTATCCGTTGTGTGTAGAGCTGGTTGAAAACCGTTCGCAGAACTTCTTCCGTGACCTCACGGCAACGTTCCAAGGTATGTGCGCCGTCCATGAGCACTTCCGGCTCGACGACGGGGACCAATCCGGTTTCCTGGCACAACGCGGCATAGCGAGCCAGCGCGTGCGCGTTGGCCTCGATGCAACCCCGGCTCGGAATGCCATCGCCTACGGCGATCACCGCGCGCCACTTGGCAAAACGGGCGCCCATTTGAGAGTATTCAGCCAGGCGGTCGCGCAATCCATCCAGACCTTCGGTTATTTTCTCTCCGGGATGGCCGGCCATGGTCTTCGCACCGGCGTCAACTTTGATGCCGGGAATGATTCCAGCATCGGTGATGACTTTCACAAAGGGAGTGCCATCTTTCTTCCGCTGGCGGATCGTCTCGTCGTAGAGAATCGCGCCACTGATGCACTCACCCAGGTGGGGCGTGGTCACGATCATTTCGCGATAGGCCCGCCTGGCCTCCTCCGTCTGGGGGATACCCAGCGCCGCGAATCGCTTATTGCAGGTGGGGTTGCTTTCATCCATCGCCAGCAGCCCCTTGTCGCCGGCGACCAGGGCTTTGACGGTATCGATAAGCTCTTGGGTGTTCATTTGGACTCGCTCCATTTCCTATTGCTGCTGCCGGCTTTCGCATTTCCGATTTGCTCACCCAACTCGCATGTATCCCCCCAGGCGCGTTCAGGGAACCTGGCCGCCACTCTAGTGATCGCCCGGGGGCACCTTCAGCCATCGCAATGCGGCTTCGTATCGGATTCCGGGAAATGCTTGACTTCCGCGCGCACAAGATGGGCGACGATCCTGGGCACTTCCGTGAGAATATGGTTGTCGCTCACTATGGCGAGTTTTTGGACTTTTTGGAGATGCCCTTCGATGAACCTCATATGCGCGAGAAACGCTTCGAGATTTGTCCAGCCAGGAAAGACTTTCGCATGGATCATCAACCCCGGCAGTTTTCCATGTTTTGCGATGTATGGATCGATCTGGTGGCCCAAGACCACAAAATCGGCCGCTTCGAGCGGAGATTCAGGCTCAAGAATAAGTATCCCTTCCGGCGAAAGCAGTTTGTGATTAAGCATGTGTTGTCCTCTTGTTTTGGTGGTGGAACGATGGATTCACAATTTCTGGATTTCTATCCATCGCCAATGGGCCGGTTTCATCAGCAACGGATGACTTCATGGTGCATTCGGCTCTTGTATTGGCTGAGGCCGTTACAGATTCGTCCAACCACTTCCGTGCCTCGGCGGCATCGGCGTGATCGAAATATCGCGTCGTCGCTTTCGTGAACGGCTTGCAGAACGTCGCCATGCCGTGTTGCCACTTCTTTTCCCCGATCATCGCGAGCCGCTCGATGTCGGCGAAGTGTTCAATGTCAAACTTGATGTCCTCCCATGCCGCGCCGACATCCCAGCCGTGGAATCCTGTCATGTCGAACAGTACGCGAAGTTTTCCGTGTTGCCGGACGAGTTGCTCGAATTTAGCGACGAAATCGGGGTAATCTGCTTTAACCAGCTTCCCGTTGATGTGAATGACGAGAATCTTCCCACCGCCTTCTTCATGGAATTGCATTGGCATTTCAGACTCCTTTTGGCTGCACTTGCGAATTCATTTGGAGTGGCCCCACTTCCAGTTCCGAATTTCCGGCAAGTCCTGGCCGTGCTTGTCGATATACTGCTTGTGCTCGATGAGCTTGTCTTGCACCGTCTGCTTCAGGTAGGCCCCTTTGGCTCCCAACTGCGGCAGGCGATCCACTACGTCCTGCACCAGGTGGAATCGGTCCAGCTCGTTCTGCACCCGCATGTCGAAAGCCGTCGTGATCGTGCCCTCTTCCTTGTAGCCCCGGACGTGTAGGTTGCGGTTGGTCCGGCGGTAGGTCAGCCGGTGGACCAGCCAAGGGTATCCATGGAAGCCAAAGATGATGTGCTTGTCTTTGGTGAAGAGCGCATCGTAATCCGTTTCGCTCAGCCCGTGCGGGTGTTCGGTTTGCGGCTGCAGCTTCATCAGATCGACGACATTGATCACCCGTATTTTCAGGTCGGGCAGATGTTTGCGAAGGATGGAAACGGCAGCCAAGATCTCCAATGTCGGGGTGTCTCCGCAACATGCCATTACCACATCCGGCTCGCCGCATTGGTCGTTGCTGGCCCATTGCCAGATGCCAATTCCTTCCGTGCAATGCACAACTGCGGCGTCCATGGTCAGCCATTGCGGGAGGGCGTGTTTTCCCGCAACCACTACGTTGACGTAGTGCCGGCTGCGCAGGCAGTGATCAAACACCGACAACAGGCAGTTGGCGTCGGGCGGAAGGTAAACGCGCACGATATCGGCCTTCTTGTTGATCACGTGGTCGAGGAAACCGGGATCCTGGTGCGTGAAGCCGTTGTGATCCTGCTGCCAAACGTGGGAGGCGAGCAGATAGTTCAGCGACGCGATCTTCCGTCGCCAGGGCAGTTCCAACGTTACCTTCAGCCACTTGGCGTGTTGGCTGAACATCGAGTCGACGATGCGAATGAAGGCCTCATAGCTGTTGAACAACCCGTGCCGTCCGGTGAGCAGATAACCCTCCAACCAACCCTCACACTGGTGCTCGCTAAGCATCGAGTCCAGCACGCGCCCGGCGGGAGCGAGGAATTCATCATTCTTGACTGCTCGGGCATCCCACTGGCGGTTGGTGACTTCAAAGACCGCCCCGAGGAGATTCGAAAGCGTCTCATCAGGACCGAAGACACGGAAGTTGCGCTGATCCTGATTCAGCTTGGCCACGTCGCGCAGGAACTTACCCAGCACGAGTGTATCCTGGCCGTCAACGGCGCCAGGCGAAGGCACATTCACCGCGTGGACGTGGAAGTCCGGCATGCGCAGGTCGCGCAACAGAATGCCGCCGTTGGCGTGGGGATTGGCGCCCATCCGCCGGTCGCCCTTCGGCGCCAACTCGGCCAATTCCGATATGAGACGACCATTTTTATCGAACAGTTCCTCAGCCTTGTAACTCTTCATCCAGCTTTCAAGCTGCTTGACGTGATCGGGATGCTCGGAATCCACCAGAAGCGGCACCTGGTGTGCTCGGAACGTGCCCTCGACTTGTAGGCCATCGACTACTTTCGGTCCCGTCCAGCCCTTGGGTGACCTCAGAACAATCATTGGCCAGCGTGGCCGAGTAGTGTCGTTCTTGTTCCGCGCATTCTTTTGGATTTGCCGGATGTCCTCGATGGCCTCTTCCAAGGTGGCGGCCATGAGCTGATGCATCTTTTCCGGCTCGTCACCTTCCACAAAGTGGGGTGTCCAGCCGCAGCCTCGTAGAAATTGCTCCAATTCTTCATGCTCGATGCGGGCCAAGACGGTTGGGTTGCTGATCTTGTAGCCATTGAGGTGCAGGATCGGCAGTACGGCTCCGTCGGTAATCGGGTCGAGAAACTTGTTGGACTGCCATGCGGTCGCCAACGGACCCGTTTCCGCTTCACCGTCGCCGATGACGCAGGCGACGATCAGATCAGGATTGTCGAACGCGGCCCCAAAGGCATGGCTAAGCGAGTATCCCAGCTCGCCACCTTCGTGAATCGACCCCGGCGTCGTCGGCGCTACATGGCTGGAAATCCCGCCGGGAAACGAGAATTGCGTGAACAACTTCTTCAGACCGGCTTCGTCCTGCGTGATGTTCGGATAAACTTCACTCCATGTGCCTTCGAGGTAAACGTTGCCCACTATTGCCGGGCCGCCGTGACCGGGACCGGCGATGTAGAACATGTCCAGGTCATACTTCTTGATCATCCGGTTCAAATGCACATAGATGAAGTTCTGGCCCGGCGTCGTGCCCCAGTGTCCGACCACCAACGGCTTCACGTGCGACAGTTTTAGCGGCTGCTTCAGCAGCGGATTGTCGTAGAGGTAAATCTGGCCGACCGACAGATAGTTGGCGGCGCGCCAATAAGCGTCCATTTTCTGTAGCAGGTCCGGAGTAAGTGTGTTGGTTTTTGTTTTCATATTTTTCATAAATCACAGTTTGACCTTCCGCAGCCGTAAGGCGTTGCCGATGGGAGCGATGGCCGTATCAATCCAGTTCACTTCACGGGCGGGTCGTGAACGCACATTTATTTCCTGGACCGCCTGTTAATCACGGCGGCCAGCAGGAGTACCACCAGAACGATGATCAGCGCCCACATCCACATCCATCCTCCCGTCCAGCTAACTCCCCATCCACCTGTATGATTCATCAGATTCCTCATAAAGCTCTTTTCGTTGCGCTGCGACAGCCCACCATTGGACAATCCAGAACGTAAGCTGAAGGCAGCAATGTCAATAGGGCTCCTTGGCAGCCGATTCATCGACCCAGTATCCTTGGCGATCATAATGTCGATGCAGTCCGATCTCATAATCGCGAGTTGGCAGAGACTCCTCCGTGTATTCCGGTGACTGCTTGATGGTCTCTCGGGAAAGATTGACGAAGACTTTCGACTCGCTCCAACTGACGCGTTTGATCCATTGCGGTGAAACTAGGACCTTTTTTCCCGGCCACCAGTTCCGTGTGCCAACGATTAGATAACGAATTGCCCACGTCTCGTCATCAATGATAAAATCCTCGACGTGGCCAATCTCGCCGTCGTCGGCCTGGATGTGATAGCCAGTCACCGCGTGAGTGCTGCGCAGATTATGATCCCATTTTTTCTCGCCCCGGGGGAAATTCTTCCATTTTTCACGGCTACGCTCAATATAAGGATAATATCCCCAATTGTAGGGTCCGCCCCAATACATCGGCCAGTCATAATACCCATAGTAGGATAACTCGAATTGCCGGGAGACGGGCTTGTCACTGTTCAAGGATGGACTGTCCTCAATCTGCTTTTTGGTTAAATCAATGACGATGTCTTGCTCGTCGCGATTCACGGCACCCAGCGCATATGGAGAAATCAGCACCTGCCTGCCCGGAAGCCAGTTTCCTGTGTCAGCGACCAGATAGCGTATGGTCCAGTGCCGGTCATCGAAGTAGAATTCTTTGACCGTCCCGATTTCCCCGTCCCGGCTGTGCAATCTGTAACCCTTTAGTGTTTTGGCTTTGCTTAACATAATATTCCTTTCGTTCTTCGCAGTTTGTTTTTGTTCGCCGTCGGCGTCCGGCCGACAGCGTGTTTGAGAAATCGGCTGCACCGCGATCTGCACGGGTGCCAAATCTCAAACTTGCGCGGCGGGGGCGGCTTCGCGATGGGGTAAAACCCTACCGTGGATTATGGGGGACAGCGCCCGCCGAAAACGGAGCCCGCCGAGAGTTTTCATTTCGCTCCATTCAATTTGCGATAACGGCGGATCAGGTTGTTCGTCGAACTGTCGTGCTTGAGATTGGGTGCTGTCTCGCTCTCCAGTTCGGGAACGATTCGCTGGGCAAGCACCTTGCCCAACTCGACGCCCCACTGGTCAAACGAATCAATGTTCCAAATCACGCCCTGCGTGAAGACGCTGTGTTCGTAGAGCGCGACGAGTTCGCCGAGAACTTCCGGCGTGAGCCGATCGGCTAGAATGACATTGGACGGACGGTTGCCTTCGAACACCCGATGCGGCACGAGCCAGCCCGCCGTGCCATCGGCTTTGACTTCCTCCGGGGTTTTGCCAAAGGCCAGCGCCTCGGCCTGCGCAAAAACATTGGCCAAGAGTATATCGTGGTGACGTCCCAGCCGCGTAAGCGAATGGCCGAACGCGATAAAGTCACAGGGGATCAGCCGCGTTCCCTGATGAATCAATTGATAGAACGAATGCTGGCCGTTGGTGCCGGGTTCGCCCCAGTAAATCGGGCCGGTCTGGTAGTTCACTTTTTTACCCGCGAGCGTGACGTGCTTTCCGTTGCTCTCCATGGTCAACTGCTGAAGATACGCGGGAAAGCGTTTCAGGTATTGTTCGTAGGGCAAAACCGCCACCGTTTGCGCGCCGAAAAAGTCATTATTCCAAACCGACAGGAGTCCCATCAGCACCGGCAGGTTTTTTTCGAACGGTGTGTTGCGGAAATGCTCGTCCATCTCGTGAAAGCCCTTGAGTAGCGCACGGAAATTGTCCGGTCCAACCGCCAGCATCGTAGAAAGACCAATGGCCGAATCCATCGAGTAGCGTCCGCCGACCCAGTCCCAGAAGCCGAACATGTTCGCCGGATCAATGCCGAACGCGGACACCTTTTCCGCATTTGTGGAAACCGCCACGAAATGTCTGGCAACTGCCTTACGGTCGCCCCCAAGCCCGCTGACCAGCCAGTCGCGCGCGCTTTGGGCGTTGGTCATGGTCTCCAGCGTGGTGAAGGTTTTTGACGAAACGATGAACAGCGTTTCCGCCGGGTCGAGGTCGCGGGTCGCTTCCACGAAATCGATGCCATCCACATTGGACACGAACCGGAACGTCAGGCGCGCTCGCTGTAATGTTTGAGCGCCTCGTAGGCCATCACGGGACCAAGGTCGGAACCGCCGATGCCGATGTTGATGACGTTCTTGATGCGTTTGCCGGTATGGCCCTTCCATTCGCCGCTCCGAACGCGGTCAGAGAAATCGGCCATCTTGTCGAGCACGGCATGGACCTCGGGCACGACATTTTTTCCATCCACGACGATGGTGGCGCCTTTCGGTGCGCGCAGGGCCACGTGCAGAACGGCGCGGTTTTCCGTGAGGTTGATTTTCTCGCCACTGAACATGGCTGCGATCCGCCCGCTCAAATCGGATTCCTTGGCCAGTTGGACGAGCAGTTTGAGGGTCTGGTCGGTGATGCGGTTCTTCGAATAATCCAGGGAGAGTCCCGCCGCCTCGACCGTCAGACGCTCGCCGCGTTTCGGGTCATCGGCGAACAATTCCCGAAGATGCAATTTTTGGATCTTCTTGTGGTGTGCGGCGAGGGCTTTCCAAGCCGGGCGTTGGGTGAGCCGCTTGATGTTGGTGGTCGTGCTCATGATTTTTCCGTTGATTCAACTGCCGGGTGAGGCGGCCTGCTTGAGCGCGCTGCTCTTGAACGCGATCACCGCCATCAATTCGCTCCAGGATTTCACAAACGATTTTGCGCCCTCGTCCTGAAGTTGCGCGGCCAGAGCATCCACGTTGATGCCGGCCTTCGCAAACTCGGCCAAGACTTTTTCGCAATCGCCGCCATCCGCCGCCATGATCGAGCCGAGTTCGCCGTGATCGGCGAGGGCTTTCAACGTCGCCTCGGGCATTGTGTTCACCGTAAAAGGAGAGGCGAGGGCCTTGATGTAGAGAACATCGGATGCTTTGGGGTCCTTGGTGCCGGTGCTGGCCCAAAGCAGTCGTTGCGGCCGGGCACCGGCATTGTACGCACGCTGCGAGCGCGGGTTGCTCAACAGGTCGAGATACGCCTTGTAGATGCGACCGGCAACGGCGATGCCGAGCCGATCGTTCAACGCCTCCGGAACCTTGCCCGCCACGGCGGCGTCCCAACGGCTGATGAACATCGAGGCCACGGAGCCGACCTGGGGGTTGAGCCCGGCGGCGATGCGCCGTTCGATGCCGCGCAGGTACGCCTCGGCCGCCGCCACGTAGTGCTCGCGCGAAAACAGGAGCGTCACATTGACCGGAACACCCGCAAAGATCGCCTCCTCGATGGCCGGCAAACCTTCCTTGGTGCCCGGGATCTTGATGAACAGGTTGGGCCGTCCCGCCCGCGCGGAAAGTTCATTGGCGGCGGTGATGGTGTTGGCCGTGTCATGCGCCAGCAGAGGTGACACCTCCAGCGATACCCATCCGTCCACACCATTCGTGCGGTTGTGAACCGGCCGGAACAGGTCGGCGGCCCGGGTGAGATCATCCAGTGCCAGATCGAAAAAAAGGCCCTCGCCGGTTTTCCCCTTCGCCAGTTCCTCGCGGATCGCAATGTCGTAAGCGGTACTGTTCTTGATGGTGTGATCAAAAATCGTTGGGTTCGAGGTCAGCCCGGTCACCGACAGGTCGTCAATGTAGCGTTTGAGCGTGCCGCTGTTCAGCAGGTCGCGTGTGATGTTGTCGAGCCAGAGGCTCTGGCCCAGGTTGTGCAGCAGTTGGGTGGCTTTCATATTGTCCAGTTGATGGTCCAGGTTGCGGTTGGGGATGGGATCAATGCTCAAATGGTTTCCGTTAGTCCGCCGTGACCGCCGGACAGGAACGCAGAACCGAGCGCGCAATCATCAGTTCTTCGTCGGTGCGAATGACGCGAACCGTGACCCGGCTGGCATCCGATGGAAATCACCCCCACAGTCTCCGCATTGCGCGACTCATTCAGTTCAATGCCGAGGAAGTTCAGCCCCTCACAGATGCGTACGCGGACGACCGGCGCATTTTCACCGATGCCTCCGGCGAAGACGAACGTGTCCAATCCACCGAGCGCAGCGGCAAAGGAGCCGATCCATTTTTTCGCCTGATAACAAAACAGCGCCACGGCTTCGGCAGCCCGCACATCATGGGATTCTTGCGCGAGCAACTCTCGCATGTCGGGACTGATCTCCGACACTCCGAGCAGACCCGACTTGTGGTTGACCATTTCGTAAAACTGTTTGGCGGTTACCTCTTCGGTTCGCGCCAGATACGGCGCCAGGCCGGGATCGAGGTCGCCAGAGCGGGTGCTCATCACCAATCCCGCTGTCGGTGTGAAGCCCATGCTGGTGTCGATGCTTTTGCCATCGCGCACGGCGGCCAGACTTGCACCGTTGCCGAGATGCGCGAGGATCACGCGGCCCTTCATTGCCGCCGGGTCGCCGAGGCGCGCAAGCTCTTCCATCAGATAGGCGTAGGACAGCCCGTGGAAACCGTAGCGCTGAACTCCTTTTGCGTCGAAGCGTCGCGGGATTGGCAGCAGCTTTGCAACCCGCGGCATGGTCTGGTGAAATGCCGTGTCGAAACAGGCCACCTGCGGCAGTTTGGGATGCCGCTGGCGGAACACCTCGATCAGTTCAATCTCGCGCGGCAGATGATCCGGGTCGTACGGCCGAAGACGATGCAGTTCATCCAGCAATTCCTGGGTGACAATCTCAGGCTCGGTGTGTTTCATGCCGTGGACCACCCGGTGGCCCACCGCCCGGACCAATTCAAAACCATTCTGCTTTTCGAGCCAATCAATCAGGACATTCGCCGCCGTTTTGTGATCGGCGGCGGTGAGATTGCGGCTCTGTGGCTGTTTCCTGGTCGGGTCGTTGAACGTCAGTTTCGTCCCGCTCAGGCCGATGCGGTCAACCTTTCCATACAGCCCTCGCTTGAGCGGTTCGCCAACTTGATATAACGCGAACTTGATGCTCGACGAGCCGCCATTGATCGTCAGGATGCGTGGGTTAGCGGGTTTCATGGATGCCCCCTTCGTCATTCGGCAATCCGAACGAAGCCAGTTTCGCGCACGTAGACCTGTAATCCGTGTGGAGAACACATCGAATTCCCAAACCTTCCGCAATCTGGACAAACATCGGGGTGTTTTCGATATAGACGACCTCCCGGGCTGGCGTCTGTGCGATGTCCAGTGCAAGCCGAAAGATGTCCGCGTCGGGCTTACGGAGGTGGACGAAGCAGGAGGAAACAAAGGAATCCACAAACTCATCCAGCTTAAACTTCCGGATGCGATGGAAATTCAATTCCCGTGCTTCGTTGCTGACCACGACGATCTTCAATCCATGCCTTCCCTTGAGCTTGCGGACCAACTCGATCATCTGGGGATAAGGTTTCGATTGCGCGAACATGAAGTGCCGAAACTGAGCCCGGGTGAACGGTCGCTTTTGGTAGAAGACCACCCGACCCAAATATTCTTTCAGTGTGAGCTTTCCCTCCTCGTAGGTGTCGAAGGTCAGGTGATGCCGATCCTCCATCTCGGCCAACTCCAGCTTGAAGTTTGTCGCCGCCCGTTTGCGGGCATGATGATCCCACCCGTTGGTGAGCAGGACACCGCCAATATCCAGAAACAACGTCGTGATCGTGAGCGCACTCTTCATTTGGCCTCCGTCAACCGAGCCAGAAGTATGGCGCTGGATCGGGGGCTCAGGTGGTAGGTTCGCGGATTTTCCAAAGGCGTTTCTTCGCCCGCTGCAAATAAATCGTGTGGCGCTTGGCGAGAGGTGTCAACGGCCAGATGCCACCGAGACCCCGGCAGTGCGGGGGGCAGAACAAAACCGACCGCGTCGGTGCCGGCATTGAACATCAGGCAAAGTGCGTGCTGCTCATCTTCATAGATCAGACAGGCAAACTGTTTTTCTTTCGGGTCGGCCCAGTTGGGCAATCCCCCTTGCAAGCCAAACCAATGGATCTTGCCGTCCGTGTAGAATTGCTCTTTGCTCAGAATCGGATGGGCCCGACGAAAGGCGATCATGCCGTGGGCAAACCGGTAAATCTCCTGATGCTGTTCAAGATGAGCCCAGTCAACCCAACTGGTTTCATTGTCCTGGCAGTAGGCGTTGTTGTTACCGCCTTGCGTGCGGCGAAATTCGTCGCCGCCGAGCAACATCGGCACGCCGCGCGAGATCAGCAGGGTCAGAAGGAAATTCTTGATTTGGCGCTTCCTGATAGACTCGATCCCGGCATCCTTCGTCTCGCCTTCAGAGCCGTAGTTCTCGCTGAAGTTGGCGTCGGTCCCGTCATGGTTGTTTTCTCCGTTTGCTTCATTGTGCTTGTTGCGATAGCTCACCAGGTCGTTCAGAGTGAAGCCGTCGTGGCAGGTCACGAAGTTGATGCTGCCCTCGGGGCCTTTGCCCGACTTGGTGTAGATGTCGGCACTGCCGCAGATGCGGCTGGCAAACAAACCGAGCATCCCCTCATCGCCGCGCCAGAAACGCCGGATATCATCTCGATACCGGCCGTTCCACTCCGCCCAGCGCCGCTCAGAAAAACTACCCACCTCATACGCGCCGGCGGCGTCCCACGCCTCGGCGATGAGTTTCACGTCTCTCAAGATCGGGTCCTCGGCGATCCGTCCGAGAAGCGGGGCGTTGGCGAGCAACTTGCCGGTGCCGTCCCGGCCAAGAACCGACGCCAAGTCAAACCGGAATCCATCCACATGCATCTCGACCATCCAATAACGAAGCGCGGCCAGGATGTGGTCCCGCACCACGGGATGGTTGGCGTTGACGGTGTTGCCCGTGCCCGTGTAGTCCTTGTAGTAGCGTTTGTCGCCCGCCAGCGTGTAGAAGATCGCGTTATCCATCCCGCGGAAACAAAGCGTCGGACCGAGTTCGTCTCCCTCCGCTGTGTGATTGAACACCACGTCCAGAATCACTTCGATGCCGGCATTGTGAAAGGCCCGGACCATTTCCTTGAACTCCAGCTTCTGCTGGCCCAACCCTCCCGAACTGCTATAGGAAGCTTTAGGCGCAAAGAAGGCCACGGGATCGTATCCCCAGTAATTCTTGAGCGGTTGACTTGTTCGCGGATTCCTGCGCGTCACAGAAGTTTCATTGAACTCCTGCACGGGCATCAGTTCCACGGCGGTCACCCCCAGGGCTTTGAAATAGGGAATCTTTTCCATCAGGCCTCGGTAGGTTCCCGGATGGTCTACGCCTGACTTGGGGTGAATGGTAAAGCCGCGAACATGCGTTTCGTAAATGACCGTCTTCGACCACGGATGCCGGGGTGGCTGGTCTCCATCCCACTCGAAGGGCTCGTTGACAAATACGCATTTCGGCATCGAGCTGGAATTGTCCAGCTTCGAGAGAGCCAGGTCTTGCTCCGGCTGCCGATGGGTCGTATCCACGAGCCGATGCAAAATCCCACGGCGGCAGCCGCGAAATCGCGGCAGCGAAGGGATCGAGGAGAAGCTTGTTGAAATTGAAACGATGTCCTTCGCTGGGTTCGTAAGGGCCATCCACGCGGTAAGCATAGAGTTGACCGGGACCGATCCCCTTCACCCAAACGTGCCAAACGTCGCCGGTGCGGTTGCGCGCTGAATCCAGATCGATTACCCGGGCGGGCGCTGCGTCTTCGGGATGGTCGAACAATTCCAGTCGAACGCGGCTGGCGTAACGGCTGAAAATGGCGAAATTAACCCCGCCTCCCCTTTCCTGGGTTCCCAAAGGCAGAGGAGAGCCTGCCCGAATGTCAGCGTGCTCGGAGAACTGCGAGATGTAATCGTGCAACTCGCGTTGGAATGTTTTGATCATCGTTGCCATAGGATTCGTGCGTCTTCCAGTGGGATCGCTACGCCGTCGCGGTGCGACATCACTCGTGCCGTATAGTCGACTGGCTGGCGGGCCGTAGACACAGTCGCGCTGTAAACGTAGCCACCCACCGCGCCGGCTAGTTTGCGAACGCGCTTCATCTCCTGCCGCACCGAACTGCCTCCGTTAACCCTGTTGGCATAGAGCTCGACTCGCACGGCCTTCGGGTCGATGTCATCGAGATAGACCTGAACCTCATACGTACGCTGCTTGCCATTCGTCTCCTGCTTCACCTCGCCGAAGCGTAGCGTGGTCCATTTCTGTTCCAGACTGTGCTGGCAATCCACCAATTGCTTTCCAACGGCACCTTTGTTAGCAACGCGCGTATGGTAGGCGGTAGCTGCCGGGAGATAGTGTTGCTCCGTATATTCACGCACCGCGCGGTCGGCGGAAAAGTGCGGTGTCAGACGTGCCATGCTTTCACGCATCCGCGCGACCCAGGCGGTGGGAATGCCTTTCTCGTTGCGGGTATAGAACTCGGGGACCACCTCGCGTTCGAGCCGTTCGTAGAGCGCCTCAGCTTCGGCTGCATCCCAAGATGGATCGGCGCCATGCTCCTGGCCATCCCCTAGCGCCCAGCCCAGGTCCGGGACATAGGCTTCGGCCCACCAACCATCCAATTCTGAGAGGTTGATTCCTCCGTTGACGAGCACCTTCATGCCGCTGGTTCCACACGCCTCCCAAGGCCGCCGTGGCGTGTTGATCCAAACATCCACCCCCTGCACCAGGCGCTCGGTCAAATGCATGTCGTAATCACTGAGAAAGATCGCATGAGGACGGACTTCGGGCTGGCGAATGAATTGTATCCATTTCTGGATCAGAGCCTGTCCCGCCGCATCCGCGGGATGGGCCTTGCCCGCAAGGATGAGTTGCACCGGCCGCTGAGGATTGGATAACAGACGCAGCAGTCGCTCCGGGTCATGCAGCAGCAGGTTCGGTCTCTTGTAGGTCGCGAAGCGTCGGGCAAAACCCAGTGTCAACGCGTTGGGATCAAAGAGATGCCTCACCTCCTCGACCGCCTCGGGCAATGCGCCGGCGGCGGTGTAGTGCCGCGCCAGGCGCTGGCGAGCGTATTCAACCAATGACTTGCGGGAAGCGGTGCGAAATTGCCAGAGGCTCTCATCGGAGATGCGGCGAATGTCCTGCTCCAGGGTTTCCGTCGTCCCCAGCCAGCGGTTTTTGCCACAGGCCTTCGTCCAAAGATCGTCCGCGGCCGCTGAGTCCCAGGTCGGGTGATGAACTCCATTAGTGACGTGACCGATGGGGACTTCGTCCTCCGGCCAATGCGGAAAGAGAGGCGAAAATAAGTGGCGGCTGACTTGCCCATGCAAGCGACTTACGCCATTCACCGATCCACTGCCGCGAATGGCCAGATAGGCCATGTTAAAACTCTCCGACGCGTCGTTCGGATTCTGACGGCCCAGGGCCAGCAAATCGCGAATCGAAATGCCGAGCTTATCCTGCGCATACCGGCACAGGTACTGTTCGATCAGAGCCGGAGTGAAACGGTCGAAACCAGCGGCCACTGCGGTGTGAGTGGTGAAGAGATTTCCGGCTCGCGTGACGGCCAGCGCGACTTCAAAGGGCTGCGCGTTCTCTTGCATGAAACTGCGCGCGCGCTCCAGAACGGCGAAGGCCGCATGACCTTCATTCAAATGACAGACTTGGGGTTTGATTCCCAGTGCGGCGAGCAGCCGCCAGCCGCCAATCCCCAGCAGTATTTCTTGCTTGAGGCGCAGCTCCGGCCCGCCGCCATACAACTCGCTGGTGATCCCTCGATGCGCAGGAAAATTCGCCGCGTCATTGCTGTCCAGCAGATAGAGCTTTACTCTGCCGACCTGAACCTGCCAAGCGCGGAGCCAGACCGAGTAACCGGGCAGCGCGATCTCAAACCGTAACCACTCGCCGTTGGCTTGGCGCACCGGCGTGATCGGCAACTGTCCGGGGTCGTTGTACGGGTAAAGAGCCTGTTGCGCTCCGTCCTTGTCAATCACCTGGCGAAAATAGCCTTGTTGGTAGAGCAGCCCCACTCCAACCACCGGCACGCCCAGGTCGCTGGCAGCTTTGAGTTGATCACCGGCCACATTACCCAGGCCGCCGGAGTAAATGGGCAGCGCTTCGCTCAACATATATTCCATGCTGAAATACGCGACGCAGGTCAAGGGAGCCTGGGGGTGATGTTGCTGAAACCACGCGGGCGTCTCCGCCGCCTGACGCTTAGTTCGAAGGAGGTCATCAACGTTCTTGCGGAAAGCAGAATCCGCCAGCACGTGCTGGAGTTTGTCCTTCGAGACAGTCTGTAGGACCACCCAAGGGTTTTGCGTGAGTTCCCACAGCCCGGGATCAAGCTGCCGCCACACTTCGTCGGTACCATGATTCCATGACCAACGCAGATCCAAGGCTAGCTCCGCCAGAGAATCGAACCCATCGACATCCGCAGTTACCCGAGTAGAGATCGGCTTGCTGACTGGTGGTTGTTTGTTCATACTATTTTCTTCCTTTTCCTTTACAGGGTCTTCGACACTGCCGTTTGTCCCGGACGGCATCCCCAGCTATTGCGGGGATGCCTCCCTCGCGCCCACTTGTGCTCTTGCTTCCATCTTCCTAATGGGCCTTGGATCAAAGAGCGCGCACTCGCAGGAAGGGCGAGGTCTCACCACGATCAGATTTCAAAACAAGTTCGTCCTGTTTGAACTCCACGATCGTGCTTGAAGCAGTCCTGTTCCTCAAAGACTCATTCTCCGCACCCGTGATCCTCAGGGTGATAATTGCGCCGGTGATTTTCCACGTTCCGCGAATCGTACCTGTCACACCTTGAGAAAGAGTATTAGCAATGAACCCCAGAGGATGCAGTTGGCAGACGAAAGTGCCATCACCGTCGATCGACATTGTTTCTTTCAAATCGCCAACCGTGCCTTGCCAGTGCCCGACGATTTTCGTCGAATATTCCGTCTCCGAGACAGGTGGTAAATTGTTTACACAGGACGCCAAACAAAATCCCAAGACGACTACGGCAATTGCCCTTACCCAAGGCGTGCAATTGGATTTCATGGGATCAACTCCCTTCATCATTTTTCCTTGAGATTTGTTGCGGACGGAGCCGCCGTCGCAATAGCATCGTTTACGATTGTTTGCGCTTCCTCCAAGATGCGGCTCAGATGATCCGCTCCCCGAAAGCTCTCCGCGTAAATCTTGTAGATATTCTCGGTCCCTGACGGACGCGCCGCGAACCATCCGCTCTTGGCTACCACTTTCAACCCACCGATGGGGGCGCCATTGCCCGGCGCGCAGGTGAGGACAGTCTGGATTTTTTCGCCCGCCAGGTCTGCGCGCCGGACCTGCTGCGGTGAGAGTTTCTCCAGCATTTCCTTTTGCTCCGGAGTGGCTGGAGCCTCAACGCGGTCATAGGCAGGCTCACCAAACTCCCGCGTGAGATCGCGGTAGATTTCGCCGGGATCGCGGCCCATCCGGGCTGTGATCTCCGCTGCCAGCAACGCCGGGACAATTCCATCTTTGTCCGTCGTCCAAACACTGCCATCCAGACGAGCAAAGGAGGCTCCTGCGCTCTCTTCGCCACCGAACCCAAGCGAACCGTCGAGCAAGCCATCAACGAACCACTTGAAACCAACCGGGACCTCGTAGAGCTTCCGACCAAGCTTCGCGGTGACGCGATCAATCATCTGGCTGCTCACCACCGTTTTGCCGATCGCCGCTTCCTTGCGCCACTTCGACCTGTGTTGGAAGAGGTAGAAGATGGCGACGGAAAGGTAATGGTTGGGCGGCAGCAATCCCGCGCTTCGGGTGACAATTCCGTGCCGGTCATGATCAGTGTCACAGGCGAAGGAGAGGTCAAAGCGGTCCTTCATCCCGATCAATCGCTGCATCGCATAGGGTGAGGACGGGTCCATGCGGATCTGGCCGTCCCAATCCACCGTCATGAAACGAAAGGTCGGATCGACGGCCTTGTTCACGACCGTGAGGTTCAACCCATATCGCTCGGCAATCGGCCCCCAGTAGTGGACCCCGGCGCCGCCAAGCGGATCAACCCCCAGGTTGATCTTCGCGCCGCGAATGGCGTCCATGTCGATCACATTGGCGAGATCGGTAATGTAAGCATTGAGATAATCGTCCCGGTGCGTCGTGGGGGCGCGAAAAGCTTTCACGAAAGAAATCCTTTTCAAACCCAGAAGGCCATTCTCGAGAAACTCGTTTGCCTTCGCCTCGATCCAGCCGGTAACGGCGGATTCCGCCGGCCCGCCGTTTGGGGGATTGTATTTGAACCCGCCGTCATGTGGCGGATTGTGTGATGGCGTGATGACGATGCCGTCGGCGAGTCCTGTCTTGCGCCCGCGGTTGTACGTGAGAATTGCGTGGGAAACGGCAGGGGTTGGGGTATATTCATCCCCCTGCGCGATCATGACTTCCATCCCGTTTGCCGCCAGCACCTCAAGCGCGCTGGCAAGAGCTGGCACGGAAAGGGCATGCGTGTCCATGCCGAGAAACAGCGGGCCATCGATCTTCTTCTGCTCCCGGTACAGGCAAATGGCCTGACTGATGGCGAGGATATGCCATTCGTTGAAAGCCTTTTCGAATGCGGAACCACGATGTCCTGAGGTGCCGAAGACAACCCGTTGTTCCGGCACTGAAGGGTCAGGCACCTCGGCATAATACGCGGTGATGAGCCTGGGCACGTTGACCAACATCTCTGGCTCCGCTGGCTTTCCCGCAAGAGGGCTTGTTTTCATGGCGTTCTGGTCATCGCTTGTTTTTCCAGGTCCGCAACTTTGGCCAGACGACGCCGATGACGTTCCGCGCCGCTGAATCGCGCGGCGAGAAATGTTTTGACCAGTTCCCAGGCGAGCGCGTGGCCGACTACGAGGCCGCCAAGGCAGATCATGTTCAGATTGTCGTCTTCGACGCCTTGGTGCGCCGAGAAGTTCTCGTGGATTAGGCTCGCGCGGATGCCGGCCACCTTGTTGGCGGCAACCGAAGCCCCCACGCCACTGCCACAGATGGCGATACCGCGATTTACTTCACCCCGAGCGACTGCGCGGGCCAGTGGCACGACAAAATCCGGATAATCATCGTCCACCTTTGGCTGGCCGTCGCCGAAATCGATCACTTCATGACCAGCCTCGCGCAACATCCTGACCAGATATCCCTTTAACTCGAAACCTCCGTGGTCAGCGGCGACGCCGACGCGTTGGCGCGTTCTCGTCAATCCCGTTAGCAGCTTATTGCCGGTGCGTTTACTGATGGTGATCCAAGGTCTCCGGCTCGGTACTGTTGAGGATTTTTTTGGCACGGGTTATTTCGTCCGGAGAACCGTGGGCGATCAGGACAAATTTATCGGTCTTGATCGCCGTCTCGTACTTCAAGATACTGTCCTTGGGAATGCCGAGTCCAACTAAGCCGGCCCCAACTGCGCTCAGACCACCCACCACGACGGCGCCTTCCAGCGCCCCGACGATCCAACTGACTATTGGCCCGGCGACCAGAAGCTGCCCCACACCGGGAACCCAAAAGAATCCGGCCCCGAACAACAAACCCCAGAACCCACCCCAGAAGGCCCCTATTTTTCCCCAGTATTTCATGCGGTCGCCGGTATTGTAGTAGCCGACGACGTGTTCATCCGTGTGATGGTCGCGTCCGACGATCGACAGCTTCTTCATATCAAAACCGGATTGCTGCAGTTCCTTAACCGCAGCCTCGGCTTCGGCGTGCGATGGATAGATCGCCACGACGGTATTGTTCTTTGTCATGTTTGTCCTTTCGCTTCCTTTCGCTTTATTGCTCATTTGGTGCCCTCTGTTTTCCTGCTGTTACCACAACCAAGCGCCTTTCTTGACCGTGACCCGATTCAACACAAAGCTCGCGCCCCCCGCATGGGCGTCTTTGTCAGCTTCACCCCAGCCGATCCAAGTCTCGACTGTGCCGGTCAAAGTGGCCACCCCTCCGTCAACGGTGACCTTGATGTCGTCACTGTGCACGAAGGGACTCCAGAAGAACCCGTCCTCGATGTTCTTTTTGATCTGGTCGTCGCTCAGATATGGCTGCGGTCCAGACATCTCGGAAACGTAGTAAGGCGACCGCCAGTCGTAATAGGAACCGTAGAAGGGCCAACCGTAGTCGTACTCGTAGCCAGAGATCGAAACCTCCGGTTCAACCTTCAGATGGTTGCGGACCAACACCACTCCTTTTGTCCGCGAAGCGACATCCTGCGCTTCGGCCTTTTGAATACTGGAATCCACTGCCCCGGAGAGGTATGCGACGCGATTGATGACAGCCACATCTACTGTGGAGCTGTCCAGCAACGGGTCCCAGAACAAGGCGGCTGTCAATTGTGTCTTCATCTCCGCATCCGTGGGCTGCTCCTTTGGTCTCACCTTCAGAAAGTTGTCAACGCGGCAGACGCTTACTATATTCTTCGCGTCCTGTTCAGCGGAGGTTTTCGCCTTCAAGTTCCCCACAGTGCCACCGAGGCGGACCACTCCGCCATCAACGGTTACGTCGGGAGAAAAGGCCGAAACGCGCGGGTCAAGATGAAGGGCAGCTTGGACCGCCTTTTTGATTTCGCTGTCAGATGTGCTGGCGTATTTCAACTTTCGGCGCGCGTCGTTGCGTGCCTGTGGTTCGATTTTCAAGCCACTGTCGTCCACGGACGTCACGCCGCTCACCCAGGCATCATCGAAAGCTCGCGATTTGCTGATCGCGCTTGCGATCGTTCCGGTGAGCGTCACTTTGCCATCTTTCACCACGGGGTTGATCAGGTCGCCATTGATCCAAACGTCCCATTGGAGACGCGCCTTGACGTCGGCGACAATTTCCGGGTCGGTGCGTTTGGCCTGATA
The DNA here is from genome assembly GCA_963766065.1 of uncultured Verrucomicrobiae bacterium. GTDB lineage: Bacteria > Verrucomicrobiota > Verrucomicrobiia > Palsa-1439 > Palsa-1439 > Palsa-1439. Next base: position 48,292 of record CAVYAC010000112.1, read on the forward strand.
GTTGATCGTGACATCATTGCGGACCTCCTTGACCCCCTTAACTCCCTTGGCAATCCGTGCGGCGAGTTGTTTTTCCGCATACGAACCAACGCTGCCCGTCAACGTGGCGACCGCGCCCTGGACGGAAACGGTCGTCTGATAGGATTCCGTCGCGGGATCTTGTTGTAGCGCTGCGAGGATGTCCTTGCGGATGTCGTCGTCGGGACGGGATACTGACGTCACGGTAATCTGGTCAATCACCTCGCGCGCGCCCCGGATGCTTTTGGCGATTTTGACCGCCCGCTCTTTGGCGAGGAGGTTGTCCACCGATCCAGAAAGCGTGACGATCCCCTGACTGGTGCTGACATCCACATCATTCGGGAACCCGCTCTTTTCGAGTTTGAATCCGGCTTCCACGGCGGTTGTGATGCCGCTGTCGGTAATTTCCTTTTCGGTTGTCGCCGCTTGTGACGGTGGCAAAACCAGAATTTGCATTCCCGCCGCAATCAACATGATGGCAGACCATCTACCAATCGCCGCGCGGCGAGGCCGTTCCTTCAACCGTTTCTTCATATCGAAAACCGGCTTGCTGGGTTCCTTGATCGCCGCTTCGCCTTCGGCGTGCGATTTGTAGATCGCCACGGCGGCGTTGTTCTCGGTCATGATCTTCCTTTCGTTGTTGGCGGTTGTGTTCGATATGCGAAAAATAATCCGGTAACCTTACGGGCGGTATGGGGTGTTTTACCCATGCCAGATTTGATGAATCCAGCCCCGAAACGGCAGGTCCGAAGGGGGGTGAGCGAAATCTGACGCGATCGGGACAAGTCGGAGCGGGGTGGAGAACCCCAAAAGCTTCCGGCGCTAAACGATGGTCAACTGAACGCTGCTCTCAGTGATACCCGCGCTGATGGCGTAGCGAGTGAGAGCGGCGGGGTTGTAAATGTTGAGCTTGCACATGATCTTCTCGCGATGTTTTTCGACGGTCCTGGTGCTGATGCCGAGTTCTGCCGCGGTCTCTTTGTTGGCCTTGCCTTCGGCAATCAGTTGGAGCACCTCCATCTCGCGCGCAGTCAGGCGACGGTCGCGCGGCTTCGGCCGTCCGTCTGGATCCAACGACTTTCGCTCGCGTTCGGGAAGAAGGTTTGCAACGAACGGGCCGAAAAAGCTATGCCCCTTATTGACTTCCCGAATTCCCTCGAACAGAAGCCCGGCGGAGGCTTGCTTGAGCAGAAATCCCACGGCACCGGACTCCGTTGCGGATTTGATATACACGCCATCATTGTGCGCCGTGAGAATGAGTATTCTGGTGCTGGGGAGGACTTCGAGAATCTCACGGGTGGCTTCCAAGCCGTTAAGCAACGGCATTGCGATGTCCATGACGACTACTGCAGGACGAAGTTTCTTGACCAAGTCGACCGCTTGGCGGCCGTTTTCCGCTTCGCCGATGACTTCGAAGTCGTCTTCCTGCTCCAGCAACTGGCGAAGCCCTTCGCGGACAATCGCATGGTCTTCCGCCAGCAAAACCGTGATTCGTTTCATAAAACCTTCAGTTTTGATTTTAGCTGACCCCGTCAGCAATCTCTCCGGGCGTTGGTCTTGCCGAACGGAATCTGTGCCGTGATGGGGATGACTTTGCCCGGGGCGAGCTCGAAATCAAAACGGCCACCGACCATCTCCAACCGGTTTCGCTCATGCCAAACAGTCCCAAGCGTTTGCTCCACTGGGCCAAGAATACAGGTTACACCTGAAAAGATTTCCTGTCGTCTTTTATTTTCATGCAAATGCGGTCCGGTGGTTTCTGGATGCTCACTTCCAACCGGCTGGCTTGTGCATGCCGGGCCACATGGGTGTCTGCCTTTATTCCTTCGAGTTTAGCGCGGACGCGGATTCTTGTCTCCAAGATGGCGGCCCCTTGGCGTGCCGCCGATAGCGGGACTCCGTTTCTCTTACCGAAAGCACGCCTTCAGCCTCTCGCTTGGAGGTCATCACTTGGTCTTGGTTCAGCAACAGTTCCAACCCCTGTTGTAGCGTCAAATTGTTCGACATGCGGTGGAAGTTGCTCTCCTTGCTCACGGAGTCAGTGCGGGTATTCACAAACAGAATGATCCGGCTGCTATAGTGCATGGCCAACGTAGTGATTGCCCACCGATCACTCCCAACACCTTGCTGTTCCAACAGGAAACTGCCTCCGCGACGGATACGCCCGAAGATGCCCCAGCCAAAATCAACATCGCGAAACAATTCGGCTTCTACCCGCGCCAGACGCTCGTCCACAGGGTCGATCAGCATCGTACCTTCCATCCCTTGCAATACCTTCAGTTCCAACGAACGCGTGGTCAGGTTTGCGTTGGGACCGAATTTCAACCGAATTAGTTCGCGGCCGGAGGCGTTCGTTTCCGTGCCGTCGTACTGAAATAGGAATGCCTCCGGCAACAACTTGATCATCCGGCGGACACGCGCTTCGTCCTTGTGCGACTGGTTTTGGAATTTCTCCAGACGTGCAGGATTCGTTAACAGGTCCCGCAAGTGCTCATCTTCTCTTTGTCTCTGTGCGGGGGCAAGCGGTTGACCGTTCTTGAGAACCAGACGGCCGATCAACCATTTGCGTGTCTCGACCATCTCGCGGGTCTCCGAGCCGTGCGGCGTCTGTTTGTCAATCCGGTACCGATAGTGGCCGCTCGCATTGGCCGCTGCCAGTTCATGCACCACTGTTTGGCGCACCAGCTGGGTTGCCGGAATATTCGGTGGCTGTGTTTGAGCCGACGCCTGAAACGCCACCAGCAGTATCGAAACAAATGCTTCAGTCCTAAATGGGACACGACTTACAGTTGTGCGCTTGGGCATCATTATGGCAGTCTAACAAATTTCCTCGATGCCAAACGTCGTCAGCCAGCACGCTTACGCTTCTTGGTAACTCATTCAATAAGCCAGATTGCATACCCGACCGCTTTGCGTAAGAGGTGTTCACCGACGCTGCCGCCGAGAAATCTGCCGAATATGGATTCTTCGTGGCGACCGACGACAATCGTGTCGCACCCGTGCGTGGCGGCGGCGTCAATGATTTGGGCAACGACATCGCCTTCTTCGTCAGCAATCTCCGTGGTCACACATTTGGCTGGTACGCCTGCACGGACAATTCGTTCTTTGAGTTGCGCGAGAGTCTGTTCGGCTTTGTCCCACGCCTTCGTTGCAAACTCTTCGGCCCGTTGGTCGGCTGCGGCCGCTTTCGATCCTTCGACGTTTGGCGGGAGTCGAGGCAACACATGGAAAACCACGATCCTCTCGCCGGGAGTCTCGTTAACGGCACACACTTGGGCTGCGTACAGGGCGATTTTGGAGGAGCTCTTTGTTCCGTCCACTGCGACCAGTAATTTGTGTTTCATAATGACCTCGTTCCATCTGTTATCTTGCAGCCTTCCGCACCTCGACAAGACGGTCGCGTTCGTTCATTTCTTGGTGGCGCGGAATCGCGGCGCAAACGCTCGCAACACCCTCTCTGCCGCGCCGGGCAGGGTATCCGCAGGCGCATACCCCTCCAGCGCCTTCATGACCGGTCCCAGTTGTGTTTGCCACGTTTCGTATCCCTCATCATGCAGGACATGATGAGCCCCCTCGCGCAGCCACGTTGAATCGGGACGTTCAATCAAGGCCTGCAACAGCGCGGGCAACCCATCTCGGCCCAGGGCCACCAATGCGCGCGCCGCCAGCCAGCGCACGTCGAACTTGTCATCCTCAAGGGCCTTCACCAACGCTGGCGCAGCCGCCAGATCTCCTATCTCACCCAATGACTTGGCGGCCTGTCCGCGTCCGTACTCGGTGGAATTTGTCAGCGCTTCCAAGAGCGGTCTCACCGCGGATTTCCCCATGGTGACGAGGGTGCTGTGGGCTCTTTCTCGAACGGTTGCTGACTGAACTCCCAGATCAACAATTAGGGCTGGGATGCGGCGTGCCCCCTCCGAAACTGTCGATTGTTTTGCCGCGTCCTCCTCCCAATACTTCGGCTTCCCGTAATGGTCGAACAGCCGCTCTTCGTAGCCACGACTGACGGGTTTTGAGGGATCAAATGCAGGGCTGTTCTTGACGGATTCACGCGACAAATCCACGAACACTTTCGATTTGTCCCAACTCACCCGACTGATCCATGCCGGAAACACCAGCACTTTTCTCCCCGGCAACCAATTGTGGGTGTTCACGACGACATAGCGGATGGCCCATGTCTCATCATCCACAATAAAACTCTCCACGTGTCCAATCTCCCCGTCGATGGCCTGGATATAGTAGCCAATTATCTGGCGCGTGCTGCGCAAGTTTGGATCGGCCGGCTTTTCCGTCGGGGCTTTCTTCCCTCTTGCAGGCGGTGACAGATGTGTTGGCACGGGGTATCCGATACCGGCGTACGGCTCCAAGCCCGAGGTCCAGTAGATGGGCCAGTCATAATAATTGTGCAACTTGGCTTCATGCTGACGCGAGACGGGCTTGTCCGTGTCGATGCTCGGACTGTTCTTCACCTGCTCTTTGGTGAGGTTCACGGGGAAAACCCGTGATTTCCATTTGGGTTCCTTCAAGCCTGCGGTGGAGATCAACACTTGGCGGCCATGGAGCCACCGGCCTGTGTCCACAACCATATAACGGATGACCCATTTATGGTCATCGAAATAAAACTGTTCGACTCTTCCGAGGTCGCCGTCCTTGGCGCGGACCGTGCACCCGACCAAGCGACTTATACTTCGTTTCATAATGACTCCTTTCCGCGCGAATGTTTGTTTCCTTGCTGGCCGCTGGCGATCACCCGCGCCATTATGCAGCAGCGGCCACAACCTCCAACGCCCGCTCATCGTTCGTGGTCTCGACGATTAGGAAACAGCGGTCAGGTGCGATGGAGGACAGATACGAATAGCGAATGTCCACTCCCTGCTGACCCAACTCCGCAAACAGGCGGGCGGCCACGCCGGGCCGGTATGTCGTCGGCCCGAGGAGCACGACGGGATGCGTGTGACAGCGGTAACCGGCGGCTTCGAGCACCTGCTGGACTTCCTCCGTCTGGCTGGTGATCAACAACAGCAACAATCCCTCGTGGTCGGCGCAGCAACTGCGGGTCAACGTGGCGAGTTGATGATCCGCCAACAGCGCCAGTACCTCGGATGGGCCACCCGTTGTTTTCGGAAGGCGGACCCGGATTTCGACTTCGCGGCGCGCGGTCATGCGGCCACGACCTCCCGGCGTTTGGAGTTGTTGCGGCGCTTGGTCTGAGGCTGCTCGACTGCCGTTGGCTCAGCTGGTGCCGCAGGCTCCGGGCGTCGCAATAGACCGGCCTTTCGGGCACAGTCCAGCTTGAGTTGCTTTTCAGCCTGTAACCAATGGGCTTCATGCCGCTCCTGTGGCTGGCCTTCCTTCTCCCGGATCAGGTACGCACACACGCCGATCTGTTCGGGAGTGGGTTCAATGTCGGTCTGGCTGTTCATCAGCGTGTACTCCTTCTGGTTTGCTCACCCCATATGAGGTCTTCTGACTCCAGCCCTGACACGGTATGCCGGGGTGGTCGAGGACTGAGCGTGGAGCATGTGGTCATCCGAAAACGTCCGAAACGGGTTCTGTGGGGTGCGGAACCACATCCCGCTATGCCGCTTTCTCTTCATCCACAATTTCAGCGTCGATGATCGGGCTTTCGTCTGTCTTGCTGCCTTCCGGAGCACTGCCAGGTTCAGGCCGCGTTCCATGTTGGCTGCCGGCGGGGCCTTGGCTCGTGCGGGCCTTCTCTGAAGCGGCCCTGTAAAGTTCCGTCGAAACTGCCTGCCAAGTCTCGTTGAGTTTCTCGCTGGCCGTCTTGATGTCCGCAGCGTGGCCACCCTTGAGCGCGTCCTTCACTTCGTTGAGGACGGATTCGACCTTGCGGCGGTTAGCGTCGGAAATGGTGGCCTGATTGTCCTTCAACAGTTTTTCCGTGCGATACACTGCGTTGTCGGCCTCGTTGCGCGTTTCAAGCTCTTCCTTGCGTGTCCGGTCCTCTTCGGCATGGAGCTCGCCATCCTTGCGCATTCTCTCGATCTCGTCCTTGGAGAGGCCGCTGCTGGCCGTAATGGTGATTTTCTGTTCCTTGCCAGTGCCGAGGTCCTTGGCGCTGACATGCAGGATCCCATTGGCATCGATGTCAAAGCTGACTTCGATTTGCGGCACGCCACGCGGAGCGGGCGGAATGTCGTCGAGCTTGAACTTGCCGATGGTCTTGCTGTCGCGGGAAAACTGGCGCTCCCCCTGCAAGACGTGGATTTCCACGCCGGGCTGATTGTCTGCGGCAGTGGAGAAGATTTGCGACTTGCGGCTCGGGATCGTGGTATTGCGCTCGATCAATTTGGTGAATACCCCGCCAAGAGTCTCGATGCCGAGCGACAGCGGTGTCACATCGAGTAAGACCACGTCCTTGACCTCGCCTTTGAGCACGCCGGCCTGGATGGCTGCGCCCACCGCCACCACTTCATCCGGATTGACGCCCTGGTGCGGAGGTTTGTTGACCAGCGTGTGCGCCGTTTCGACCACGCGAGGCATCCGGGTCATGCCACCGACCAGCACCAATTCATCGATTTTCGTGGATGCGATGTCGGCGTCCTTCAAACAGGCCTTCACGGGCGCGACCGTGCGTTCGAGCAACGCATCACAGAGTTGCTCCAATTTGGCGCGCGTAAGTTTCAGGCTGAGATGCTTGGGACCGCTGGCGTCCGCGGTGATGAATGGCAGTGTAATATCATATTCGAGTGCGCTGGAGAGGGCGATCTTGGCTTTCTCCGCCTCTTCCTTGATGCGCTGCAAGGCATCGGGCTGCTTGCGCAGATCCACGCCCTGGTCTCGTTTGAACTCGTCCAGCATCCAATCCATGAGGCGATTGTCCCAATCGTCGCCGCCGAGGTGGGTATCGCCATTGGTGGCTTTGACCTGGAATACGCCGTCGCCGATTTCGAGGACCGAGATATCGAACGTGCCACCGCCAAGATCGTACACCGCGATCTTCTCGTCCTTCTTCTTGTCCAAACCATAGGCCAGCGAAGCGGCGGTGGGTTCGTTGATGATGCGGAGCACTTCGAGACCCGCGATGCGTCCCGCGTCTTTGGTGGCCTGGCGCTGCGAGTCGTTAAAATAGGCCGGGGTCGTGATGACGGCCTGGGTGATCTTCTCGCCCAGTCGCATCTCGGCGTCCGCTTTGAGCTTGGCGAGGATCATGGCCGAGATCTCCGGCGGGCTGAATTGCTTGGGCTTCCCGGCCACTTCCACTTCGACGGCCACATCGCCGTTGGCAGCCCGCACCACCTTGTAAGGGACGAGCTTGATTTCTTCCTGCACTTCGTCAAATTTCCGCCCCATGAAGCGCTTGATCGAATAGATCGTATTGCGGGAATTGGTGACGGCCTGCCGTTTGGCGGCTTCGCCCACAAGGCGCTCGCCGTTTTTGGTGAAAGCCACCACGGACGGCGTCGTGCGTTTGCCTTCGGAGTTTTCGAGTACCGCGGGCTCGCCGCCTTCAATGACTGCCATGCAGGAGTTCGTCGTCCCCAAATCGATGCCGAGTACTTTTGCCATAAATTCCTTAAGGTGGTTTTGTCTTTTGGGTATGTTGCCGCGTTCGACGTTATTCGTGGATGCACAATTAGGCGATGGAGTGGGTCCTTCGCTATGGGGCGTTCACCCCATCCTGGCGCTGCTGGGTCTTGCGGGCTGTGCCACGATGCCACGCGACATTCAGTCGAGGCGTTATGATTGGTTCGATATTCGCCAAGCCAAGGAAATCTTGATTGGCAAACCACCGCACATGGTCGTGCATACGATTGGCGACAATGACGTCGCCGCGGGCAATTCCTTCTTCGTCACGGCACCGGTACCGCTGTTCCCGCCGTCGATTTCCTCAAGCCAAGTCAAACTGCTGGCGCACGACAGCGATTTCCACTATCGTTCGACAGTTGCAGAAGGCTCTTCACAGATTTCGTCTATTTGCGTCTGCGTCACTATCGCACCGGCGATGATCTCGTCCTGTGATGGAGCACGATGAATAGATTCCTGAGTATGAGCATGGGATTGTACAAACGATTCGGAGCGTGGAAGAAACTTCTTCCCGGCCGTCTTGTGCCATTGAGCTTGCTGGTCGGGGTGGTCGCCGGCTTTGGCGCTGTTCTGTTCAATCTGCTTCTGTCATGGGCTGACAGCGGGTTCATGGTTCACATGGCTGGCTATCACATGCCACAAGCCGGCGGCGAGGCGACGTTCGTGGCCCTGACAGAGCCAACGCGGCGATGGATGCTCTTCCTCGTACCGGCAATCGGCGGCCTCCTGTCCGGCCTGCTCGTGTACACGTTCGCTCCCGAAGCCGAAGGCCATGGGACCGATGCCGTGGTGGATGCGTTTCATCGTATGCGGGGTATTATCCGCGGACGCGTGCCCCTGATCAAGACGGTGGCGTCGGCGTTGACGATTGGCAGCGGGGGCTCCGCGGGACGTGAAGGACCGATTGCGCAAATCGGGGCGGGATTCGGCTCTGCTCTCGCAACGTGGCTGAAGGCCAGTGACCGCGAGCGACGGTTGTTGATGCTGGCGGGAGCCGCGGGCGGGTTGGGAGCCGTCTTTCGCGCCCCGTTGGGCGGGGCGTTCTTCGTGGCGGAAGTCCTGTATCGCGATACGGAAATTGAATCGTCTGCGCTCGTGCCCGCCTTCGTCGGTTCGATTATGGCGTATTCGGTCTATTGCGCTGTCACACGGCATTGGGGCGCCATTTTTACGGTGCCCCAACTGAACTTCAACCACCCCTTGGAATTGGTGTTCTATGCGGTCCTGGGACTGATCTGCGCGCTCGTGGGCGTTGTGCATGTGAAGTTTTTCTATGGTGTTCGCGACCATGTCTTTCGCCCGTTGCCAATCCCCAAGCATTTCAAGCCCGCCATTGGCGGGTTGCTTGTCGGCGCAATCGGATACTTTCTCCCTCAAGTGCTCGGAATGGGTTACGGCTGGGCACAACTGGCCATCGACGGCCAACTCCCACTGCGTCTCGCCTTGCTTATTGTCATCATGAAAATCGTTGCCACCGGCCTTACGATCGGCTCGGGCGGCAGCGGAGGTGTGTTCGCGCCGTCGATGGTGATTGGAGCGTGTCTTGGCGGAACAATCGGCACTCTGCTGCATGCGTGGATGCCCGGCGTGGCTCTGCAGCCGGCGGCGTACGTACTTGTCGGAATGGCGGGATTCTTTGCGGGTGTGTCGAAAGCCCCCATCGCCACCCTGGTCATGATCTCGGAGATGGCCACAGGCTATGGCTTGCTCACGCCTTTGATGCTGACAACAGGCGTGGCTTATCTCTTCACGCCACGTCGCATCTCGATTTACGAAAAACAGGTGGATTCACGTGCGGATTCACAGGCGCACGCGGGCGAGTTCATGGCGGATGTGCTGGAGCAAATGCACGTTCGCGATGCGATTCACAATACAGACAAGCTGGCGCTGCTGCGCCCCGATACACTGCTCCCCGAGATTCTGGCGCTCGCAGTGAAAGGCAAACAGCGTATGTTTCCAGTTCTGGACTCAACCGGCGCATTGCAAGGCGTGGTCCTGTTCGATGACATTCGCAAGTACTTCATGGACCGTGACCCGCCACACCCGGTGTTCGCAAAGGATCTGCTCGCCAAGAGTTTCGCGACGGTGAGCCTTGACGAAGACCTTTCGTCCGCACTGCGGAAATTCATCGAGATGATGCATGACGAACTCGTTGTCGTTGAAAAGCCAGGTTCGAGACACGTGATGGGCGTACTCAGACGCCACGACGTGATTGCATCGTACTACGACCGGATGCACCACGGTCCACAATCCGGTTAGCTAATCGATGTAACCCGCATGGTTGGTTGACTGCCATTGATACTGCGACTCTGAAAACGGGCGCAAACGCGACACCAGCACTTGGGCAACACGTGGAACCCGCCGCGCAGTTCGTTGCGCTTGACCATGTCCAAGTGCACGCGCCGTTGGGGCCGCAAGCCCCACACCCAATTGACCAGTTCGCCCGCATAGCCGCCATCGGCCCACACCTGTGTCAGCCGTGACCAGTTTTGGCGTAGACTACCCAATACACTGCGGGCTCCATCGCGATCCTGCACGGCTGCCGAGGTCACCGCGACCTCCAAGATCAATCCCAGCGTATCGACCAGCAGATGGCGCTTGCGCCCCACAATAGCAGTCCCCAAAATCGTTTCAGACTGCCAACACTGTAGCACCCTCTCAGTTCGACTTTCCTTCTCTGTCGGACTTCTTTTGCCACGGCCCGCCTTTTGACCAAGTTTCGGCGAACGTATCTGTTTGCCGGGCCGCCGTTGCTGGTGGCATGACGAAGGTCCGCACGGCTTCTACTAAACTCTCCAAGTTTGCTTCCTCAATTTTCAATTTGTTCTTTGTGCTAAATGCGCGCCATTGGGCCTGCTTGGTGCCATCGGTTGCGAACTCGGCGGTCAGACCAAACGGGGCCTCGGTTGATAACGCGGTCTTGCGACGCTTGAAGGTCGCACGAATTGCCGCTTGTAACACCTCGCCATCGAACTCAAATTCCCGCGACATTACCCAGATGTCGTAATAGTCCCGCATTCGACTATTGACGATCCCCAAACGCACCATTGTCTCGAATTTCTCCGCGATGGCGGTCTCGCGGGGATACACGGCAACATGCGGGGCGGGAAAATCCAGCAACACAGGGAAGTCAACATTGAGCGCCTTCGGCGTCACTACGTCCCCAAACCCAACGTCCACCTGCAATGGAATGCGTGCTTTGCCCAATCGCGATTCCAACGTGACCCGCATACCTCCATAAGCATCTTCTTCGCGGATCGGTGCGACCCGCACACTCCGCTCGGTGAACACCAAGCCGTCGTCCTCCACTGCAACCCGGCAAATGCCTTGGAAAACCTCCTTCAACTCCTGTTCGTTACCACCCTGGGCCGCCAGTAGATCCAAATCCTTCGTCAAACGGTATGGCACGCCTCGCCAGACCAAAAACATCATTGCGCCTTTTACAGTGAAGTTCTTCGCGTGTGGCGACCGGCTAAGGCGGTACAGCAACCGTTCCAATCCATACCGAGTTAGAACATACTGCGGGTCTTCACCGTTCTCCTTCGCGCGGTTTAACAGCCGCTGTATCACCGACGCGCTCAGATTACGCGGCAGCCCTTGTCGCGTCATGCGAGCGACTCCATGTAGGGACGCATCACTTTGGCCACACGACACACTTTGGCATACTGCCAAAGCTCGTCTGCCGTCGCCTTCCTCTTGCGCCAGCAATCGCGAAGTGCCTCCAGTGCCACGTCCTGCCCCAGCTTGTTTCGGTATTTGAAACAGTCTGCCACGGTCCTGGCCGGGTTCGTCACACGCACGGTCACGCCCTCGATTTGACGCTCCTCAACACCTGCGCGTAGCGCCGCACCTGAGAACCTCACCACTCGCACCGGTAGCCCATTGACGGTCGGCTTGGCCCCTTTGCGATCAACCGCAATCCACACCTCCGGTGGCCACTGCGTGGTCAGTTCGTGGAATTGCAGCGCGCTGAGCAGACACACTACGCCGTGTGGAATCTTCGCACAGACTTGAGCCAGCCCATGCTGGGCTGTGATCTCGTGCCCGGGCAGCCGATACAGCCCGCGAGCGAGTCGCTCCAGCTGTCCATGTTGAACCAGACGGTGGAGATACGTGCCTGGGATGCCGTGAGCTTTGAGATCCCTCGCTCGGAGCATCCCTCTTTTCTGCGCGAGGGCCAGCACTTGCTCGGTTTTAGAGTGTTTCGCCATGTTTCAAATCCTCGGCACTTATTCATAAGTGCCGATGTTTTGTAACACTCTAAAAGGCGAACGTCAACCGCAGATGGCCACTAATCCAACAGGTGTTTCTGCGAGCGCAAGACAAATAAACCGGCGAGTGCCGTTGGGGGGGGGCATGCCCCCCAGCGGCACCTTCTGGACTCCCCAGGAAGCGGAAGTCCGGGGAAAAGATTACCAGAACTTATAGATACAAGGGGCAAGCGTTTCATCACCCAAGATGCCAGTCACCCCCACAATCGCGGCGTCAACTCTCGACTGCCCCCTCCCGTGTCAGGTTGGCAGAAAAAGCTCTTCCATAGCTAGATAGTCTTGGGGTCGGCGATGCGCGGTCCATCCGGTCGTTTCCACTCGCGGGTTGGTTGGCTGTCGGCCTGTTTGTGGACGCCAGTTACGTTATTCACAACTGGTTTCTCATGTGCCCGTTTTGTAGGGACTCGGGCTGGCATCTTCCGCCTCTTGCGGCGTCGGGTCATTGGCTCACCCAAGATTTCGTGGCAGAACCGGAAGACAGTGTCACTGGCGACTGGCACGTTAACGTTGCGTAGGATACCGGCGATGGCCGCGTAAGACGCCCCTTTGCTTCTCAGTTCCGCGATGCTGCCTTTCATCGGCAAAAGCTTCCGAAACTTGGTCGGATGTCGTGGCACATAGTCTCGGATGGCTTGAGCCAATCGGGCTGCCGCCAAATCGGTTGCGGAATCGGTTTTCATTCGGATAGCCCTCGTATGTAGTTCGGACAAAAGTGCCTAGCGTACGCTAGGAGCCTTGCGTGTCCTCTTTTCATGTGCGCCAGTAAAGCACAAGCCCTGAAAAAAGTTGCTCCCGTTTGGGTACAACTTTTCTCCTCAGATCAGGTACATGTCGGGCATGTTATCTAGAAAAGTGCAATACAGCCTGGCCAATGCGAAGGCATATTTCGAGGAACACCTGTCCACAGGTGATTATTACAGCGAAGGGGTAGCCGTTGCCGGACAATGGTTTGGCAGAGCAGCGGAGTCCCTCCATCTCTCGGAAACAGTCAAACGTGACGAGTTCCTGCATCTCTGTGACAACCTGGACCCGCGCACTGGCAAACTCCTCACGCAACGGCTCAAAACCACCCGCAGGGAGGTCAGTGATGACGGACAGGCGCGTACCGTGGCCAACCGTCGGGTATTCTACGATTTCACGTTCTCGCCACCCAAATCGGTCTCGATCGCGGCATTCATCGGTAATGACAGCCGGATCGTGGACGCCCATGACCGTGCCGTGCGCGTGGCACTCCAAGAACTGGAGCGGTTGGCGGCGACCCGTGTGCGTACCAAGGGCAGCATGTCGGACCGACCCACCGGCAACATTGTCGCGGCGACCTTCCGGCACGATACGTCCCGCGCGTTGGACCCGCACCTGCACAGCCATTGCGTTGTGTTTAACGCGACGTTTGACCCGGTGGAACGTCGCTGGAAAGCGCTGGAGACCCTGGAGATGGTGCGCGCAAGGAAGTACGTCGAGAATGTCTATTACCACGAATTGGCCCGTGAACTCAGGGCGTTCGGATACAACCTGAACCACAATGCTCGCGGTGACTTTGAAGTCCAGGGGGTTTCCCCCGAACTCTGTCAACGTTTCTCGAAGCGGCATCAGCAAATCGACGAGAAGACGTGCGAACTGCTGGCCAAGAAACCGCATCTCGCGAAGGGTAATGTGCCAGAAATCCGAAACAGCATCGCCCAAAACGAACGGCTGCGGAAGATCAAATCGGTTCGGCTGGCGGAGCTGCGGAGTCTCTGGACACGCCAAATCTCCCCCACTGAGAAAGAGGCAGTCGCATCGTTGAAGCATGGTGTGTCACTCAATCCCAGCGACCGCGTCGCACGCAATGCCTTGGCCGCTGTCGTTTGGGCAGAAGAACACCTATTTGATCGCCACTCCGTGGTGCCGGAATACGAGCTTTGGCGTCACGCGTTGGAACATGCCCGCGGTGAGAACATCACCGTGAAACAAGTGCGCAATATCACCCAAAGCAGAGGGTACATCCGCGATGAACGCACGCCACACCTCGTTACGAGCAAGGCAGCCCTGGAGCGAGAATGGGACATCGTATGCTTGGCCAAGCCTGGGATTAGACGGTTTCGTCCATTGGGCGATGCCCAGTCGATCCGCAACGCCAGTCTTAATTCAGAACAGCGAACGGCTGTCGAGCACATCTTGAGTTCCCGTAACTTCCTCACATTGTTTCGCGGCGGCGCGGGCACCGGGAAAAGCTATGCCCTGAGAGCAGTCGGTGATGGATTGCAAAGAGCGGGGCATCACATCCACGTCATCGCGCCGCAACGACAACAGGTCATGGGTTTGGAACAGGATGGATTCAGAGGAGTTCAAACCGTAAGCGAATTCCTCGTGCGAAAGCCAATGCCAGAGGGAGCCGTTGTACTCGTGGATGAAGCCGGCCAAATCGGAGGCGAGCAGATGCAGCGGCTTCTTCATTACGTCCGCAACGGTCGTGGTCGTCTCATTCTCTGCGGCGACACCCGGCAACACGGAGCGGTGCAAGCATCCGACGCACTTTGGGCCATCGAGAAGTACTCGGGCCTGAAGGCGGCTGTCCTGAACGAGATTCGCCGTCAAGACCCGGCGAAAGCCAAGACCGCAGCCGAGCGGCGGCAGATTGAAGAGTACCGGCAGGCCGTTCGCGAGGCATCCGAGGGGAACCTCGGTAAATCATTTGATCGTCTGGACAAGCAATCGGCAATCATCCTGTGTTCGCCCTTCGACCAGCAGGACAAACTCGCGGAGTGTTATGTCAACCTCACTGGCAAGGGACATTCGGTTGTGGTCGTTTCGCAAACCTGGTCGGGAATTCACAAGGTCAATGATCGTGTGCGGGCGGCACTTAAGTCCCGTCATCAGTTGGGCGACGAAGAACATACGGTCACAGCGCTCGAATCTGTCGATTTGACAGACGCACAGAAACGTGACCCACGGTTCCACACCGACAAAACAGTCCTCGTGTTCAATCAAGATACTGCCGGGTTTCGCAAGGGCGAGACAGGTCGTCTGAGGGGCATCACGGCGAAGGGGCTTGTGGTCGAAGGTGAGAAGAAGATTCGTGTCATCCGATTCCAGTAGCTGTCTCGCTTGGCCGTCTGCCAACCCCGCGAGTTGGCTCTTGCCTCTGGAGATCGCCTACAATTGAAAGCCAATGGCAGGGCCGCGCGTGGACAACGATTGGTGAACGGCGAACTGGTCACTGTGAACAAGGTTCTGGCCGACGGACGAATCAAACTTCAAGACGGAAGGGTTCTCGGAAATGACTACCGCCGTTTTGTTCGCGGTTTCGCCATCACGTCGTATGCCTCGCAAGGCAAGACAGTGGATTACGTCCTGTTTTCCGACTCGACCGTCAAGGCCGCGACCAACCAGCAGCAGTGGTATGTCACGATTTCGCGGGGACGCAAGGGGATACGGATTTTCACCAGCGACAAGGCGCAACTACGGGAAAATATCTCCCGGTCGGGTGACCGCGAATTGGCCTTGGACATGGCTTGGGCGCTCCGGCAACGGATGGACGTGAGCCTGGGCATCGACCAAACACACGGCATCGGACGATCATCTTCCGTTTGAGGAGACGTATGAAACCAACCCAAAGTAAAGACGCACCGGCGGGTAACCTGCCCAACGAAACGAAGCAACCCGAAGTCGCACGGCTCGCACTGAGCCGGAAAGAAGCTGCTATTGCCTTGGGAGTCAGTGTCCCGACTTTGGATCGGCTGGTGCAACGCGGATTACTCCGACCGAGTCGCGCGCTACGTCGCCCACTATTTCCGGTCCCCGAAATCGAACGATTCCTCCGCGAAACATCCGGCCCGATCACATCGTGAAGAGAACGTCGTTTCAGGATTCACCAACACTTTCGCTTGTCGCTCATCTGTCAGAAGCGATCCCACAGTGTCACCCTGACAGAAATGTTGTAACCCAATGTTGTAACCCGACGCCCGATTTTGTGATATTTCGTGATGACATGGGATTGCATGCGATTGGCATACACCCCTGACACACATTGGGCTAGCAGCCGATAGCTAAAGGCGTGAAAAACTGGCTAAAATTGCCCTTTAGAATTATGAGTCCCCTGCTCTACCACTGAGCTACCCTGGCACACCAAACTGATCCAGACTTGCCACCCCGAAGGCTTTCGGGCCTGACACCGTCGTAAAGTGCCGCATGATTAGCGAGTCGCTCAGAAATTTCAACTGCCTTTCTCCGCACCCGGATACGGATGATGGCCACATCGCACCCCTGAAGAAGCTCCCGACACCCAGCGCGCGACATCCGGTCCAATCCCGCGATGCATGTTTTCATCGACCCGTCGCAGGTAAAACACCGCCAGACCCCAAACGAACCCAATTTGGCTTCGTTTTGACAAACACGAAGCCAAGTGACAAAATGGCACACTTGCACTTGTAACTCACTGTCCATCAAGCCAATCCAAAACTGCTAACACCCGAAACCATTGGCTTCGTTTTGACCGAATTACATATATGGGGCCTACCCTCCTCCACGGCGCACCCACCTCGCTCGTCGTCCCTTGCAGCCACACTGCTCCGTCGCCGTGCCGGCCGAATGGTGGCGCAAGCGTCCCCGCTTGCGGTGGAGGGTGTCATCCTCTTCCGCTGTAGCCGTGCTCGACGAGCGCGGGCAGGCCGTCCAGCCCGCAGTATGGTGGCGCGTGCGGACCGCCCGTAATCCCATCCGCCATTTCCCATTATCCATCTTCCCTTTCCCTTATGTCAAAGAACCCTATCGCCCCACCGATATCATACCCCGATAGCCATGTCAACGGATAATATCGCCCCTCGCCTTTTCACATTGTAGGGCGACCGGCCCGGTTGCCGTCGTTGTCGCGTCGGAAGCGGAGTCCGACGACACGCGCCGAATATGTGCCCACAGCGCAATCCCCAGCGAAACGCCCTGCTCCCGTACCGCGGTAGGGACGTGGTGATGCGCGTCCTCCTTTCCGCTGTAGCCACGGCGCTCCGGCGCCGTGCGCGCCGTCGCCGTTTCTTCTGTAGCGCCGCTCCCTGCCCTGAGCCCATCGAACGGGTCCCAGCCGAAACGCCGTCTCGCCGCTTTGCCGTTTCCGCGAAGTCTCCCCGTCCCTTGGGGAGAGGATTAAGGTGAGGGGTGGCACCGTCGCGAAGTGCCGTATGACTAGCGAGTCGCTCAGAAATTTCAACCGCCTTTCTCCCGCACCCGGATACGGATGATGACCACATCGCACTCATAATCAGTCCCTAGAGGCCCATTTATCTGGCTGTAGGGAAATCAGGCCGGAGTTGTCGCTTGGCGTATCGGAGACATGTTATTATTGACCCGATGACAAGGCGGATGCCAAACGATGACGTTCCGCGTCAACGGACGGCGGTGTCGGCTTCTACCCCGTACGTCTGGTTCGACCATCGACCTTGGCTCCTGGCTTTGGTCTTGGCGGTCGTTACGTTCATGGCTTACTTTCCGGCACTGCGCCCGGCTTCTTCTGGGATGATGGGTTGCTGATCACAGACAACCGGATGGTTCACGCGCGTGACGGACTCTATCGGTTCTGGTTTACGACGGAGGCAATGGATTACTATCCACTCACATCGAGTTTGTATTGGGTGGAGTGGCGGTTCTGGGGAGACCACGCGTCGCCATACCATGTGGTCAACGTTCTGTTGCACGCGGCCAATGCCGTGCTCGTGTGGACGGTCCTGCGGCGCCTGAAGATTCCGGGAGCCTGGCTGGCGGGACTGGTGTTCGCGCTTCACCCGGTGAACGTGGCTACGGCGGCTTGGATTAGTGAGCAGAAGAACACGCTCTCGATGCTGTTTTACGCGGTGGCGATTCTTCTGTACTTGCGATTTTACGAAGATCGCCGATGGCGGTGGTGGGGTCTTTCGTTGGCGGCGTTTCTGCTGGCGCTGCTCAGCAAGACCGCGGTGGTCATGCTCCCCGTGGTGCTGTTGGGCTGCGTCTGGTGGTTGCGTGGCCGGGTGCGGTGTAAGGACCTGTGGAACAGCCTGCCGTTCTTTGTTGCCTCCCTGCTCTTTGGATTGGTAACCATCTGGTTTCAATCTCATCGAGCGATGGAGGGACCGACCCGAACGGATGGCCTTCCTTCTCACCTGGCAGTTGCGGGTCGAGCGCTCTGGTTCTACCTGTACAAGGCCTTTCTGCCGTTCAACCTGAGCGCGATTTATCCGAAGTGGCAGATCAACCCCTCGTCTTGGATTTCCTATCTGCCGGGAATGGCCCTGGTGGGATGTCTGACGCTCTTCTGGTGGAAGCGCCAGACTTGGGGACGTCCTTTGTTATTCGCGCTGGGGTATTTCATGGTGGTATTTTTCCCCGTATTGGGGTTTTTTGATCAAGCCTTTTATACGCAGTCGCTGGTGGCCGACCACTGGCAATATTATCCGATTGTCGGCCCCATCGCCTTGGCGATAGGCGCCGGGGCAGTGGTTTGCCGCCCAATGGACAACCGACACCGTTATTGGGGAACGGCGGCCGCTGTGGTGGTGCTGACCGTGCTGGGAGCGGCAACCTGGCAGCGCGGCCGCGTATATGCCACTGAAGAAGCGCTCTGGGGCGATACGGTGGCAAAGAATCCGAATAATTCGCTGGCGCAATACAATTTGGGGGCTGCCCTGGCCCTACTTGGCAGGGGACCGGAGGCGATTGGGCACTATGAGCAGGCCCTGCGGATCAAACCCGATTACGCCATGGCGCATAACAATCTGGGGACTGTCTACTTGCAGGAGGGCCGGGTGACGGAAGCCATCGCACACTTCGAGCAGTCGCTGCAGATTAACCCCGGGAATGCCTTGGCGCACTGGAACCTGGGAACTGTCTTCTTGCAGGAGGGCAAGGTCAGCGATGCCATCGGGCACTATGAACAAGCGGTGCGGATCAAACCCGATGTCGCCGAGGCACACAACGATCTCGGGATCGCTTTGATCCGCGTGGGCAAGGTGTCGGAAGCGATCGCGCAGTACGAGCAGGCCCTGCGGATCAATCCCAATTACGACGAGGCGCACAACAACCTCGGAGTCTCTTGGCCCAAACGGGTAAGATCGTGGAAGCCATCGCCCACTACGAGCAGGCCCTGCGGATCAAACCCGAATACGCCGAGGCACATCACAATCTCGGTACGGCCTTGGCCCAAACGGGTAAGATCGCGGAAGCCGTCGCCCACTACGAGCAGGCCCTGCGGATCAAACCCGATTTCGCCGAGGCGCACTGCAATCTGGGAAATGCTTTGTTGAAGGAGGGCAAGATCACCGATGCCATCGGGCATTATGAACAGGCCCTGCGGATCAAACCCGAATACGCCGAGGCGCACCACAATCTCGGTACGGCCTTGGCCCAAATGGGTAAGATCGCGGAAGCCATGGCGCACCTTGAGCAAGCGCTGCGGATCAAGCCTGACTATGCCGAAGCCCAATACAATCTCGGTGTCGCGCTGGAGGAAGCTGGCCGACAACAAGAGGCGACCGACCACTACGAGCAGGCCTTGCGCATCAAACCCGATTTCACCCAGGCACGAGACGCCTTGACGCGACTGCAAGCTGGCCAGTAAGCCGAGTCCGACAAGACGCGCCGAATATTTGCCAGACGGTGCAATGGCCACCCCCGGAAGTTCAACCGCAGGGTTCGCAGATCGTCCCAAGCTGGCAGCGGATTTCTTTTGTCGTTGTTGATTCGGAATCAGTTGAGCATCGCGTCTGGTGGCTGGCAATCGTTGGCTTGCCTATCCGGTGGCTCAAAGGCACACTGGGGATTGCCGTCCTGTTTGTGGAAACAGTCGTGGAGGTCAGCCATGTACAAACATGATTCCAAGAGAACCGTCCTGGGAAGTGTGCGTTATTTATTCGCCGGAGCCGCCATGGCGGGAGCCGTTCTGTCGATGGCTGACAACGCGCGGGCGCAAAACCTGTTCGTGGCGGATTTCGGCAGCCGCATCTACAGTTTACCCGGGCGGAGTGCAAAGCACCTTTGCCTCCGGGTTGAATCAAGCGAACAGCCTCGCCTTTAACAGCGTGGGTAATCTCTTTGTGTCCGATTCGGGCAGCGGTAACATCTATGAATACACGCCGAACGGAACGCGCAGCACCTTTGTCTCCGGGTTAATACTTCCCAATGCTCTGGCCTTTGATAGCGCCGGAAATCTGTATGTGGCGTGTGACGGCCCCGGCTACATCTACAAATTCACGCCCGGGCGGAGTCCAGAGCACCTTTGCCTCCGGGTTGAACTGGCCCGACGGACTGGCCTTTGACAGCACGGGCAATTTGTTCGTGGCGGATTCCAGCAACGACATCATCTACAAATTCACGCCGGGTGGAGTGCAAAGCACCTTTGCTTCCGGCACGGGTGGCCCGTCGGGACTGGCCTTTAATAGCGCAGGCAACCTGTTTGACGCGGATTACTCGAGCGGCAACATCTACGAATTCACACCCGGCGGAGTCCGAAGCACCTTTGCCTCCGGGTTGGGGATCGGCGGCCCTAACAAACTGGCCTTTGACAGCCAGGGCAACATGTTCGAGTCAAATGGCGGCAGCGGTTACATCTATGAATTCGCGACGAACGGCACGCGCAGTACCTTCGCCTCCGGGCTAAATAATTCGGTTGGGCTGGCCTTTCAGCCCGTGCCCGAGCCGGCGACCTGGGCGATGCTGGCAATCGGATCTGTAGCGCTCCTCGTCAATCTGCAACGACGTCGTCGCTCGTTGTGATCCGCCTCGCCATCTGGAACCGCACGGTTTCCCAATCGTCCAACGCGGGGGACTCTACCAGCTTGCCTTTGTGTTTTGCGGAGATTATGGTTCCCACTCGAAAGGGGTCGCTGGCATGAGAATACTTTGGATTTCCCTGCTGTGCTGTCTTTTCGCTGCCGTGATGGTGCGCGGCAACGACACCAACTCCACTATCACCATTGACGGCATGACCTACGAGAACTACCACTGGGGGACCGTCACGCCGACGACGATTGCGGTTTTCCACAAGACGGGTGTGGCGACGATCCCTCTGGAGAAGCTCCCACCGGACCTTCAAGAGCGATTCGGGTATGACCCGAAGAAGGCGGCAGCGCTGAGTGCGTCGCAACCGAGAGCAGCCGTTGCCGCTCCGAGCGGTCGAAAACACCCGGTGGAGATCGCGGGCATCAGCTCCAGTTCGCCCACGCGGGTCGCCACGTCGATTGTCTTTTTAAACGAAAGCCAGGACTTGCGGAGAGTTTATTGGTTGGATTTTAAGGGCGGACGGCAACGGTACGGCGAGTTGAAACCAGGCGAGAGGGACGAACAACAAACTTTTCTTGGGCATGCCTGGCTGGTGACAGACTCCCAGGATAATGCCCTCGGTGTGTATTACCCGGACGGTCAAAAACGGGTCGTGGTTCTGGAATAGCCGGTTCGCTTACTGAGTCCCCCGCTCTGCCACCGAACTGCCCGCGCACAGACGACAGCGTAACACGAGCAACGCACACGCGAAATCTTAACCGTACTCTTCCGCCTACGAACCCGACAGTTCCCGCGAACGTTTTTCGGCGGCCTTCATCGCCTCGGCAAATATCTCCGCCAGTTTGCGCTCGGTCATCACTTTCAACGCGGCTTCGGTCGTGCCGCCAGGCGAGGTCACCTTGCGGCGCAACGACTCGGGTTCCTCCCCGCTTTCCACCAACAGCTTCGCTGCCCCGTACACGGTTTGGATCGCCAGCTTCTTCGCCAGGGTTATGTCCAATCCGGACGCGACACCCGCCTTGATCATCGCCTCGGTCACGTAAAACACATAGGCCGGGCCGCTCCCGCTCAGAGCGGTCACCGCATCGATAAACTTCTCCTCCACGCGCACGCAAGTGCCGACCGCCCCAAGAATGCATTCCGCCGTCACCAGATCGTCGTCGGTCGCGTGTGCCCCCTTGGCCACACCGGCGGCTCCCGCGCCCACCAGCGCGGGCGTATTGGGCATCACGCGCATCACGCGCGTCCCCTCGCCCAATTCGCGCTCGATCCGCGCCGTCGTCACGCCGGCCGCGATCGAAATGACCAGCTTCCGGTTGGACATGGCCGATTTGAACCCGGCCAACACCTCGCCCACTTGTTGCGGCTTCACCGCCACCACCACTATGTCGGCAGCTTTCACCGCCCGGAGGTTGTCGTCAATCGCCTGTACGCCAAACGTCTTCATCAAAAAGTCGCGTCGTTCGGCGCGCACGTCCGTGGCGATAATTTGCGCCGGCACGACTGTCCGCCCGGCGAGCAGGCCGCGAATCAAGGCCTCGCCCATGTTGCCCGCGCCGATAAACGCAACGGTTTTATTCTGAAGGCTCACGTCGTTTTCGTTCTCCAAAAATGGCCGTGCCGATCCGCACCATCGTCGCTCCCTCCTCGATCGCCACCTCAAAATCGTGGGACATGCCCATCGAAAGGTCCCGCAGACCGAGCGCGTCCCGCAGCTCCCGCAGCCGGCGAAATACGGTCGCGCCTCCGCGGCGTCTTTCGTGTACGGCGCCACCGTCATCAGCCCGCGAACATCCAGACGCGACAACGGATTGATGGCCTTCAGGGTGGACTCCAAATCTTCCCGGCTTCAAGCCAAACTTGCTGGCTTCGCCCGAGACGTTGACCTCCAGCAGAATGGCTTGCGTCTTGCCCGGAGCGCTCGGACCACTTATTCACATCTTCGGCCAATCTCAAACTGTCCACCGAGTGGATGACATCGAACAGCGCCACGGCGTCGCGGGCCTTGTTGCTCTGCAAGTGGCCGATCAAATGCCAACGCGCGCGGCTCGATACAATCGGGATTTTTGCCCTGGCTTCCTGCACTTTACTTTCGCCGAAAATCGTCTGACCCGCCTGCAACGCGGCCTCCACGAGGTCGGGTTCAATCGCTTTACTCACGGAAATCAGCGTGATCTCCGACCGGTCTCGGCCCGCCCGCTCGGCCGCCGCACGAATTTGCTGATCGATCACTTTGATGTTGTCTGCAATGGCACTCACGTTTAGATTGTACCGAGAAGATGGTTCGTATCGCAAGACGTGGTTGCACACAAACCGAAACGCGCGGTGGTGGACCGGTTTATTTGTGAGTGCGGTATCAACCAAAGCTTGCGCATGGCCTGAGAATAACTAGAATCGACGCTTCGATCCCGGATTCATCAAAGCTGGGACACTTTAACCTGCTGGAGGAAATCGCCCACGGTGGCATGGGCACCGTCTACCGCGCTTTTGACCCCACGTTGAACCGCGAGGTGGCCATCAAAGTTCTGCGTGGGGAACTGGCGCACGATCCGAAGTTTCTGAATGACTTCCTTCAAGAGGCGCGTTCCGCCGCCGCCATCAGCCACCCCCATATCGTCCAGATTTATTTCGTCGGGGAAGAGAAGTCCCAGTACTACATCGTGATGGAACTGCTCCAGGGACGGACCATCCGCGAGATCATCGAGAAGGACGGGCCCATACCCGAAGAGCGCGCGTTGGAACTCGCCATCGACGTGGTGGAAGGATTGCGTGCCGCCTACAAGAACAACAAGATGATCCACGGCGACATCAAGCCCGCGAACGTCTTTATCACCGAGGACACGGGCGCGAAAGTTCTGGATTTTGGCCTGTCGAAGTTGGCCAATGTCGAAGTGGCGCCTACGGACGGCATCTGGGGTTCGCCCTATTACATTTCCCCCGAACGCGTCGGCCAGAAAGCGGAAGATTTCCGCAGCGATGTCTACAGCCTCGGCGCCACGCTGTTTCAGACGCTGACCGGACATCCGCCCTTCGAAGCGGACACGCCCGAGGAACTGGCGGCCAAACGGCTCAATGAGAAACCGCCGCTGCTCCGCGACCTGAATCCGGACCTCACGCGCAAGACCGAGGAAGTGGTCAACAAGATGCTCAACAAGAGCATTTTGTTGCGGTATCGGGATTACGACGCGTTGCTGGAGGACCTGAAAGACGCCAAGACCGAGGCGACCGCCAAACGTCTCGGCGTCGACCTGCATCCGGAACTCCAGCCGCCGCCGCCCGGGCCGGAGTCCACCCCAGCGAAGTCTCCCCTGCCGTTGGTGATTACAGCGGTCGTGGTCGTACTGGTGATCGTCGGTGTCCTGGCATTCTTCTTCTGGCCACGCACGACGCAAGCTCCGCCCTCAGCGCCGACTCCGCCTCCCCAAATCCAGACGCCAAACAATCCAGCTCCGACACCAACCCCGCCGCCACCACCACCGATACCGCCGAAGCCGCCGTCGCCACCGCCGAAGCCGGCCGTGCGCATGTACAACGTGGAATTTACGATCACGGCTCCGGACGCCCACATCGTCAGTCTGGCGGGTGAGTTCAATAATTGGAGTGCAACCGCGAATCCCATGCACAAGCGACCCAATGGGACATGGTCGGCCACGCTGCAACTCGCCGCAGGACACTACCAGTACAAATTCGTCGTGGACGGCAAGTGGATCCCCGACCCGGAGAATCCGACACAGCAGGATGACACCTTCGGCGGCAAGAATTCGGTGGTCGAGATCGGCCAATAGCAGTGACAGTGGATTCGGATTTGGTCGAGTTCGTCGAATACTTTAACCGCCAGGCGTATTTCGAAGCCCATGACGTGCTGGAAGAATTATGGCTGGTCACTCGCGGCGACCGCCGCGACTTCTACAAAGGCTTGATTCAAACCGCCGTGGCCCTGTTGAAATTGCAACAGGGTAAGACCGCGCCAGCGTCAACACTGGCGCGACGAGCGGCGGCGCATCTCCAGAAGTACGGGCCGGTGTGTGAAGGAATAGACGTGGATTTGATCTTGGGCTGGTTACAGGACGTGATCCATGGTCGAAACATCGTGGCGGGCGGCATTCCGCTGCGCTTGGAGATTTCCGCCCGATGAAGCTCATCCAGGTCCTGTGCGTCGTGCTCACCGAATTGGGCATCGGCACCCTGTTGATGGCCTGCCTGCTGCCACCCCGCGAGATTCGCGCGAGCTTTTTCACGTTCGTCAGCCTGCTGTGCGCCCTGTCCGCCGCGATCGCCCTGGTGCTCTCCAAGTGGTTGTTGCTATCGGCATGGGCCGACGTGCGTTATCTGGGACTCACGGTCATCGGCGCCACGGCGGCGTTCGGCGCGTTCCGGCTGGAAAAGCCCGATCTGGGCCGGCTTCTTCTGCTGGTATCGGGGTTGCTGGGGTTCGTGCTCGGCTTGCTGCCGTTGGGCGAACACAGTCTGGCGTCGCACGGGATTGCTTACACGACGGCGCCCGGATTCTTCGACGCCGGGGTCATCAGCGGCACGTTGTTGCTCGGCTCCGTGAATGTCGCGATGATTCTCGGTCATTGGTACCTGCTGATGCGCCGCCTGAGTTTCGAATACCTGCTGCGGTTCGCCCAAATCGTTCTCGTGGCTGTGGGTCTGCGCGTCGCGGTCGTGTTCGGCACCCTCCTGCTGCTCGGGAATTTTGACGCCGACCTCGCCCGGGTTTTCATCCCCACGCTATGGTCGATCCACGGAAACCTGTTCTTCTTCCTGATGCGCGTCCTGTGGGGCTTGGCCCTCCCGCTGGTGCTGGGCCTGCTCGTGCTGCAGTGCGCGCAACAAAAGTCCAATCAATCCGCCACGGGCCTGTTGTACCTGATGGAGATCAGTGTCCTGTTCGGCGAACTGTTTGCTGCGTACCTGCTGATCTGACTCAACGATGGGCAACGCGACAGGCTTGCGCCCCCAACACATCCCGTGTTACACTTCGCCCGTGATGATTTCGTCGGGACGTAGCGCAGCCTGGTAGCGCACTTGCATGGGGTATCAAAAACGGGTTTTTGCCACGGTTAGCAATCGTTAGTTTTCCCAATGTTTACGGGCTTTTCTTGCACTTTTGCCTTTGCCCGGTTTAGCCAAAATATGCCCCAAAAAACCAATGGAGTATCAAATGGCAGTATCAAATGGGAAAGACCGAGAAAATGACCGAGAAAATGTCGGACTGTCGGTTAAGACCAGACAGCCCGGTCGAAGTGCGTCTGACAGAAAGGGCCACTTGCCGTATGCAAGTCTGAAGCGGGAGCGAAGCGCTTTCTTGAGCGCCATTTGATACTACTTGATGCCGAAGTTGTGGCTCTTCACTGACGATGGGTGTTCTTGTTGAACCCCATTTGATACTGTTTTGATACTGGTTTGATACTGCCCGAGAACGCTGCGTCTCATGTTCGAGTGGAGAGATTTAACAAGATCCCGCAGCTTGTCACGCTACGCTTGATGACCGTGACGCGATCCGGGAGAACCGTCGTAGATACCCACTTCGAACCAGATTTGCGCTTCATGTCCGCCCCGGAAACCGCCAAGCCGTTCGGCACAAGCGGTGCGCCTTGAGTCGTTGCGAAGGGAGTTGCAGGTCGACCCGGTTGAGGCGGAATCTGCGAATTTGACCACTCTAGGAAGTCGCCTGTTGTGGCGAGTTGCTTGACTTTATGGCGTTTATTCGCCATAAGTGACGTGTTATGAAAATAACCAAACAGGCCACAGACGAAGCTGTCCTGCGCGAGTTGGGCGGGCGGTTGGCCCAGGTGCGCTTGGATCGGAATCTGACACAGGCTCAACTGGCGGAGCAGGCCGGCGTCTCGAAACGCACGGTGGAACGCTTGGAATCTGGCAGCGTTGCGACGCAGTTGTCGGGCTTCCTCCGTGTGTGCCGTGTGCTCGATGTCATTGAGCGCTTCGACACGCTCGTTCCGGAATCCGTGCCCAGCCCGGTTGAGCAATTGAAATTGCGCGGACGGAAGCGAAAGCGCGCGTCGGCAAGACGGGGGGCGAAAGTTTCCTCCAAGAAATGGCAATGGGGAGATGAACGATGACTCTGGCGGAGGTTAGACTTTGGGGTCGAACCATCGGCGCCGTCTCGTTGGAGGACGGAGGCCGTTTCGCGGCCTTCCAATATGACGCGGCGTTCGCGAGCAGTGGGATCGAGGTTTCGCCCATCACCATGCCGCTCAGTGATCGGGTTTATGTTTTTCCTGATTTGCCAGCGCAGACGTTTCACGGTCTGCCGGGGCTGCTGGCCGATTCGTTGCCGGACCGATTCGGCAACGCCCTGATTGATGCATGGCTGGCCACGCAGGGCCGAACACCCGAAAGTTTCAACGCGGTCGAGCGGCTTTGCTACACCGGCGCGCGCGGCATGGGCGCGTTGGAGTTTGTGCCGGCGTTGGGACCGAAGCCGCAACCGGCGAAGAAGATTGAGATTGATGCCCTGGTCAAGCTGGCGTCGGAGATTTTGAGCCAGCGCCAGAAGCTGAAAACCAGCTTTGCCAGCGACCGACGGAAAAGCGCGTTGAACGACATTCTACGGGTCGGCACCTCCGCCGGCGGCGCGCGGGCCAAAGCGGTCATTGCTTGGAATCCGGCAACCAACGAAGTCCGCTCCGGGCAAGTCACGGCGGGAACGGGATTCGGTTACTGGCTGCTGAAATTCGACGGCGTCGCGGGAAACAAGGACAAGGAACTCGAAGACCCCAAAGGTTATGGCGCCATCGAATACGCCTATTCCCTGATGGCCAAGGCGGCGGGCGTGACCCTGAGCGAGTGCCGCCTGCTGGAAGAAAATGGCCGACGACATTTCATGAGCCGGCGCTTTGACCGGCTCGACGACGGCGAAAAATTGCACATGCAGTCGCTGTGCGCCCTGTCGCATTTCGATTTCAACCACGCGGGCGCCTACTCCTACGAGCAGGCGTTGCTGGCCATTCGCCAGTTGAATCTGCCGATGGCAGCGGTGGAAGAAGATGTTCCGGCGGATGACATTCAACATCGTCGCGCGCAACCAGGACGATCACGTCAAGAACATCGCCTTCCTGATGGACAAGGCCGGGCGCTGGTCGCTCGCGCCCGCGTTCGATATGACCTACAGCTACAATCCGACCGGCACCTGGACCGGCAGCCATCAGATGACCATGAACGGGAAGCGCGACGGATTCACGCTGGCCGACTTTCGCGCCTGCGCCAAGAGCGCGTTGATGAAACGGGGTCGGGCCGAGGCCATCGTCGAGGAAGTTCGCGCCGCCGTGGCGAAATGGCCGGACTACGCGGAGCAGGCGCAAGTGCTGAGCGATTGGCGCAAACAAATTCAGCGCCACCATCGGGTGGATTTCCCACATGCACTGACGACCAGGCCACCGGCGCTTTGGCAATTGCCGGCAAAAGAGCCGTTCGCGTCACTTTCTTTTGCGACAGTATTGCTGGTTGAGTTCGCCGTGGACTTTTTGCACACAGGCGATCCAGCCCCGAACGGCCTCTCGACTCAGTGACTTTGCCTGTTGATGACCACGCCCTTGTTTCTCACTGCGGTCGGCTTGATGCACAATATGATGGCGGCGATTCATGAGGGATGACAGTTGCGGAAGCAGAGGCTCGAACGGATTTTTGCAGAAACCAACCCGTGTCAGGAACGCGCAGAATTCCTCGATACTGTTGTAGCTCACGTGGTCGAGGTGGGCCTCCACCGAGCGCGCAATAACCTCATGAACCGTCCGGCCACGGTGGCTGACCAACTTGCCCAGGAAAAACTTCTCCGGTCGTCCGTGTCGTGCGGTGCCCACCAGCGGGATTTCATTCACGATCTCTTCGCTGGCGAAGGGCAGCAGTTCCCGTTCGATTGTCCGGCACATGTCCTCAAATGTGGCATGGAGCAGCACAACGCTGGCGCGCAATACGTCTGTCGCCTGAACAGCCTTGCGGCCTTTGCCCTTGGAGTCAGGGTGCGATTCGTAGACGCAAACCAGATTATTCACCCGGTTCAGGTTCTCACTGTACCGAATCAGAAGATCAACATTCCACGGCATGGCATGCCAGCGTCATTGTTGTCAGGAACTCTGCACGAAACGTGTCATGCGAGCAATCGAGGTTGCCGGCACTACGACCGTCCGCCCGGAGTGGAGCCAGCCTTCTTGGCTCCGTTCATCTTCCGCCTCTGGCAGTTCATCGAAGACATGATTTACTCCCTCGGTTGGTCGTGTGCCTCCGACCGATGGAGGCGCAGGCTTTTCGCAGCTTCTTCAACCACGTGACCTCTTCGTGAAGGTTTCCGTTTGCCTGAGTCTTGGGAAACAGGTCAAGCGGTGCGACGCCCAACACCTTGGCGATGAACAGCAACTGGAAGTCGTAAACGTGGACCATCTGGGCTTCGATGCGGGCCACTGCCACCCGGCTTTTGTTGAGGCCGGCGCTTTGCAGTTCTTTTGCCAGCCGGTTCTGTGTCCAGTGTTTTTCCATGCGGATTGTTCGAATCCGCTGCCCGACCAGGTTGCGGTTTTTCGCCGCCCCGTTGTGGGGGCTGGAATCTCGCGGTGGAAAGATCTTCCCTAGCAGGTTGCTGAAAAAGCCGTCGTTTTGTAAGATCACTCTTTGATTTCATTGGGGTTGTTGCCATATTTTTATCTCCTAATATGCGTTTTTCGGCCGCCTGTTTGAAATGGCTGAATCACGCTAATGCACCGTTGCTCTGTGACTGTGTTGTACCTGGTGTCGCACCGCTCTCCCCACCTTCTCAGAAACGGCCTCCTCGGTGTCGCTGGGCGAGCTTGCGTCGAGCTTGTTGGACGCCTGATTCCGGGTCAGGTCCAGCGCCTTCACGATCTCGTCCTGCCGCTCGGTCAGGCTTTTCAACTTGGCTTCGTGCTCAAATGGCTCGCCCACCTTCCCTTCCAATTCCGCCATTCGTTTCCTGGACTCCGCAACGTCCTTCTCGGTCTGAGCCAACTTCTGGTCGAGGGACTGCACGGCATGCTCCAGTGAACGCGTTGTGCCGTGGGCGCTGTCGGAAATACTCGCCGAGTAGAGATTCGCGCCCTTGAGGACAAGTTCGGTGTGTTCCAAGGCACTGGCACGAAGAACCACGGCAAACCCGGCGAGTTCACCGATCATGTGCTCTTTCCCTGACCCCCGGAGTTGCTGAGCGCGGCGATTGATCAACTCCCCGGCGATTCCTCGATCTGTGTAGTCCGTTCCCTCAATACGGATTTGGAACGCGTCGCCCTGTGTCGGCTGCCGGGCCGCAATGTCCTTGTGGAGGTTCTCAATCCGGCCGGTGAGAATCTCGACCTCCTCGTGCGTTCGTCGGATCGTGTTCCGAATCCGGTACTGCGTCTCGTGGTGCTGGGCTCGCAATCGGCTGAGACGGCCCAACTCGGCGTCGATGTGGGCTTTCTCGATGACCAGTGGATTCCCCGACGCGATAGCCTTGACCTCGGCGTAGGTGAGTGCCGCGCCGTCGATGTCCTCGATATGGCGCAGGTCACTGCGGCCGGTCATGACCTGGTGGATGAATTTGGCTTTCGTTTCGAGCGTCTGCCACATGTAGGCGTCGAAACTGCCTTCGGTGACGTAGCGGTAGATTTGCACCTCGGCGTTGCGATTGCCCTGCCGGAGAATTCGTCCCTCACGCTGCTCCACGTCCGCCGGACGCCACGGCGCATCGAGGTGGTGCAACGCAACCAACCGCTCCTGCACATTTGTGCCGGACCCCATCTTCTGCGTGCTGCCCATCAAGATGCGGACTTTGCCGGCGCGAACATCCTTGAAAAGCGCGAGCTTCGCTGCGTCGCTGTCGTAATCTTGGATAAACGCGATTTCGGCAGCGGGCACACCGGCAATAACCAGTTTGCCTTTCACGTCGTCGTATACCGAGAACCCTGAGTCTTTCGGCGTGGACAAATCGCAGAAGACGAGTTGTGTTCAGCCGGTCGGCCTTCGTCTCCTGCCAGATGCGAAAGATTTCGTGAACCGCGAGGTTGGCTTTGCTTTCGGGCTGATCGCGCGCACTCGCATCAACCAACCGCAGGTCCAGCGCGGCCTTCCGGCCTTCGGTGGTGATCTTGAGCATGTTGTCCACGCGTGGATCGACACGCCCTTTGCGCAACTTTTCCGCTCTCTCGGCCAGACCGGAAACGAGCGCCTTCAGTTCGGGCGTGGATGGCGCGCGGATGATCGTCGCTTTCCCGTTCCGCAGTGCGGGCGTGGGCAGCTTCAACATTTCCGCAGTGCGAATATCCGCAACCTGCCGGAACTGCTGCATCAGCTCGGGAACGTTCACGAACCGCGCGAACCTCGTGTTCAGCCGGTAGCCCGCGCCGTCCGGGGCCAACTCCATCGCCGTCACCGGCTCGCCAAACGTTGCCGCCCATGAATCGAAGTGCTGTACCCGCAATTTCGTCAGCGCGGCCATTTGCAGATACCGCTGCATGGTGAACATCTCCGCCATGCTGTTGGAGATCGGGGTACCGGTCGCGAACACCACGCCGCCTCCCCCGTTCACCTGCTGGATGTACCGGGTCTTGAGGAACAAATCGAAGGCCCGCTCCGAGGCTGTCTGCGGCAGGCCCGCGATTCGGGTCATCTTGCTGACGTAAAAGAGATTCTTGAAGTACTGGGCTTCATCAATGAACAGCCGGTCCACGCCCAGTTCCTCGAACGTCAGCGTGTTGTCCTTCTTCCCCTCGGCCAGCAGGAGCTTCAGCCGTGTCTCCAGTCGCTTCTTCGCACGCTCCAGGTCTTTGACGATCCGCCGATCGTTCTTGCCGGTGCGCTGTTCGCGGATGGCCATTTCCAAATCGTGGAGTTGCTCGCGGAAGAATGCCTTCTTGGTTTCATCCGATAGCGGGATTCTCTCGAAGCCCGAATGCGTGACAATGACCGCGTCCCAGTTCCCGGTGGCGATGCGGCTCATTAACTGCCGCCGTTTGCTCGCCTCGAAGTCCTCCTTACCGGCCACGAGGATGTTTGCGCCTGGATAAAGCATGAGCAGTTCGGAAGAGAACTGGCCGAGCATGTGATTCGGCACGACAAACAAGGGCTTGCGGGCCAACCCCAGCCGCTTCAACTCCATCCCGGCGGCAACCATCGTGTACGTCTTACCGGCGCCCACCACGTGGCCCAGGAGCGTGTTGGGAGTTTGCAGGATACGCCAGACGCCCGCCTTCTGGTGTGGGTGCAACACCACAACCTGGCTCGCGCCGGGCAACGTCAGATGATCACCGCTGAACGTCCGCAACCGAACATTGTTGAATTCGTCGTTGTATTTCCTGCACCAGCCGCTCGCGGCGCTCGTCGTCCTGCCAAATCCATTCCTTGAACCGCTCCTTGATCTTCTGCTGCTTCTCCCGCGCACCTTCGGTCGCTTCAGGATTCACAACGAGTTTGTCCGACTTGGGTTCTTTGTCGTAGATCGTCGGCGTGCGGAGATTCAGCGCGTCTTGAATCAGATCGAGCGCGCCGGCGCGGTCCGTCCCCCATTCGGTGGTGTTGGCAACGGTGCGTCGGGCGAAGTAGTCGCCACTGACAACCCAGGTGCCGATGGCGTGCGAATGGCTGACTTCAATGCCAGTCGGGCTGATCAATTCCTGGCAGAACCTCTCGATGTCCTCGGCCGGAACCCACGACGCGCCCAACCGCACGTCAATCTCGGTGGCCGACAAGTCCTCCGGCTGGACAGCCTTGAGCGCCTCGACGTTCTCTTTGAAGCGCGGGTCGGTGATGCTCGCGGCCTCGGCGGTCTCCAGTTTCTCGCGGACGTTGCCGGACAGATATTGATCGTCGGTCTCCCAGTCGTTCGACTGCGGGTTAAGGAAAATCGCGCCTCTCAGTTCGGGCAGGAATTCGTCTTCGGAGCGACCGAGCAAGGCGCTCATGTGGTCGAGGTCAACGCAGCCCTTTTCGTTTAGCGAAACGATCAGGGCTTCCTTGGGCAGTTCGACCGACTCGATGGGTTTCTGATACTGAATCGTTCGCTCGCGGAAGATCGCCGTTTTCTTGGCTCGCTTCGTCTCCTCGTCGTAAACCTCCAGTGACAGGAGCAACGGCAGGTCGGGGTCGCCATCAAACGCGCGGGTGTTCGCATGGCTTGAAATCGGACCGAACCGTGAGACGAAGGAATCGTAAGTCTGATTGAGCTTCTCTCGCGCCGCGACAATGGTTGCCTCGTCGCTGCCATCGAGTTGACTGCGGAGACATTCCCGCACGGCGTCTCGAACCCGGATCAGCCGTCTGACTCGCACCTTGGTTTCCGCCGGCAGCCCCGGCAGCGTCTTCAATGAGTCGCCGATTCGGACGGCGACCTCGTCGTGGACCATCACGAAAGCGTTGGGCTTGACGTAATCGGGGGCGGGAAACGATTGATCGAGAGACGGGGGAGCCACGGCCCGTTTCTGCGCGCGATAGATGTCCTGCGGCAAATTGCTGACCGCTTCGTCCAACGCCTCGGCCAAATCCCGGCCATCGCTGACCAGCGTGGGTTCGTTGTCGCGGTACATGCTGCCCGACAACTCCATCTTGCCGAGCATCATCTGCGGGCGCTGAACGAAGTATTCGTTGATGTAGATCGTCTCGCCCTTGGCGTTGACGTGCTCCGCTGTTTCCTTCCACGCCGGACCCGACGGGGTCTCGCCGGGATTCAGCTTGCGCAACATCACGATGTCGGTGGTGACCTCGGTGTTGGCGTTGCGCTTGAAGGCGTCGTTGGGGAGTCGGACTGCGCCAACGAGGTTGGCCCGTTGCGCCAGGTATTCGCGCAGCGTCGAGTCCTCCTTGTCGAGCGTGCCTTTGGATGTGATGAACAGAAGCAGCCCGCCCGGGCGCACCTTCTCCAAAGCGGCGGCGAAGAAATAATCGTGGATCGGAAATTTGAAAACGTTGAACCGTGGGTCAAACGGCTGATAGTCCCCAAACGGAATGTTGGAAACTGCCACGTCGTAGAAGCCGTCGGCCAGCCGAGTCTCCTCGAATGGCTGGTGGCGAATGTCGGCATCTGGATAAAGCGCCTTCGCGATGCGGGCGGTCAGTTGGTCAATCTCGATGCCGGTGATAGTCGAGTGGGCGTGCATCTCTTCCGGCATCAGCCCGATGAAGTGGCCCAGCCCGCAGGCCGGCTCCAGAATGCGCCCATCCTTGAAGCCGAAACGCGCGAGGGCAGCGTACATCCCGCGAACGATGACCGGCGACGTGTAGTGGGCGTTGAGTGTTGACGCGCGGGCGGACGTGTGTTCCTCGTCCGTCAGAAGTTTGGATAGTTCAACCTGCTCCTTGAACCACTCGCGCGAGTTGACATCGAAGACCTGCGGCAGCCCGCCCCAACCAACGTACCGCACGAGGACCGCCTTTTCGTCGTCAGAGGCAGGACGTTTGTCCGATTCGAGGTGGCGCAGGAGCTTGATCGCCTCGACGTTGGCGCGGAACTTCTGTTTGAGTGACCCCTCGCCGAGGCGGTTGAGGTCGGAGATGCGGTAGTTGGCTTGGTTGCGGGGCGGGCCTAATCGTTCTCGGCCGGCAGGAGGATGTACTTCTCCCTGACCATTTCCCAAGCCTGGTCGTGGGCCTGCTGTGGCGTCAGTCCCTGCTGGATCAGTTGCCGGCGAATCGCGTCCATTTCGTCCTTGGTCTTCTCCTCGGCCTCCAGCAACATCTGCTGGAGCGTGCCCGTCCGCTCCATTTCCGCCACCATCCGCGGACAGTGTTCCCGCCAGTGTTTCTCTGCCATCAATCCGTATTGAGTCAACGTGCTCATGTTCGTTTCCTTTGCGACCGAACAAGTCTAGCTGATCGTTTTGCCGCCCCTTTGACCGCTTGAGTGCCATATGAGCTTAAATCCAACATGTCGAGCCTTCCACGCAAAAGAGCATGGCTGCTGCGGGAGATTTAGCCACAAACGGCTGCGTTAGTTGTTCCCATTTGGGAACAAAATGACTGATGGGTTCTCGGCGTGACGTTGCTCCAGCGTAAAGCCTTAGAAGCCAAGCCGTTGGCGGAGCGAGCACACTCAAGGAGGAACGGAAGCCACGACCCGTAGTATCCTTGACTGCGCGCAGCGAGCCGTACAATGGAACGGTGCTTCACGCAAGCCGACTTAAACAAAGCGCGAATGCGCCGTGAATTCTGGTGGGGGGAGCGATGTGGCCGCGAGAAACCACGGCTCGCAGCGGCGACATCGGATGCGGCATCGGATCGCCACAGGCAAGGCCAATGTCTTCGGGTTTTGCAGCGGAGAGCACTGCCGTTTGTGTCGCAGCGAAAAACACGAAGTCTTTGGCTGCCCGCGCGGGTGGTTGCGGTGCCGGCGGTCAGCCGATGCCGGGCGCAAATGCGATGTGGAGACAGGAACGGTCAGGTTTTGGCAAGCGATGTGGCCGCGCGTGATGTGCAAGCGGCGACATCGCCAGCGTCTTGGATAGCCAAAGCCAGAAGAAAGTCTTGGCGCTTTGCGGGCGGCGGCTCCGGGCAGAAGGGAAAGGCCGTCGCGGCAAAGGCCAATTCTTTGACTGGCCTGAGAATGGGGAATCAGAGTCGTCGTCGTGGGTTGCAATGGCGTGTGATTGGCATTTATCAGTCAGTCTGGGTTGCTTGTTGAAAGGTCCGGACGCGATAAAAGTGACCGTTTTTATGCCGCTGATTGAAGAGGTCCAGTTGATTCGAGAAACGGCGGTGAAAACGCAAGTCAAGGGACAAGGGCGGCAACACCAGTTTGTCGGTCGGGAGGCAGCGGTGATCTGCGACTGCCACAACTAAAATGTATAGTTTGCGCTGATCGTCACATCATTCACATCATAGGTGTTGGACGGGATGTTCGACTCTCGCGTTTGATATTGATAGGTCAGCGAACCACTTAAGTGTCTGCTAAACGTCCGCTGCAAGCTGAAACCGACCTGAATCAGGTCAGCGACCTCGCCGGTTGAGAAGAGTGCTTGTAAATGCGTCCAACCGACTGTTGGCGAGAGCGTGAGGTATCGGTTTAGGCGATGCGAGAGAGTATAGGTGACACCGGTGGCCTCTGTAATACTCGATTGCTTTAGTAAGAGCGCTACACGGGATTGCGGAAGAACGAGATGCTGTGCGTCGTATTCGGACGGAGCGGATGCGTGTAACTCAACGTGACGTTGGAATCCACGCCGTCGATGTGCTGCACGGTATTGGTTTTTGTGGCAGCTAACTCCTCGTGTGTCCAGCCCAAGCTGATCGTCCCGGTGAGACTCGGCGTGAGTTGGCCTGTGAGTCCGGTGTCGATCGAATAGCCGTCGGAATCTCGTAAGCCTGGCCCCACGACATACGTGAGCCCATAGCCGCCGCGTACAAACACAGAATAGCCCTCCGTCAGTATGAATGACGGTGTGAACGAAAACTGATAATCTGTTTCGCTCTGGCTTGAATCCGTGGGGTAGATAAGATCCGTGCGCTGGGCAGCAAACGTAGTCAACAGCTTCCCGAATTGGCGAACGGCGCTGGCACCCGCAAGGTTCGAATTCTCTTCGAGGGCTGTACGGTTGACAGCAAATGTGTTATTCAACGGGTCGGTAGTATAATCGTACGTGTCGTAGACGAGCACAGTCCACTCGGCGACATACATGGGTAACGTCAACGAGACAGTCAGCGGTGCTCCGAAGGTGTCCGGCGTAACGCCGGTCAGGGACTGTGTGTACGCCGCAGCCAAAGTTAGGGTTAGCTTTTCCCCTCCGGCAAATGGCAAGTAGATACCTCCGGTAAGAGTCGGTCCGATCGAAAGGAGAACATCGGCTTTGGGATGATTCGGACTGAGGTTGGCATTATCGCGGATATCCACACCCGCTGTGGCTCCGGCTGTCATTTGGAACGGACCCCAGTTAACGTTTTGGGCCATGGAAACACGACCAGAACTCAGCGCAATCCACGTGAGGGAAAAGAGCCAGACAGTGCTTTGAAGTCTATGGTCCGGTCTCATTCCCTGTTTGGCCGTGCAATTATCGTACCCGGACGTGCCAAAAGTGTAAACGAAAAAGGGCCAAATTTCGCATATATTCTGGGTGTGGTAGCCTCAAATCAACCCGGTGGTTACCACGTTCTTCGCAAGAGGCGGATGCTCCGTGTAGAAAGAAACCTGTTTTCCCAGGCGCATGAGGCGCTTCTGCAAATTGTCACTTACTCATTGTGTCTCAGCCGATTATGGCGATAACAAGCAATTGATAATCGTGGCCCGGTAATAACCCGAGGAAGGATGACACGGAGAATTCGATTTAAACCATTGTGCGACAAGCGTTACCATCGAGATCCACGCCCCATTGACATGCGATACACACCCATCCGCCAGAATCAGTGGGAACACGCTATTCCCAAGATCTCGCCTACCGCGACGGGCTCATCCTAGACGTGAATGACACTATCGGCAGTGCATACTGCGCATAAGCAACCTGCGACAACCTCGATTCGTAAACGCCGAAACATCCTTCGTTACTCGAGTATTCAATCTTCTCGGGGATCGTCGGTCCCCTTGGTGTTTCTGGTCCATTCAGAATTGAACATGAGCTATCCCGATTACATTATCCCACGCGGCCAGCCCACCCGAAGATGGCGAGGCATTTCGACTGGCGAAGCGGCCCGGTCAGGGGAACAGCATACACCGAGAATCGAATACCCGAATATCGCGTGCGAGTGGAGTTACACATCGATCTCGCAATCGCCTGTCGGCGCGTAAGCCAGCCTTCTCGCGTCCGCCCGGTCAACATCTGTCGGACGGTGGTAACGAAAATCGAGAATCTTGCAATGCCAATTTCAGGGTCGGTCTCCCGGAAGCCCATCCTTCTGTCGCCGCACGTTAGCTACCGTGGATACGTACAGATCGGTCAACTTCACTTTGAGCGCCATAGACAAGATAAGCACTTCCGAATCACTGACACACCTGA
Source organism: uncultured Verrucomicrobiae bacterium (assembly GCA_963766065.1). Classification (GTDB taxonomy): domain Bacteria; phylum Verrucomicrobiota; class Verrucomicrobiia; order Palsa-1439; family Palsa-1439; genus Palsa-1439. The sequence goes on from CAVYAC010000112.1 coordinate 85,778, forward strand.
GTTGCGACTCGATCTTCGACAGCGTCGAGCGGCTCAAATCCCAACCATGAACCGCACAACGCGCAGCCAACATGTCTTGCGACAATCCCTGGTGATAGCGCAACTTCCTGATGTTTGGCCCAACAATGTTCTGCTTGTTTGACATGCTCCGATTTCAGAGCTTGACAGTAATGTAGTCATACCTATAATATGCTCCGAAATCGGAGCGATCGCACTGACCTCTACGGACAGAGACTGCATTGGTCGCCATGTTGTCACCGGCATGACACATTCTTACCGTCTGTTCCGGAAAGACCGACCGATTGTTCACTGGGAATACCACTGTGTATCAGAAAACGTGAATGATGGCGCTGCAGTCACATCGATCGGTAATCCGGTTCCGTTCCGACTTGGACCCATTGACGATCACAACAGGAGCTACGAACAGGAGAACTCCGTCGTGACGCAGCCGTGGACGAGGCTTACGGCGGATGGCGGCAAACGGGCTGTGGCTTACTACCGGCATTCTGCCCAGGATCGCCAAGAGAACAGCGTTGAGAACCAACAGGAGCAAGTTCGGAAATTTGCTTCTGAGCATTCCATTACAATCGTTCGGGAGTTCGCCGATCGTGGCAAGACGGGGTTATATGTCAAGGGCCGGGACGCATTCAATGAAATGTTGCATGATTACGTTGAACAAGGCAAAGCGGAGTTTACGTACATTCTCGTGCTTGATGTATCCCGATGGGGCCGATTTCAAGACACAACGTCTCAGCCTATTACACGGGTTTGTGTATCCGTCACGGCAAGCAGGTTGTCTACACTACAATTGGCTTCCCCAAGCAGGACGATCTCATCCATGGCCTACATCTGAGCATCGAGCGTTACCGTGCTGCGTCGTTCAGCCGCGAGTTGTCAGCCAAAGTTTGGACGGGATCCGCGAAGTTAGCTTCGATGGGCTACTGGCTTGGGGGCATCGCACCATATGGAATGCAACGCCATATTCTGGACGAAAATGGGAACCTGGCTGGGATTCTGAAAAATGGTCAATCCAAGGCCATACACAATCAGCGTGTAATTCTTAAGCCCAGCAACGATCGCAAGACGACGATAGTCAGGAGAATTTTCGATTGGTTCGTGAATCGGGGGATGACGGTGGGATCCATCGCAGATGAGTTAAACTTGAAGGGAGTAAAATCTCCCCTCAACAAGACGTGGACGAGAAGCACAGTCTCGCAGATTTTGAGCAACAGAGTTTATACAGGAGAAATGGTCTGGAATCGCCACTCCGGTAAAATGCAGTCCAAGCGACGCGACAATGAACCGGATGAGTGGATAAAGGCCTCTCACGCATTTGACGGCGTAATCTCCGAGGACATGTTCGAACGAGCTCAACAGGTCTTCAAACGAAGGCGGAACGAGCGGTCTGATGGAGAAATGCTCGCCAAACTTCGACAATTCTATCACCAATACAACATTATCAACGATCCGCTCATTCAGTGTCCAACCAGACATGCTGATGCCCAGTTATACCGTAGCCGCTTCAAATCGGTCGAAACTGCCTTCCAGCGGCTCTTCCAAGAAATCATCGAATGAGAGGCGTGCAGACATCGTGACCATGCTTAGAGACAATGGCATCGCTTTGACGAGCGTGGACGATGTCTTCGTCGTGGATGAATGCTTTAGCCTGCACAATCCAACCTTGCGTGCCGATTCGAAATGGCTACCAGATATACTGGTCGTTCTATTTACCGGACCAACGAAGCATTGTTGATCTGACAATTGGCGCCCTTCTTTCCTGCCCCGAACAATGTGAAATCATCGGTTTTTTGGCTTTTCCACGGATGCTGTGCAGAAGGAAATTCCGCTTCAACACAGGCACAGTCACGGACCCAAGCCTTTGGGCTTGTCACCCAGTTTCTCTGATTCAACGACTTCGATCCTAGCGAACGCACCATGTCAAGCATCACTGCAAAGATCATACCGATGTCGGAGCGCAAGTACGGACTCATCGCTGTGGATGAGATACAGGTGCTCAATTCACGCGACCGCAACGAGACGGAGTTCGAAGACAACGTTCGAAGTATAGAAAATGTGGGGCTACTCAAGCCCATCGTGGTGAACGACAAGTTCCGTCCAAGGACAGGCTTTTATCAGCTTGTGTGTGGAGAGGGTAGATATATCGCGTACAAACGTCTCCATCGCGCGCACATTCCCGCTGAAGTGATTTCTTGCAGCAAGAAGACGGCCCTAATTTTCTCCCTCGTGGAGAATATTGCAGAGTCCCTCCGAACACCATGTGGTTCGCCAGGGAGCTGAAACGAATGAAGGATTGTGGACTTTCCATTGAGAGGATTTCCCAAATTTCCGGCAAGAGCACTGCCTACGTATTTGAATACATCCGTTTGGTCGAGTTGGGTGAAGAACGCCTGATCAGGGGGGTCGAGCAAGGACTATTCCCAATCACTTTTGCAGCCGACGTCGCAAAATCGACTGGCGAAACTGTGCAACACATTCTGATGGACGCTTTCGATTTCCGGACTCATCAGCAGTAGCAACTCGACCATCATCCGGAAGTTGATCGAAGAACGCCTCAAGCGCGGACGGCCCGATAGACAGCCAAAGAACGGGCAGGAGGCTCCCGCGTATACCCTGAAGGCTCTGAGGGAGGACATCTCCAGAAGCACCGAACAAACAGAGGGATTCGTTAGACAAGCAGCGGCAAAGGAAAACCGCCTTTTTACTCTAATAGACGGCCTTGATACGCTGTCCTCTGATTCAGCGCTCACGGCGATTCTCAAAGAAGAGGGTCTAATCGAACAACCCGGGTTGCTTGGGACGTATTCATCCACATCGCCAAACACAGAAGGAAGCAATGGAAACAGGGCCTGAAATCAAGGTACGCGACATCCCGTTGGATCAACTGGTACCATTACAGACACGCGATATTGATTTTAACAAAAACACAGGTTTCCTGAAGATCATTGCTAGCATTAAGTCTGTGGGATTGATCGAACCACTCGCCGTCTATCAGAAGGACCAGAACTCATATGCAATACTAGATGGGTATTTGAGATATGTGGCTCTCGAACAACTTGATGAACCAACCTCACCTTGTATCATCTACAGCGAGCACCAAGCATACAGTTTCAATAAGAATGTGAATCGTCTATCTAATTCACAGGAGATTCGCATGTTGCGGCGATCCCTCGAGACTTTGGACGAATCGACAATAGCCGAAACATTTGGGCTAAAGTCCCTCTCGTACCGTTTGTCGTCTGGTTTGATGCGGAACTTGCATCCCGAGGTTGTGGCGGCATTCGAGAAGGACCTGATTGGCAAAGTCTGCGCCCGTGAACTAAGCCGGTCCTACCCGGCCCGGCAGCTGGAGATTCTTTCTGAAATGCGGGCGGTGAACAATTACAAGCGGCGCTTTGTCGGTCACTCATTGTCCGAACCTCCATGGAGCAGATGGAACAAACGCCGCCGAAGGCACCAGAATCCGGAGACGGAACCCGAAAAGAAAGCATGGTGTCACGGTTAGAAGAGGCTGAAAAACAAAGCGATTTCTATTCGCGCCTCTATCGGCAATATTCGGCTGACTTGTTACGGGTCTCCTTCTATGTAAGAAAACTTTGGGAAACTCCAGAATCGAACAATATCTTCAAGATCATCACCCAGATGTTCTTACGCGATTTCGCACGATTGTGCTTGATTCGCCTGTGTAGGCTGGGAGAGAAACTCCCAAATCACCGCTCAGGACCCTCGGAGCATATCGAAGGTGTTGCGTCGGTTTATGCGACGATAACTGCACCTCTCATAGCGAGTCACCAAGATCGACATTTACGAAATTTACGGACTTCCGGCCCGCGTTGCGTTGCCACTCAAAAAAAGGCGCGAAACTTGCACTCCATGATGGTATTGTTGAGTCAGAAGAAATGCGCTTGGGCAATCGAATTGCATTCTTTAGTTGTATTCTCGTTTTGGGCGTGGTTGCTCGCGTAGCAATGCTACCGCGCGATAGCACGCCACGGCTTGGTAGCGACGACGACGAATACGATGCGTACGCGTGGAATCTTGCCAAAGGCGACGGCTACCGGGGGCCGAGCCCTGTTTATCATGACCGCGACCATTTGACCTCTTGGCGAATGCCTGCCCCATCCCTGATGTTTGCTGTAGTATACAAATTTGTCGGCCACAGACCTGTCGTGGCGGTATACATGAATATTCTCGTCTCGGCGGCGACATGTATTCCCCTGTTCTACATAGGGCTGGCATTGTATGGTGAGATTGCGGGGAGGATCTCCTCGGCCGTTTATTCGCTTTGGCCACACGCGATTTTCTTGTCTACCCACCTGCTCTCGGAGCCGCTCTACGTGTTCCTGTTGACGGTATTTGTTGTCCACAGTTTTATTCTCGCGGAAGCCCGGATGCCAGAAACATTACGTTCAGCGGGTTTTTGCTCGGTGCGCTCCTATACGCACGTCCGCATGTGCTCCTTTTGCCATTCGTTTTCCTATGGATCGTGCTCGTATTTTGGCCCCGATGGAGAACGATGCTTGCCTGCCAGACGATCTTCGCTGTTGCTGCACTAATGCTCGCACCTTGGATCCTACGGAACTATCGTGTTCAGGGTGCATTTGTGCCATTCACGACGCAGACGGGCACCGCTTTGGTAGATGCCAACAATCGAATTGTCGCAACCCAGCCAGAATATTACGGTTTCGCCCTAAGCTGGGAGCGACAGATACCCGAGTATGTCGATTTGTACTCCTCTGTTAGCAACGAAGTCAACTTGTCCAACATGGGAGTTAAACTGTACAAACAGTGGATGCGGGCGAACCCTGACAAGTGGTGGTACTTGACAGAGAGTAAATTTCGGCGATTCTGGACACCCTTTCTGCAACAATCGAATCAATTCAATCGTTTCGCGATGCTCCTCTCTTGGGGGACGGTGTTGATACTATTTACGGGGCCTTTTCTTGTCACGCTTTACAGGGGGCTAAGCAATCGCAGATCCGCGCCTAATGGTTCACTTTGCTATTCTGAGCACCCTGGTGAACTCACTGTTCTTTGGTGGTATAGCGCGATATCGATTCCCAATCGAAGGGTTCTGCATTGTGTTCGCGGTTGGCGGCGCATCATGGTTGTGGGATCGACTGCGTCGTAAAGACACACCCTTGCCAGCGCTCTCGGCCACAATGGGGCTAAACCAGTGCTATAGGGTAAAGTTCGGACCAAAGGACCTGCTTTAGTCGCGTAACAACTTCAACGCCAATATGTAGCGATTGTACTCATATAAAATGGCCGTGGGTTTCAGCGTTTGAATTGGGTATTCATCTTGCGATCGTATTTGGCCGACTTCCTGCGCTGATGCTCCGTTGAGTCGCGACAGTGGTAATCGGGGATTCGTGTGCCTGCATCGACCTAGATTTCCCACACAGGCGATTTAACTGTATATAAAATGTTGTTGACAAATGTCTTACAGAGTAATATTAATACACTAAATTTATTGAATACATGAGTACTCCATCTGCTAAAGCATTGGAATCCGCTCGACGGAAATTTATTGAAGCGGGGGGTAACGCAACTCAATCCTTTGGGTTTGGCCGCTTCGCAGGCCAGCTTTTTGCTCTCCTCTACCTGAGCAGCAAACCATTATGCTTAGATGAAATCGCCAAGGAATTGGGGGTCAGTAAGGCTAGTGTCAGCGGGACGGTCCGCCAACTTGAGCGATGGGCAGCTGTCAAACGTGTGTGGGTCAAGGGCGACCGCAAGGACTATTACGAGGCTGAGACTGACTTTGGGTCGATGTTTCGACAAGGACTACTCGTGACTTTCCGCAAGAAATTGGAAATCGCCAACGTGCAACTCGGCCATGTGGAAAGCGCGTTGCGGAAGGCCGTTGAGGAAGCGGCGAAGACCAGCGCCAGGAGATCCAGATTCTTGTGGATAGAGTTCAGCATGCGAAGGATTTTCACGGCAATATTCACGAACTCTTGAGTAATCCGCCTTTCAGTCAACTGCTTTAGTTAGATTTTCTTCACGCCCGGTCGTACCCGGTTGCCGCAAAAAAAACTTAATGCCACTTCGTTTCAGCGAAGGAAAGGCGGACAGGCGTTCCAAACTTTTGTGAGGAATGCACCTGAGTGGCGGCAGCATGCTTAACACGCACCACAAGTTGAATTTGTGCCTTCCGTGTGAGTGACAATGACCGGTAGCGCATGAGTGACCAAATGACTGAAACGTCCCAAGCCACTATCGTGATTTCGGCAGAACGTCATGAACGCTTACGCCAGTTCTTCAAGGACATTTGGGACTACCGCGAACTCTTTTGGACTTTTGTTGAGCGTGATATCAAAGTGCGCTACAAGCAGACGGCCCTTGGCGTCACCTGGGTCATCTTGCAACCGCTATTCATCATGGGCGCGTTTTCCCTGATCTTTGGGAAGATCGCTCGGATGCCCACCGATGGCCTCCCGTATGCGCTTTTCTACCTTGCTGCGCTCGTGCCGTGGAACACGTTCGCGACGGCCCTATCACAATCCGCGCTCAGTTTGGAATCCAACGCCGCGCTGATCAGTAAAGTGTATTTTCCCCGAGTCGTTGTTCCCGGTGGCATTGTGTGTGGATCGTTTTTGGATTTTGCCTTCGGGTGGATCGTTCTTAATGTCATGGCGGCGTGGCTGGGTTACTGGCACTGGCAACTGGTTGCCATGACCCTTCCGCTCCTCATGATCCAAACGTGTACAGTTTTGGGGCTCGGGCTTGTCCTCGCCGCACTCAACGCGCAGTATCGGGACGTCAAACACGCCATTGGCTTTCTCATCCAGGTGTTCATGCTCGCCACACCGGTGATTTACCCTGCATCGCGGCTTCCTGACTGGACACAAAATTGGTTATTCCTGAATCCGATGGCCGT
>CAVYAC010000113.1:0-4254 GCA_963766065.1 uncultured Verrucomicrobiae bacterium
CGCTGCTGGGCCATCAAGTGACGGCGTCGGGTTATCAGCTCGCATCGAGTGGTACATCGTACGCCACCGACCCCACCGGCACCGCGCCAGCGGCAAGGCAACCTCACCGGCTTCACCCTGATCAAAAATCTGAACGGTGGAGGATGGTCCGCTCCGTACGCCCTGTTAAACCCCGGCAACGCCTCGATGGTGTTCAACTACCTCAACCAGGACACGGACTCGGAATTGCTGGCCAACCCGCGCGTGGTCGCGACGGACAATGTCAAGACCAAGATCTCCATCGCCGAGCAATATCCGATTCCGAACTTTGCCTTCAGCGAGCAAACAGCGTCGCTGCAAATCTCGGGGTTCGATTACAAGGACATTGGCATCATCTTGACCGTAACACCCCGCGTCAATCGGAACGACTACGTGACGCTGGACGTCCAGACCGGAAGCGAGCAGCTCGTCGCAAAACGCGACGTTGCAGAGCGGTGGTGGCAATCGGTGTTGATTCCCATCATCCAGACGCGCACGGCGCAGACGACCGTCCTCATCAAGAGTGGCAATACCCTGGCCATCGGCGGGCTGATGCGCGTGGACGTCAGCGACAACTACAACAAGGTGCCCCTGATGGGCGATGCGCCCTGCTCGGGCCATTGTTCCGAAACAAGAGTCTGAGCAAGACGAGACGTGATTGTTGATTTTCCTGACGCCAACGATCGTCCATCCGGACCAGCAAACAGGTTACGAAAAGTACGCCAGCGGATTGCCGAAAGAACCGGTGTACACGAACGACAAGTGGATGCCGAAAGATAACTCGGAGCCTCGGAGCTTTTTTGGATTGGGCGGCTACGCGAGGCCAAGACGACCGGGGTCACGACCAACACCGTCTGGCAACCACAGGGTTTCGGGTCGAAATAATCGGCCCGCTGAAGATCCGGTTCCCGAGAGGTGAGGGCGGGAGCCGGGGTGGGGAGGGGCGTCCCCTGTGGGACGCCCCTCGCACCGTTGCGAATGGTTCTCAGTTGCATGGGTGACAGAGAAGGTGTGATGGCGATCCCAGCGGAGCCGCAGGTTTTTGTCATCGTTCCCTCGGAAGGCGTTACAGGTACGTCAGTTGCTTCATAAAAAAGGTGCGCCGTGTGCCGGTGGGCGCAGGAGAAACGATGACGTGGAAGCCATGTAAAGGGGATGCGGGATTCACACTTGTGGAGTCCATGATGGCCATCGTGATCCTGGGCCTTTCTCTCAGCGCCTGTGTCATCAGTTTCACCATGTCCATGCAGGCGGTCAAAACGGCGGCCAATCAAATGGCGGCTTTGCACTCCGCCCGGTACGAACTGGAAACATTGCGGACGCTGAGTCTGACCAATTCCTCCTCACTAAACTCGGGCACACATTCGTTTACCAACGGCAACACCATCGGCACGTATACGGTGAGCAATCTCAATTCATGTACCAAGAATGTGACCGTGAACGTCCGTACAGGAACTACATCAACCATAGCATTACGAACAATATCGCGACGAATTCGTTGGCGACGACGTTGACGTCAACACTGCACCCATGAAATTCCGCAACGCCACCGACACGTCGATCGACTGGCGGTTTCACGCTCGTCGAGATGTCCATGTCGATGGCTATTATGACCTTGGTCGGCGTGGCCATGTGGAATGTGTTTTGGCAGGTGTGCCAAACCTATAACGAGACAAGCTTGATGAGCGCCACCGCCGAGCAAGCGAGCTTCGCGTTGGATCGCATGGTGATCGGCGTCGGCACCAACAGCGGGCTGCGGGAAGCGCAGGCGAGCACCGTCACCACGACCTCCACGAGCAGTAATTGGGTGTTTTCGTATGACAACGGGCTCTCGTTCACTTACTCCGCAACCAACCGGACCATCGTTGACCAATCGGGCAACTACGTCGTCTCGAATCTGGTTGCCTCGACACTGACGAACACGACGAACGGCGTTCAGATTTCCGTCTCCGTCGCCCAAAGTTGCGGCGGGCGGACGTTGACGAACACGATGGCGACCTTCGTGGAGTTTCGGAATTAGCGGGTAACACAAGCATCGACGAAATCATTCAGTAAGGAAGTTGGCGTATGAATACAGCCAAACAAGTTCGCGAAGATCTGGACGGGTCGGTCCTCATTGTGACGTTGTGCCTGCTGTTTATCGTGGCCGGTCTGGTGATGACCATTCTCGATGTCGCCAGTGACCATCGGGCAATTGCGGTGCGGCAAATGAATCTGGATCAAGCCATGTATGTGGCCGAGGCCGGGGTCGAAATGGGCGCTCGCTTCATGGAGTCGAATCTCACCGTCATGGTCAGTTCGTCCACCGGCGCGACCAACGGCAGCGGCAGCGTGGGCTCGGGAACCTACAACTATTATATTTATCGGACCAACTCCAGTACGTACTGCATTATCTCGACGGGAACGGTCAGTGGCGTTTCCAATGGAAGCGGATCGAACCACCCCATCTCGCGGGTCGTCAGCTTGCTGGACGTTTACCAGCCGACGTATGCGGAGTTCGCGCTCTGGAGCAGTAACAACGCCGCCATCAACTTCGTCACGGGGGACGTGCTTTACGGGCCCGTTTACTCCGGTACAGAAATCTACTTCGATGGCGACCCGGTATTCTATAATACGCTTGCATCCGACTATGGAACGTATTCCGGGAGCATCTCCGGAGTCTATTTGGCGGATGGTCTGGCATTAAACTCGTATCAGGGGACGATGGCCGACGTGAACTTCAACTCGGGCTCCTCGTCGTTGAAAAGCATCGCTTCCTCGGCCCGCACCGTGTCCTCGAAATCAGCGGTACGACGACGCTCACATTCAACGGCAGCACCGTCTCGATTACAAATCCGACCAAGGGTTGGACAAACCACAGCTTCTCGATCCCCGTCCAGCGGTGGGATCATTTATGTGGCGAACAACGGGACCTCCTCGGGCTCACAGTCAGGGACGATCTATCTGGAGGGGGGGACCGTGACCGGGCCTCTGACGGTTGCCAGCGAGGCCAGCATGTACATCGAGAACAACATCACCTATACGCACAATCCGGTGACCACCCCGACCACCACCGATGCGCTGGGGTTGATCTCCCAGGATAACATTTGGGTTGATACGGGCGCGCCCGCTGCCCTGACGATTGACGCGGCGATGATTGCCGCGGGCACCTCCGGTGATGGTAGCGCCGGTAGCTTTGGCGTGATCAACTATAACACGAGGACGCCCACCGGTACCCTCACGGTGTACGGCGGGATTGTGCAGGACGTACGCGGCGCTGTGGGCACGGTCAACGGCTCCGGTCAATCTTCGACGGCTACAACAAGGATTATAACTATGACTCGCGGTTCCTGACAACACCGCCGCCGGACTACCCGGTAATTTCGGGCAAGGTGAATTTCAGTAAATGGCAGGAGTCAGGAAACTAATCGGACATGAATGCGATTCCACAGTCGATCGATACTGGTTCGAAGCGCTGGCTCACCATTCTGGCGGTGGCGGCTGCCGCTTCGATCGTTGTCGTGGCGTACTCGTTTGTCCAGACGCTGGCGCCACCGGAACCGAGCGTCGTGGCGCCACAGAAACCGACTCCGGCGCCCACCGGGGAGGCGGTCACCAGCAGCGAGCCGGATTGGAATGCCGCCCCGGTCGGACCGGGTTCTCAAGCCGCTGCTACCCGAGTGGATCCGTTCGCTGCCCAGTACGCCGCCGCTGCCGCCCACGATCCGGTTGTGCATCAACGAGAAGTTCACCGCCAGGCGGACTACCTCCGCAACCTCATTTCTCAAGGCAAGCTGCCGGAGGGGTTTGGAAACCTGACAAAGGCACAAGTTGACCAGATGGAGCAGAGAGGCGTCACGATCCAGTAGCCAGGGAGCCGGCCGTGACCGCGGTCTCAGGATACTTCCAACCGCTTGGCAATGTGGAATTTTTCGATGCGCTTGCGCAACGTCGCGCGGGTGATCCCCAGGAGCTTGGCGGCCTGCACTTGATTCCCATTGGTTTCAATCAGGGCCCGCGTGATCAATTCGCGTTCCACCAGCGCCATGATCTTCAGGCGCGGGTCTTTCTTGGCCAGCGCATAAAGCGGACGCACCGCCGCATCAATGGCCGCCGTCAGATCCTCCGCCGGGACGGCGACCGACCGAGACTCGCGCACTTCCGTGGGCAAATCCTTGGGCAGGATCGAATCGCCGCGGGCGACGACGGCCGACCGCTCAATCACGTTTTCCAGTTCGCGCACGTTGCCGGGCCAGG
>CAVYAC010000114.1:0-3326 GCA_963766065.1 uncultured Verrucomicrobiae bacterium
CAGGAGAATCGGGACGGACTGGTGCGCAGATGAAATGGCGCGGCGTGTACCCCAGCGGGAACGCGAACTTCTGGAAGCGGAGATGAACTTGCTCCAGGTCGCGTTGTGTATGCCCATGATTCTCGACGGTGGGCTGGTGGGACTCATTGGTCTCGGGGAGAAATTGAGCCGCGACATGTTCTTCGTCAGCGACCTGCGATTGTTGGAGACGCTGGCCACCGAAGTCGCATTGGCCGTGAAGTACCGCCGCATCGAAGATGAGTCAGTTCGTACGAACCGCCTGGTCGAATTGGGATGATCGCCACCGGCGTCGCCCATGAGATCCGCAATCCGTTGGCGTCCATCAAGACCTTCGCGCAGTTGATGCCCAGCGCGTGGACGACCCGGAATTTCGGAACGAATCTCGGCAAGCTCGTGTTGAAGGATGTGGACCGATCACGAAGGTAATCGAGAGCATGTCTGCGTTGCGCGCCCGGCCCAGGTGAATATCAAGGAACAGCCTGCCAATGATCTCGCCGAAGAAGCCATTCTGCTGGTCCAGCCGCGTCTCAAGGCCAAGCACATCGAATTGACCCGGGCGTTTCACGGAAATCCGATCGTCAAGGTGGACAAACACCAGATTTTGCAGGTGCTGGTCAATCTGTTGGGCAACGCCGCTGACGCGCTCCATGACGGAGGCAAGGCGCGGGTGGCCACCGGGATGACCCAGTTGGACATCGGCGCTGGCGGGAACGGGAATCGAAACTTTGCCGTTATCGAGGTATCCGGACAACGGCCCCGGCATACCGGCGGCGGTTCGAAGCCGCTTGTTCGACCCGTTTTTCACCACCAAAAGAAGGAAGGCACAGGGTTGGGCCTGTCGATCTCGCAGAAGATTGTCCGCGATCATGGGGGCACCATCACGGTGTCGAGCGTGGAAGGCAAAGGAACAACTTTCCAAGTTAGTCTCCCCGGTGAAGTAGGAACTGCCGGACAAAATTGTCCGCTCGCGCAAATTAGTTCTTTACACAATCGGCAGCGCCTGTATAATTCTCTCGTGGGGAACCTTTTTGAAGGAGGCGCGCGTTGTGTACGCTGACGCGTGGTGGACGTTTTTGTCCCGTCGTCGGCACGGAGCGCAAATGTAGTCGATGAACAAACGTCGTGTAGTCATTACGGGAATTGGTTTATTGACGCCGCTGGGGATTGGCACCGAGGTGTTTTGGTCAAATATTCTCGCCGGTAAATCGGGCACGGATCGTTCCCCTCTTCTGATGAAATCGGATTGTCCCTGGACAGTGGCCGCGAAGTGCGTGACTTTCATCCCGAGGATTGGATCAGCCGGAAGGAACGTCAGACGCATCGACAGGTTTGCCCAATTTGGGCTGTCCGCCTCCTATATGGCCTTGCAAGACTCCGGCCTGGCATTGGAAAAGGAAGACCGCCAGCGCATCGGCGTCGCGATGGGGACGGCGTACGCTGGTTGGGAGTTCGCCGCCCGCGAGTACGAGGTATACAAAAAGAGCGGCGTGGAAGCCATGAGTTCGTACATGGGCATCGCGATCTTCACCGGGGCGTGTGGCGGACAAATTTCACTCCATTTGGGACTGCAAGGGCAAAGCGCGACGACGGCGACCGGCTGCGACTGTTCCACGCCACGATTGCGCAAGCCGCGGATCTCATCGTCAAAGGCGACGCCGACGTGATGTTTGCGGGGGGTGCGGACGCGCCTGTCCACCCGGTCATCGTGGCCGCGTTGGCCGCCAGCCGCGCGTTGACGGATCGGAATGATGAACCGGCGCGCGCGTCTGGCCAATCGACCAAAAACGCGACGGATTTGTCATGTCGGAAGGCGCGGGCGTCCTGGTGGTCGAGGAATTGGGCCACGCGTTGGAACGCAAAGCCCGCATCTATGGCGAATTGACCGGCTGGGCGTCCACGTGCGACGCCTACCACATGTGTCAGCCCGATCCCGACGGGACGCAGGCCGTGCGTTGCGTGCAAACCGCCCTGGCGCGCGCCGGCGTGCGGCCGGGCAGGTGGATTATCTGAATGCCCACGGCACGTCAACCCCGCTGGGGGACCGCGCGGAAACCACCGTCGTCAAGAAGTCGTTTGGCGATCATGCGTACGATGTGCCGATCAGTTCGATCAAGGCGGCCTTGGGGCACATGCAGGGCGCGTGCGGCGCGGTCGAGATGGGTGCCTGCTGCCTGGCCATCCGTGACAATGTCATCCCGGCGACAATCAACTACGAATTTCCCGATCCCGACTGTGATTTGGATTACGTCCCGAACGTAGCGCGTCATCGCCGCGTCGACATCGCGGTGAGCAATTCGCTCGGGTTTGGCGGTCGCAACACGACCCTGGTGCTGAGCGGTATCGAAACGGGCACGTCAACGGCCGAAATGGCGGGAGCGAAGCCAGCGACACATGAAAACGGCCCTCCTCCTGGCAAATTCGGCTGAAACCCAGCGACTGCTTACGGACATTCTCGGCGAGAAGACAAACATCGTCTTGCTTCCGTTGCCGACCGAACCATCCCGGGAGCGGTTCGACGCGCTGTTTTCCACCTGGTTGCGCCTGGTGGATGCCGTGATCCTGGATGCGGTCTCGTTGGGGGAAACCACGCGATGGGCGGTGGAATCGCTGGCGGGCTCGCGCCTGCAGGAGCACCAAGCGGTTGTGGTGCGGGCCGCGCGGCCCAGCAATCTCTGTATCCATTCCAAGAGAGTTGGCTGGTCGTTTCCGGTTCCGATTCCGCCGACCGCTTGAAACAAGCGCTGGGCACCTTTTTCGAATTGCGCGATGCGCAGTCCAAGCTGAAGCGCGCTGATGCCGTGATCGCCCGTCAACGGCCAGCGGCGCCTTCCGCGCCGGTGGTCGCGACGGAGGCGCGACCTGTTCCGGTCCCGACGTACCTCCGCGCTCGCGCCCGCGTTTGACGCGTACCGGTACCGCGGCGCATTGAAGGATTTGTCGCGAATCCTGAGCCAGCATATCGGCGAAGGCGAGTTGGTGTCGGAGTTTCTGCGTCTCGTCCGCGGGTTACTCGGCACCGGCAAAGCGGCGATTTTCACCCGACGACTCCCGGGCGACCTGTTTCCGGACCGCCCGCCGCCGGCGGCGAACAATTCGGATTGCCCGACCGGTCTCGCGCCGCACGTGGTCGAGCACTTCCGGCTGAGCATTGACTCCGGCATTGCCAGCCACCTGTCGCGCGAAGCGCGGATCCTGCTCCGCGCCCAGGGGGCCGATTCGCTGGCGCTGGATTACGATCCGCAAGTGGCCCGTGAGTTCGATACGCTGGGGGCCGATGTGGCGGTGCCGATTTTTGATGAGGACCA
>CAVYAC010000115.1:0-5440 GCA_963766065.1 uncultured Verrucomicrobiae bacterium
CGAGGATTTTGCGGACCCGCCAAGTGATGCCGTCCGAGTTCTCGACATACATCTTCGCCTGCTCGGGGAACACATACGCTTCAGACGGTTGCCGGAGGGCAAGTTCGTCATAGAGCATCGGGAAAATGGGGATGCTCACCGTCACGCCGGTCTTGTTGGTCTTGACCGTGATGAACCGGCGAGCAAGGTCAACGTCATTCCATTTCAATAGACAGCAATCGCCTCGTCGCATCGCGGTGCACATTCCGGTAATCAGGATCGGACGGATGAAGTCGTCTTCCCGCGCCGCGTCCACGATAGCCTTGAGTTCTTCCGGGGTGAACGGCTTGCGGAAGATCGTCTCGGTCTCGCGGGTGGGAACGCCGGAGAACGGATTGATGCTCCCTCCCGGCAGCAGGTACTTGTAGGACGCCCGAAGCAATTTCAGCGTGTCATTCCAGGTCTTGGCCGTCACCCCACGCGACTCCTCGGCCTGCATGAACGCGCGCGCCACGTCGCGCGTGACATGGGAGATTTCCTCCGCCTTCGCGTTCTGTCCCCGGACGAACACCACGAAGCGCGCCAGCGTCGAGCGACACTGCGCCGCGTAACGTACGTTCGGTTTTCGTCGTCGTGGAATCTTCTGCCACTCCTCTGGCAGGTTGGCGAGTGCCACGCTCCGAACCTGCTCTCCTGTTTTCAACTCGTAGAGCTTCTCCACCAACCGAGCCGAATCGCGTTTCGTCCGCGCCTCCTCCACGAGGCTGGCCAGTTTCGCCAAGGCTGTTGCCCGCGATCTCTCAAACGCAGTGTCCCCTTCATCCATGAGCGAGAGCGACGCGGGCGGCTTGCCAGCGATTTTCACCCCGAGGTTGTCGCAGTACCGTTTCCCGTTTACCTCATACCGGCCGTACCACCATTTACGGATTGTCCCGTCTGAATTTTTCCTCAATTCGAGTGGCATAGAACCCTCCGTGGTTGATCAATGCGTTTTCCATGAAACACGCAGGAACACTATGCGACGGGACGGGCATATGGCAAGCAAAAAACCAACAAAACCACCAACAGACTACCCATAAAAATCCTATATTTCCTAATAATATAGCGAATGGTGATGTTATACGTCAGGCTCATAACCTGAAGGTCGTGGGTTCAAATCCCACCCCCGCTACCAATTCGGCGCAGCGTTATTGGTTCAGAATCAGATGGTTGCGCCAGAATTCCTCGGACATCTCCGCTTCCTACCACTTAATGCCGTCCAACGATTACAGTATCAATCAACCACTGGGTGCCGCACTTTTGGAGTGCCACCCGCTCCACTTTGTCAGCGCCCTTTCGACCCGGCTCGGCCCGGCGAAGAACCGCCGCAGCTATGTCTTCTCAAAACATTTCAAATGGGGTGTGGCCACGGCGGCGGCGCAAATCGAAGGGACGGCGACCGCGGACGGAAAAGGTGAATCCATCTGGGACCGATTTGCCAACACGCGCAAGATCGATGTGCCAATGGTCGCCTGCGATCATGACTCGCTCTATCGCGATGATGTGGCGTTGTCGGCCATCATCTCCGCGGCAGTGGTGCAACGGCAAGCGGTCATTTCCAAGTCCTCGGGGGGTTGTTTCAGGCGGCTTTGGTTTCGCAGAAGCCGAGGCATTGCTGGCTGATCGTTTGGATGTCGGCCTGATCGTTGCCACGGACGTATGGACATGTGACCGTGCGACCGGTTTCAACATTGCGCGGCTGGGCGCTGTTGCCGGCGAAGAGTCCTGAGGTGGCTGTAGCCTACCAACTTGTGGCGTTGTTCATCCCAGAGACGGAAGGTGAGCGATTTGAGGCTGGAGAACAGTGTGACGGGCGGCACGCTCTGAAACAGTGGCTCGGCGTTGTGGCATTTTTCCAGATTGTAGTTGGGAATCCGCGCGCTCAGATGATGAATGTGGTGAAACCCGATATTGCCCGAGAACCATTGCAGGATCCTGGGGAGTCTGTAGAAGGAACTGCCCTGCAGCGCGGCGGCGAGGTAGTCCCACTCACCATGGCGTTGCCAGTAGACGCCTTCGAATTGATGTTGCACGTAAAACAACCATACTCCCGCCGAGCCCGCCACTGCGATCACCATCAACTGAATCAGCAGATACGCCTTGATGCCGAAGACCGAACAGAGAGCCACGGCCATGCCGAGAATCCCGAGGTTCGTCCAGTAAATCGAGTGGCGCTCGCGCCGACTGGCCTGGGCGTTGGGAAACCGATGCACGACCAAAAATAAAAACAGGGGGGCAATCAGGAAGAGGATGACCGGGTTGCGGGCCAATCGATACGAGAACCGTTTCCAGCGAGATGATTCGAGGTACTCCTGCACCGTCAACGTCCACACCGAGCCCAAACCGCGTTGATCCAGGTCGCCCGAGTGCGCGTGATGGATCGCATGTTCCCAGCGCCAGAGATAGTACGGCGTGAAGGTCAGCACGCCGGTCATGAATCCCCAGGTGTCATTGGCTTTGCGGGACTTGAAAAACGCGCCGTGACCGCAATCGTGGTGAATGATGAATACTCGCACCAGAAATCCGCCCGCGAGAATCGCCAGTGGCAGGGTGATCCAATACGACACCGCCAGACTGCGGTACATCAGGTACCAGAGGACCGCGTATGGAACGAGCGTGTCGGCGATCTGCCAGATGCTGCGCCACCGGGACGACTGCTGGTACCGGGCCACGATCTCCTGCCAGGGCAACGTGTTGGTTTGATCCGCAGTCGCGATTGGCGCTGGCGATTGTGCGACGGTTGTCACTTCCTGTTGTAAAACCCCGCTCATGATATGACAACAGTAACGGGGAAAGAATTGGGCTGCTATGGGGTGTTTACCCCATGTGGCGCCGGCCACACAGGCCGGGGTTCTATGAATCCAACGCGACGCGGCCTGTCAGTGGGACGCGCCCGTTCGCGTCATGGCGTCTGTTCCAGGCAGGTCTTGCGGAAGTGGTGGCCGTAGATGGAGAGTGTGACGGCGAGCGGGACGAGGGACGGGCGACGGAAGAACGTCCAGAGCAGCAGGTCCCAGTAATAGAAGCGCTCGCGACCGAAGACGCCGAGACGAACACTGGCACGGAAAAACGCGAGAAGATACTGCCAGCGGAACGAGCCAGCGATTTTCGGCGGCTGGTATTCACGCAGGAACGTGCGGATCCGCCGGTAGTACGGCCCCGGCGCATAGATATATCCCAGAAGACCCTTGTATCCCGCCCGCAACGTCTCGCGCTTCATCCGTGGAATGAAGTTCGTTGTTCCGTCCCCATTGTCGCCAGTCGTGTTACCCAGCAAGCGGCCCTGACATCTCAGCCGCTGGTACAGCTTCGTGCCCGGCAGGGCTTGCAACAGGCCGACCATCGCCGTGACGATCCCGCTTTGCTGAATGAACTCGATCTGCCGCTGAAAAATCGTCGGCGTGTCGCTGTCGAACCCGACGATGAATCCGCCCTGCACCTGCAACCCCGCACGCTGGATGCGCTTCACGTCGGCGACCAGGTTCCGCTTCTGGTTCTGGCGTTTGTTGCACTCCGTCAGGCCCGCCTCCTCGGGCGTCTCGATGCCGACGAACACCTGGTTGAACCCCGCTGCGACCATCAATCTCATCAGTTCCGCATCGTCGGCCAGATTGATGGACGCCTCGGTGTAAAACGGGATGGCGCGCCCGCCCGTTTGCCATTGGATCAATGCCGGCAACAACTCCTCCTTGAGCGCGCGTTGATTGCCAATGAAGTTGTCGTCCACGAAGAAGACTGTCCCGCGCCAGCCCCGCCGGCGGAGTCCATCCAATTCGGCAATCACCTGCGCCGTCGTCTTCGTGCGGGGCCGGTGGCCGAACATCGCGGTGACGTTACAGAACTCGCAGTCGAACGGACAACCGCGTGAGAACTGCACGCTCATCGAGGCGTACCGGTTCAGGTCCGCCAATTCCCACAACGGCATCGGCGTCTGGCGGACGTCGGCGAACTCGACGGCGGTGTACACACGCCGCGCCGCGCCCTGTTCGAAGTCCTGCAGAAACCCCGGCAGCGTCACTTCCGCTTCATTCAGCACAAAATGGTCAACGGCCGGAAACTCGTCGTGTTCTGTGGTGAACAGCGGCCCGCCGGCCACGATGGTTTTGCCGGCCACCCGACAACGGGCAACCAACTCGTGCGCCGAGTCGCGCTGGGCGATCATCGCACTGATGAACACCAGGTCGGCCCACGCCAAGTCCCGTTCGCGCAGCTTCCGCACGTTCACATCTATCAGGCGCTTCGCCCACTCTTTGGGCAGCATCGCGGCCACCGTGAGCAGCCCCAACGGCGGCAGCGGAGCTTTTTTGCGTATGAATTTCAAGGCGTGCTTGAAACTCCAGAACGTGTCCGGGAACTCCGGGTATAGCAGCAGCACATTCATCCATTCACAGTAAAGTCATAAAATCGTGTGGTCGCCATGGGGTGTCTACCCCACAGGAGCTGAACACAACCGTCCGGGCTACCGAATGATCAGCCGGACGCTACTTTCGATGATTCCCGCGGCGATGGCGTAGCGGGTGAGGCCGGAGATCTCGTGGATGTTGAGTTTGGCCATGAGATTCTGGCGGTGTTTTTCGACCGTTTTGACGCTGATGCCGAGTTCCGCGGCGGTCTGTTTGTTGGCCAGGCCTTCGGCGATCAGTTGGAGCACCTCCAACTCGCGCGAACTCAGGCGGGCCACTTTCTTCCGCAACGCCACGCCTCCGGCGGGGATCTTCTGATCGTGCAACCGCCTGGCAATGGAAGGGCTGAAAAAAGTGTGACCTTTCTGCACTTCCCGAATTGCCTTGGAGAGATCGTGAGCGGACGTTTGTTTGAGCAGAAAACCCACGGCACCGATCGCGATCGCCTCATCGACGTACGCGTCATCGCTGTGCGCGGAGAGAATCACCACTTTGGTGCTGGGAACGGCTTTACGGATTTGCCGCGTGGCTTCCAATCCATTGAGCAGCGGCATCGCGATGTCCATCACGACCACGGCGGGACGAAGTTTCCTGGTCAGTTCCACCGCCTGGCGGCCGGTTTGGGCTTCGCCGAGCACCTCCAGATCGTCTTCCGCCTCCAACAGTTTCCGAAAGCCCTCGCGGACAACCATGTGATCTTCCGCCAGCAAGACGGTGATACGTTTCATAAGCACTATTTCCCTTTGCCGTTTGTGACTGGAATCTGCACGCAGATGGTGGTGCCTTTCCGGGCGCCGATTCGACGGCAAAGCGGCCGCCGACCATCTCGACCCGTTCGCGCATGCCGAGCAACCCCAATCGCTTATTCTTCCTGGCCTGCAGTACGTGATCCACCCGGAAGGATTTGCCGTCGTCTTTGATCTTCATGCAAATCCTGTTCGGAAGTTTGTCGATGCTCACGTCCACCACGCTGGCTTGCGCATGACGGGCAACGTTAGACTTCTGGTGACGCGATACAG
>CAVYAC010000116.1:0-14854 GCA_963766065.1 uncultured Verrucomicrobiae bacterium
TTCGACATCAGCCAATTGTTTGACAGGGTGACGCGGCTGGACACGGTCATCACCGCATACCGCCGCATCTTCGGGGCCGAGAACCGGTACCGCGGCAACAAGTTCACCGCCGAGCAGGCGTTGGATGACACGTATGAAGCAGCACTGACGCTGGCCGCAATCGATCTCACGAAAGCCCTCGACGCACAACGGACAGCCGTGCTCAAGGCTGGTGTCGCAAATATCGCCCCACTCCTCGTGCAGTCGGATTTCAAACTCCCGCAGGCGAAAGCCGGTGCCGGAAAGGCCGCGTTATTGACTCGGCTCATCCGGGCCAACCGCCGTGAGGTTGAACTGCCAGCACTCCGTTTCGATCCGCAGAACATTGCCTCCTTGCAGGGTCTCCTCATAGACCGTCCATTGGAATACCTCAACAAACTGAAAGGCGTCAGTCCGGAGGCTTTCCACTACTGGCACAAGGTTCAGCGAATGGCTTGAACGAAGAGAGGAGAGTCTATCCATTTATAATCGGTTATAGCCCCAAGTGGCTATACATGGGTATAAACAGGTAGAAATCGACAGGGTACTGATCGAGGACAGCGACGCCCCTGCGAGAAGCGATCGACTCTTGAGGAAACCCTCAAAACCCGCGCTGGCCCGTGCCGCGAGCGCTGCACTCATTTCGTTTCGCCGCCCCCGGGATGCGCCGCGACGGGCTGGCTTATCTGCGGTCCGTGCCGGCTTCTCGTCGCGGCTCGGCGGAGACGGGCAGTCGTCCGTTCCGCCCGCCGCTCCGTTCAGCCGGCACCGACCGCTTTGCCATTTCGTTGCGCCAAGATACAGTCCGCTTGGGCTCAGATATTGCGTTTGCATAATGAACCGTATGACGGTACGATGCGCACATGACAAATAAGCCTAAACGCCCTCAAGAGCTTCGTCACGTTGGTGCAGCAGCAGCCTTCATCGACGCGCGCATGGCTTTGGGGAGCTTCGCATTTTCTCTGGCTGATTTGATGAAGGAATCAGGGTTGTCAGCAATCGCGGCGAAACGTCAATTGTCCAGGTTGCGGGGCAAAGTGGTCAGGGTTTCGCCACGGCAGCCGTTTTTTCTGATTGTTGTTCCGGAACATCGCACCATGGGTGCGCCGCCGTCGATCTGGTGGCTCGACGATTATTTCAAATGGCTCGGTCGCCCGTATTACCTGGCGCTTCAGTCGGCGGCCAGCTCGTTTGGCTCCAATCCGCAAGCGTTGCAGATAACGCAGGTGATGACCGACCGGCCTTGCCGGGCCTTGAAGGTGGGGCGGATTCATGTCCGGTTTTTCGTCAAGCGCAGGATTGCGCGAACACCCACGCAGCAACTCGCGCGGGCGGCAGCACCGCTTTGGATCAGCACACCGGAGGCTACGGCATTTGATCTGGTCCGATACGCAACCAGCATCGGGGGAATCGATCGCGCAGCGGAAACCATCAGCCCACTGTTGCCACTTTTGCGTGCCCGCGAATTGAAGCGAGTGCTCGAAGCGGAAAATGAGACGGCCACCGCCCAGCGGCTCGGATTTATCTTGGAAGCTGGCGGCGCGCAACGGTTGGCGCGAGTGATTCACGATTGGCTACCCACGAAATTGGCGTTAGTCCCCCTGTTCCCGTTACAGGGTGACCGGAAAAACATTCCCGTCGTTGAACGCTGGCAGGTCCTCAATAATTCCGCTGAACTGAAGCATGACCCCCATCACCCGTCAGGATATTCTGGCGCATCAAACCGTTGTGCCGTGGTCGGCTCAGTATCAAGTCGAGCAAGACCTGTTGTTGTGCCGGGCAATGGTGGCGCTTTTCAATGATGCCTTTCTGAGCGGCCAAATCGCCATGCGGGGCGGCACGCTCCTGCACAAAGTTCATCTCGCGCCGCCATCCCGCTACAGTGAAGACATTGATCTGGTGGTGGTGGAACTCGCCCGGAAGAGCATATCCGCCGGGCTGTCCGGCGGGTCTTGACTGATGTGTTGGGAACGCCGAAGGCGTCGGTGTGGGACACGATCAAATTGGCGTTGCGAAACACCGTCAAACCATCGCGGGTGTTGCGAATGACGTATTCGCTTCCGTCGATTATCGAATCTGGCCGGATGCTGGACATCGTGGTCGAGGCGAACGTGACCGAGCGCAAACCGCATTTTCCCGTGGTGGCGATCCCGTTTAGTTTCCCGTTCCGGGATAAATCCGTCCAAACGCAGATCAAGGGGTATGACATTCACGAAATGCTGGGCACCAAGATGCGGGCGATGTTCCAACGCAGACGCGGGCGGGATTTGTTCGACTTGTATTGGGCGCTGACCAAATCCACCAGCCCCATTCAACCGGCCGGGATAATCGAATCGTTTCAGCATTACATGAAACAAGAAGGCACCAAGGCAGGTCGCGCCGAGTTCATCGGAATTCTTGATGCTCATCTCCGCGACCGTGGATTCTGTTCTGATATGGAACCGTTGCTCCGCACCGGCATCAGTTACGACCCGCAGGTTGCCGGACTCTATGTCAAAACCAATCTGTTGAGCCTGCTGCCCGAATGATTCATTTCAGGTGCGGAGCCGCTCAACGAGCACGCCATTGCCTGACAACAATGCCGATTGAGACCAAGCTGCTGGTGGCATAAAAGAGATTGTTCGCAGCCCGGAGAGACTAAGCAATTGAGGGAACTTTGCCGCAGGGGACGACTGTATGAAGTCGAGGCGTGGATTCGCCAGGGGCAAGCCGGTCAATGTGCCGCCGACTGAACGAAAATCCCCCTTGCTGATTGCCGTCGAAAAAGGATTTCACAGTCTGGTCGAACTACTATTACAGAATGGCGCCGCCTCCCACGCTAATGGCAATGCACTCGAAATGGCTGTCAAACGCGGGACTCCGGTATTGCCCAACTGCTGATCGACAACGGCGCCGACCCTAATTCCGTGCGCGCGGAACTTGTCTGCCTGTGCGGCGACCTGGATGTCGTGCGCCTGTTCTTGGATCGTGGCGTTGATCTCACACGGGGGAACGGCTTCGCCATCGGGTTGGTCGAAACCAAGAAGGCGCTGTTGGGTATCTATCGTTCATACCGCGACAAGATTTCCGCCCTGCAAACCCAAGCCGACATCGCCCTGTGTTACTGCTGTAAGGAGGGACACATCGGTGGTGTTTACAGACTGCTTTGGGCCGGAGCCAATCCGCGAGCAAGGATTCCTGAACTATATGAAGCCGAAGATGATCCTGATATGCACGGCACCGCGCTTGAGGCCGCCGTGTTCAATGGTCACTTTGACATCCTGAAGCGCATTGGGGTCGATCCGGTGCGACTGACTTGAACCACCTGCTGCATACCGCTACCTTCTCGGCGCGACCGGAAATCACCGTATCTTGTCGAGCGCGGTGCCGACATCAACTCCCGGTGGTGACCTCGATCAGACCTGTCTGGTGCAACTGTTCCGCACTCTCTTTCATTGGTGCGATGACTCGCAATCCTTTCCGGGAGCTTTTTTCAGTTCGTCCCGTGTGCAGGAGGCGATACGGACAGCAGTCGAACTGGGAGCGAAGTGGGAACGAGGAGATGCACAGGCAACTCATCTGGTGCGCCTGGGATTCTACGCGGCCAGCGAGTATTCGTTGCGGTCCGTCTTGGAGACCTTCCGGAAGTATGGTGCCTGTCCGGATGCCGAATTGATCCGCCTGCTGAACACCCCGCGAATTATCCGAAAACTGGAAAAGGATCTGAAGCCGTTCGTAAAGATGTTCCCGAAATGGCGGCATGCCCAAGTGCGCTATGCAAGAGATGGAGGAGAAACGCCGACGGCGGTGGTGATCATGCCAATCCCGATCCTGCGCGACTTCCGGGACTCTTCGGCTACCGGTAACGAGCCGCTTGCGGAAATCCCGCCTCTGCCAAGTGCCCGGTGGCGCTGGACATGCCACGGAATTGCCGAATGGCTTGGGATCTTTTCGTCAATTGATATGACGAAGCGATGCCTTGTGCGCTAGGCCTGCGGTGGCCCACGCTGGCCCGTGTCGCGGTCGCTTCACTCATTTCGTTCCGCCGCCCCCGACACGCGCCGCGACGGGCTGGTGCATCTGCGGTCCGTGCCGTCTCCCGTCGCGGTCGGCGGAGACGACCATTCGTCCGTTCCGCCCGCCGCTCCGTCCACCGGCACCGACCGCTTTTTCAGATCGCTTGGCGTCACCGGTGCCGAATCATCGGCTGGGGGCAACTGGCGGCGCGCCTTGCGCCTCGATTATATGGCTCGCTCGCGCCGTCAAGAAGTTCTCTGGTCTGTAAAGAGAAAATTGCCATGAGTTATTCACACGACTCGGATAGATCATCTCGGCCTCGGCGCGGGTCGCCCCCGATTGTACGGCTCAATTGCGCCTGTCAAGGTCGAACACTTCGTGTCTCCACCTGTGACAGTTCTCAGCGAGCCGGGGACGGCGGGCTTCTAACACTTCGCGCGGGGAAGCTTCCGGCCAACTGCTCAATCACAGCGACTCATTGACCCGAGGAGCTTTCCACCGTTTGCATTTGCAGCACCCACGAACCGTGCTTGAGCTGATTCTTCGCGTGCAGGTCGGCGTTGTATGGAGTCCGGGTTTGCCACATCTTCCAAAGTATCTTCAACCAGCGTTGCCCCAGTCACGCTCGCGCTCTACACGCCCTGGGCAAAGCAGAGCGGATCATTCCTTCGATGCTTGGGACGACTGATTTGGAGGACCAACTTCGGTCACCACGATTTCGACATCACCGGCTGCCCCTCAGCGGTCAGAGAACGGCGGTCGCCCGGTGCCGTGGCGACGAACACCAGTTCCATCCGCTGCATGACCGTTTCAAGACGGCGCAACGCATGGCCGCGAACCACGACTTCGTGCGAGCAAAAACCAAACGCAGCCGTTGTTCTTTGCCCTCACTGGTCAATTCCGAGAAGGTGAATTGATCGAACGGCAGTAACAGCGACCGTTCCGAGGAAACTTCTACGCGCAATGCGCGGGCTTGCGGGTCAGACGCCCAAATTTCGGGTGTTTTTGTGCTCATGTTTCTCCATGATTAGACGACGATGACGACGGACGCGTTGGAGACGAGAGAACATCTCCGCCGCGCGCTGACCGAACCGAAGCATGCAAAGATAAAGCCGATCGTGAAGCGCGACGTCACGGCGAGCTGCGTCGTGACCGGCAAGTTCCATCGCCAACGGGCGGTGACCCGATCGGGCCACGTTTTCACGCAGTTGCTCTTTGTCCGGCGTGAAGATGCGGATGCCGCGTCGGCCGCGCGAGATCGTCACGTACCATTGCTGCGCGTTGGTCGCAGCCTTGATGGTCGAGTCGGAGAACAGCACATAATCCACTGTCTTGCCCTGTGAGCCGTAGGAGGTGACGGCGTAGCCGGGAAGGAACTCGCGGAAATCCTTGTCCAACACCCGGCCATCCGCCAGTTCAATTCCGCCGTCCGCACGGACGGCCTTCACAGTCACCAGTTCACCATTCGTGACACGACGCGCCTGAAGCCAGCCGGCGATTTGATTTGAGGTGCAACCGGTCGCCTTGCGCCACCGGCAATTCGCGTGGCTGGCAGACCGAAAAACGGTCCAGCCACTTGTTCGAGACGGTGACGAACCGCCCGTTGACCTCGACCAGCACACTGGAATTCAAGATGCCCGGCCAGTTTGCCCTTCGCACCCGGTTCGGCCTGGCGGACTTTCTGGTTGAACACAACGACGGCACCTTGCGGATAGAATCGTTCATCCCGCTTCTGCGCGTTTGTCAGATCGAGTTTGTCGAGCGCCTGAACAATGGTGTCCTGAGCCCCGAGCAATCCCTTCGATTTCAGTGCGTCGCGCACCCGCGAGTTGACCCGGTGGACTTCCGCCCAGGTCTGCGAGACGACTACAGCCGAGGCGTCCTGTTCCGCCAGACGCAGATATTCATCGGCGAGCTTGTCGGCTTGATCGGCTAAACCGCACGACACAACCGCGCCCATCTTGTCGAGTCGCTCAAACGACTCGCCCAGCTTGCCGTCAGCGGCCAACTTCACCGCCTGCCGGTAACGCTTGATTTGCCGTCCGTTCATCTTCGTCACGAGCGAGCGCCGGATCCTGCCGGCGAATCGTGTGTAATTCCACTGGCCGGACGCCCGAAGTGCCGCTCGATGGCCAGGAGTGCATCGGAAGCCTCGACCGCTCCATGCTGGCGAGTGTCGCCGGACAGGATCAACCGCGCATTATGCTCGCGGCACAGTCGAATCAATTCGAGCATCTGCCGCCCGCCAATCTGACCGGCCTCATCCACGACGACGGCAGCGTGATCGGCAAGTTCACGCTTGAGGAGAAACTGCGTCACGGTCGCCGGCGAGGGAATCCCGCTTTCTCCATGTCCACGACCTGCTGGCGTTGAGGGGCGAGGACGACCACTGGCCGGTCTGATTGACGGATTTGCTCGACCAGTTCCCGAAGCACAAAACTCTTGCCGGTGCCGGCGCCGCCGCGGAAAACCGACACCGTGTTGGTCGAGCAAAGCAGCATATCCAGCGCCCGGCGTTGTTCATCATCGAGTTGTGGATTCGGTGGGCGAGGATTCGCCACCGAGCGGCCACGAGGCGCCTACACCTTCCTTGGCCGTTTGAACAATCTCGCGTTCGCGCAGCAGAACGTCGCGCAACGTCACTTCGCCCGGACGTTCGGCGTTCCGGATGTAATCCCGTTGCCGCGTGAACTCCGTCAGTTGCGAAACCGAGAAATTCTTCGCCGCGTGCTCGATTCAGCGCCTCCTGCCACACCTGGCATTCGAGCACGACCGAGTTCCGGTCGAACAGATGTTCCTCAGCCCATTGCACAGCCTCAGCCACGGAAATTCGGCGGTCATTGGTTGGACTTTGTGCGGACTGCTGGCACAGCCGGCTCAAAGTCTGGCGCTCCTCGGGCGTAAACTGCGACGCCCACAGCGTCCGTAATTCGTCGCGGCTCACATCGCGTTGCTTGCGTGACCGTTCCGCTGTCGCGATCAGGCGGCGCATGGCCATTACATCCCCGTTCGCATATTCCGGCTTTTCGGCCAACAACGGGCGAGTCCAGCGTCGATCTCAGCGCGGCGTTTGGAGAATCGTTGGCAGAGTTCATCCGAAACGCCTTCCAGTTCAAAATCTCCGCGTGCCCGGTTGCGAATCCGGTAGCCGAACCCGCGCAGTTCGCGGGCGAATTCATGGTAGTAGGCGTTCTCCGCAAACTTGCGCGCGCGCAGCAGTTCATAGTTTTGCAGAGCCTTCCACCGATTCTCGACCGGATCGAATGTTGCGTTGAAGACGATGCAGTGCGTGTGCAGATGCGGATCGAGAGCTCGCGACGTGTCATGCGTGAACAGCGCCGTTACGAAGTTGCCGGTCAGACGGTCGCCCTGTGCACCACCGGTGCGGATGCGTGTTGCCGTGAACGCTTCAAACTCCCGCAGTGCCGTCCGCACCGCACGGGCATGCGCTTTAAGAATCCGCTCGTCTTGCCCTAGGAATGCCACGAGCGATACGGATTTGGTCGGCGAGAAGGCGAAGTCGAAGAATATCCGCCGATTGGCAGTCTCGTGGCCATCTTCATTCCGCGTGGTGTTCAGCCGTTGCGTCAGAGTATCACCTGTGGCCGGATGCTGGTTCTCGCACAGCCGCAGGAAGTCATCGGCGTGGACTTTCCCGGACAGTCCGAGTCGTTGCGCGCCCAGTCCCAGCCATTCGCCGGCCACCCGCTGGCCTTCATCGTAGTAATCGCCGACGCAGAGGTGTTCCTCGAAATACTCCTGTGCGTTCTTAAGCGTGTATTGTGTTTTGGCCGTGACCATGACGGGGACACTACACGGAATGTCGGCGGACTCTGTGTAGCTGATACACCGAAACGCGCCCGATTTGTGGTCAACTGAGACCATGAATATGACGCAGACTCTGAGGACCGAGCGCACCACCGGCAGGTGGAACACGCCGTCTTGGAATTTTGCCCGGGTGAGTCCGGCGATCCCGAGGCCTTCCAGAACGAGACGCGAACCATCCGACGACATCTCCGGGTGAATCCGTCACCGGGCAACCGGGTGACTGCCGGCACCACTGCCAATGCGCAAGGAGGCTATGCGCTTCTCATCAGTTTTAGTACAGGGCACGCGTTACCCCTTCTGGGCAGAAGGTCCGGGCGTCCGCGAAATCGTCGCGGAGAGGATGCAGAACAGACGCGCAGTACCCATGCTTCGGACACACGATGTCCAAGCCACAGTCCCATCCGTAGGGCAGGGCATTGCCGGTCCGCGATCTCGCACAGTCCGTGGACGCAGATTAGTTGTGTCTCTGGAGAGTCCATGTCCGCGTTCAGTCCACGTCCACGAGTGCATCCGCACACCGTCCGCACCAGCGGTCACGCGAAGGTTTCAACTTTCCGCAAACAATCCGCAGTCTTGGGCCGTCCATTTCCACAATCTCGTCACCGACATGAATCGTTCGTGAACCGAGGTCGGCAAGCGAATGGCTGCGTCACGGCCTTGCTATTTCCAGTTCATTGCCGTCCGATTTCCCGATTTGCGGGCGAAACATTGCGATTGCCCGGTGTGCGCAGCGCTACAACCCGGCGGTGAACCCATGACCACAGATGAGAGATTGAAGAAACTGCTGGATGCGTCATCGGGACAGTTGGAAGCTATTGACGAGATTTTGGAGCAGCGGGTGCGCAATCCATTGCCGATGACACAAGGCCCCTTGCTGATGGGCATGTCGGCGTCTGCGAAGTTCTTGGGTGTCAGCCGCGCGACCCTCTGGCGGATGATCAAAGCGGGACTTTTGCAGAAGGTCGAGGTGCTGCCAGGAAGTTTTCGGCTGCGTCGCACCGATTTGGAGGCCGTTGCGGCGGGGCGGAAACCGTGCCGCAGTGAAGGTGCCCCGGATATCTCTGATGCGACCCAACACCTCGGCACACCAACACATGGCAATTCCTCCTCTCTTGAAGCGGCATAGACGCCGCTCGCTCGCCGAGGACGGGCAGTTCCCATTCTCGCAGTGCGACCCAGCGGAATTTCGGTCTCGCGGAAATCACCAGACGGAAAAAACCGCGCCATTCCCGCTCGAACCAAAAAAGCCAACAAAACCACCAACACCGGGAAAAATGGCGAAACCTTCAGGTGACGGCGCCTGAAGTTCCGGTTGGTGGTTTTGTGGGTTTTTGTCCGCCGAGTTTCAAGGTGTCCGCTAAGTTTCATCAAGCCGGGGACTAATGGGCGATATGCCATATAAGCCTTGAAAACAAAGGGCCAGAACGCTTGTTCTGGCCCATTCCGAATTGGTAGCGGGGGTGGGATTTGAACCCACGACCTTCAGGTTATGAGCCTGACGAGCTACCGGGCTGCTCCACCCCGCAGTTAAAAGTCTGCTGCACCTTAGAGGCGGAGTGGGGATTCGTCAAGCCCTGAATCCCAGTCGATACCACGCGAGTCAAAACACATTTAGCGCTGTGGGCCGGGCATCTGCGGCGCGGGCTCGAAACGGAAGATCATTTCGTTCGGTCGCGAGAGGTTCAGCTTGTTGCGCGCCGTCCGTTCGACGTAGCTGGAGTCGGTCTTCAGCGCTTCGATCTCGGCTTCTTGTTTGTTCTCCAGCGCATCTTGTTGCTCGATCTCGTGGTCCAGTCGGGCAATGTCCAGTTGCATGGCATGCCGTTGGTGAAGCAGCGGCACGAACAGCAACGCCACGCCGAATCCGACGACCGCCACGAAGACAAAAAATCCAAGCGACTGCAATCGGGCCCACAACGCCATGGTCCAACTCATGGCCTAGAGTTTGCCTCCGTACACGGCATTCTTGCCGAGGATCTCCTCGATCCGCAGCAGTTGGTTGTATTTGCAGACGCGGTCGGTGCGACATAGCGAACCGGTCTTGATCTGGCCGGCGTTGGTCGCCACCGCGATATCGGCGATTGTCGTGTCTTCTGTCTCACCGGAGCGATGACTGATCACCGCCGTGTAACCGGCTTCCTTCGCCATCTCAATCGCATCCAGAGTCTCCGTCAATGAGCCGATCTGGTTGACTTTCACCAGGATTGAGTTCGCGGTACCCGTATCGATGCCTCGTTTCAGGAATTTCGTATTGGTGACGAACAAATCATCGCCGACCAGTTGCATCGTACCGCCCAACGCATCCGTCAGCTTCTTCCAGCCGTCCCAGTCGCCTTCCGCGAGGCCGTCTTCGAGGGAAACGATCGGGTACTTCCGGCAGAGGCCGCGGTAGAACTCGATCATCTGTTCGGAGGTGCGTTTCGAACCGTCGGATTTCTTGAAGATGTATCTCTTGGACGCGGCATCGTAGAACTCACTTGCCGCAGGATCGAGGGCGATGAAAATGTCCTTGCCCGGCTTGTAGCCCGCTTGCTTGATCGCCGCGATGATGACTTCGAGAGGGTGTTCGTTGTTCTTAAGCACGGGAGCGAACCCGCCTTCGTCGCCAACCGCCGTGCTGAGTTTGTTGGCCTTCAACACGCCCTTCAGAGCGTGGAACACCTCCGCGCCCATCCGGAGCGCCTCACGGAAACTCGGCG
Source organism: uncultured Verrucomicrobiae bacterium (assembly GCA_963766065.1). Classification (GTDB taxonomy): domain Bacteria; phylum Verrucomicrobiota; class Verrucomicrobiia; order Palsa-1439; family Palsa-1439; genus Palsa-1439. Next base: position 10,542 of record CAVYAC010000116.1, read on the forward strand.
CGCCCTTGGGCATGATCATGTACTCCTGCAAATCAATCGGCGCATCGCTGTGCGCGCCGCCGTTGAGGATGTTCATCATCGGGACGGGCAACACTTTCGCGTTTGGTCCGCCGAGGTATTGGAACAGCTCAACCCCGAGCTGGGACGCCGCCGCATGCGCGGTCGCGAGCGAGACACCGAGGATCGCGTTGGCGCCGAGCTTGCCTTTGTTCGGCGTGCCATCGAGCGCGATCATCAGGTGGTCAATGCCGACCTGGTCGAGCGCGTCGTGTCCGTACAACTCGCCGGCGATCTTCGTGTTGACATTGGCGACCGCCTTTAGAACGCCCTTGCCACCATAACGCTTCTTGTCGCCGTCACGCAGTTCCCAGGCTTCATGTTCCCCCGTGCTGGCGCCGCTGGGGACAGCGGCACGACCGACCGCGCCGCCGGAAAGTTCCACATCCACTTCAATCGTTGGATTCCCGCGGGAATCGAGAATCTCGCGGGCTTGAATTCGAGTAATATTGGTCACAAAAATCGAGCATCCTCCTTGCCGCGCATTCTAGGACGAATGCCACACGAATCAAGAAATTAAACATCGCACCAGCAGGATTTTGCAGATGCCGACGGCCAGAGGTGAAACTCTTCCAAAGAAGCGGGTGGGCGGGTGTTGACAGGCTTTCTACGGCGCGCCTAGGATGCGGTGAACACACTATGGCACTGATTGATTGTCCCGAATGTGGAAAACAAGTTTCGACTGCGGCGGGAGCGTGTCCGTCCTGCGGTTTCCCGGTGGCGTCTCAGGTGGCACAACCGCAGGTGGTACCCGACAAACTGCTCGCCGAAGTGCGACCTTCGTGGTGGCACTTCTTCTGGCACCTGGTGTTTTGCTGGCTCATCGTCCCGCTGATTATCGCCTGGTGCCGTCGGAGGTCGGTAGTGCTGCGGATCTACCCTGGACGAATCACGTTGGAGCGCGGCCTTCTTTCCAAAAGCTACCGGGAGCTGATTGTCCGTGACATCCGTTCGGTCGAGATTGACCAGAGTCTGCTCGCGCGGTTGGTCGGCATCGGCGACCTGACCATCTCGAGCGCAGCCCGTGTCGATGCGGATGAAGAAATCGAGGGGATTCCCAATCCGAAAGCCGTCCGTGACATGATTTTGGCTCAGAGACAGGGGCAGTAGTTCACAGGTTTCCCGTTGGCATACTGACTGTCCGGCCTTTGCGTGCCGACTCCAGCAATGCCTCGATGACACGCATGTTGGCGCGCGAATCGTGCTCGGCATCGACGTCAGGCGGGAATTGCGGCGCTCGATTCTCATGGACGCACCGGCAGAAACATTTCACTTCCAGTGCAAATGGGGCCAGCGGGTGTTGCGGCACATCGTCAGCCTCAACGCGAATCACATCCGTCTTGCCCTGTCGCGTAAGATAAAGCTCGGCCGGCCACGCGGGCGGCAGCCACGGGTGCGGGATCAACAATTTGGCGTCGGTTCCCACGATCTCGGCGGGATAGGACGGCTCCGCCTCCATGCTGCAGAGGAGGTTGGCGGTAACGCCTTCGCCAAACTGGAGACAACCGCTCAGTGTCAAATCCACGCCGGTCTGGTCATCGAAATGGGCGTGGGCCGCAACGCGCTTCGGCTCGGAGCCGACCAGAAAGCGGGCGAGGTTCACGCAGTAGCAACCGATGTCCATGAGGGCGCCGCCACCGGCATCGCGCCAATAGCGTGGGTTGTCCCGGTCGCGCCCGCGGGCGGTCCGGTGACAGCGGATGTGCAGCACCCGTCCGATTCCACCGGTGGCGATGATGCGTTTGGCTTCGGCGATCTGTGGATGGAAGCGATGCATGAACCCTTCCATCAACCAGCGCTGGCTCGCGTGAGCGGTGGCGAACATCTTCTCGACCTCGGTGCTGGAACAGGCCAGTGGCTTCTCGCAAAGAACGTGCTTGCCGGCTTCGAGTGCGCGCACGGTCCATTCGCAGTGCAGCCCGTTGTGCAATGCGTTGATGACGACGTCGATCTCGGGATCGTTAACCAGTGACTCGTAACCCGCATGCGCGCGCGGGACGCCATGCTTGACACCGGCGGCCCTGGCTCGTTCGGCGTCGCGGCTGGCAACGGCCACGAGCGATGCCTCGTCAATCAGGCGAAACGCGTCCGCGAACTTGCCGAAGATCAAGCCCGTGCCCAGAATACCGTAACGGAGTTTTCCACCCGTCGACATGTCGCCAGACTAATCACTTCGGGGCAGCGCCGCAAGTTCAGGTTGGAGGCGACACAAATCACTTCGACGGTTCTTTTTGACCTTGGCGGGCTCACACGAGGCTGGTACGCTGCGATGGCGATGACGCAATGGGTAAAATGGTTGTACTTGCTGACGTTGGCGGTGTGGATCGGCAGTATTGTGTTCTTTAGTTTCGCGGTCGCGCCCACAGTGTTCAAGACGCTCAAGCCCGAAGATGCGGCGGCGTTGATTCGGCGGATTTTTTCCAAATACTACTTGATTGGCATTGTGTGCTCGGCAATCGGCATCGTATGCGTTGGGCTGTTGTTGGCGGATCGGTCGTTCGGCAAGTGGCCGGCGATCCTGACACTGTTGTTGTTGGCAGGAATGGGGGGCACGGACCTCTGGCTTCGTCAGGGCGTGATGCCTCATATGAACCATCTGCGCGACCAGCGGGCGGCGGTGGAGAGTTCGGGAAAACAACCCGACGAAGAATTGGAGCGGGAATGGAAGGGCCTCCATCGTCTCAGCGTGCAAATGAACGGCGTGGTGCTGTTTTGTGGGCTGGTGTTGGTTTTTCTCATTGTATACGCTCGTGTTGTCTGATCGGGACTCTGACGTGAACAAATCCAGATGGAACGAACCAGTTGTCGCCACGGGGCGGCTTGTTAAACCGCTTTTGTTGCGGCGGGCCCGGGCGCTGCTGCCGGTCTTGGCGGTGATCCTCGCGTCGTCGTGCGGACGCATTCCCGTCGAGCGAGAGACGAAATTCCTGCCCCAACCTCGCCCGAGAGGAGGTGTCGTTGCCACCGTGGATATCACGGCGCCCCCGGGCAACTCCGGTCGAAAAGTGTTTGCGGGCTTGGCGCGTGAAGGGCGGATTGTCGCCCGCGGCGAAGCCGTCGTGCCGAACAGCGGCACCGGACAGGTGATTATTCAAGCCATGGAGGCCTCGCCGCCGGTGCCCGATGGCGAATACGAGCTTTGGCTCACAATCGGCCGTGACGCGCTGGAATCGTGCTATCCGAGTTACGGCGATCTCTTCGTGAATCAAAAATGGACCTTGGAACGGATGTCGCGCACGAAAGTGCTGTCCGATCCATCGATTTGGAAGGAACGCACGCTGTCCAGGCCGGCAAACCTGATCACGATCCATTATCATCGCTACGACGAGGATTACGACAACGTCAGCATCTGGACGTGGGACGCTTATTTCAAGCGCTCGCCGGAACAAAACGAAATTTTCGAGGTGGGTCGCGACACCTACGGCTCGATTCTGCAACTGGACCGCGCCGCGTACGGGTTGAAGGGCGACTCGGACAAAATCGGCCTGTTGCCGCGCTTGGCGGGCGATTGGAACCGCAAGGACGCTGGAGGAGACAAATTCTGGAGGACAGACATGGGTAATGAGATTTATCTGATTGGTGACAAGGGCCAGGTGTGGGCACATCCGCCCGACACGAGTCCGCAAGTGGTCGTCGCCTACATGGACGCGCCGAACCGTCTCGTGGTCGCGATGTCGCGTTTGGTCAAACCAGGGGAAGTCACGGCGGACCATTTCACCATCACCGACAGCCAAAAGAAAACGCAACAGCCCGTCTCTACGCGGATTGTCTTTCGCGACAAGAAACTGGCATCCAATGAAATCGAGTTGAACCTCGGCGCGCCACTCGACATCGCGGGGCGCGCGTATGAGGTCCGTGTCGAAGGGTTCGGCGGCTCCGCACACGTGGTGCCGCGCGGTGTGCTGGATGACGCGGACGAGTTTTGTGACGCGCATGCGGTTCTCGGGGCCACGTACCGCCCGGAAGCGACGACGTTTCGTGTGTTTGCGCCAACAGCACGCACGTTGCAGGTGGTGATTTACGATGCCGCCACGGGCGACAAGGGCCGGACGCCACATGACCTCCACTTGACGGGCAAAGGTATTTGGGAAGGGAAGGTTGACGGCGACCTCGATGGCAAATTCTATCTGTTCAAACTCGACGAGGCAGACCGCGAGGTCCTTGACATTTACTGCGTCAATGCGGTCGACAGCAGCCGGCGCGCGCGCATCACCGATCTCTCGAAAACCAACCCGCCGAACTGGGACACCGCGAAA
>CAVYAC010000117.1:0-46242 GCA_963766065.1 uncultured Verrucomicrobiae bacterium
CACGTATTGCTAAGGTGACGTTCTTGCCGTTGACGTCGGCCTGCTTGGTGTAATCCAGCGGCTTGGTAATCTGTTCCAGCACCTGGGCATGAAACGGCGCCGGAGAAGCGCGGCCAGCGTGATCGACAAAAGTGCATGCCTGAGGCTCATGGTGCCGTACAGTATTTTTCGTGCGGATGAGAGGTGTTGAACCTCCACGTCCTCTTAACACGTGTGGCGCTCTCAAACGCGATTCCAAGCGTACCAAGACGGCCAACCGTAGGCAAGCCGAAGAAATCTGCCGCTCTTGGGAACTCGCAGCGGGCCGTTTGCTGAAACATCGCAATCTTTGGGTTCTTTCCAAAGCGACCATCCATCTGTTACAGTGCGTGTCAGAGGTGCCAGGTGAAAATCCGCGAATTAATGCAGTCCAACGTCGTGACAATCCGTGAGGACACGCTTGCCAAAGACGCGTATGAGTTGATGCGGACTCACCGCCTCCGCCACTGCCGGTCGTCAACAGGGACAATCAACTCGCGGGCATTGTTTCGGACCGCGATCTTCTGAATGTCGCCGTCATCTTCAAGAAGCACCCCCAGAGCCCCGAAGAATATCACATCGACGACGCACTCACAGCCCGCGATGTGATGACGGCTGAGCCCGCCACGGTTTCGCCCGATCACGATCTGGGCCTGGCACTCGACTTGATACTGGGTCTGGCCATCAGCAGCCTTCCCGTCATCGAGGGCGGCAAGCTCGTCGGAATCATCACCAACACCGATTTGTTGCTTTTGCTCAAAAAACTGTCGAAAACTCTCAGCCGCCCGGCGCGGCAGAGGTCAATTTAGTATGCCGTTACGGAGGTCATCGGCTGTGAAGACAAGAAAGCTTGGTAAAAAAGGCCCGAACGTTTCCGCCCTGGGTCTTGGCTGTATGGGCATGTCCGAGTTCTACGGATCGCAAGACGATGCCGAATCCATCGCCACCATCCATCGGGCGCTCGATCTGGGGCTCACCTTTCTCGATACCGCCGACATGTACGGCTGCGGCAAGAACGAGCGCCTCGTTGGCCAGGCCATCCAAGACCGCCGCGCGGAAGTTTTCCTTGCGACCAAGTTTGGCAATGTCCGGGATGAACAAGGGAAATTCATCGGCGTCAACGGCCATCCGAAGTATGTCCACTCCGCCTGCGACGCGAGTTTGCGTCGGTTGGGCGTTGATGTCATCGACCTGTACTACCAGCATCGGGTCGATCCGAATGTCCCCATCGAGGACACCATTGGGGCCATGAGCGAGCTTGTCGATGCCGGTAAAGTCCGCTGGCTGGGAATGTCCGAGGCCGCCCCTGCGACCCTTCGTCGGGCTATGAAGATTCATCCAATTGCGGCGCTGCAAACCGAGTATTCGCTTTGGACGCGGGACGTGGAAGCGGAAATTCTGCCAACCTGTCGGAAGTTGGGCATCGGGTTCGTACCCTACAGTCCGCTCGGTCGCGGGTTTCTCGGCGGGAAGATCAAGGCCGCCGGGGATTTGGAGCAAGGAGATTGGCGACTGAACATGCCCCGATTTCAAGGAGAGAACCTGCGGCGCAATGTGGAGATTGCCAGCCGGTGTGGATCCCTGGCGAAGAAGAAGAAATGCACCCCCGCCCAACTCGCCCTGGCGTGGCTGCTGGCGCAGGGCGAGGACATCGTCCCAATTCCCGGCACCAAGCGGCGACAATACCTTGAGGAGAACATTCAGGCCGTGGAGGTCAAGTTGACGCCAGCGGAACTCCAGGAGATCGACGAGAAGCTGCCGCTGGGCATGACAGCGGGCGACCGGTATCCCGCTGAAGCGATGAAGGCTGTGAACCGGTAACAGTGAGCCCTTGGGGCGACCCCTTACACGACCAAGAAACGATGTTGCCATTATCGAATTGTTCAAGACAGGAGGCCAGCGATTATCCAATCACCAAAATCCTTGTTATCCATGCTTGTTGTCAGATGCATATTCAGCACGACATTCGTTCTTGCCGACGACCTCAAGTCAATTCAGTTGCCGCCGCCGCAGACCGAAATCGGCAAGCCGCTGATGCAGGTGTTACAGCAGCGCCAGTCGTCCAGGAGCTTTGATTCCAAGCCACTGCCGCGGCAGGAACTCTCCAACCTTCTCTGGGCAGCGGATGGCATTAATCGACCGGACTCTGGCAAACGAACTGCACCTTCCGCGATGAACTGGCAGGAGGTCGATATCTACGTCGCCCTGCCGGAGGCGCTCTATCTGTACGAGGCCAAAACGCACACCTTGGTGCCGGTGGTGGGCAAAGATCTCCGGGACGCCACCGGGAAACAAAGCTTCGTCAAGGACGCACCGCTGAATCTTGTGTATGTTGTCGATTTCACCAGGATAAAGAATGCCTCCGAGGACGACAAACGGCTCTACAGTGCTGCCGACGTTGGGTTCATCGCCCAAAACGTCTACCTGTATTGTGCCTCCCAAGGGCTGGCGGTGGTGGTTCGAGGCTCGGTTGACAGGACGATGCTGTCACCGTCAATGAAGTTGCGTCCGGACCAGAGGATTGTCCTGGCGCAAACTGTCGGATACCCCAAGTGAATCCGATTGTGCACGACGGCTGACCACTTTCCGTTTGTCGCGTTCCGCATCCTCAACGTAAAGATTTACACACACCTTCCGAAGCGACGGCCTCGCGTCTATCGCGGCTTCCTCGCTGGCGACGGTTGCGGTCCGTGGTGATTTGTTTCGCGAACCCCTTTCTGTCTCTCCGATAGTCTTTGCCCGCCGAAACCCCGCCGCTATCGAATGGACTACCTACAGAAACCCTTTGGAGATCGGCTGGCAGGGCGAAGGGATTGACCCCTCAAGGAGTAATGGCAAACCGATAGAACCCTTGCGGCTGCATCGCGCCACCCAAATTAGTCAGTGACAGCAAGCCGCCAATGCTATTGGTCATAGATACACCACCGACATTGCTCCAATTGCTCAGGGTCAGCGAATCGCTGTACTGCAACTGATAGGTCTCGCCGGTTACGGAGGGGATGGTGACAACGAGGCTGGTACCCATCATTTTGATCCCGCTAATTTGATTGGCTGGAGGATTGAGGGGAACCGTGAGCCGAAACACAGTGCCGTAGTTGCCATTCGTTCCGCCCTGGTAGGTCGTCCCGTAGAAATTCCCGTCACTACCCTGCACCAACCCGGCGTATGGATTGGCCCCATCGCCAACGCTAAACGAATGAAGAGTCGTGAGGTCGCCGCTCGGACTGATCCGAAATACGGTGCCAGAACCGCTCGGTCCCGACCCCGACCCCGATGTCGTGCCATAGAAATCGCCGTCGCTACCTTGCACAAGCCCGGCGATCCGGATTGCCCCCATCGCCGCAACCAGTGAACTCCCAGAGGTTCGTCAGGTTGCCGGTCGGACTGATGCGGAACACAGTGCCGATACCGCTCGCGCCGCCCTGGGAGGTCGTCCCGTAGAAATTGCCATCACTCCCCTCCACCAGCGGGGCGTATGAATTGGCCCCATCCAAACCGTTGGTGAATGACCATAGTTTCGTCAGGCTGCCACCCGCACTGATTCGGAACACGGTGCCGTAGGCACTCGGGCCCGACCCCGATCCGTAAGTGGTGCCATAGAAATTACCATCACTGCCCTGCACGAGCCCGGCAGATGGATTGGCTCCGTCTGTGCCGCCGGTAAACGACCACAGATTCGACAGGTTTCCAGTGGGACTGATCCGGAATACGGTGCCGTTCCCACTGGGACCCGACCCTGCCCCGTATGTAGTCCCATAGAAATTGCCGTCGCTGCCCTGCACCAGTCCCGCATCTGGATTGGCTCCGTCTGTGCCGCCGGTGAACGACCACAGGCCCGTGAGGCTGCCACTCGCACTGATCCGAAATACCGTGCCGTAGGGGCTCCGTCCCGATCCAGACCCCGACGTCGTGCCGTAGAAATTGCCGTCGCTGCCCTGCACCAGTCCCGCATCTGGATTGGCTCCGTCTGTGCCGCCGGTGAACGACCACAGGCCCGTGAGGCTGCCACTCGCACTGATCCGAAACACGGTGCCGTTGGCGCTCGGGCCCGACCCCAATCCGTAGGTTGTGCCGTAAAAACTGCCGTCGCTGCCCTGCACGAGCCCGGCAGATGGGTTGGCTCCGTCGCTGGTGCCCGTGAACGACCACAAACTGGTCAGGCTGCCGCCGGTCAGGTCCCCGTTCACCGCGAAATTGGCTATCAGCGTCTCATTACTGACCGCCGTGAGGGTGTAGCACGCCGAAGTGCTCACAAGGTTCCCGTTCAGCGTCCAGTTCGCGAAGCTGTAGCACGAGTTCGCGCGCGCACAGACCGTCGCGAGTGACCCGCATGTCACGGGTCCACCGCCACTTGTCGAGCCGCCACCAGAAGGTGAACTACTGGTGGTAATCGTTCGATAAGTGAAACCGAACTCGAAATTGGCTGCCAGTATTTCACTATTCGTTGCCGTGAACGTGTAGCAGGCCGACGTACTGACCACGCTGCCGTACAGCGGCGCCCAGCCCGTAAAGTTGTAGCAGGGGCTCGGTGTTGCGCACACCGTCACAGCGGAGCCACACGGCACCGTCCCGCCGCCGCTGGTGGAACCGGCGCCAATCAAAACATTCGTCGTCGTGATTGTGCACGAGGTCGGCACGAAGTTGGCCGCCAGCGTTTCATTGCTGGTCGCCGTGAACGTGTAACAAGCCGAGGTGCTGACGACGTTACCGTACAGTGTCCAGTTCGCGAAGCTGTAGCACGCATTAACCGCCGCACACACCGTCACGTTGCAGCCACACCCCACCGTGCTCCCGCCACTGGTCGATCCACCCCCGACAGGCGAACTGCTCGTGGTGATCGTGTCCTGGTTCGGCGAGAAATTGGCGACGAGGGCCTCATTCGTCACCGGAATGAACGCGTAGCAGGCGGAGGTACTGACCACATTGCCGTTCCGCGTCCAGTTCGCGAAGGTGTAGCAAGCGGCGTTGACCGAAGCGCACACGGTCACATTGGAGCCGCACGGCACCGTCCCGCCGCCGCTGGTGGAACCACCACTTGCAGGCGAACTGCTGGTGTTGATGTTATACGTTATCGGCGTGAAGTTGGCCACCGACAACGAGTTGAAGAAGACATCGTGGGGCGGGTCGGCACCGTTGTCATTGTTGAACAAGGCGATGCTGCCCAGTGCGCTGCTCGGCGTGCCGCCCAGCGTGCCGCTGACGGTATTGGTCGAGTTGCTTCCGTACGTAATGATTGTCAGCGTATAGCTATCATTCGTGCCCAGTGCGAAGATCAGATGCATGCCTGAGTACGTCAATGGCACGCGGCTGTCGTACGCACCAGCCGCGTCAACGACCGTATAATCGGCGCTGCCACCGGCCAGGTAGAACTGGAGGCGGGCGCCGGTGGTGTAGTCGGTGGGGTAGTTCGTGGCGTCGCCATTACGCAACGCAAATCCTACGGCGGAACCGGCCATGTCGTTAAGGCCGGTGTCCATATCGAGCAGGATTTGCCCGCCCGGCTGCAGAGAGCCGATGGCAAATGCCCGATACGCTGCGGCGATGGTTGGCTCACCGCAATTCTCGGTGTTTGCGTACATACCCCAGGATTGCCCATTCACATCGATGCCGGGCGGCGCATGAGGCGAACTCGCGATCGAGGCGGAGACGAAGAACCCGTTGCAGGCCCCGTTCGTCGTGGTCTCCAGCAAGATCCACGGGCCGAACCCGCTTCCGCCATTGAGACTGTTGGTCCAGCTCCCTGAGGCGTATACGGGATCGGCGGCGTTGTCAGTCGCCAAGGACCCCTGGCCGTTCACAAAATTCGCGACGACAGCCTCATTACCCGTCACGGAAAAACTATGGCAGGCGGACGTACTGAGAATGCTGCCATTCTGAGACCAGTATAAGAAGTTGTAACAGGCATTTGGCGTGGCGCAGACGGTGACGTTCGACCCGCAGTTTACCAAACCTCCGCCACTGGTCGTGCCCCCCGCGGGAGGTGAGGAACCGGTCGTGACCGTGTTGGTGGTATACGTCACGAAGAAGGTGTCGAACGGCGCATAAAGCGAATAGGCGCTGACGGAATCCACCGCGTTCGTTAACAGACGAACCATATTCGTGGTGAAAACTGGCCACGCGGCGCTCGGAGTAAACGTCATGGTCTCGTGGACTGTGTCCCACGTGAATGTGCCCGTGGTTGCGGGTGTAACGGAAAACGCGGCCTGAACCGAATTGGTATTCATCGGCTTGCTGAACTGCAGCACTATCGGTGCGGAGCCCGCGACGCAGGTCTCCGCGTGCGTTGGGGTTTGTCTAACAACGACGGGGTCGAGCGGCAGCACCTGCGACTGGGCGATATAGATTTTGGCGGTCATGCCGGGCACGGTAATCTGCGGAGTGGCGTTGGTTCCAAAGGCGGTGGTGACGACGATGGTGTCGTTGGTGTTGAGCAAATTGACGAGGATGGTGCCCGGGGAATACGTGGTCGGACGATTCGTAAGCGTCTGGCTCGAAGCGGCGGTATTGAAGCAGACGAACACTTCCTGATTGCTGAGCACACGGGAGTAGGCAAACAAGCCGGGCCCGTTCGAGTCGTTCCAGAGATTATTGTGGACGCCCGTACACAAGGCCGGATAGAGCCGGCGGAAGTTGTTGAGCTTGGCCACTTGTTGGAAGAGCGGTTGCGTCTCGTTGAAGTTATCGCCCAACACCGGAATTTGGGGTTGCCAGGCGCCCGCGAACATGTCTTCGCGGTTGTCGTTGTTGTTGTCGTCACCGGCAAACGCCTGCTCTGTGCCGTAGTACAGACTGGGAATGCCGCGCGAGGTGTAGAGGAACTGCAGGGCCACGGTCAAATTGTTGGTGTTGCCATTGGCATTGCCCGAACTCAGGAAACGCGCATTGTCGTGGTTGTCCAGGAACGTGATCATTCGATACCACGAGTTGGAATCGTAGTAGGTGTCGAGGTTATCGTAGTGGTTTTCGATCTGCGCGGTATTGCCGTCGGCGTTGGCAAACACCGAGTTGATGCAGTTCAGATACAGCGGATAATCCAACATCGCATTGAACATGAATGGCCCGCCGTCTTCGGTGCCCGTGTAGGAACCCACCTGCTGTTCGTCGGTGCTGAATGCCTCGCCGAACATGAAGAAATTGGATTTGCCAATCGACGTCCCGTATTGATGAAGCTGCGGACACCAGTACTGCCAGAAGCCGTAGTCCACGTAGATCGCCGTGTCCACGCGGAACGCATCGAAATCAGCGAGGCCAACCCAGTTGGTATAAACGTTCATCAGATTGGTGCGGACGTAGGTGGTCTCCGTGGCCAGATCGTTCAGCCCATCCAATTGTCCGAGCAGAATCTCCTGCTCCGTGGCCGACCCTTGGATATCGCCATTGGTGTGGAAAATGGTTGATAGCAGCGGCGGGATGACGTTGGTCGGATTGAAGGGGAACGCATGCTGGTTGTTGATGTTGCTGTACTGGATATTGTACCCGGCGGGCGGCGCCACCCAGTTCGGCCAACCCGGGTCAGTGCTGGTGATCAGGTTCCCCATATGATTGCACACGATGTCGAGGATGACTTTGATGCCCCGGGCGTGCGCGGCTTGGACCATGTTCGAGAGATCCGTCATCGTGCCCCAGTGTGGCGCCAGTGTGTAGAAGTCCTGCGCCGCGTAACCGTGATAGGCGGAACTGCCGTCGCCAATGTTCAGCGGGATCGGTGAAATCCAGATGGCGGTGGCCCCAAGCGCTTTGATGTAATCCAGTTTGTCTTGAATCCCTTGGAAATCCCCGCCATGAATGCCGGCATTGTAGGTCGGGTTGTAGGGCGAGCCGCGACTGGCTTCCACGTTGTCGTTCGATGGATTGCCGTCGTAAAACCGATCGGTGATGATTTGGTAGATGTTCTCGTTTCGCCAGTCCGTGGGCGACGGGTAATGCTGGGCTTGCGCGGCGGTGGCGAGCGAAAGCCCGAGAACGATGAAGAGGTGTCTCATCGCACCGGTCGCCCCGGACAAAATGTTGTGGGATTGGTTACGATGCGGGGGTCAGCGGGCATGACAGCCTGAGACAGCAAAATTCGAGGAAGGATCAACGCGCGACCAAACCATCGTGAGTTCAACTTCAACAGTTCACCTTCGAAAGTCCCCGATACCGCGTAACCCTTATAGCAACAAGGCGGCGGAATGCAAGATAACACTCTTCCGTACCCGGCGCCGCATCTGCCGGCCCCGCTAGTGAGCGAGATCAAACGACTACCTAACCCCCCGCGCCGAGCACCTTGCTTCTCCAGCGCCGCAAATCGCCTCTTGGACATGGGCGACCACGGACGGATTTGTTTACGCCTTCGTGTTATGCTTTTTGACTAGAAACAGAAAAACCACCGTTTTTACGGTGGTTCTTGAGTTGGTGCGGACGAGAGGAGTTGAACCTCCATGACCTTGCGGTCACAGCCTTCTGAGGGCTGCGCGTCTGCCAGTTTCGCCACGTCCGCGCACTTGAATTCAGGGGCAATATAGCGACCGCGCGTTGGACTGGCAACGGTAAACAGCGGGTGAGAGCGAAGTGCCTGTTAGGGCCTTTTATTGGGACGGATACTGCCAGACCCAGTCGCCTTCCTTTTCGTCGAACAAGGTCTTGCCCGGCACTCCGCCATCGTCCTTTTCATTCCAGCCGACGGAATAGAGCACGAATTGACCGTCTTTCGTAAGGCGATACTTGTATGGTTCACCGGTGATCACGTCGTGCGGCAACTGGGAGATGAACTGCGGCACAAGCGCGTCCAACGAGTCGGGGAACTGGCCGTTGGCCAGACGGTATCGTTCCATGGCGCAGGCCAGCGTGGCTTGATCGGTGGCGACTTGTGCAGAGGCGCCTTTGACAACCACCCGGGGCAATGCCGGCAACAACATCGTTGATAAAAGCTGATGATGGATGAAGATGGTTCCAAAGGGATATCGGCCCTGAAATGCCCGGTCCAGCGCCTGTTCATTGGATTTGAGTTGACCCGGAAAGACCCGCTTGGCTGCGGGATCAGACGTTCCTGCCATTTGCAATGCAAACAGGCGGCAGTAACTGACCTGCTCCTGATCGTACCATCCGCTCGGGACCATTCTGACGAATCGGTCCAAGGCTGATTCGTCGCCACTGCCCGAATCGTTGAGTTCGGCAAGTTTGCCGGTGTGCTTGATGTAATCAATTATCCCAACGCCCCACGACCGCTCGGCATCGAAAGTCTGTTTTAAATCCGCCACGAAATTGTATGACTGCAGTCGCGTTTCCAGTTCGCGCAGTTGCGCTTCCGACCACGCATGCTCGGCCAGTCCCTCCCAGATTGGCTGGGTTATGATCTGTAAGCAAGCAACGCGAACGAGATAAGAAATCAGGAAGGGCTCGTCCTTCGCGGAATCGGCCACAGAGAACGACAACTTTATATCCTGGAAAGCTTCTTCATTATGTCCGAGGGCGAGCTCGGCACAGGCTTTGAGCTGCAGCCGTCGGCAGAACGCCCTGAGGCTGTTGAGATGTGGCAGCAGTATCGCGGCCGGATCCGGCACGTCGTAGTTGATTGGGTACCGGGAATACGGGCGCTGGCTGGCGACGCGAAGTTCCGCGAATTCGGCTTCGTTGGTTTTCAATGCGCCGAGCACGGAAGGCGCCGCTTGGGAGCGCGATGCCAAACCGAGTTCGTCCGACACAAATTTCTGCGAGCCGGTTATCTTGCCAGCGCGAACCACATTAAATGCCCTGCTCCAGCCCACCAAATCAAGAAAATGCCTGGTGGATGTATCGCGCCTCGCTTTGACAGCGGCGGCGTCAACGTGAAACTGCGCCTGGTCATAGGTATCCCCCTTCCACGGCGATCGAAATGCGTAGTTGCTTCGAACAAACCAGGATTTGACAAACGGCGTGGCGGCAAAGTTCTGGTCGTCGGAAACGGGCTTGGGAATGAAGGCCCTCCAATCGAGTTGCTCGCCACGCGCCTCTGCCTGCCGCCGATATTGGGCCCAAGCACGGCTGCCCCGGAGATTCTCCTCCGCATAATAGACCGTGACCATTGTGATGATCACGGCAATGGTGATCAGGATGCGGCGCGCCGTCCGCCAGCTGAACCCCAGCCATTTCAGGAAACGCCCGGCTGTGGTTCGCTGCCGCTCGGTTGTTGGGGTCGCCAATGGGGTTGTCATTTCTGCCTCCGATTCACGCGACCGAGGTCTGCGCCTCGCGTTCGCTGCGGGGCCCCGGCGGACTGGATTTGCGGGCGACGTCGGGCTCCGATAGCGGCCCGATCAACTGCGCCAGCATGCGGCGCTGTTCGATGAGCGCGCGAAGTTCCTCGCCAGAACGTGGCTTGGTCTGGCTGACAACTTCCGTTGTCGGTTCGGAAGAAGCCAGATTTACCACGGCGATCACGACCCATGCGCAGGCCAAGCCGGCCCAGATTCGCCGGCTCGGCAGGACCAATTCGCGCCAGAGTTTCCAGCCTGCGGCCAGAAACAGGTTCTGCCGATCCGTCGAGGTTTCGCGGATGTGTGCCCTGCCCGATTGCAATTCGGGGGCGAGCGATTCATCCCACATCTGATCGAGCTTCGGCTCGACTGAGCGATGGAGCTTCAACAAGATTTCACGCGGTGTTTTCATGATGCGTCTTCCTCCAGCAATTTCCTCAGCGCCTGTTTGGCGTAATGCAGACGGGATTTGACGGTACCCACCTGTGTACCGGTGATGCGGGCGATTTCTTCCAACGAAAATCCTTCGATGAAATGCAGCAACAACGCCGACCGTTGCGCCAGCGGGAGTCTTTCCAGCAGTTTCATAAACTCCGTCTCCTGTTCCTCGCGGAGCAATACGTCCAGCGGATCCGGGGTGCCGGCTTCCGGCTCGGGCCACAATTCCTCGCGCAACTCCGCCTCACGGTCCTGTCGTCGCCATTGCTGGATGCATTTTTGATGGGCGATGCTGAACAGCCAACCTCCGAATTTCTCGTCGTCCCGGAGGGAATCGATGTGACGGAAGGCACTGATGAAAGCCTCCTGCACCAGGTCGAGGCTGGCCTGCTCGTCGTGTAGCAGTTCGAATACATAGACGTACAATGGCAGTCGGTAGCGCCGGAAGAGCGTCTTCCATGCTTCGGCGTTGCCGGCCCGGGCGTCGGCCACGGGCAGTTGTTCGCGTTCAGGCACTACCAGCATTTACACCCAGTAGAATGCGGAGGGCGAGAAAAGGTTCAACGGGGCGCAACGGTGGGCAGGTCGATCAGATAATTTAATTGCGCTGTCATCACGATGTGAACCGATTGGCCGTCCGGAGCAATGGACGGTATGATATCGATCTGCTCCCCGGCCGAATATATGTCTCCCGAGGGGGTTCGCTGTGAATCCGGGGACCCGACCGGATTTCAGCCTGTTGCTCGCTCGCGGTCGTAAGCATTGGCGCGGACAAAATATTGATTCCGCCGTTATTATCGGCCTTGGCGGCAGCCAGGATCGACTCCAACTGGTCGGCGTCAATTTTGCGAGCCTTTTGTTGCGTGGTTGGTCCATCGACATTGAACTGAGTGAGCCCAATGGCCGCCCCAGCCTCCTCCGTGTATTCCAAAATTGTAGAATCAATGAGAACCTGCTCCGGGGTGTCAGCAGGCTGTACTTTCAGCAATACAATCACTCGCCTACCCGAGGGTGTTTTCCAACCTCCTGTGACAATCGCTTGCCCCCAGGAAACCGTAGTCGTAGTCGTTGAAACGAAGGTCCGGATTGGCGGTGTGTTGGAGTAAAGCTGCGTCACGCGAGATTGAAAATCTCTCGCTTCTTTCAGTTCGGAGGCGTCTGCGTCCGCCTGCCCTCGCAGCCGCGCCGTTTCCGCACGGAGCCTGACCAATTCATTCGAGTCCTCCATCGTCATCCGAAGTTGCTCATTAACCGCGGACAAGCGGTTGACTGCGTTATCCCTTTCCCTCTGCAGTTCCTGAATCTGCTCCTCCTGCTGCTGGAGAGATCGGACCTGATCGCGCAGGCTAGAAGCTTCGCGGGCCTCGTAGATTCCTACGCCGGCGGTTACAACGATCGCCGCAGTCACAATAGTTTTCTGTAGTGCGGTCATGGCAATGGCCTTGGTAACAGTTGCGGCTGTTGTGGCAACGGTGGTTATTCCCGCCAGGGTGGCAGCGGCGGAAATCGTGGCCGCCAGTCCGGGGGCGCAGCTTGAACGGCATTGGCGGCGATGACAACGGCCAGCCCGGCTGAGCCGACGACAACGCCACGCTTGGAGAACAGATCGCGCAGTTGATCGACGGCGCGGCTCACGCGTTTTTGCGCCGCGTCCTCGGAAATCCCGAGGGCCTGTCCCACGTCCCGCAGACTTTTGTTGTCGAAGTAGCGCAGGAGGATGGCCGTCCGGTCTTGTTCCTCGAGGGTCTCCATCGCTTCGTCCAGCAGGGGTTCGATGCCGGTCCATTCCGAAGAAGCAGAGTTCATGGCAGCCATTTCCGTTGCGATTTGTTCCCGAGCCTGGCGGCGGGATTCGTGACGCACGACATCGATCGCCGTTCGGTAGGCCACACGGTAGAGCCAGGCGGTCAGAACGGTGTCAGCTTTCAGAGTGGCGGCGTTCCGCGCCAGGTCGCTGAAAACGGATTGGGCCACTTCTTGCGCGAGATGCGGCGACCGCACCTGTCGCAGGGCCACCGAATACACCAGATTCAGATAACGGTTGACCAATGTGGCGAACGCGTCGTTCGAGCGCCGCTGGGCGTACTGGCACAGCAAACTCCAATTATCCGTTCTCATCTTCCGTGAGTATATCGCCACCGACGGAGGGAATCCGACAAAGAACCGCGCGATGGTGCGTTTCTACCGAGGCGGCTGCTCATCGTGCGTTGCCCAGCTGCACCAGCTTGTAATGGAATCGCAAACTCACGGCTGTGCTTTTTGAATTGTCTGGAGTTGCGCGTTATTTCGTGCTAGGCGTGGTACTGTAGAAAACAAAGACCCTGCTATGAAGGTAAGGTCACTTCCTCCTGTCCGTTGTTCATTTCACTCCACTCTCCTTGTTGGCCATTGGAGAAACCTGATGAGAACCGTCGAACAGTTTGCGCGAGTGGCGGCGACGGCGATCACTTTGGCTGTGTTGGGCCTCGGATTCTTGATCAGCGACGTTCGCGTGGAAGCGGACGACCATCCACCGCTGCAACCGTGGTCACTGGATCAATCAGCCGTTTCCGGTCAGTTGAAAGCGTTCATTGCCGCGAAGGAAACCCAGGCGCGCACGCTGGCGAAGGCGGAAGGGAAAGAGTTGCCGCCGGACTATGCAACGGCTTTTGCCGCAGCGGCGAAAGGCGATTCTCAGACCGTATCCAACTTCTATGAACGGCACCTGCCCGGCGCGGAATGGCAGCCGGCGCTGGAAACCTACGGCGCTCTTGAGGAGTTTGCCGCTGGCAACGACACGTACGCGATCGCTTTTGGGCAAGGCATCATCAACTCGATTCCGCAGGGGAGCATTTATTTCGGCGGCACCGCCCCGGGGCGTTTCCTGGTCACGGCGTTGTCCAAATCGCATATCAATGCGGACCCATTCTTCACACTCACGCAGAATTGGCTGGGCGATAACTCGTATCTGGATTACGTCCGCGCGATGTATGGAAGTCGAATTGCAATCCCGACGACGAGTGACGTGCAGCGCTGTTATCAGGAGTACGCCGAAGACGTTCAGAGCCGGATGAGACGCGGAGAAAAACTTGCTCCGGACGAAGGCGTGACGACGACAACGAACGGCGGCCTTCTCTCGACGGGTATGCAGGCCAGATTGGACACCGAAGGGCGGATTTCCAGGTTGATTTTCGACAACAACCCGGATCGCGAGTTCTATGTTGAAGAAAGTCACGTCATCAACTGGATGTACCCCTACGCGGAACCGCATGGACTGATTTTGAAATTGAACAGGAAGCCATTGACCCAACTCGACCCATCAGTCGTCGCCCACGACCGTGAGTTTTGGGATGGGTTGGCCAAGCAACTCCTTGCCGACCGCGGATTCCTCGGTAACAGCTGGGCGCGCAGGACGTATTCCAAGCATCGGTCAGCGATTGGCGGAGTTTATGCCTACCGGAGGATGACCAACGAAGCGGAGTACGCCTACCAGCAGGCGATCGCGTTGGACCCCACGTGTCCCGAAGGCATCTTCCGGCTCACGCAATTATACACCGAACAGAATCGCTTCGATGATGCGATTGCGACGATCAAGTCTCTGCAGCAATTCGACCCGACAAACCAGAAGATTCAGGACGCAATCACCCAGTTGCAAACCATGAAGCAGTCGGCGTCGAGGTCAGCGGGAAAGTCCCCCTGAGCCCTGGCTTATGGCGACGGATGGCCGCCTTGGACGGCCTCGGCGAGCCGACGCATGGCGAGTTCTTCGCCGAGGGAGAGGACGTTGTCGAAATACTCGACCATCTCCGATTCGGTGGCGACGTTGACGATCTTGTCCCCGACAGCGGCGAGCAGTCCCTTGATCTGATCGCGGCGGCCTTCGAGTTCGACGGTGCGCAGCGAGATCTCGGCGGTGGGCCCGATCGCAGCGGAGTTGGTTTGTCCCTCCTCACCGACCTGAATGGCCGCCCGCTCCAGCGATTGCCCGACCAATTCGGTCACCAGGAAGAACGGCCGATCCTGCATCGCACGCGCAACGGACAGCAACAAGGGTGCGGTCGCCTTATCAGTCTTTCTTTCCGCGCAATCACGGGCCATCGCCAGCACGGGCGTGTCGGGCATGAAACCAAGCCTGCGGGCGGAATAGGGTGAATACCCCGCCGCTTCGAGTGTATGGATCCGCGCCCGTGCCGCTTCGGTGGCGTAATCGTGAAATCGAATCGCCCACGAAGG
This sequence comes from uncultured Verrucomicrobiae bacterium, assembly GCA_963766065.1. Classification (GTDB taxonomy): domain Bacteria; phylum Verrucomicrobiota; class Verrucomicrobiia; order Palsa-1439; family Palsa-1439; genus Palsa-1439. The sequence continues at coordinate 14,883 of CAVYAC010000117.1, forward strand.
CACTGGTTTCAATTCCGCCACGCCTTTGTTCTGGGCCAGCAGCAGATTCAGTTCGACGAACCACGGGACGATATTGGCCGTGTCACCCTTCTCGACGGCACGCAGCAACGGCAATGCGGTCGCGGGCTCGTGGTTGACCGCGGCCTCGCACGCGTACCGCAGGGCGATCTCGATGTTCGTCCCGCTGGCCGCCAACGCCGACTCGAACAGGGCGCGTTTGGTCGGCCAATCGCCGATCAGTTCCGCCGCGCCCCAGATGAGCTGGTAGTCGTTGGTTCCCTGTTTCGCCACGCGTTCGACCAGTGCGCGGTCGATCTGCGTCAACTTCAGCAGTTCGGCGGTCTGCAACTGGCCGGTCATGCGCCGCATGCGATCGACCTGCCGAAAATCTTCGTAGGTGGGCAGATGCTGAGCGGAAACGGCAGGAGTCAGAAGAAGCCAGAAGCCAGAAGCCAGAAGAACGGCAACAAAGATTGGAAGCAATCGTCTCATTCTGGATTCTGAATTCTGACTACTGTATTCTTCCTTGGCGATGGCTGTCAAAATTCATTTGGCGACGAAGAAAATCTCCCTGGGCGTCGGTGACCTCGTGGCCGAGCCGCTGGTGAGCGCGGGACGTGTGGCGGGACTGGGGATGTGGACGCGTCTGGCGATCGGTCGGGAAGCGCATGTGACCCATCAGCGCATGCAGGCGGGATTGCACGAAGGGTACACGCGGGAGATCGCCGTGCGTTACCAGACGACGGTCAACGATTTCGAGGTAACGATCCAGGGGCGCATCGACGGCGTCTACATGCCACTTAATGGCGGCCCGCATGTGATCGAGGAAATCAAATCCGTTGTGGTGCCGCCGCGGGTGTTTGCCGCGCTGGATGAGAAGTCCTACCCGCACTATACCGAGCAACTGCGGCTGTATTGCTTCTTTGTCGAACAGGAACGAAAGACCGCACTGGGCCGCCTCGTGTTTGTCAACGTGGCGGAAGGAACGACGAAGGAAATTGAGATACACGGGCCGTTTGATGACTGTGAGCGCCTGATCGCTGACCGTGTACGCGCTTTGATTGTCCAGGCGCAAGAAGAGCAGCGGCGGCAAGAACATCGTCGGACTCAATCGACCATCTTACGTTTTCCGCACGACCACATCCGCCCGCATCAAGATGAAATGATGGCGGCGGTCGAGCACGCGCTAAATGAGGGCCGTCATCTGCTCGTCTCGGCCCCTGCGGGAGTTGGCAAGACGACCGCAGCGCTCTATCCCGTGGTGCAGTACGCGCTGGCGCATGACAAACGGGTGTTTTTTGTCACCGCCAAGAACACCCAGCAACAAATCGTCCTGGAAACGCTTCGACGCATGGGACTGCGCGAATCGGCGCATCCGAACGCGGTGTTCTTTCGCGCGCGCGAGAGCATGTGCATCAACGACGTGTATGCCTGCCGGGAAGAGTTTTGCCCGCACCTGCGCGATTTCCGCGTGAAACTCGAGACGACACGGGTTGCGGACCGCCTGCTGGCGGAGCGGCTGATCACGCCGGATGCGATGATGGAAGCGGGGCGCGGCACGAGCCTGTGTCCGTTCGAGTTGGCACTGATCGAGGCCGAAGTAACCGACGTGATTGTATGTGATTACAATTATGTTTTCGATCCGCAGGTGTATTTTCGCCGGTTTTTCCTCGAGGACGACTATTCGAATGCCATTCTGGTCATCGACGAAGCGCACAACCTCGTCCAGCGCGCCATGGATTACTACTCGCCGAGCCTGTCGCGGCAGCACATCCGCGATTTGAGCGGCAACCTACGGCATGTCGAGCCGTCGCTGGCGAAGGAATTGCGCAAGTTTTTGGGGCAGATCGACGATTTTTTCCGCAGCCAGGTACGCACGAAGGGCGACGAATACACCCAACTCGACGAGAGCGACGTGGGTCAGGACAAATACCTGATTCCGTCGCCCCGGGAATTCTTCGAAGGCCTCAAGCCAGCCTTCAACAAACTGACCGTCCGTTACCTGTTGGACAAGACGACCAGTGGGCGGGCGATCCCGGATGACCCCGTCGACGAGTTCTTCTCGGCGTTCGGCCAGTTCTGCGTCGTGCTGGGGATGGAAGGCGAGGAATTCTCGTACATCTATGACACGACAGGTGGCGAAGCCTTGAAAATCGTGTGCAAAGACCCATCCCGGCAACTAGCGCAGCGGCTGGAAGGGTTTCACAGCGTGATCGCCATGTCGGCAACACTCGAACCGATGGCGTTTTACCGCCAGATGCTCGGGTTCGATACCGAGCGGACGGACCAAGCCAGTTTCCCCTCCCCCTTCCCGAAGGAGAACCGGCGCATTATCGTCGTACCGACAGTTTCGACCACGTTTCGCGTCCGTGCTGCCCACTACGGCAGGATCGCCAAAGTAATCGCAACAACCGCTGCCGCCCGACTCGGTAACTACATGGCGTTGTTCCCCAGCTATGATTTCTTGCGAGGGGTGGCTGGACAAGTGCCCGAAGGTCCCTGGGAGGTTCTCATTCAGGAACCCAAGATGACCGAGCAGCAGCGCTTGACGCTCTTGGAGGCGCTGAAAGAACCGCAGCCTCCAAAGCTGATCCTTGCCGTTCAAGGCGGCCTTTTCGCGGAAGGAGTGGACTATCCGGGTAAAACCCTCTCGGGCGTCATTATCATCAGCCCCGCGCTTCCCCAAGTGAGCTTCGAGCGTGAACTCATGCGTCAATTCTACGAACAACATTACGGGAAAGGGTTCGAATTTGCCTACCTCTATCCCGGGATGAACCGCGTCATTCAGTCAGTTGGCCGGTTGATTCGGAGCGAATCGGATCGGGGCGTGGCAGTGCTTGTGTGCCAAAGGTTTGCGCAAGCGCAATATTCAACGCTTTTCCCGCCGGATTGGTCTGAGAGTATGGCTGACAGCCGGGCTGGGTACAATCTGGATCATGAGTTGGCGGATTTCTGGGGTGGTAACCCCCAGAAGAGGGTGCGGTGAATCCGCTTTACAATCGCTCGGAGGTGATTATATAGTTCTTAGTGCCAGAAGTTTAAGGAGGAAGTGGTGCGCGGAGCATGATTCAAGCAAAACAGGAGCCGTATCTACAATCAACGGATGAACTGGAAGCCGCTATTGCCGGAGCGCAGGATTGGCTCTTGGAACAACAGGCTTCTGATGGCCATTGGTGCGCGGAACTTGAGGGTGACACGATCCTCGAGTCCGAGTACCTGATTTACCTGCATTTTATTGACCGACTGGACCCGGTCATCATTCGCAAGACTGCGAACTACATTCGATCCAAAGTGCTTCACGAGGGAGGATGGTCCATCTACCCGAACGGCCCGATGGACTTGAGCGCCTCCGTTAAGGCCTATCTCGCATTGAAAATGGCGGGTGACTCAATTCACGCTCCGCACATGGCCAAGACGCGCGCGGCAATCCGTGCCGCAGGCGGGGTGACGCGCTGCAATACTTTCACCAAGATTTCATTGGCCATGATCGGTCTGTATCCGTGGGGCGGGTGCCCGGCGATTCCGCCCGAGCTAATTCTCTTTCCGAAGTGGTTCAGCTTCAGCATCTACAACATGTCATCGTGGTCACGGGCGATGCTGGTGCCGCTTTCGATCATCCGTTCGCGGGAGCCCGTCACGCCTCTTCCACAGGAGTGGCAGATCGACGAATTGTGGGTAGAAAGCCGTGAGAAGGCTGACATCCGGCTCCCCCGGGACCAGCACACGTTCACGTGGCACAACTTTTTTCTCGTGGTTGATCATTTCTTGAAGTTCGTTCACCGTCATCACCCGGTTCCATTTGTGCGACGATTTGCCATGCGGAAGGCCGAACGCTGGGTGATCGAGCATGGACGGACCCCCGGCGGCCTCGGCGCGATCTTCCCCGCCATGGCCAACTACGTCATGGCGCTCCATGTCCTTGGGTACAGCAACGAGAGCTACCTCGTGGCGCACGGCATCCTCGAAATGGAGAAGCTCGAAATCGAAGAGGGCGACACGCTACGACTTCAGCCGTGCTTCTCTCCCGTTTGGGACACCGCGATCAGCGTCAACGCGCTCCACGAATCGGGACTGCCAGCCGATAATGCGTCCCTCCAGGCGGCGGCGCGGTGGTTGCTGGACAAGGAAGTGCGTCGTCCGGGCGACTGGCGCGTGAAACACTCGGAAAGCCATCGCTATACCGAGCCGAACAAGCCGGTGGGCGGATGGTTCTTCGAGTACGATAACGAGTTTTACCCGGATGTGGACGACACGGTGATGGTGCTGATGGCGTTGAACCGTGTCAGCACGGAATTCGACCGGGAAAAGTCAGCGGCGATTCGTCGCGGCACGCGCTGGGTGCTGGGCATGCAGGGCAAAGATGGCGGGTGGGCCAGTTTCGACAAGGACAACGACAAGTGGCTCTTCACACAGGTGCCCTTTGCCGACCACAATGCGATGATTGACCCGAGCACGTCGGATATCACCGCGCGTGTTCTGGAGTGTCTGGGGCATTTCGGCTTTACCACGGAAGACGAATGTGTCGCAAAGGCCGTCGCCTTCCTCAAACGCGACCAGTCTGCCGACGGCTCCTGGTTCGGTCGCTGGGGCGCGAATTATATTTACGGCACGTGGCAGGTCTTGCGCGGGCTGCGGGTGATTGGCGAGGATATGCGCCTGCCCTATGTCCGACGGTCCGTCGCCTGGTTGAAATCCTCGCAGAATGCCGACGGCGGCTGGGGTGAATCACTGCGCAGCTACGATGACCCACAGTTCAAGGGCATCGGCCGGAGCGCGGCCTCACAAACGGCGTGGGGGATCATGGGGTTGATTTCCGCCGGGGAAGTCCATTGCGCCGAAGTCGCCCGCGGGATCAAGTACCTGATGAACCATCAGGAACTCGATGGGGCGTGGGACGAAGAGCTGTTCACCGGCACGGGGTTTCCGCGTGTGTTCTATTTGCGGTATCATTACTATCGCAACTATTTCCCGTTGATGGCTCTGGGGATGTATGCGCGCCAGATGATGCAGGGCTTTCCGCCCGTGCCGCGCGAACTTGAGAAGTCGCGCGTGATCCAGTTGTTCTTCAAACAGCCGCGGATCCTGCGGAAGGTAGCCCGACTCCGCGCGCTGGCGCACTTGACGGAAGTGTAGGATTCGAAAAACAGGAGACGCATAAGAATGAGATTCCCATTTACATTGTCGGCGAAGATTGCCCGGCACATCATTACGAACAAGATCAAGAAGACCGGGAAATTTGCCCTCGTGCTGCAACTGGAGCCGTTGCACACGTGCAACCTCACCTGCACGGGCTGCGGCCGCATCCGCGAGTACTCGACCAATCTCAAGGACATGATGAGCCTGGAAGATTGCCTCGGCGCCGCCACCGAGTGCAATGCGCCGATGGTGTCCATCTGCGGCGGCGAACCCCTGATCTATCCGAAGATTGAGGAACTCGTCGACGGACTGCTCGATCAAGGCCGGATTGTTTACGTGTGCACCAACGGCATGTTCATGCGCAAAAAGATGCGCGAATACCTGGCGCGCACCTACACTGCGGCGATTGAGCCAAAGCTCACGGCTCTGCTGGCGCAAAACCTCGTCACCGAGAAGGAAGCCGCCGAGATCCGCAAGGGCAAGAACGACGGCCGACCCGGCATCAAGCCCACCAAGTGGATGTACTGGAATGTCCACGTGGATGGTCTGGAATACATTCACGACCTGATTGTCGAGCGCGAAGGGGTTTTCAAGGAATGTGTCGAGGCCATCAAGATGGCCAAGATCCTCGATTATCAGGTGGCGACGAATTGCACGGTATACAAAGAGACCGATATGAACGAAATCGAGAAGATGTTCGATTTCCTCTCCCATCTCGGTGTGGACGGACACACCATCACGCCGGGCTACGAGTACGACGCCGCCAAGAAGGACATGATCAAGCGCCTGAGCAAGCAGCCTGAAGATTTCTTTCTCACGCGCAAGATGACCCGCGACAAATTCAAAAACATCGTTGACTGGGGCCAGAAGTACACGTTCTTCGGCTCGCCGATTTATCTGGAGTTCCTCGCCGGCAAGCGCGACCTGCATTGCACCGCCTGGGCGATCCCGACCCGGAATGTCCGCGGCTGGAAGGCCCCCTGCTATCTCATGACTGACGGCCATTACGAGCGGTATCAAGAGATGCTGGAGAAGGTTGACTGGGACAAATACGGTGTCTTCAATGGCGTCGCCCGCGATCCGCGCTGCGAGAATTGCATGACCCATTGCGGTTATGAGCCCACGCCGTCACTCGGCATCGACACGCAGCGCGGTGACACGTGGAAGCTGATCCGCTACAACTTTGGCCGCAAGCCTGCGCCCGTGGCCAATGCGTCGCACGTGGATGCCTACAACGGCGTCACGAGCGGCCGCGGTCACTTGACCGGTCAGCGCGATTCCGTTCAAGAGAACATCCAGCAGGTGTTGGCCGAACGGGAAGTGACCGCCGCTGTCGCCGCTGAAACCAACGGCCATGGCCACGACGGCTGCTGCAGTTGAGCAGTCGTAAGGGCGCTTCCAGGAAGCGACGGGAACCATGATTGCTATTCTCGTTGCGGTACGTCAGGAACTTCGCCCGATTCTGCACCGGGCGGACGCCAACCATGTTGTCCGCCAGGAACACCTTGATTTTCACGAGGGCACGCTCGGCGGTCAATCCGTCGCGCTGCTGGCCCTCGGGATCGGCAAGGAGTGCGCCCGCATCGCCGCCGAAATGACCATCCGCTGTTACCGTCCCGACCTTGTGATCAGTTCCGGTTTCGGCGGCGGGCTGCAGCCGGATATTCGCGCGGGGGACATCGTCATCGGCACGGAGATTCTTGAGCTCGGCAAGGACCAAGGCGACCAGATTACCTGGAGCACAACCCACAAGCCACTCCGTTCCATCCGCATTCGCTGGGATGAGGATTCGGGAATTCGCGTCCATTACGGCAAGATTCTGACGACGGATGAGATGGTGTTACGGGCGTCCAACAAGGCGCGGATCGGCCAAGCCACCGGCGCTCTGACCGTTGACATGGAAACCAGCGCCGTTGCCGCGGTATGCGCGGCCCGCAAGACGGATTTCCTCGCCGTGCGCGGGATCACCGACCTGGTTGATGAAGATCTCCCGGACGAGTTCAACGATTTTTTTGTGCTCGGCCAGTTGCGAGCCGACCGGGTGTTTTCCAGTTGCGCACGCGACCCGCGCGTGCTCGCCGATCTGGCCCGACTGGGCTATCGGGCCAAGCATTCCGGCGCGAAACTGGCGCGGTTTCTGGAAACTGCGGTCGGGCAGTTACACCTTCCAGCTCTTGCGGCGCGCAATCTCTGAATGTCCGCCGGCTCCAGCCCCGAGATTTCGACGTATCCGTCTGGTAGAGTGCATTATACGCTTACAGCCAGATTTCGCTTCGATCCGACTTTCGTATGCGTTCATTGTTAAACGTGGTACGCCCTGTGTAATGAATCAAAGTAGCGTGCCGCCACCTACTTGCGTGTCCCCGCATTTCGTCTGATGAGATTTTCTGTCACCTCTTGGCCTTTTCGGGTGCTTATAGGGTGGTATGATGACAACCAAAGCGATGCATACGGCGGATCCAGACGATGCCGGGTTGGTGGCCGAAATCCTCGATGGAAACCGGGAGGCCTTCCGCAAGATTGTGGAACGGTATCAAACCTTGATTTCCTCCATCGCGTATTGCGCCACCGGCAACATGAGCCAGAGCGAAGACCTCGCCCAAGAGACCTTCGTGACCGCCTGGAAACAACTGGCCGAGTTGCGTGAGCCGGCCAAGTTGCGATCCTGGTTGTGCAGCATCACCCGGTTTCTCGTCAGCAAGGAGTTCCGTCGCCGGGGGCGCGACCCGGTTCATGCCGCCGAATCTCTGGCCTCGGTGGCCGAATGGCCTTCGCCGGAACCGCTACCTCCGGATCACGTCATCAGCGAGGAGGAAAAGGCGATTCTCTGGCGTTCGCTCGAACGCATCCCGGAAATGTATCGTGAACCGCTGGTCTTGTTCTATCGCGAGCACCAATCCATCGAGGCCGTGGCGCGGGATTTGGAGTTGAGTGAGGACGCAGTCAAGCAGCGGTTGTCGCGAGGGCGGAAGCTGTTGCAGGAGGAAGTTCTCGCCTTCGTTGCCGGCGCGCTGAAACAGACCACGCCGGGCGAGACATTCACGCTCGGGGTAATGGCGGCCCTGCCATTGCTGCTCACGACCGCGAAAGTGGCGACCGCCGGGGTCGCGGCGGCCGAGGGTGGCGCGATGGCGAAGGCGACGGGACTCGGGGCGATCCTTCAAGGCATCCTCAAGGCCGTTTCCGGCTTGCTCGGCGTGCTCAGCCCCATCCTGCTGCTGGGCGGTTATTTTGGGCTGAAGATGGGCGGAGACGCCCGCCAATCGGCGCAGCAGCGCGAGTCGGTCGCCATGTTCTGGCGCATTATGGTCGGATGCCTGGCGGCGTTTGTGGTGCTTCCCATGCTGGTGCTTATCTTTCTGGCGATTATCCACGTGGATTTTTCCGGCGATCTTCCGGCTGAGGTTGTTGCACGGAATGACGATATGGCTGGGACTGATGTACGCGGTGGTTCCAGCGTCGTTGATCTGGTGGACACGGCAGCGTCGCCGGAAGGTTCCGTCGCAGCCAACCCGCGAACCGGGCGTGGTAGTGGACACGAAGAAGAAAAGACGGTTCGTCCTGTGGGTGGTGATTGCGATGATCGGGACGGCGTGCGTGCTCGTCCTTTGTCTCTCGGATTCGAACTGGAAGGTTCGCCATATAACCGCTGCGGAAGTCCAAAAGATGGTCGCGGATGGCAAGGGCAAGGAAGCCGAATTTGCCATCATGCAACAGCAGAACGGCGTCCGTTATTTTTTCATCACGGTGCGGGAAAACGGCAAGCCAGCCAAGATATCGGCGCCCGTGGATGACACCACGCTGGCCCTTCTCAAGGAGCAGGGCATCAAGTGCCCGACGTATGTCCAGGGCCGCGATTTCGAGGTGTTTGGGTGGCCGGGCCGGTTGCTGTTTCCGTTCTGCATCTTTATTCTGGCGATTGGTGGCGTCGTCCTGCTGTGCAACCCGGGGAAATTCAACCCCCAGGAAACGGACGCGCAGCGGACAGGAAAAGTGCGGCAGATGGAGCGAGTGGCGAACAAGGTGTTCGGCACAGTCGTTGCGCTGGCGTTGATCGCGGCGGCGATCCTGCTGGGGTTGATGACTCGCTGGGGGATCCACCACATCTCCGGGGCCGAGGCGCGGCAAATCATCGCCGCACACGGAGACGTCCAGTGCGAGGTGGTTCAATTCAAGGATGGAACGGGCAGACTGTTGATCACGTTGACTGGGAACCGGCGCCACCCCAACTACAGTGCCCCGACAGATGACCTCACGCTGGCACTGCTGGCGGAGAACAAGATTCCCTACAAAACGTATGTTCAAGGGAAGGATTTTGGATATCGCGGACCAAAAAACTGGATGTTGTTGACCGGCAGCGTCATTCTGACAGTGGCGGCGGTCATCATCCTCTGGCGGGTAGTGAGGAAGGATCGAACGCTTCCAACACGCGCAGGATCTAGCGTCTAACATTCACCGAACAACCGAAACACTGAATCTTCAGGACGCAATGGCGCTCCGTGTTATATGGTGCGCTTCAGCTTTTGCCCAAACCGTCGGCGCGAACCGCTGAATCTCGGTGATCTTCACCGAAGGCAGGCGGGGGAACAAATCCTTCCGGTAGTCGAATGGATCGAGACCGTACCGCCGACAACTGCCCAGCCGGTTGTAATTCACCGCGCGCTCGGCTACATCGCGTGCGGCACGTGCGTCCACTTCCGCAAGTCCTTGCGCTGACCGACGCTACACCGTATCCGTCTGACTGGCCACGCATGGCTTGATCCGCCGCGTTGTGCAGCGATGACCCCATCCCGCAAGTCGCCGACTGGCTCAACGGCGGATGGTGCAAAGTAAGACATTTGTCTTGTGTCAGCGACATTACTTATGTTAGGGTAATTTCCGGTGAGAGGGCAAATTCGCTTCAGTAAGGTTCTTCTATCGGCGACTATTTGTGTCGCTCTGTTGGCTACTTCCGCCCAAGCGCAGTTCCTATGGTCCAAACGCGTTGCCAGCACTGTCAACCAGGACAACGAGTTGGCCATCGGGATGACCTTGGACAGCCACACTAACTGCTATGTGACCGGGTGGTTCGACGGAACTAATAATTTTGGCGGCGTCACCTTGACTAATGACAACGTCGGCGGGCAGGACATCTTCGTGGCAGAATACAATTCCGTCGGCGCGCTCCAATGGGCGCAACAGGCAGGCGGCAACTCCGGCAACCTCGATGCGGGGCGCGGGGTCGGCGTGGATACAAACGGGAATATTTATGTTACGGGCGGTTTCTACGGTCCTGCAGACTTCGGCAGTACCAATCTGCTCGGCGACCCTAGTGGAGCTGAAGAATTCTTCCTCGCCAAGTATAACAACGCGGGCGCGGTTCAGTGGGTCCAGCAGTCCGTTAGTGGAGGGTCAACCGTTTACGGCCTCGGTCTCGCGGTGGACGGCGCGGGAAACTCCTATGCCGTTGGCTACGCCGACAACAGCGCGACCATCACGTTCGGGTCAGTGAACCTGATCAACACGAACACCACCGGTACGGCATTTTCCTCGTCAAGTATGACAACACCGGGACGGCCCAATGGGCGCAGTTGCTGGGCGGCCCCGGCAGTGACTACGCCACCAAAGTCGCGGTGGATGCCGCCGGGAATGTTTATGTGCCCGGGACGTTCACTGAGAACATTACGATCGGAACCAGCAATCTGGTCAGCGTCGGCTCAACAAACAATATGTTCATCGCCAAGTTCAACAACTCCGGGACTTTGACATGGGTTGAGCAGCCAACAGGAGGCAACGTGCACCAAGGTGGAGTGGCGGTTGACCAAGCTGAAAACGTATATGTTACGGGCGCGTTTGACACCAACCTAAACTTCGGCAGCACCACCCTAACGAACGGGGGATCCTTCCACGCCTTTCTCGCGAAATACAACAGCTCCGGGGCGATACAGTGGGCACGCCAGGCTGGAGGAGGCACGAACATTGGCGTTTACGTTGGCATTTATTACGATGTTGCTCTGGATGGTCAGGGCAATGTCTATCCGTCGGGGGCTTTGAGTCCCAACGCAGCCGCACCCAGCGGTTCCGCGGTTGCGATGGTTGCGAAATACGACCCAGCTGGAACGCCCCAGTGGGCATACTCAGCCAGCGGCCCGCCCGCAAATCTGGTTTCCTCGGTTGTGGGAAAATGTGCGGTTGATTCAGCCGGTAATTGCTATCTGGCCGGATGGTATCAAGGAACGAACACTTTCGGCACAAACGTTCTGCAACCGCAGGGTTATTGGAATTACTTCCTCGCCAAAGTGACGGCTCCCGCTCTGCCGACTCTCGGCATCGCTTTGAGCAACGGCTTTCCGCGACTGAGCCTTGCGGGTGAAATCGGTGGCATGTATGGGCTGCAGTGGTCGCCAATTATGGCCACGAATACACCGTGGCAGAGCTTGACGACGCTCACGCTCACGAATAGTCCGCAATTCTACCTCGATGCGAGCGTCCCGTCCGGCACAAACCGTTTCTACCGGGCGGGTCCGCCTGCATTATAGTCGGTAGGATGAGGGTTCTTCGGAATCTGACTCACGGGCACGGTTTGACCAGCAGGCTGTAGATCACCGCGCTACGCTCCCCGGGATTCGAATCAGCAAGCCTCCGCGCTGATCAGCGCTTACACCTTCCAGCCCTTGCGTCGCGCAATCTCTAAGAGCGACGGCAGCAGAACGAGCGCGGCCACCAGGCAGGAGATGACGCCGATGGTCGTCACCAAACCGAGGCTGCGGATGCCGCGGTGCGCACCGATCAGCAGGCTGGCAAATGCGAGCGTAGTGGTCATGGCCGAGAGAATCACCGCCCGTCCCGTGCTTTTGCCGTAAAACGTCGCTTCGTGGCTTTCGCGAAACCGTTGAACCACGTAAATCCCATAGGCGACGCCGATGCCGACGATCAACGGCAGCACCATGATGTTGGCCGGATTGAAATTGATTCGCACCACGACCATCGCTCCGAACATCCACGCCGTTCCCACCAACAGCGGCAGAATCGTCAGCAAGGTGGCGTAGCCACCGCGGAAGTCAACGAAGATCAGGACGGCAATGACCAGCAGCGCCCACAGCGCCGCGTGACAATACCCCGTCTTCAGGATTTCCACAAATTCGTAAAGCCCCAGTGGCGTGCCCGTTGCCTTCGGCGCGACCGACTGCACCTCGCGCACAAACCTCACCAGCGGCTCCCGCTCCCAGATGTTTTCCTTGGGGAAGACACGGACGAGAAACTTGCCGGTCTTGCCCACGAACATCCGCCGAACCTGCGCGGGGACATCCTCGATGGTCATCGGGTGGTCGGCCTGCGCTGTGATAATCGCCAATTGTGATTCCAGGTCGGTGTAAAAGTGGCGCTCATAACCGGTCAGGCGCTGCTGAAGTTGGGACGGATCGGCCGACTGCAGTTTTGCGCGTGTCTGGGCCAGGGCGTTCGTCAATGGAACCAGCACCTCCAAGCTGGCTTTGTCGCCGCGTGCTCCCGCGTCGCGGGCCAGCGCGTTGGCGCGCAGCCGCAGTGATCCGAGCCCGTTTAGAACTTCGTCAGGGTCATCCGGAACCACATCGAAGTGAATGGCGCCCAGTGCCTGCCGGATTCCGCTGACGATGTTGGTTTTTTGCTCCTGCTCCTCGGGAATCATCTCGGCAATGCTATGAACGCTGGCCACGCTCGGGAGTTTGGCCAGGCGCTCCTGGAGATCCCGGGTCTGCTGGAGATTGTCGCACACGATCGCCGCAAACAGGGTGGATTCCACGTCGGCATGCAGCAATCGCAGTTCGGTTTCCACGGATGCCAGCCCCTTCGACTGCAGATTCAGGACGTTGTAGTCGAAGCGCACCGTGCACGCCGCGGCCAGCGCGGCCAACGTGATCACGCCGAAGATGGTCAGCATCAGGTAGGGCCGGCGCAAAAGGAGTTGCTCGACGCGCGTCCCCGCCGATTGCGCGGGCGCCGGCGCGGCGCCACCCTTGCGGTGGATGAGCAACAGGAGCGCCGGCAATACGGTCATCATCCCCGCCGTCGCAATCAGCATCCCGCCGCCGGCGATTATGCCCAGCTCCGTGACCCCGCGAAAGCCGCTCAGGCCCATCGCGAAAAACGCGGCGGCGTTGGTGACGCCGGCTGTGACAATGCTTGGACCGGTATGGGTGATGGCGGACCGGACCGCGTCCGCCCGTGGAAGGCCCGTGCCTAATCCCTCGGTGTAGCGGGCCACGAATTGGATGCCGAGATCGATCCCCAGCCCGAGAATCATGATCGCAAACGTCACGGTGATCATGTTCAGATGGCCCACCGTGAGGGTGGTGTATCCCATGCAGACAGCCAGCACGATGGCCATGGAGGCAATGAGCAGCACCACCAGGATGCAGGCGATGGGCAACGAGATCCGCATCATTCGGGGAAACGTCACAGCGTACAAGAGGAAGAGGAACACCGCCGTCAGCACGGTTGCCTTCGTGGCGTCGCTCTGCGATTGGAGCATCTCGTCGTAATCGAGCACGGGTTCGCCGGTGAGATTGATGCCCACGCCCGGAAACTGACCGCGAACCTCCTTCATGATGCGGCGCAACTTCGGGATCGTGGCCGCATGATGTTGGTCCGCCGTCTCCGTTCCCAATCGCGGATGGATCAGCAACAGGAACATGTGACCTTTGCGAAAGGTCTGGTAGCCCTGCCACTTCATCTGTTCGTCGGCTTTAGCGCTGTCGTCCGGCCCGACAAACGCCTGGATCCAGGGTGAATGCCATTCGGCTGGACCACCGGCGACCGCGAGATCCCCCACCTGTCTCACGACCGTCGTCATCATGGGCAGGAACCCGAGCAGGCACTTTTCGTGCTCGGCACCCGCCACCCCGAGCTGCATCAGCGACTCGTTCGCGACATGCAGGAAACCGGAAATGTTGGGTTCATGCTGGAGCACGAAAACCAGTTGCGGGAAATCTTTGAGGCAGTTCAAATCCTCCATCGAGAGGTAGTAGAGAAACCAACGTTGAAACGCCTCCAGATTGACCTGGTAGAACAGGTCGTCCTGCGTAAACGACTGCGCGACGGCGGCATCGCCCGGGGCCGGATTGTTCGTGGGCGATAGCAACCTCGACACCAGCCCGTCGATGGCTGCGCGGTTCTGAAGCGGCTGGTCGCTCTCGACGACAATGATGTAATCCTCCTCCGAGTGAAATTCCCTGGCGTATTCGCTGTACAGATGCCAGTAGTCGCTGTCGCGTCCAATGAGATCGTTCTGGCTGGTTTTGAATTCGAGGCGGCGAACGGTGTAAACGGAGGACACTGCCGCGAGCAGGACGCCCGCGACCAGGAACGCCAGAGGCCAACGGCACACCAGGTCGGCCAATCCGCTAAGATACCGTTGTCGCATCAGGGGCCACGGGCGGGGTTATCGCATGGAGAAAACGGAATAACAAGTCCGCGCGGTCAGCGTCCGGCGGCGACGGGTTCGCGTTCGGCTTTCTTACCGCCCTTGTTGGCCAGGGCCGCTTTCACCAGGTTTGCCCCCAGATCCCACATCGGTCCGGGCAGCTTGTAGCAATCGTTGAGCACGTCGTCGAGCGCGTTGACGAAATACTGAATGTCTTCATCCGTGATAACGAATGGCGGCAACACGCGGATGATATCGCCGTGGTTGCCGCTGACCTGTGTCAGCACGTGGTGCTTCTCCAATAGCGGCATCACCAGCATTTGCGCGAACAAACCGTCATGGGCCGCGTGGACCATCTTCCACGCCACCTTCATCTTGAGGCTCCGCGGCTCGTGGAACTCGATGCCAATCATGCAGCCCTTGCCCCGCGCCTCCATCAACATTTCGTGGCGGGCTTTCAGGCCGTTGACCGCGTCGAGAAGTTTCTGGCCCTGGACGGCGCTGCGTTCGACCAGTTTCTCCTCGTCCAGAATGTGCAGCGTGGCCAGGCCCACCGCCATGCCGAGGTTGTTGCGGCCGAAACTGGAGGAATGCACCCAGCAGCGGTCCATCCGATTGAAGACCTTCTGATAGATCGAGCGGCGGGTAATCATCGCGCCGACGGGCACATATCCCCCACTCAGCGCTTTGCTGGTCGAGATGATGTCGGGTTCCAGGTTCCAGTGCTCGAACGAAAACAGTTTGCCCGTGCGACCGTAACCTGTCTGCACCTCGTCGCAGAAGAACAGCGTGCCATACTTGCGGCAGAGCGCCTGCGCCGCCGGCAGGTAATCGTCGGGCGGAATTCGCACGCCCTTGCCCTGGATACATTCCACCGCCAATGCCGCGATGTCCTTTTTGGACAGGGCCTTTTCGAGCGCTTCCAAATCGCCGTAGGGCACCTCGACGCCCGGCAGCATCTCGCCAAAGCTCTCGCGGAATTCCTCGTTGCCCATGATCGAGAGCGAGCCGAGCGACAACCCGTGCCAGCCGTGGTCGAGGTAGGCAAACTTGCTGCGGCCGGTCGCGGCGCGGGCGAATTTTAGTGATGCCTCGACCGCTTCGGTGCCGGAATTGCAGAAGAACACGGCCTCGAGATGCGGCGGACAGCGTTTGATGAGCGCTTCGGCCAGCAAACCCGCGAGGAACGCACAATCCATTTGCACCATGTTGGGCAGGTCCAGGTCGAGCACGTCACGGATGACCTGCGCGACCTGGGGGTGGTTGCGGCCAATCGAGTACACGCCGAACCCGCTGAGCATGTCGAGATAGCGGTTGCCTTCCTTGTCCCAGAGATACTGGCCTTTGGCTTTGGCATAGACCCTGTCAAAGCCGATGGTGCGGAACACTTTCACCAGGGTCGGGTTGATGTACTTCTCGTGCAACTCATAGTTTTCCCCGAGCCGTTCGGCCACGATCTTCTTCAAATCGAGCGATGACATAACAAGCGTGAGTCTATCGCGCTGTCGACGGCGGTTCAAGTCTTGAACCGCTGTCCAAAATCCCAATGCGAACACGTCGAACGGGTGGCCCATCTGCCGCGAACGTGCTGGCAACGGTTTGCGATTCGACCAATCCGGTGGTAAAGACTTCGCCATATGCCCGAGATACCCGATCCCGAAGAACTCGTCGAGACCCCGCCCGCCGGGGTGTCGTCGCCGACTGCGGAGGGTTCTCACGATCCCTATGCGGCGTTCCGCATTCCGGAATACCGCTCCTATGCGTTCGGCTATCTGGTTACGAACCTCGGCGCCAACATGCAATCGGTCGCCGTGGGATGGGAGATCTATGAGCGCACGGGGTCGGCGATGGCGCTGGGGTGGGTCGGCCTGATCCAGGCCGCGCCGATCATGCTGCTGGCGTTGCTGTCGGGTCATGCGGCTGATCGCTTTGATCGCCGGCGCATCGTCCTGCTCGGTCAACTCGTGATGGCCCTGTGTTCCGTCGGTTTGGCGGTCATCTCGCATGTGCGCGCCCCGGTGGAATGGATGTACCTGATGCTGTTTCTGGGGGCCGTGGGTCGGGCGTTCTTTTGGCCTGCGAGCCAGGCATTGCTACCCCAACTCGTATCCAACGACCTGTTTGGCAATGCCGTCACGTGGAGGAGCACCGGCTTTCAAATCTCCTGCGTCGTGGGTCCAGCGCTGGGCGGGTTGATGATTGGCCTGCAACGGACGACGGTGTGGGTCTATCTTGTCGATGCCGCGATGACGCTTGTGAATTGTTATTGCGTGTCCACACTCAGCGCGCGGCCTATGACGCAATCCCGGGAAAGCCCGTCACTGAAGACGTTGCTGGCCGGGTTTCGGTACGTGCGCGACAACAAACTGATTCTGGCCGCCATCACCCTCGATCTGTTTGCCGTCCTGCTGGGTGGGGCTACGGCGCTGCTACCCATTTACGCCAAGGACATTCTCCGCGCTGGCCCAACCGGTCTCGGCTGGCTCCGCGCCGCGCCCGCCGTCGGCGCCGTGTGCATGGCGGTGACGCTCACCCATCTCCCGCCCATGCAACGCGCCGGCCGCGCCTTACTCCTCACCGTCGCCGTGTTCGGCATGGCAACCATCGTATTTGGGTTGTCCACATGGTTTTGGCTCTCGCTGCTCATGTTGGCTGCCGTCGGCGCCGCCGACAACATCAGCGTCGTCATCCGCCATAATCTCGTTCAGTTGCGGACGCCCAATGAAATGCGGGGCCGCGTTTCCGCGGTCAACAGTGTGTTCATTAGCGGCTCCAATGAACTGGGCGAGTTCGAATCGGGAACCGTTGCGCGTATCTTCGGCCCGGTGGCCTCCGTGGTCAGCGGGGGCATCGGGACCATCCTCGTGGTCGCCCTCGTCGCCTACATCTGGCCCGAGATTCGAACACTCGGCAAACTCCACGAGGAACGCCCAACCAGCCTCTGAAATCCTCACTGGCAAGACACGCCCCCTTGTGCTAGTTTTTCTGAGGGGATATGAAAAAGTGGATCGCATGGATGGCGGTGGTTTTGATCGGCTGTCTGCCGGTGGTTGGCGCGATGGCGCCGCCGGTGGAACCGCCAGCGGATGATTCTGCCGATCAATCGCCGGCGGTGCGGAAGCTGCTTTCCGACAGGCCATTTTTCGGTACGCAAAGTATGCTGACGTTGAACGGCAGCTACGTCAACACGCCGACGGAGAACTTCCAAGAGACTGGCTCATGGGACGTGTGGTCGATGCCCCTGTCTCTGGAGGAAATGCATGGGATGATCGCCGAGATTTCCTTTGGCGACACCGCCAAGCAGGGGCAATGGCAGTTGACGTACCGGCAGAAGGTCATGACGATGGACAGTGAGTGGCAGGCGATTGCCAACTCCAACAGCGCGTTGAGCCTGTCCGATCGCCGGTCCCAGGTCCTCAAGGCCAGCTACAATGTTCGGGACTGGTGGAAAGTCGGCGTCGCCGCTGTCGTCGAAGACCGCTATGGCATGGAGCCCACTCTGGATATCAGTTCGTTCGGGCTGAACAACCGCGATTCGCTCGGGTTTCAAATCGACACGTCGCTCAAGTTCTGACAGGGGCCTCGCGCCGGCTCACCGATAAGAAGTTGTCCCCTCACCTTTGGTCTGTTAGAAGTTGTGTCCACGACGCGCCGCAAAGGAACCACGATGGCGAAACTCTTCCTCGGACTGGATTGCGGCACGCAAAGTCTTTCGGCCATCGTGATCGACCACGATTCCCGTCAGATCGTCTACAACCACTCGCTCAACTTCGATCAGGCATTGCCGCGCTACGGCACGCGGAACGGCACGTTGCGCAGCAACGACCCGCTCGTCGTCCACAGCCCGCCGCTGATGTGGGTCGAAGCACTCGACCTGCTGTTCGCGCAGATGAAAATAGATGGCGTGCCGCTCGGCGAGATTCTGGCAGTTAGCGGCAGCGGACAACAGCATGGTTCGGTGTACCTAAACCGCCGGGCCGCGGGCGCACTGGCCCGGCTGAACGCCACAAAGCCGCTCATCGAAAACCTTCGTGGCGTGTTCTCGCGGGCAACGTCCCCGGTGTGGATGGATTCCTCGACAGGCGTGGAGTGTGCCGAGATTCGCGAGGCGCTTGGCGGGGTCAACGCCACGGCGCAAACGACCGGCTCGGACGCGTTTGAGCGGTTCACGGGGCCGCAAATCCGCAAGTTTTACAGGAGCGAGCCTGACGGCTACGCCGGGACCACGAACATCGCGTTGGTGAGTTCGTTCCTGGCGTCGATCATCGCCGGCCAAGTGGCGCCGATCGATCATGGCGATGGCGCGGGGATGAACCTGATGGACATCCACAAAAAGGTGTGGCATCCGAAGGCGCTACGAGCCACCGCGCCGCAGTTGCGGAAGAAACTTCCGCCGCTCGCGCCGTCTTCGAAGGTCATCGGCAACATCAGCCCGTATTTCGTGAAGCGATATGGCTTTAATCCGAACGCCAAGACGCTGGTCGGGTCGGGTGACAATCCCTGCAGCGTGATCGGACTCGGTCTCATCCAAGAAGGTACTGTGGCGATCAGTCTCGGCACGAGCGACACATTGTTTGGCTACATGAGACGCTGCCGGGTGGATGAACGCGGCGAAGGCCACGTGTTCGGTGCGCCCACGGGCGATTACATGACGCTCATCTGCTTCAAGAACGGCTCGCTGGCCCGCGAACGCGTCCGCGACATGTACCATCTGGATTGGAGCGGTTTTAACCAGGCGCTGGCCAGGACCCCGCCCGGCAACCGCGGCGCGGTCATGCTCCCGTGGTTTGAAACGGAAATCGTCCCACGCGTCAACCGCCCCGGCATTCACCGTTTCGACCTCGATCCGAAAGACGCGGCGGCGAACTGCCGTGCCGTCGTCGAAGCGCAGATGATGTCGATGCGCCTCCACTCGCAATGGATGAAAGTCGTACCGAAACAGATTTGTGCCACCGGCGGCGCATCAACGAACAGCGCGATTCTGCAAATTATGGCGGACGTGTTCGGCTGTCCCGTTGTCCGTATTGAAATCGCCAAGAGCGCGGCGCTGGGCGCGGCCCTGCGTGCCGCCCACGGCTGGCTCGCGCATTCCGGGAAGAAACCGCGCTGGCAGGATGTCGTTGCCGGTTTCACCGATCCGCTGCCCAATAGCGAGATTCGGCCCAGTGCGAGATCGGCACGGGTGTATGGCGAACTGATGGAGAAGTACGCGAAACGCGAGCGCGAGGCGATCAAGGAAGGGTGAGGTGGTGAGGCCCAAACCGCGAAGGGCACGAAGAAGACGGGGGACGCCACGCCAAGCTGTTCAGATACCAGACTGGCTGGCGTGAAGCGCGTGTTCGAGTTGCTGCAAATCGGCCGGGAGCGGCGCCGACCACTTCATGCGTTGGCCGCTGACCGGATGGGCGAGTTCCAATTCCTCCGCGTGCAAAGCCTGGCGTTCACACTCGATGGGCACAACGGCGCGGTCCCGTTTCGACGGGTGATACAAGGGATGATACGTGCGGTCGCCGATCACGGGCAGGCCTTCGTGGGCGGCCTGTGCCCGAATCTGGTGCGTGCGTCCCGTCTCGAGCTGGAAGCGCATCTTGGAAACCACGCGGCCGGTCGCGCGGAGGGCGAATTCGTCGAGCACTTCGTAGTGCGTGATCGATTCCAACGCGTCCCCTCCACCCGGCCGGGAGGAGACCTGCTGCTGCAGCGTTTCGTCGTCGAAGCGCAGCCAATGCCGCCACGTGCCGCGGGGGGTCCGGGGTCGCCCGTTCACAAACGCCACGTACTGGCGGGAGGCGGTGTGGGCGGAGAACTGTTCGATGAGCGCGGCGCGCGCGGCCGGGTTCATCGCCAGACACAGGACGCCCGTGGTGAACTGATCGAGGCGGTGGACCGGCAACGGTTGTAATTGGCGAACGGCGGCCGGCACTCGGCGTTCGGCGGTGCGGTGGCCCAGCCCGCGCAGCTTGCCCTCCAGAAAGTCCGCGAGAATGCTCAACGCCGACAGGTCGGTGATCGGGGCCGGCACGGAGAGCAACCCGGCGCCTTTGTTGACAATCGCCAGGGACGGGTCGAGGTACAGCAGACTGAGCCGGGGATGGATCGCCCATGGCTCATCGAGGACCAGCGCGGCGAGGCGGCGTCCTTGCAGTTCGAGCGTTCCGGGTGGATCGGGCAACAGATGGTTTGGTTTGCGGATGATCGTGCCCGCGACGCTGACGCGCCCGGCGAGGATCCATTCCTTCGCGCGTTTGCGTGGGGTGTCGGGAAATTTCTCGAGCACCAGGTCCAGGAGTGTTCGGGAATTCGTGGCTTTGGCGGTCAAGCGCTCGTTGGCCGGTGTGTTCATCGCTTGGGAGCCCTGAGGCGGTGACCCCGTCCACGCGGTGGTTCGCTACTTCGTCTTGAGTCTGTTCCAGAACGCCTTCTGCTTCCGAACTCTCATCAAACTTTGGTAGTACTCGGCCCCGTAGAGTACGGACAGTGTGGGCCAAAACTCGATGAGGGGTTTTTTACCCGCGTCAGAATGTTCCATGTAATAGGCGGCCAGATACTTGTAGCGGTCGGTTTTCGACAGGCGCATGACAACGTCCTTCACCTCGCGGGACCCTGTTTTCCAGCACTGACGCAGTTCCTTTTCGAGTCCCTCGGCGTTGAACCTGCCCGTGGTATGCAATTGGGCGCGGTATTTTTCGAGGATCGGTTTGGCCTTTTCAAATCTCTCATCGCTTAACTTGTACATGCGCCTCCTTATCGGTGTTGGGGTGCAGGCTAGCACCGGGCGGGGTGTATTGGCAATGCTGGAGAGGAGGCCGCGATGGCGCGTCGAGCGGGAAGCGGAAGGGCGAGCCACAGATTCACACGGATGGGAACGGATGTTCACCACCCTTCGACCCCGACTGAAAATCGGGGTAAACTTCGCTCAGGGTAAACTCCGGACACGAAGGGCACCCTTCGACTGCGCTCAGGGCAAGCTCCGGGAATGGCTGTCTCACGCAGAGAGCACAGAGGAGTTGTTTTCATGATATGTCGGCCGCCGATATATCATGAGGTGCGCACGGGTCGGGGGCGACGCGAGTCGAATGGTGAAAGATGTGGCAAGGCTATGGCGGACAGGGGGGACGATGGGCGGGCGAGCCGGGCGTGGGGGCGGGGCGGGGTTCGGGCGGGCGGGAACTGGCGGGAGGAGAAGATGGGGTAGCTGGGGAGAAGCTGGCGTCGGGTTCAACTGAGGAGATAGGTGGAGATCGCATGCGGGGGGATCGTGGTACTGGCGTAGCGTCTGCCCTGCTTGAGGACGAACGGTCGTCGCGTGTCCGAGCGATTCAACACGACGACCGCCAGCACGCCGTCGGGATTGGCAAAGGCGGTGGCTTCCAAATCATCGTGATTCGTGGCGCAAAGAACCCGTTGGGCCCCGGGACGGATAAACCGGCCGAAATGTCCGATGTAATAGTACGAGCTCTGAAAGATGATCTGATTCCTGCGCGTATCGGCAATGATCGGTGCGCTGCAGAAATTGCCAACGTGGTTCGGCCCGCCCGTCTCGTCGAGCACGAGGTTCCAGTCCACCCAACCGACGGTCCAGCGGTTCAGGTCATTGATCATCGATCGCGCATAGCGTTCGCCCAGCGCCCACTCGCCGATGTGCGGGCCGCCTTCCTGACAACCTTCGGTGAACAGGAGTTGTTTGTCCGGCCACGCGTCGTGTACGAGTTGGATGTTGTCGAATTTGTCCTGCACGTACCAATGGAAACCCGCGCCCCAGATATATTTCGCGGCTTCCGGATCGTCGTAGGCGACACGGACACGCTCGACGATGATGTCGCGATTGTGATCCCAGATGATGATCTTAACGGAGCCGAGGCCAGCCTTGTCCAGTGTCGGGCCGAGATGGTCGCGGACGAAATCGCGCTCCTCTTCCGCCGTGTACTCGCACGAGTCCCACGGCTGCGAGGCCGCGGGCTCGTTCTGGACGGTGATCCCCCAGATCGCGACGCCTTCCTTGGCGTACTCCTGGATGAAGCGGACGTAGTACCGCGCCCAGGCATCGCGGTATTCCGGCTTGAGCTTGCCGCCGCGGTTCATCTGGCCGTTGGTTTTCATCCACGCGGGCGGACTCCACGGCGAAGCAAACAAACGAAACTTCTCGCCAGCGATCTTCTGCGCATCCTGGATCATCGGCAACAAAGCGCGGCGGTCCCGGTCGATGGTGAAGTGCCTGAATTCGACATCGCCCGGAACTTCTGCGTACGCGTAATTGCTAAGAGCAAAGTCGCAACTGTTAATGTGCGTCCGGCACAAGGAATACCCATGGCCTTCCTTGGGGTCAAAATACGCCCGCAGGATCCGCTCGCGGTTGGCCGGGTCTTGTTTCTGCAGCGTGACCGCAGCCGCCTCGGTAAATGCGCCACCGAATCCCTCCAGCATCTGAAACCGCCGACCCGGGTCACGAACACGGATGCCAGTTCGCCTCCGCGCTTCTCATCGAGAGACAGCGTTCCGTTCAGGGCCAAACGATCGCCCGTGTCCCTGGCGGTGAGAAAGTGCCGCGCTTGCGTGTAAGTTGTCATGCACCTATTTGTCTCTTTTCTGTCAGCAGAGTTAATAGTATGGTACTAGCATACATTCAATCCACATTTTCCATTCGACCACAACCCGACAGCAATTGAGCGACACGAAAACTGATGAAGACGAACCAGATTGTACTTGGGAATGCCCTATATCAGCGGACCGAAGATTCGATCCGCGGCGAGTTTGCGGAGATCGATGGCCAGACGTATTACAGCATACGAAACGTTGACCGGCTTGCGCCGTTCCTAATGTCCATCGTCAGCGATACCGACCTCTGGTTGTTTGTCGGCAGCAACTCGCCGTTCACCGCCGGCCGCGTCAATCCCGACACCGCCCTGTTCCCCTATCAAACCGTGGACAAAATCCTGCGCCACTCCGACACCAGCGGCGCACTGTCCGTGTTTCTCGTCAAACACGGTGATCACTGGTCCCTCTGGGAACCGTGGCAGCGATGCGGGCGGGTGTATCGCCTCCAGCGCCACCTCTACAAGCACGCCCACGGCACCACGGTCATCTTCGAAGAAACCAACGAAGATCTGCGGTTGCGCTTCCGGTGGAGTCTCACCACGTGCGAGCGCTATGGCCTCGTCCGTCGTTGCACCCTGGAGAATCTTGCCGACAAGCCCGTCGAAATCCGCTATCTCGACGGGTGGCACGAGATTCTGGCCCCCAACATCAGTCAGGAAAGTTATACCCGCCTCAGCTATCTCGCCATTGCCTACATGCGCCATACCTCTGTTTCCGATCAATCGCTTGGTGTGTACGCGCTGAACGCGGGAATGACGGATCGCGCCGAACCCTGTGAGTCCTTGCGCGCCGCGGTTGGATGGTCGCTCGGACACCCGCATCCCACCCTCCTTCTTTCGGATCGCCAAGTGGACGCATTCCGATACGGCGAGCCCGTCGAGCCGGAACAGGAAGTGCGCGGTGAGCTCGGCGCCTATTTGGTATCGGACCACGTTACTCTCGCGGCGAACAAGACCCACACCTGGGCAACCATTGCCGACACCACCCTCGACCATAGCGCCATTGTGCGGCTGCGTGAGGAACTCGGTAATCGCAAGCGGCTCGATCAATCGTTGCGTGCCAGCGTTCAGGCCAACGAGGAAGGCTTGCGACGCCGCATGGCCGCTGCCGACGGACTCCAGCAGACAGCCGATCGCACCGCCAGCGTCCATCATTTTGCCAATGTGACATTCAATTGCATGCGCGGCGGCACGCTGAATGATTCGTACCGGTTTCCCAGCACGGATTTCGCGCTGTTCATCCGCACGCGGAACAAAAGCGTGTTCGCGCACCACCGCGAATGGCTGGACAAGCTCCCCGAATCGCTCACACTCGAGGCACTTCTCAAAAAGGTCGCCAGCCGCCACGACCGCCAGCTGCTGCGCCTCGCCCACGAATACCTGCCCGGTTACCTTCAGCCGCCGTCATGGCGATCCGAGTCGAACCGTGGAACCGTTTTTCGATTCATCTGAAGGATGAACACGGCGACGCCGTGTTGAACTACCAGGGTAACTGGCGCGATATATTTCAGAATTGGGAGAGTCTCGCGCAGAGCTATCCCGCGTTCCTCGAACAGATGATCACGGTGTTCCTCAATGCTTCCACCGCTGATGGCTACAACCCCTACCGGATCACCCGCAACGGTGTGGACTGGGAGGTCAGCGACCCGCGCGATCCATGGAGCTACATCGGTTACTGGGGTGATCATCAGATCGTTTATCTGCTGCGACTTCTGGAGAGCTACGAGCGATTCTATCCCGGTCGCCTGGTCGCGCAGATCAACAAGGAAGCCTACGCCTACGCCCATGTGCCCTACGAGATCGCCGGCTTCAACAAGCTGCTCGCCGATCCACGCAATACAATCAGCTTCAACCATCCGCTCCAGGACCGCTTGATGGCCCGCGCCCGCGAGTTGGGTTCCGACGGTCGGCTCATCGACGACGACCTCGGCGACGTGCTTCTTGTCTCGCTCGCCGAGAAACTGCTTGTGCCACTGTTGGTCAAGCTCAGTAATTTTGTACCCGAAGGCGGGATATGGCTCAACACCCAGCGCCCCGAATGGAATGATGCCAACAATGCCCTGGCCGGTTGGGGCTTGTCCATGGTCACGGTTTACTACGTCCACCGCTACCTCAAGTTTTGCGAACAGGTGTTTGCGGCTGGCAGGAACGCAGAGGTTTCCCTCTCGAAGCCAGTAGCCAAACTGCTCGCCGACGTCACCTCCGCCCTGCGCAGCGCGTCGGGACCAGCCGCCCGCGGGTTCGATGACGCCACCCGTTTTCGAGTGTTTGCCGCACTCGGGCGGGCGGGCGAAACACACCGCCACGCTGTTTACCAAGAGCAACTGGCGGCCCGTCGCACCATTCCGATGAAGGCCTTGCGCGAGTTTGTGGCTACGACCTTCCCGGTCATCGAGGCCACGATCCGCGTGAATCGCCGGGCAGACGGGCTCTACCACAGCTACAACATCCTGCATGTCAAAGGCGGGGATCGCGCCTCGGTCGCGCATCTCTACCCGATGCTCGAGGGTCAGGTCGCGGCACTGAGTTCGGGCCTCCTCACCCCCGAGGAGGCGTTGACCCTGTTGCGCGCACTGCGCGCCGGCGATTTGTATCGCGCCGACCAGCACAGCTATATCCTGTATCCGGACCGCGTGCTGCCGACGTTTGTGGAAAGAAATACGCTGACGACGACTCCTCCCTTGGAGGACCGCTCCATCTTCGAGCGAGACGACCGCGGTCAATGGCATTTCCAGGCCGATCTGCGCAATGCTGCCGATCTGAGCGACCGTCTCGATAAGCTCGGCGTTGAACGCGCCGGTCCGTGAAGCGACGCTTGATCTGTGGGAGGCAACGTTCCACCACAGCGAATTCACGGGACGCAGCGGCACATTTTTCATGTTCGAGGGACTCGGCTGCGTGTATTGGCACATGGTGGCAAAACTGCTTCTGGCGGTGGAGGAAAATTATCGCGAAGCAATCCGCAACGACGCCGAGGGCGCGACCGTGCAGGCGCTCGCCAAAGCCTATGACGACATTCGCGACGGATTGGGCTTTCGCAAGACGCCCGAAGTCTACGGGGCGTTCCCGACCGATCCCTATTCGCATACGCCCCGTCATCGGGGCGCGCAACAGCCCGGCATGACGGGCCAGGTAAAGGAGGAAATCCTCACTCGCTGGGCGGAACTCGGCGTGGAGGCAACTCGGGGCTGTCTCCGACTCGCCCCGCGGCTGCTGCATCGCGAGGAGTTCGCCGCCGAAGCCCGCTCGTTCTCTTATGTCAATCTGAAGGGCGAAGACAAGACTTGGGACCTGCCGCCGGAGAGTCTGGCGTTCACGTATTGTCAGGTGCCGATTTGCTACACGCTGGCGGATGCCGCCGTGATTACCATCGAATGGGCCGACGGCCGGAAGGAATTTGTCCGCTCCGACTCATTGAGCGCGGAAGTCAGTGGATCGATCTTCTCCCGACGCGATGAAGTGTCGCGACTGATTGTCCAGGTCCCGCGCCAAGCTCTGCGAGATTGACTAAATCGTCTGGGCCAGGAATCCGCCGTCCACGCGGATATCTACGCCCGTGACGAAGCTGCTGGCTTTCCCGCTGGCGAGGAACACGACCGTGCCGATCAATTCCTGGCCGTCACCGAATCGTCCCATCGGCGTGTGGCCAAGGATTAACTGGGCTCGTGGCGTCGGTGACCCATCCTTGTTGAACAGCAGCGCGCGGTTCTGCTCGGCAGGAAAAAACCCCGGGGTGATCGAGTTTACGCGCACGCCGTTCCTAGCCCATTCGCGGGCGAGAAACTGGGTGAGATTCAGCACGGCCGCTTTTGCCGCCGAGTACGCGACCACGCGCGACAAAGGCAAGTGTCCCGACGCGCTGGCAATGTTGATGATCGATCCATGCCCGCGTTTCGCCATCGCCGGCCCGAATTCCTGACAGGGCAGGAGCACACCCCCGACAAGGTTGAGATCGAACACCGTCGCCCAATTTGCCTGGGGAATGTCTTCGAACTTCAAATCGGCCGCCACGGTTGCTTTCGGGTCGTTGCCCCCGGCAGCATTGACCAGAATTGTTGGGGCTCCCAACGATTTGGCGATCTGTTCGTGCGCAGCCCGAAGACCATCGCGTTTCATCGCGTCGGTCGCGAAGAACCCGTGCGGTTCCGCCCGATTTCTTGATGGCGACCACGCGCGCTTCGCCGCGCTCGGCGTTGCGGCCAACCACAGCCACCTTGGCACCGGCGGCGGCCAGCCCTTCTGCCATCGCGCCGCCCAGCACGCCCGTGGCTCCGATCACCACCGCCACTTCGTTGGTCAGGTCAAAAAGATTTGTCATGGTATCATTCTCGACTCGTGAACACACGGTACGCTGCCACGCAACGCCCGTGCGGCACAAATTGTCTTCTTGCCTCATGCCCGGCGAGTCCGTAAGGTCTCGCTCGATGCGCGTGGCGCTATTCATCCCCTGCTTCATCGACCAGCTTTTCCCGAACGTAGGAATCGCAATGGTCACCGTGCTCCGCCGGCTGCAGGTCGAGGTGGACTATCCACCCGAACAAACCTGCTGTGGTCAACCGGCGTTCAATACAGGCTACTGGCACGAGGCCCGCACGCTCGCGAAGCGTTATTGTGAAATCTTCGCCGATGCCGACGCCATTGTAAGCCCGTCCGGTTCTTGCACGGCCATGGTGCGAAATTTCTACCCTGAACTCCTCGGCAAAGCAACCGAAACGACGGCGCATACCTACGAGTTTGCCGAGTTCCTCGTCAAGAAGCTTGGGGTAACGGATGTGGGCGCGAAGTTTCCCCAGCGCGTTACTTACCACGACTCCTGCCACGCACTACGCGAACTCCGTCTCAAAGATGAGCCACGCCAACTCCTGCGGTGCGTGCAAGATCTTGAATTGGTTGAGATGGACCAGGCGGAGACCTGTTGCGGGTTCGGTGGAACGTTTTCAGTGAAGTTCCCGATGATCTCGTATGCCATGGATGAAGTGAAAGTCACCTCCATCCAAAAAACCGGCGCCAAATACGTGGTGTCCACCGACTCCAGTTGTCTGATGCAGATCGACGGCTACTTGCGCCGCCAGAATCTCCCGATCAAAACAATTTCGCTCGCAGAGGTCCTGGCTTCAACATGACCACGATAGCCCGTTTGCAATTCGTGCACGACGCGACGGTGAAGGCCGCCGACTTGCGGCATCGCGCCGTCATCCAGAAAAACATCGGCACGTACGACATCGCGGTGGCAAAAGGCCGGGCGCGGTTCGCTGACTGGCAGAACGCCCGCTCCCACGCCGCCGCCATCAAATGGGAAACGATCAACCATCTCGACCGTTATCTCGAACAGTTCGAGCAGAACGTGCTGGCGAACGGTGGCCATGTGTTCTGGGCTGAGACGGCCGAGGACGCCCGCAGGCACGTGTTGGAACTGGCCCGTCGTCACGGTGTCCACAAGGTCGTTAAATCCAAATCGATGACGACCGAGGAGATCCATCTCAACGGGGCACTCGAGGCCGCGGGTATTCACTCCATCGAGACCGATCTTGGCGAATACATTTGCCAGATCCGCGGTGAGCACCCCTATCATATCGTCACGCCGGTCATGCACCTGACAAAAGCGGACATCGCCCAAACGTTCCGAGAGAAGCTTGGTACGCCGCTGACCGACAGCGCGGAAGAACTTGCCATGATCGCCCGCGCAAAACTGCGGCGGGAGTTCATGACGGCGGATATGGGCATTACCGGGGGAAATTTCGCAATCGCCGACACAGGAATGATCGCACTTACGGAAAATGAGGGCAACGCGCGACTGAGTTTTTCTCTGCCACGCGTCCACGTGGCTGTCGTCGGTATCGAAAAACTCATCCCGCGCCTCGAAGACCTTGCGTTGTTTTGGCCATTGCTCGCGGCCAGCGGCACAGGACAGACCATCACCGCCTACAGCTCGTTGATCGGCGGCCCGCGCCAGGAACGCGAGGAGGACGGTCCGCAGGAATTTCACGTCATTCTGCTCGACAACGGCCGCACGCGTCTGCTGGCCGATGCCGAGCAGCGCGACGCGTTGCATTGCATCCGTTGCGGCGCTTGCCTGAATGCGTGCCCGGTTTACAAGAACATCGGCGGCCACACGTACGGCACAACCTACCAGGGGCCCATCGGCTCGGTTATCACGCCGCACCTGCGCGATGCGCAGGAGTGGTCCCATCTGCCGTACGCCAGTTCGTTGTGCGGCGCGTGCACGGACGTGTGCCCCGTGCGGATCGATTTGCACCATCACCTGCTCCACAACCGGCGCAACGCCGTCCAGAGCCGGTTCGACGGCTCGATCCAGCGCTTCGTTTTTCGTGCGTGGCTGTGGACCATGCAATCCCCAGTGCGGTACGCCACCGCAGCGAAGCTCGGGAACTGCGCGTTGCGTCGTGGCCTGGTGGGATCTCTGTTGAAACCGTGGACCGCCGGCCGCGAGTTTCCCACGCCGCCCAAACAGAGTTTCAAGGAATACTGGAGGGAACGTGGACATCGCGCGTGATAGCATTCTCCAACGCGTTCGCGCTGCGTTGAGTCTTGAGGCGCATCGACCTTTCCCGGTCGAAAAACGCGCCCGTTTTCCCGTCGGTCCTCGACGTTGAGGCCCGGTTTCGCGCGGAGTTTGTGGGCTTGCGCGGCGAGATTATCGAGAATGCCGGGGCGTTACGCGCGTTCTTGAATGGTTTCACGAAAATCGCCACAGACAGCGGTGAGCTGACGACCAAATTCGTCAGTGAGCCAAACGCTGGTGTCCGCGAGTGCGATCTTGGGGTAACGGGCTGCGACTGTCTCGTGGCGCAAACCGGGTCCATTATCGTCTCGACGTTCTCGGCCGTGGCCGGGCGTTGTCGGTCCTGCCACCGACGCACCTTGTCATCGCTCGGCGCGTCCAGATTGTTTCCGATCTGGCATCAGGCCTGGCGCTGTTGCGCAAACGCTACGACAAACACTGGCCGAGTGCGCTTTCGGTCATCACCGGCCCCAGTCGCACGGCGGACATCGAGAAAATCCTGGTGATGGGCGCCCACGGCCCGAAACGACTGGCACTCTATTTCGCTGATTGAGTTGGCTCCAGCATGTCAACGTTCACGACATCCACAGGCCGTTTC
The DNA here is from genome assembly GCA_963766065.1 of uncultured Verrucomicrobiae bacterium. GTDB lineage: Bacteria > Verrucomicrobiota > Verrucomicrobiia > Palsa-1439 > Palsa-1439 > Palsa-1439. The sequence goes on from CAVYAC010000117.1 coordinate 45,116, forward strand.
GGCTTATTGGAAGACGCCAACTCAGAGTTTTGCATTGGCTCGTGGTTGCGCAACCGGGGCACAAAATAAAAGCCAAGCACCAGTGCCGCCGCAATCAACTGCGCCAGTATCGTCTCGACGGTTGGGAAGACTGAGAACCAGACCCCCATCCACGCGGGGACGACGTTGACCAATGGACGAATCGGAGTGGCTGGAATCCAGTGGGCCAGTTGCATCTCCTGGGCTTGTTCGCCAACCATGACCAGCAGCACAAAGCCGAGCATGATTCCGGTCAGTACGAGCATTCTTCGGTACGGCAGTTGTTGATGGGCAACGAACGTGAGGACCGCGACGATGCCCGTGAATACCAACCCCAGCAGCGCCCCTTCCAGCACGAGTTCGCCGCCCAAGCGCAGGTAATAGCTTTGCAGGAAGAGCACCACTTCAAATCCCTCGCGATACAGTGACGCAAATCCCAACAGGCATAGCCCACGCAGGAGGCGAGCCTGGGATATTTCCGCGCGGTTGGCGCGGCGGAGCAGTTTCTTCTTCGTCTTGTTGTGCATGGAGATCCACCCGCCCCAATAGACCTTGTGGAAAAACCAATTCATGACCACCAACAGGACAATGACCGCCAGCAGCCCGGTCGCGGCTTGAAGGTTCAGCGCCGAGACGCTCGAAGACAAATCATTGACGGTCGCCACGGCAATAACCCATGTGACGAGCGTCACCACAAAACCGATCCCCGCGCCGACGGCAACAGGCCGCCGATAAGCCTTCTGGCTGCCGACCAGGCTGGCCGTAACCGCCGAGAGTACCAGGATGCACTCCAGTCCCTCGCGGAACACGAGCACGCCGATGTCGAGCAGCGCCACTGTCGGGCTGAGATGCGGACCTGTGGGGTCCGGATTGCCCCTGGCCGTGACCCCCTGCCAGATCAGGACGCCGGCCACAAGTAGCGCACCGACCAACAGAAGAAGGCGAAGACCGATGCGCCTCCGCCTGACGCCGAACCACACTGCGGGCCGGGGTGAATCAACGGCTTCATGGATCGAAGATTTTGCCATCCTGAACTTTCGTTGCTCGTCGCCACGGTCTGCCGACGTTCATTATTCTAACAAGCTCGCGATCTCCTGCACGTGTTCCGT
>CAVYAC010000118.1:0-17781 GCA_963766065.1 uncultured Verrucomicrobiae bacterium
GAACCCGAATATTTCAGGTCCTGCGTCTTCAGCCCGATACACGCAAACGGATAAAACTCGCACCGCGCCCCAATCGTCGTCAGCCCATCCACCACCACATGCGAATGCAGCCGACACCCTTCCCCGAGCGTCACGTTCGCCCCGACCACGCAATACGGCCCGATCTCGCTGCCGGCACCAACCTGCGCGCGCGCATCAACGATTGCGGTAGAATGAATATTCGAAGAAGCCATCAGAACCGGCCTGTCTTCCCCACGCCCTTCCTTGTACACCAACCCCCCTCGGAGGTCAATGCAGGCTTTTGTCTCGCCGTTGGTAGGGACGGCTCCTTGAGAGCGGACAGAGCGTGTTCTGTTTCCAGATTGGACATCAACCGGAAGTTTTTGGCGAGGTGTGCAGCCAGCGTAGCCTGTGAATATATCGACCGAAGGACCTTCTTGGCGCGGTCAATACTGACGCGCGTTTCCGTCAAGTTTTCAATGTGCCATTTTATCGCGTTAAGAGGAGCAACGATTTGATGGGACACGTTTTGAAGATATTCTACTCGGTCGCGCTCGACGTTCCGACAGTCTCTGTTGAAGCCCCTCGCATTCCTTCTCAAGGCGCTCGATTTGCCTTTTCAGGTCATAAACATCAGTACTCTCTGTCGGCATGTTCAACCTCCCTCCTAATGAGCTCCCCGGCTGCGTCAATTCCTGCGGAAATATCGATTAGGACAACACCGGTTACATCACTAGGCAATTCGACGCCCCCACTACACAGCAACAACACCCTGCCAGACCCACGTCCCAAAACACCTAGAAAATAACCCATCTCAAAGATCACATTCTGCCTCGCACGCCTCTTTACCTCATCGGAATCAGTCGATATTGCCACTGCGTCGTCAGGTGTAAGGAGGACGAATACGATTGCAGCCTGGGCCGCGTAGTGCTCAAATTTCTCGATAATTGTTCGGCCTTGATTTGGCTGTTCGTGGAGTATTATCGGCTCGGGTAAGTGTAGCGTGTTTTGAAGAAAATTCTTTAGAGCGAGTTTCGCAACTTCATTATGACCGTGAACTATAAACGGCTGGAGTACGGGCGCTCCAACCTCTTCGCCTATCGCATTCAGAATACGCGCGACGAAGGACTGAAGTGATGGTGACTCCCATTTAGATATAAACTGAACCCTGGCGTCGGCTTCGAGAGCCGATCTGATGCCTTGGTCTTCGATTGCAGTGTACACGATTATTGGTAGGTCTCTGTTCAGCTTTCGAATTTCCGAGAGCAGCTCCATTCCAGCCGTGTGATCTCCCGCCAGACCGGTTTTGGGGCGGCCGGGCGGGCTAAGACATGACGATGTCGAGCACGACCACATCCGAATCAACGATGGTGGCAATCCCAGCCACGGCTTCTTCAAAGGATGAAACGTGACTGGCTTCATGCCCCCGATAACGCAGGTTGTCGGAAAGCAGATCCATAGCGCGATCATCGTCAATGATAGTGATCCTTGCCATGTGTAGCCCCGTATCGCAGTTTCGTCAGCGAGTCAAACACGTACGCGCGAAGCGCATATGCATCTTTACCGCCGCTTTCGAGGCGTGTCACGCTGAAAGATATTGTTTCACACGGCAGCCGACAGACCTGTCGTCACCCCCGCCTCCTCGACAGCCGCCCCCCTTCCCCCAAAACATCCTCGACATCCTCACCGCAACTCTGTCACAACTGCATGCCATGACCCAACACGCGAACCGCCCATGAAACTGGCGATCCTGCTCGTTCTGGCGGGTTGCCTCGCGGCCGGGGCCAATGCCGGCTCATTACCTCGCCCGAATCTTCTCCCACGCCAACACTTCGTGGTCACTTGCTGTCGGCGCGCTCCTCGGCGCCACGCTCGGCGTCCTCCTATTGAGCAAACCCGCCATGAAACTCGTCGTCCGTTCCCTCCAGGACCGCCAGCGCCTCCGACTGAAAATCCTTTCCCTAGCCGGGCTCGTCCTTCTCCTCTTCCTCCTCGCCGCCTTCAACATGAAGAACCTCAAGTGACCCGCGCTTGCCGAAATCAAGGTCACATTTAATGATTGCGCCACACGCCCACCAACCCGGCCGGAAGTTGCTCCAATTCGCGTAATTGGCTCGCATTTCGGCATCCGAACGAAGACAATCTGAATTGACTCAGCACGCGGTACTCACCCCGACCGCGAACCTGTACGAGTAGGAGATCGCTATGAAGACAGGATTTGGTCTACGGGTGTGGCTCTTGGTCGTCCCATTTCTTCCCGTGATGTCTGTCATGGGTGACACCAACGTGACGTGCACGTTTGATCCCTGGCCGGGCTACTCGGTACGCGGGAACCATCAAGAGGACGGATTCAGTTTCCAGCATCCGTATCTGTGGTGGGAATCGAACGCGACGCCGGGCGATCCAACCGGCGGAATGCTGCGGCGTCAGGCCGTGTTGCCCCGAGCGGTGCGGCACTGGACGCTGACGACGTTGCGGGAGAAACTGATCAAGATCGGAGCGAAGGTGGTACGCCATGCCGGCGGGTGATCTTCCAGATGGCGGAGGTGGCAATCCCACGGGAATTGTTTCGAACTATTCTGGAAAGGATTGGGTGGCTGAGATTGCCCATGCCGCTGCTCGGCTGATGCTTGCCGGGCGGCAATTGTGGGGAAAAAAGCGTGGGCGGCGATGCTTTGTCAGAGTTCGGTGGAGAATCGGTGCGGAACGCAATTAAGAGACGAAGGCATCTCCCCCGGAGTCGGGAAACCGATCTTGGAGTCGCAAAAGGGCTTGATAGCAGTGTCCGAGGGGATAAAATGCTGATCAATGAAACTGAATGGCCCGCGATGGTCGCGGGCCGTAGGTCATATGGGAGATGTCGGTTGAACGGCAACGAAACAACACCCCAAGCCGCGTTTACGACTCGGCGCGCGGACAAGAAGTGCAATGAGTACAAACGGTGCGTGGTCGGTACGTACATCGCGTCAGAACCACTGAACAAACCCAAAACATCCGGAGGTCTCATGAGAAGCCCCAGCAAGTCAATGATGCCGCGCAAGGCAGTGACGATCTGCACCCTATTGATGGGCCTGACAATCACTGCCGGGTGGGCGGCAACCAAGGCGACCGATAAGGTATCCTTCAGCGAAAGTTATGCTGACAAAACGGGCTGCACCGGCAGCGAATCGGATGGCAGTTTGTCCTGTGACGCATACCCCACCGGCAAATTCTCACTGACGGCAGCCGTTTCTTTCAACTCCAGTAATTACGTTGATTTCACCACGTTGGGTGACAGCACCGCTGTCTCGATTGACATCGGAAACTGGAGCTTGGAAAACCGCTACGCCGATGGCGGGACGCTCGGAGATGCCAACCCGCTTAAGTTCAAAAGCACGAAGAAACAAGGTACGAACGGTGTCACGGCCACATTTGTTTTGATGGACAACGTGGCGACTGACGCCGATTGCGATACAGCCCCCAAGAAGGAGGGGCTGGTTACACTAACCATAACTGAGACGAAGCTGACGGTCACCGTTTCGGCCACTACAGGCGACGATAACGTCTCTTGCGCGGACGCATTGGAAGCTTCACCAGACGCGTCGTCTTTTGATGGCAATGAGACTGCTCCAATCACCGACGAGGCGGTTACAGTGTCGATCAGCGTTGGAGATAGCTTCGGTATGTTCGACCGACGTCATTTGTAACGGCAGCGTGACGACGACGGAGCCGACACTCGGAGACGGAAGTACACCTGACGTTCAGCAAGATTAACCTGAGCGGCACCGGGTCGTTCTAACAAGGCGATGCTTTGCCAGGGCGTTCGGGGGCCGGTCACGGCCGGGACCGGCCGCCCGGTTTGTTCGTGCGTTTCGCCAAGGCAGCGACGGCAGTTTTTACGGGACGACCCAGTTCGGCTCTGCTTTGTTCCTGAAATCCAGTTTGAATGCTCTGCGGATTGTCTCAGATTTCATACACATATCTCCGTATTGGGTTGTGAAGGCTGTTGCCTCCGGTTGGAACCTCTATTTTCAACATCAATTGACATTTTCCGCCCGACTTACGCCAGGTCATCTCATATCTTCGGAGGTCAGAATCCAGAAGCCCGGAGACGGAAGGCGAATGGACCGGTTGGTCAGGCGACTTTGTTGGCCGGGGGACTGTGGGTTTCCGTTGCCTGCCGGGCTTTGTTGGCGTCGGCCTGTCTGACCCGCTGGATCACGGTGGCGGTTGCCGCGTCAGGTTCCGGCCGCGCGAAATTATGTCCGCAGCAGTAGCAGCGTGCCTGGGTGGCACGATTTTGGGCGCCGCAGTGGGGGCAGTCTCGGAGATTCGGCTTGGAATCGGACGCGCGTCTGGAACAACACCACATCAACAACATTGGGCCAAACACAAAGACGGTCAGTAGAACCAGCAGTCCAACGATGTCTCTACTGGTCAAGGCGTAGGCATTTGCCATAGTTTCCTCTGTCTCCGATCAGAAGAGCGCTCCCGTGCTTTGCAGCATCGGGGCTCGCGCGGACCTGGCGCTCACGGGCCAAAAACACAAGGCCCCACAAACGGGATGACGGGCATAGTTTTGGCACCATGGGGTCAGAGTTGCAAGAATTTTTTTGTACGGTTTGCGGCGGGGGCACAAGCAGCCCCGAACGCTTTCGGGGCGGGGAGGCGTTCAAATGTTGCCATGTTGAGACGTGATCCCAATTCTTCACTTTATCGGGGGGAAGGCGATGCCTTCCACTGGAAGGTATCATCTGTGACGGGGGGGAATGATGACACCTAGTAGTACCAGGCATCGTGGAGTTCGCAGTCGGTGGTGACGACCTGAAAGTGAGTGCGGACAATACATGGTGGTGCCATGTGTCGAGAGAGAGGAAGGGGCAGCGACGGCCCGTCGACGGTTCGACGTTGCTGGGTTCGACGTCGCTCACCACAGGCACCGCAGGCAGGCATCCCGTCGGTGTTGCTCAGGACAAGCAGGGTAAACGGACCGGCGGCGGTTGCGGATGGGGGAAGCGGGGAGGTGCTAACATTTTAGCATATCGCGGATGACGAGTCGGGGCGGTGCGGTCCGCGAAGAGACGAATACATAGGTAACATTTGCATGATGAGACGCGGGGAAGGTCGATACATATGCAACATATGCATCTTGCGAGATGGCGGCGGAGTGGGGACCGCGTCAGGAACAGGATGCGGAGAGACTGGAGATACGAAGGTCGAAGAGCGAAATGGAGGTGTAACGGCAGTTCGGAAGAAGGACAGGAGGGCCGCGTGACGCCGGAGGGTGAGCGCGGACTTCGCGAGGGCGGATCGGCGGCAGGGCTGTCTCACGCAGAGACGCAGAGAGCGCAGAGAACGGCGGGGTTCAATCTCTGTGTTGCATCGTTGATCCTCCTTCGTCAAGACTTCGGCGGACAGGCGGGACGATGCGACACAGGGCTTCCGCTGCGAGCCACGCGTGAGGCGGGTAATTCGCCCGAGGCGAGCAAGGCGGCCGATTCGGGGGCGGTTGCGGATTGGGGAGGCGCTGATCAGAGGTTGCAGCGTTGAGACCCCGAAATGCAGGATTGGACGTTCGGCGACAACGTGAGGCAGAGCCAAACGACGATACATTGCAGTGCAATGTATCATGGACGAGAGGGAAAATGATCACACCTAGTAGTACCAGGCATCATGCGTTGCGGGTGAAGAAGGAAGACGAAGGACGTTGTCAACTGTCGGGAGGCGGCGAGGCCGGTGAGGAGGTCTGATCGGTAAATTGTGAAGCGGTGAACCCTTTTATTGAGGGGATGATGCGGCACGAGGCGTCCGCTACGAAGGGCGGCGAGTTCGGATGGGGGGAAGCGGGGATGACGGCTACGAAGTGTGATATGTAAATTGTAAAGCGTTGACCCCGTCTATGAGACCCCGTCTATGACCCCGTCTACGATGACCCCGTCTACGACCCCGTCTACCCTTCGTTTCGGCTCCGTCCGACTCGGCTCCGACAGGCTCAACATGACAACCGGAGGGAAAGCGGCGCGCTCGGAGATCGCGCCCTACCGGGAACGGTGTGGCACGCGGTAGGAGGCGGGCCGTTCGCGGACGAGGGATGCAGATTCGGGTTGGATGCGGACAACCCTGCCGTCCTGCCAGATGGCGAGGGGCATGTGTCGCTGGCGGTGGTCTTCGACGACTTTGGCGACGGCGTCGCGCATGGCGGTCAGCGCTTTCCGGGTCATCGGGTTCTTTGGTACGAGTGTTCGTCTCATGGTTTCACGCTACGGAGCATCTGTTGATAACACTGAGTATCATACTCGATCGAGCACCCGTTTTCATCCTCAAAGACGAGGCGGGGTACATCGGTGGAGTTGTCGAAGACGCGCAGGGTGTCGAGCAGCGGGCGGTATAGGGTGAAGAGATTGGTGAGTGTGCGGCGGAAGCGGCGGCGGACGTCGCGGGCGGGGACGTTGTGGCCGCCTTTAGCGACGCGGTCGCGGATGCGGGCGAGGGCGAGTTCGGGCCCGGGAATCCACAGGTAGAACATGTGAATGCGATAGCCGCGTTTCCGCAGGTCGCGGATGACGTGGAGGTAGGAACGTCCGGACAACGTGGTTTCAAACGCGAAATCGGCGCGGGCGGCGGATGCTTGCTTGATGCTTTCCAGGACCAACCGCCCTGCATGTGCCAGGGCTGCATCGGGGTCGAATGGGGACAGGACGCGGGCAATGAGGTCGGCGTTGATGAAGTTTGGGCAGTTGGCGTAGCGGGGGAGGAATTCGGTGGCGAACGTTGACTTGCCGGCGCCGTTTGAGCCCGCGACGATGTAGCAGTTACGTTTGGGTTGGCGCGGGGGCATGCCGGGCAGTCTACAAGCGGGTGATTTGGCAGGCAAGTCCGGCGTGGGGGGCGGAGTGTAGAGGGAGACAAGGTTTCCAGCACCCACCCCTTTTTCCCCTCCGAGGAGGGGAATGATGTGGAGGCGGGGACGGTCGGCGCTTCGCAGAAGCGCCGCTACAACTACAGATCCGAGGCGCCGCTACAACCGCAAGCTGAAGCTGTGCGGCTACAGGGGGCGGCGGCGGGGTCGGGTGGCGGGGCGGCGGCGGCTGGCGCTTCGTTTCGACTGCGCTCAACGCAGGCTCCGAAGCGACGCCACAACCGCAGGCTAAAGCCGTGCGGCTACAAGGGGCGGCTGCGGCGGCGGGCGAAGAGTTAGTGGGCGATGGGGGCGGTGAGTTCGGTCCTGGCGGCGGCGAGGTCGCGCTGGTAGTCGGGACTGGCTTTGAGTTGGCGATAGATGGCTTGGGCGAGGACGCGGCCGGCGTAGATGTCGGTGGGGAAGTGTTTGCCGAATTGGACGCGGTGCCAGCCGATGGCGCGTCCGAGGGCGAGGATGTCGTCGCGTTTGTCGGGAAACAGGTCGGCGAGGATGAGGGCGTAGACGGTGCCCTGGCAGGCGTGGCCGCTGGGGTAGCTGTAGTTGTTTTCGGGTTGGCCATCGGCGAGGCTGGGGTCGAGGACGTAGGGGCGGGTGCGGTGGAAGGCGGTTTTGGCGGCGTTCTGGATGTCTTCGGTGGTGTTGTGGACGCGGTGGAAGAATGTTTGGGTGGCGGGGAGTGTGTCACGTTGGAAGAACGGGCCGATGACGGGAGTGAAGACGTAGACGTTGAAACGTTGTTGCGATTTGGCGGCGGCGAGGTCGTCGGGGTTGCAGGCTTTGTGGACGGCGACGGTGGTGGCGAGGTCGACGGCTTCTTCGGCGGAGCCGGGGGCGGGCGGCGGCGGGAGGAGGGCGACGGGGTCGAGTTGGTCGGTGGTGAAGTAGCGGTTGGTGTCGGCGGCGCGGAGGGGGGCGGTGATGAGGGTGAGCGTGAGAGAAGCGAGGGCGATGATGATGAGCTGGGGGCGCGTGGTCATGGGGAGGGCTGGGTGGGTGGGTGGTTTGGTGATGGTTGTTGTGGGGTGAAATTAGCACGAGGGCAAGGAGAAGTCACCACTGCGAAGGGGGGCGAATGAGGGAAGAAGTCGGGGGGCGGAAGGCGACGGGCAAGGATGGATTTGGGGGCGAAGGCGGGTAAGGCGGGTTATGTGGGAAAGGGATGGGTTGGAGGCGACAGGGTTGTTATTGTCAAGAATTAGTGTGGTTTGGATGAGGGTTGGTGGAGGTGAAGATGGCGGGCAGATGGGGAGAGATGGGGTGAGCTGGAGTCAGATTTCGAGGGCTTCGACTTTTTTAAGGGCGAGGGACATGGGGATGGAGGTGGCGGCGAGGCTGAGGAAGGCGACGAAGATCCAGGAGAAGACGAGGCCCCAGGGTTGGCCGCGGTCGGAGAATCCGTTGGCGGCAAAGCTGAGGTACATGGGGAGGACTTCGGAGCCGATGACGAGGGCGATGTAGACGAGGCTGAGGAGGAAGCAGAAGGTGCCGCCGAAGCCGGAGACGATGCGGGCGGGGTTGTCGTCGCGGCGGTTGGCGGAGGAGCCGGAGGAGAAATTGGGGAAGAGCGCGCCGATGCCGACGGCGATGCCACAGAGGGCGAAGCTCATGACGATGACGGTGGAGGCGAAGAGCAGTGTCAGCCAGCCGGGAATGCGGAGCATCCAACTGGAGGTGAGCATCAGGGCGAGGGTGATGGCTGCGGAGCAGATACTGCTGAGCCAGAATTTTTCCAAGAGGACGCGTTTGAGGCCGTTGGGAACCATGCCGACAATCCAGAGGCGTTTGCCTTCGAGGCTGAACTGGGGAAAGACGAAGCGGGTGGTCAGGGTGGCGAGGGTCATGCTCGAGGCGCCGAGGTTAAGGAAGCAGACGAAGCTGGCCCAGTATTCGTTACTCCAATCGTAGGCGACGCTGCGGAGATTCAAGACGTAGAGGCCGAGCAGGCCGAAAAAGATCACGAACTGGCTCCACTGGGAGGTGTCCCGCCAGAACACGCGGATGTCTTTGATGACCAGCGCGCGGGTGGCGTGATGCAGGCGCGGCCAGAGGTTGATGATGCGGTCGGCAAGGTCGGCACGGGGAAGACTGATTGGTTTGTCCAGAAGCGGGACGCCCAACTGAAAATCGCCCTGGGTGTGGTTGCGCGACCAGCCCTCGTAGAACAACCGGCGACTGAGGGTCACGCAGACGAGGGTGGCCATCATGGCGTTGCTCAGGAGGACGAGGAAGTAGAACAGCCCCTTCCCCGACCAGCCTTCCCCCCAGGCAATCATGCTCGAGGCGACCCAGTAGCTCGGCAACATCGGCTGCACGGTCATGTTGCTGTTGTGGAGCAATTGCGTGAGCGACGCCACCATTTGCGCCTGCTCCAGTTGTTCGGCCTGCATGGGCTTTAAAAAGGTGACGCCCGTGGCAATGCCCACAACGCTGACGCCGAAAAGCGCCCACTTGAAAACCCGTCGGTGAAGGTAGCGGGTGACGATCAGGATCGCGATCGACCCGAGCGCCGCCGGAATGACGGTGAACGGCACAAACAACAGGAACACCTTCAGGTAGAAACTTGGCGACACGTGTCGGGCATTCCCGTAGGCGGCCATCAAGGGGGCCGACAGAAACAGGAACGCCCAACTCGCCAGCAGGGTGGTCTCCATAAGTTTCCAGCGGAACACGTCGAGACTGCGGACAGGTAGCGTGAGCATCCACTCCGTTTCCTGACTTTTAAACAACGTCGAGTAGCCAATGATCATGTTGGAGAACATCAACATCAGGAACAGGAAGGCAAAGAACAGGTAGAGCATCCGGTCCAGCACGATCACCTGTAGACCTGGCACCTCCGCCAGATGGCGGAACCCCATGTAGAAGATCGAGTAAGCCGCGAACCAGTAGCCAATCACGAACAAGGTGATCACCGACACCATCAGCAGCGATTTCTCCCGCAACGTGAGGATGTTGCGGCGAACAATCCGCAGATTGAGCTCGATCAGTAATCGAAAAAACTTCAGGGCATTCATGGCAGTTCGACCGCTGGCGCCTCTCCGCGTGTCAGCGCGAGAAATGTGTCTTCGAGTTCACCCTTTTCACCGCTGAGCTCCCGGAGTTCGTCGATCGTTCCCACGGCAATCAGCTTGCCGCGGTTCAAAATGCCCACCTGATCGGCCAACTCCTCGGCGAGAGGCAAGATATGCGTTGACAGAAACACTGTCACACCGCCGCGCGACCGCTCCTTGAGAACATCCTTGACCACACGCGCACTCCGTGGGTCAAAGCCGACCATCGGCTCGTCGATAATGATCACCTTGGGCTTATGCAACAGCGCGGAGGCAATCACCAGGCGCTGTCGCGTCCCGAGGGACAGTTCTTCGATTGGTTGCGTGCGGACCTCATCCAACCCGAACACATCGGACAACTCGTCGCTGGCGCGCACGAGCTCCGGACGTTCCATTCCATAAAGCTGGCCGACGAACAGCATGAATTCCATGGGCTCGAGTTTGTCATAGAGAAATGGCATGTCGGGCACGTAGCTGATAATCTTGCGGGCCTCGACTGGATCCGACTGAATGTCATAGCCCCCGATAAACGCGCGGCCCGAGGTCGGCTTGAGCAATCCGGCCAGGAGCTTGATGGTGGTTGTCTTCCCGGCGCCGTTCGGTCCGAGGAACGCGAAGAACTGGCCCTGCGGAATATCGAGGTTGAGGTCGTTGACGGCCACCAGAGAGCCGTACCGCTTCGCGAGATGTTCGGTGCGGATCATGGTCTGGTCCCGCCGGCCCTCCGGTGAGCCATTCGATTCGGTTCTTCGCCCATTCCCAGTGCGACATCGCTTCGCATTTCTAGTCCCATCGAAGTAACCACCTTGAGGACCTGACCCGACTCGTCCACCCAGATCTTCGTCCACATCTGGTCGTCGATCCTGGAATATACTAGGTACACACGCTGCAGATTGCCCGCAATTTCCAGGCGGTCGAGGGACGTGGTCGTCGTGGGCCGCGCGTGAGCGCCCTCGTCCGAAGACGCACCAAAACCACTCGGAAGTCCGCCACCGCCGAGGAAGCTGAAGTTGGCCATCCCCGGTAATCCGAATGCATTGGCAAAGCCCGCGCCCTTGACCTGATCGAAGTCGAAGAGGCGCTCATCGTGGAAGTCGCCAAAGTCGAACGCCACCTGCACCGTTTTGGTATGATCGTCTCCGATCACATTCACGCGACCATCTCCCAAACCGCCCGCACCCCCGCGACCTTCGCCGATGGCAGTGCTAAACCGAAAGTGTTCCAGTTCCAGCGTTCTGCTGAAAATACTTTCGCCAACCAACGCCAGCCGCGATGGCATCCCGAATGCCGTCAGCCTGACTTTCAAATCAGTGGTCACCTTGTAATCGACTATCTTCTGTGTCAGGCCGGATTCGTCGCCCGTCATATCGCTCGTTTGTGGCTGGATTTCGATCGTGCAATGCCCGATGTGATTGCTGGAGTTATAATACACGTCCAAGCTCAGGGGTTCGGGGTTCGAAAATACTTTCCTCATGACCCGTTCGGTCGAAAATGTCTCGACCGTCGTCGGCTGCGGGAAAACTTCGACACGGACCAGTGCCGTCATCATGCCCGCCCAAAACGCGATCACCAACCCCGCAAATACCTTATTCAACATGACCTTTTCGCCCTATTCTGCCCTGGTCTACCCACGTTCCCCATCAAGGAATTACCAACTGCTGCCCGACCTTCAACTGATCTTTGCTTGGCAGACCGCTCCGATTCGCCTGAAAAATTTTTCCCCACGCCGCTCGTGACCCGTAATACCGCAACGCCAGCGACTGTAGCGTATCGCCTCGTTGCACAATATACGTGCGAACCCGCGGCGATTCCATCGTCGATGCCTCGGACGTTGGCATGATCGGTGCCGCCGCCATCACAATTCCCGGAGCAACCGCCGGCGCGGTCGTCGCGGCTGGAGACGGCGGAGGAGCCGAAGCCACCGCAACAGGTGTCAACTCGGTCGCCACCACTTGTGTGGCGCTCCCCACCTTCTCCAATTCTGCCACTCGCGTTCGAAGCGCGGCGTTCTCCTGCAGCAACGCCGTCTTCTCACTTTCCAACCGTGTCAGCTCGCTCGCATCGACGATGGGTGATTGGGGCAACTTCGCCGCCAACGACAGCTTGGCGCGTTCGATAAAATCCTCAACCAACTGCTTCTTTTCCGAATCTGGCCGCAGCTCCAGGAACCGCCGGTAATGATAAATGGCGGATATCGGGTCAGCCAACCGGTTTTCGTATAACAACCCCAATTCCATGTGTGCGTTGGCGAACTCCGGATGCACCAAGAGCGCTTTATTGTAAAACTCCGCCGCGCCTGGAAAGTCTTGTTGCTCGCATAAGCGCCTGGCGCGCTGGTAGTTGACCTCTTGTTCTGCATCGGCGTCGGAAACGGAACCGGAGTGTTCGCAGGCGACCAATAACATCAATCCTGCGGCAACGACGATCCCCAACGGCCGGCGCAAAGTGCACGCCACCGCTTGGATTGGGCGGCTCGCGAGAGTAGTGTCCATTCCTTGTGTGCTACTTGGTGACGACTAAATACCTCGCATTACAATACCATGGAGAGTCGAAAAATACAACCTCGCAGCCAGTGTTGTTGGATTCTCTCGTCCCGGTTTTGCACCTTGACGGTTGTTGGCTGATGCCAGTAAGATGCGCCGCAAGTTTTCCAAGTGAAAATTGAACCGAAGGGGAGGCAAGTACCGTGGCAGAAGCGTATTGTGTGAAGTGCAAAGCGAAGAAGGAAATGGCCAAGGCGCAGGAAGTGACCATGAAGAACGGTCGTCCCGCCATCCAGGGCGTCTGCCCGGATTGCGGCACCAAGTTGTTCCGCATCATGGGAGGCAAGAAGTAAGACGGACATCGCCGCCGCGGTTCGAACCAAAAGCGAGACGAGTCCCTCGCGGGCTGTGAGGCTTGCGACCGCGGGTTCTCTCTGTTTTTGAACAGGATGCGCCACGTCAACACGATAATCGGAATACGACCAACCATGACCGCTGCTAAAGAAGAACTGGCTTACGTACTGATCAACCCGTACACGGTGTACAAATCGCGTACGGGCGGCGTGATCTCCCGATTGTTTACACGCACCGCTCTGGAGTTGGTTGCCGCCCGCATGTTCGCACCCGGGCGCGAACTGGTCGAGCGCTACGCGGAAATTGCGGTGTCCCCCAAGGATCCCCAAGACCGCAAGATCCAGGAACTCATTCGCCAATACATCCTCGACAATTATTCGCCCGACCCGAAAACCGGACAACGGAAGCGCGTGATGATGCTCCTGTTCCGCGGCGAAGACGCGGTGCGCAAAGTGCGGCAGGTGGTGGGCAGTTTTCAGGCCGACAAGGCGGCCGCGGGTGAAACCATCCGCGACACGTATGGCGACTACATCGTCGGCGTCTGACGGTCAGGTGAAATACTTCGAGCCCGCAGTCCTGGCGGCCCCCAGTCCCGAGGAGGCCGAGACCAAGCTCAAGCTTTGGGCCAAATACTCCGACACTGATGGCGGCTTTTTGGAGAAGGTCGTTGTCTACCCCAAGAACGCCAAGGTGGAACAGACGCTCGTGTTACTGAAGCCCGATAATTTCCGCTTCCCCAGCGCCCGCCCGGGCAACATTGTTGACATGCTCTCGCGCACGGGGCTGTACATCATCACCATTAAGGTCCATCACATGAGCGTCGGACAGGCCGAGGAGTTTTACGGGCCGGTCCGTGTCTTCCTCCGCGAAAAGCTCAAGGAAATCTCCGGACAGCGCGCACGATTGTCGCTGGAAAAAGAATTCGGTTTCGGCCTCGACCCACAAACCGAGAAGGCACTCGGGGATATCATGGGGCCGCTGTTCGCCAACCAACAATTCAGCCAGATTGTCCAATTCATGACCGGCCGGAAGCCGGAAGATTGTTCCGGCCCCGCCAAGGCCCAGCCCGGCCTGGAAAAAATCGTGGCCGTCGTCTATGAGGGGACGGATGCCGTGGCCAAGATTCGCGGCGTCCTGGGGCCCACGGACCCGCGCAAGGCGCCGCCCGGCACGATCCGTCGTGAACTCGGCAAGGACATCATGGTCAATGCCGCGCATGCCAGTGATTCGGCCGAGAACGCGCAGCGGGAAATGAAAATCATCAACGCCCGTGAAAACGATCTGAAGCCGCTCGTCGAGGAGTTTTATAATTGCCAGCTCTGAACCCGTCGTATTGAAATCTTGAATCGAACCATCAGCACCAGAAAGACCACTTATGCAACAACTCGCACAACGTGCCACCACCCTGACCCCGTCGCTCACGCTCGCCATCGACGCCAAGGCCAAAAAACTCAAAGCCGAAGGAGTTGACGTTTGCGGCTTCGGCGCCGGCGAACCCGATTTCGACACGCCCCAATACATCAAGGACGCTGCCGTGCAGGCGCTGGCGGCGGGGTTCACCAAGTACACGCCGTCTTCGGGCATACCGGAACTGCGCGCCGCCATCGCCGACAAGTTGAAGAACGAAAACGGTCTCGAGTACAAGCCGTCGCAGATCATCGTCAACTGCGGCGCGAAGCATTCCTGTTACAATGCGATCCTCGCCACCTGCCAGGCCGGCGACGAAGTGATCATCCCTGCGCCGTATTGGTTGAGCTATCCCGAAATGGCCAAGCTCGCGGACGCTGCGCCGGTGATCGTCGAGACCACGGAAGCCAGCGGGTTCAAGATCACACCGGACCAGTTCCGCGACGCGATGACTCCGGCCACGAAATTGATCATTCTCAATTCGCCCGGCAACCCGACGGGCACCGTGTACAGCCGCGAGGAACTGCAAGCGCTCGCCGAGGTCGCTCTGGAAGAAGACATCCTGATGCTCTCGGACGAGATTTACGAAAAGATCACGTACGACGGCGTCCAGCCCGTGAGTCTCGCGTCGTTGGGCGAAAACGTCTACGACCTGACCATCACCGTCAATGGCTTCAGCAAGGCCTACGCGATGACCGGCTGGCGTCTCGGCTATGTGGCGGCTCCCGAGCCCATTGCCGCGGCCATCGACTCCATTCAGTCGCACTCGACCTCGAACCCGACGAGCTTTGCCCAAAAAGGCGCGCTCGCGGGGTTGAAGGGCGACCAATCGTTCATCGGTGAGATGGTCAAGGCGTTTGCGGAACGGCGCGCCTACATGTACGACCGCCTGACGAAAATTCCGGGGGTCACCTGCGTGAAACCCATGGGCGCATTTTACATGCTGCCGAACGTTTCCAGTTTCGGCCTCAGTTCGACCGCCTTTTCCAGCAAGTTGCTTGATGAGCAGAAGGTCGCCGTGGTGCCCGGGATCGCGTTCGGCAGCGACGCGCACGTTCGGCTCAGTTACGCCTGCTCCATGGAAAACATCCAGAAGGGGCTCGATCGCATCGAAGCGTTCTGCGCAAGCCTCAAGAGATGAGGTGGTTGTAGGCCCCTCCGAAGGCATTCGGCGCGGCGTCTCAAATGAAAATTGCCCTCATCGGCCTGCCGCAAGTCGGCAAGAAAACGGTGTTCTCCCTGCTCACGGGTGTGGGAGTTGACCACTTGCTCGGTCGCGCCGCCGAGTACCACGTCGGGACGGTCAAGGTGGCCGATCCGCGCGTGGACAAGCTCTCCGCGATGTACCAGCCGAAGAAAACCAAGTACGCCGAGATCGAGTGCACGCTCGCCCCGGCCCCGACCCCACGAACCCAAGCCGCGCGAGCAATGGCTCAACAAGCTCAAGGACATGGATGCGCTTTGCCAGGTCGTGCGGGCCTTCGAGGATCCGGTGGTGTTTCACGTGGACGGTTCGGTCGATCCGTTGCGGGACATTGACGCGATGAACCTCGAACTCACGATCAGCGACCTCAGCCTGGTCGAGACCCGGCTCAACCGCATCGCCCAGGACCAGAAACGCAAATTCGAGCAGGAACGCGCCGACGAAGCCGCGCAGTTGGAGAAACTCAAGCCACATCTGGAATCGGGCAGGTCGCTCCGCGAATTTCCCTGGCACGAAGGCGAGGAGAAGCGTCTTCGGTCGCTCCAATTCCTCACGGTCAAGGGCCTCGTCACCGCGCTCAACCTCGGCGAATCGAATTTCCCGAATCCGCAATTGGTCGAGCAGGCGAAAGCCAAACTCACCGGCCCGCGCAGTGAAGTCTGTGAATTGTGCGCGAAAGTCGAAGCCGAAGTCGCCCAAATCGAAAACCCAACAGAACGCACGGAATTCCTGGCGGCACTGGGAGTCACGGAGCCGGCGCATTCACGTCCTGACGCGCCTGCTCTACAGGGCGCTCGGTTATATTTCCTTCTTCACCACGGGCGAAGATGAAGTCCGCGCCTGGACGATCCGTCACGGCGCCACCGCCGTGGAAGCGGCGCATGCCATTCACTCCGATATCGCCCGCGGGTTCATCCGCGCCGAGGTCATGAAGTACGGCGAGCTTACCGGCGCCGGCGACACTGGCCATGCCGCCGAAGTGAAGCTCAAGGAGACCGGTAAACTCTACGTCAAAGGCAAAGACTACATCGTCGAAGACGGCGACATCGTCCATATACGCCATAGTGGGTAGCGGAGAACAGGTATGGGGCGCATCCGGCGCGGTGGCTATATTTTTGAATGGTGGCGAGGCGATCACCCACCCCGGGATGTCCATGTCTTCGATAGTGATGACAATCTCTTGGGCCGCGTCCAGCTCGGTAATCACAAGCCACTTGGGGATTGGAAACCGCCCCGAAAGGTGCTACAGATTATCGGAAGCCGAAGGCCGATTATGAGAACGCTTAATCCGCTGAAAGTGCCGTTTGGAACCGCGAAGGGTGTGCGCGTCCGCAACGCGCGCTATCTGCAGTGGGAAGACGC
Organism: uncultured Verrucomicrobiae bacterium; assembly: GCA_963766065.1. Classification (GTDB taxonomy): domain Bacteria; phylum Verrucomicrobiota; class Verrucomicrobiia; order Palsa-1439; family Palsa-1439; genus Palsa-1439. Next base: position 16,759 of record CAVYAC010000118.1, read on the forward strand.
GTTTGAGGTGGATTTTGACGACGGTCTCACCTTTCTCAGCGACACGCGACGATTCGCAAAGCGAACAAAGTCGCCGCAAAGGCCAAAGTAGTGCGCGTGGAACTGGATGAGGATCTCCACCATGGCTTCTTCGTCCATTACGACAACGGGCAAACCGCGGAAGTTTCCTGGGCGTTTGTCCGCGAGCTGCCGCCGAAGAGCAAGTAGTCTGCCGTCAACCCCCGCGTCATAGGCAAGGAGTACATTGTCGAAGATGGCGACATCGTCCACGATCCGGGATAGCGGGTAGAGATATGCCAGAGGGAAGAAAAGTAGTGTGGTTCTTTGGAGCTGGCGCCTCACGTGGAGCGGGCGCGACCACCCGCGTTCGAGGCGGGGGAACTGTACCGATTCCAACGCAGGCAGATTTCTGGCCGGTGCTTCTTGGTTTTGCGAACCGGGCCGATCGACGACTGATTGAGTCGTTCCTGTTTCGTTACTTCCGCGGATACTTGAGAACCCCTCCGCGCATGAACCCTGTTGCCAGACGAAAATCACTTTGGCAGGTAAATGTCGAAGAGGTGTTCACCTTTCTGAGCGAGCGAATGACCACTGCGACTCTGTCGGCCCAACAAAAGGCGTACTTTGGCGACCAAGTCTGGCGGGCTCTCATTCGAACGGTCGGCTCAACATTTAGGAGATTCAGTCCCAATAGGGACACGCGTCATTATTATCGTATGTTCTGCCGGAATCTGCTCCGAAGCAGAGACAGTATCATTTCTTTCAATTATGACACGGTACTCGAGTTTTCCCTTTCCCGCAGGTGGCATTATCCGCCATTCGAGCGACACGGAATCCGTCTCTTCAAGCCTCACGGATCCATTAACTGGGAAATGGGTGGGCAAAATGCTATCCACCGGAGTGACTCTGTCGCAACTCCTGTGATCCGTGGCACCCACCCACCTCAAATTCATCGGCCTCCAGACCGTAACTTCTACATCGAATATCGGCATGCTCAACCAAAGCGATACGATTGCCGTCATC